>DAOTTZ010000195.1:0-4362 GCA_034437535.1 Anaerolineae bacterium | reverse complement strand
TCGATTTCGATTGAAACGCTGATTTCGCCACCGATGCTGACGGTCGCGTTGTCACCATCTTCGCTGACGGTCTCGTAGGTCAGGCCGCCCACATCAATGCTGGCACCGGATGCTTCGATTTCTTCCAGGCCAGCGGCTTCTGCGGCAACTTGATCTTGCAGTTCAGCGCAGACGAACTCTGCGGCGGCGTCAAAATCCAGGTCGCCCAGTGCGGCGTTGATAAAGCCCTCAACTGCGCCTTCCGGACTGCCGGTGTCACCACCGCCGCCGCCACCACAGGCCGCCGCGACAACGGCAACCATCATCAGGGCCAGCAGAGCCAGGGTTTTACGTCCAAACTTCATGTGTCGTTCTCCTTTTAGATGTGAATAAGGTAAATAAGATGCCGATATATGCAGTATAGAGAAGTTTTTGAATTTATCAAGCAACTACTCGCCGTTTTCCCCCTCATCATTAGGGGATTCGGGCTGAATCAGAGCTAAAATCAAGTCAACATCGCACAAAATCCAGGTGTTTTCATCCACTTGTTCCAGTGCGATTTCCGGGTAAAGGGTACCCAGGTCACGCTCGATGGTCTGATTGAAAGCCTCGTATTGCAAGGTTCCGCTGGCGGAAAGTAACCGGATCGTTGTTGTGTTGTTGTCGTCATCGACCGGGGGCGGTGCGCCTTCAGCGGCGTCGGCCTCTTCTTCCTCGGTGATGACGATCTCTTGCAATTCATAACTTAAATCATCCAGGTTGACCGCTAACTGTGGGAAAAGCCAGCCGTTTTCTGTCAGTACGGTATAGGCGTCGTGTCGTTCCTCACACAGCAACTGCTGGATGTCGTCACCGCCGTCATAGACAGCGCGGATCACCTGGTTGACGGCCTCTGCCGGGTCGTCGGTGGTCTGTAACGGAGTCCCGCCGCCACAAGCGGCCAGCAAAAACGGAAACAAGAGCAAGATCGGGGTAAATCTGTATGACATTGCATTGACCTCAATTCTACCGAAGGCATGTTTGAGCGTAGAGTATAGGGGGCGGGCTAGGGTTTGGCAACTGATCGCGCTAGAATGACTGTAACTTATCCAGAGCGAAGGGGGTCTTATGACCATCAAACGGGTCTTATGGGTGACGCTGGTTGCCTTGCTGTTTGCGATTGCGACACGGGTGCCGGTGGATACCGATACATGGTGGCATCTTCGCAGTGGGGAGCATACCCTGACCGACGGCATGATCTACACTGATCCGTTCTCACATACTTTTGAGGGCCAGTCATGGATCAATCATAGCTGGGGGTCGCAGGTCATCATGCACGGGTTGTATCAGGTCGCCGGGGATGCCGGGCTGGCCCTGTTTACCGCACTCCTGGCGACGGGCGGCATGGTGATCTTGTATCCGGTGTGCGTGGGGAATGCGTATCTGCGGGCCTTTGTGATCATCCTGGGTGGGGTGACGGCGGCGGTGTTCTGGTCGGCGCGGCCTCAGATGTTTTCGTTTTTCTTCAGCGGGGTGACGCTCTTCCTGCTGTATCAATACAAGCGAAGCGGGCGCGATTGGTTGTGGGCCTTCGTGCCGATGATGGCAATCTGGGGGAACTTACACGCTGGTTTCAGCATCGGGTTTATCTTCTGGGGCGGGTTCATCGCCGGGGAGATCCTGGGCAACGTGTTCGACCCGGCGCGAGAAGACCGTGTGACGTGGCGCGGGGTGCGTAAGCTGATCCTGGTGGGCGGGGTGGCGGTGGTCGCGTTGCTGGTCAACCCTTACGGCTTCCAGATGCTCCAGGTGCCGTTTGAGACGGTGAGCATCGGTGCCCTGCGTGAGTTCATCCAGGAATGGCAATCGCCTAACTTCCAGGGGCGGGAGACCTGGCCGTTTATCATCATGCTCGTCCTGCTGATTGGCGCGGTGGGGGCGTCTGCCCGGCGGTTGGATTGGACGGATTTCGTGCTGGTGAGTGGGACGTTGTTCATGGCGTTATTGTACGGGCGCAATATTGCGGTGTTCGCGGTGATTGCCCCGCTCGTCTTGAGTGTCCATACGGATTCGATGTTGAAATCGCTCGGTTATGACTTCCAACCGCGCACCCGCGTGACCAAAAGACAATCACAGCTCAATATGGGCCTGGCCGGGATGATGGTGCTGGTGGCGGTGGTCAACTTTGCCGGCATCCTCAGCCCGGAGACAGTCGCTCGCTTCCAGCGGCAAAATCTGCCGGTTGATGCGGCGGATTACATCGCCTCAGCACAACCACCAGGGCCGATGTTTAACAGCTATAATTACGGTGGATATCTGATGTGGGCCTTGCCCGATTACCCGGTTTATGTAGATGGGCGTACCGATCTCTACGGTAGTGATTTCCTGGAGTCATGGCTCCAGACGGCGTTAGGAAATGGAGATTGGCGGGCGGTTTTGAACTCGGATACGATCAATTTGGTGGTGGTGGAACGTGGAAGCGGCCTGGCGACTAATCTAGCAGACGAGCCGGGCTGGTCACAGGTCTACCCGCCCGCCGACCTTGATGATGAGCGCGTGGTAATTTACACCCGTGATGACCCAATAGGAGACTAATCTGATGACCCACACGATCCGACCGTCAAGTTTATTCGGAGATATGCGCCTGCTGGTCATTCTGTTTATTACGTTTCGCGTCTTGATGCTGATGGTCTATCAGCCATTGGTGATCGACACGACCGAACCACCACAACCGGCGGCCCCGCTGGATGAACCGGTCCCCTTCGACCCGCTGGCGAACGGCATCGAACCGGGAGAGGTCACACCGGGGGTAGAGCGTGGCGTGGGCATCATGGGCGACCGCCGGTATCATTACGCGCTTTCCGCCCTGACGTCACGCGGTGATTGGCCGTTTGTAGAGTGGTGGAGTGAATTCCCGCCGGTGTGGTATACGATTACGACCGCCGTGTTCCAGGCGCAGGGCGAAAACGCGGACTATAGCAATTGGTCGGTGTGGGTGGGCTTTATCGTGATCGCGTTTGACGTCGGTGTATTGATCTTGCTGAAACGGATCGGGGCGCATCTTTACGGCGAAGCGACCGGGATGGCGTTGGCCTGGGTGTACGCACTCTTGCTGGCCCCGTTGGTCTTTATCTTCTGGAACTTTGAGACGATTGTGGCGTTTTTCTTCCTGTTGGGGTTGTATTATCTGCTGGTGGGCAAGCCGAACCGGTCGGCGGTGGCGGTGGCGGTCGGCGCGTTGACCAAGTTCACGCCAGCCTTGCTCTTCGGCCCGTTGATCCGGTATCGTCCGCCGCGTGTGGCAATCGGTCACATCGCAGTGGCGGTCACGATCTTCGCCGGGGTGTATGGCTTGCTCTACCTGCACAACGCCGCGCAAGATGCCGACCCGGACATCGTGACGGCTTCGCTCACCGCGCAATTTAGCAAGGCCAGTTATCAATCGGTATGGGCTTTGATCGACGGGAATTACACCACCGGCAACTTCGGCACGGTGGAAAGCCACTACGATGCAGAGGCGGCGAACGACCTGCTCGGTGAGCCAGCCGTGATCCCGGCGTGGGTGCGGCTCGGCATCGCCGGGGTGATCGGCCTGCTGGTGTTCGTCACCACGCGCCGAACTGATGACAAGGGCCTGGTCGCGTTTACCGCCATCACCCTGTTGATCTTCTTCTTGCAGGCGCAGGGTTGGTCACCCCAATGGCTGGTGCAGATCATCCCGCTGGTGTTGCTGACGTTTCCATCGCGGAATGGTGTGCTGGCGGTCGTGCTGTTGAGTGTGCTGGTCTTCGCGGAGTATCCACTGCTGTTTTTGCGGACGGGGGATACTGGCGGGGTGATTGAAGGGGCTTTGCGTGGTCCGTTTGCGGCGTTGGTGGTCGGGCGGACGTTGCTCCTGGTGGCGATCTGCGTGGCCTTGTACGGGGTTTTGCGTCAGGAGCCGGTGCCAGATCTGGACGAGATCACGACCGGGGCGTAAACCCTGGCTTTCTCAAGCGGGATGAGTTGCGTTATCATAGCGTTGAGATAATGTGATGTATTGGTAAAGATATTGATGACGGGTGTATGGACGATACAGGTACCGACGGTCGATCAATTGACCCTACCTCTGCTTCAGGTGGCGGGGGATGGCGCGGTGCATACGCTCCGCGAAGCGGCGACGATCATCACCGGGCAGATGGGGCTGACGGATGCGCAACGTGCCGAGATGCTCCCCAGTGGCAAGCGTACCCGCTTTGATGATCGCTTGCGGTGGGCCAAGACCTACTTGACCCAGGCTGGTCTTTTGCGCCGGGTGGGGTGGGGCAAGTTTCAGATTACGCCTGCCGGGTTGGATGTACTGGCGGGCTCGCCGCCGGTCATCAACCGCCGGTTTTTGATGACGTTCCCGGCGTTTAGAGCCGC
>DAOTTZ010000194.1:0-24142 GCA_034437535.1 Anaerolineae bacterium | reverse complement strand
GGAAACATTGCCGTCGGCAAGAGCGTCGTGCGCCAGATGTTACAGCATCTTGGTGCCTACACCATCGACGCAGATGGCCTGGCCCACCAAGCAATGTCTCCCGGCGCACCTGCATATAAACCTGTTCTGGAAACGTTCGGACAGGTGATTTTGAATCCAGATCAAACCATTAATCGCTCGATGTTGGGGAGCATGGTGTTTAGCAACCCGGCATTATTGCAAAAGCTAGAGTCGATTACGCATCCGATCATCGGCCAGGCCATTAACACCCTGGTCAGCCGTGCCAAGCAGAAGGTCGTTGTGATCGAAGCCATCAAGCTGTTGGAAGGTGATCTTGGTAAAGCCGTTGACGAAGTGTGGACCGTTAACGCCAGCCCCAAAACACAATACACCCGCTTGATTAGCAAGCGCAAGATGTCTGAAGAAGCGGCAAAACAGCGCATCCTGGCGCAAAACACCCAGAAGGACAAGGTAAAAGCTGCCAACGTCGTCATCAACAACGATAGCGACGTAGAGCAGACCTGGAAGCAAGTTCAGGCGGCCTGGCAAAAAGTGGCGGATAAGCTCAAGCCGAAACCGGCAGACCCCGCCAAAGCCGAGCCAGCCCCAGCACAAGCCAGCCCAGAACCTGAGCCGACAGCGGCCACCCCCACCGAGACGACCAACACCGCAGATGCCCCAACCGTTGATACCAGCGGCATCACGGTGCGCCGGGCCATGCCCACCCATGCCGAGACCATCGCCGATTTCATCAACAAAGAGACCGAGCGACAGGTGGACCGCATGGACGTGATTATGTCATTCGGCCAGAAGAGTTATCTCATCGCGGAGGTCGAAGAAGACTCCGTCGGGATCATCGGCTGGCAGGTCGAAAATCTCATCACACGGGTTGATGAGCTTTACCTTGAAGACAGCCTGGACGCGCCGGAAAAGGTGATCTACGCCATGATCCGTGCGGTGGAAGATGCATCGCGAGAGCTACAGAGCGAAGTCAGCTTTGTTTTCTTGCCGGAAAAGATAGCAAAAGGGCGGGATGCGTTATTTACAGATAATGGCTACGAGCAAACGGCAATCAACGACATCAAAGTGCCGGCGTGGCGCGAAGCGGTGCAAGAGGTCTACCAGGACGGCATGACGATCTTCACCAAGCGACTCCGTAAAGACCGGGTGCTCAAGCCGATCTAAGCTGGTCATCGGGCGAAGCGTGGGCTACAATACGCCCAGCGAAACGAAGTGAGGGCGTGCATTTGATGGAAAATTTACAAAATCTCCCCCCGGTTAAATGGGCCGTCACCCACCCAAGGCTTGCGGCCTGGTTGGTGTTATCACTCGGCATGATCGCCCTGTTGGTGGTCGAAGCACGGGATGTCGGCCTGACAGCGGGAAATTGGATCGCGCTGATCGTCGCGACTGTCCTGGTGGCCGGGGCGTGCATCTGGATCGTCAGTTGGGAAGACGAAGCCATCGAAGAGTCGGACACGACAGAAGCAACTTCTGAGGCGGACCCCACCGCCAACGACGAACAAACTGCCTAACCAGTCCTTTGAATCTACCCATAAAGGCACGCCAAACAGCGCGTGTCTTTTTTATTTTCCGGTATGATGTGTAACATTAACAAAGATAACGGTCAGAATTTCGCCCATATTCAACAATGCGAAGAACTTGTATGTTACGGTCTCATATGTTAGATTATCATGCGTTGCTTACCTGGATTTAAGGTCAGCATGTAGAAAACACTGTTTTTCTTTCTAGGAGGACCCAACATAATGAAGAAGTTTACACGTATCGCAATCCTCAGCTTGATGCTGTCGATTGCCCTGACGGTCTTCGGCGCAGTCGCCGTGACCGCCCAGGAAGAAGAAAGCACCCTGGTCATCGGCTGGGAGCAAGAGCCGCCCAACCTGTGGCCGCTCAACACCCTGACCTTCGGCGGCTTGCTGGAGAGCATGTACGCCCGTGACCTATGGGAATTCGACGTAGACCGCAACCCATATCCGGTCATGGTGACCGAACTGCCGTCCATCGATAACGGGCGCGTCGTCACCACTGAAGACGGCGACACCGCCGTAACCGTCACCCTGCGTGAGGGCCTGCTGTGGTCAGATGGCACGCCCATCACCGCCGCGGATTGCGAAGTGTGGCACACCATCCGCACGGATACCAGCACCTCGACCAACGTCAGCCGTGACGCTTACCCCGATCTGGCTCAGAGCTTTGAGATCGACGAAGAAGATCCGCTGACCTTCACCATCACCTACAATGGCACCTACCCGGATTACATCGGTGGTAGCGAGCGGCCAGAGTGCCGTTACCCGGGGCATGTCTTCGGCCCGATGATCGAAGACGGTGGCATCCTGGAAGATAGCGATTACTTCACCGGTGGCGGCGTGGAAGGCCTGGAAGGCGCAGTGAGCGTCGGCTATGGCCCGTACATGGTGGAATCCTGGGATATTGGTTCCAGCATTACCTTCGTCAAGAACCCGAACTGGGACGGCGAAGAAGCCGCCTGGGATCGCATCGTCGCGCCGTTCATCACCGATAGCACCCAGATGCAAAATGCGCTGGAAGTTGGTGAAATTGACATGGCGTTCGGCTGGAGCGACAACCTGCAACCAGATTACGAAGCCATCGAAGATGTAGAGACCTTCGCGGTGCCGGGTGTGTATACCGACGCGCTGTGGATTCGCTCCGGCGAAATCGGCAATAGCCCGGAAACTGGCGGCGACGCTCTGCAAGATCCGCTCGTGCGCCAAGCTATCGCCCATGCGATTGACCGTCGCCTGCTGGCCGAAGAACTGGTCGGCCCTGGCATCACGGTTCCGACTTCCTGGTACCCAGAAGCCCTGTGGCCCGATGACCTGCCGTTCCTGGAGTACGACCCAGACCTGGCCGGTGAACTGCTGGACGAAGCCGGGTGGGTTCTCAACGATGACGGCATCCGCGAAAAGGATGGCGTGACGCTGGATAACCTGCGCCTGGTGACGACCGAAAACGAACTGCGGAACAACTATCAGGTGTTCATCCAGGACTTCCTGGCTCAGGTCGGTATCGGTGTGGATATTCAGATCATCCCGGCCACGCGCCTGTTCGCCACCTATAGCGACCAGGGTACGCTGACCAACTATGAGTGGGATCTGGCGATCTTCGCCAACAGTGCCAACGCACTCACCCCGACCAGCTTCGATGACTACAAGTGTGACGGCATCCCGTCTGACGACAATCCGGATGGCTTTAACCCCTGGCAGTTCTGCAACCCGCGTTACGATGAAGTTGACGCGCTGATCTCCACCACCCTGCCGGGTGCGGAGCGTGACGAACTGACTGCGGAAGCCGTGCGCCTGCACTTCGAAGGTTACTTCTGGCATGGCCTGCGCCTGCGTTCCACCTGGTTCGCAGTCAACACCAGCGTGATGGATCGCGCCAGTGTTGAGCTGTTCGCCGGTAGCCTGGAAAGTAACTGGTTTAACCAGATCGAAAACTGGGATCAAGCCAGCTAGGTTAAACAACTATCCGTAACTCTTCGGGGGCATGGGGATCAATCTCATGCCCCCTTTAACAACCCATCACCGTGTGTCTCAGGAATACAAGTCATGACTCAGTATCTCATCCGCCGGGTGTTACAAGCGATACCACTTTTATTTTTAATCAGTATATTTATCTTCATGTTGATGAAATTCGCGGGGGATCCGTTCGCTTCGCGGGTGCTGGAAGCTGGCGTCAGTGCGGAAGACATCGCACTCCAACGACGGGCCGCCGGGTTGGATGATCCGATTCCCGTACAGTTCGTTCACTGGTATCTGGGCGATACCTGGTACGAGCGCGATCTCAACTTTGACGGCGAACCCGACACACCAGGCCGCCGGCTGGGGATGTTGCGCGGGGATTTCGGCGATTCGTTGCGGAGTAACGAACCCGTGACAGAGGTAATCCAGCGGGCTTTGCCCAATACGTTGTTGCTGGGGGCCTCCGCCTTGACGGTGACCATCGTCATGGGGGTTCTCATCGGCATGATCGCGGCCTTACGACCTTATTCCTTCCTGGATAACATCATCACGACGATTTCATTTGTCACATTTTCAATGCCGATCTTCCTGATCGCGTTGTTAAGTGTGTATATCTTCGCGGTCAAGTTCAAAGAATGGGGCTTGCCGTTCTTACCGACTGGCGGCACATCCGACTGGCGTACCGGCGACTCCTCCTTCGGGGAGACCATCCGCCGCTTGATCTTGCCGACCTTCAGCCTGGCGGCGATTCAGATCGCGGCGTATTCACGCTTCATCCGGGCCAGCATGTTAGAAGCCCTCAACTCCGATTACATCCGCACCGCCCGCGCTAAAGGGTTGAAGCGACCGCGTGTGGTGATGCTCCATGCGTTCAAAAATGCGTCATTCCCGCTGATTACACTCGTCGCGCTGGATATTCCGATCTTCCTCAGCGGCGCAGTCGTGACGGAGACCATTTTCTCCTGGCCGGGGATGGGCAAGCTGTTCATCGACAGCCTGGAAAATCTCGACCCGCCTGTGATTCTGGCCTTTGTGCTGTTTGTGGCGGTGACGGTGGTCACCATGCAATTGATAGCAGACATCATCTACGCCTGGGTTGACCCACGAGTCCGGTATACATAGGGAAGAGGAAGTACGATGTCAGTTGAAACCCTGAGACCTGATGACGGTATCGTCAGCCTGGAAAACCAGTTAGAGAAGCGGTCAATCTTACGTATCGCCCTCCGCCGGTATTTACGGCACCGGATGGCAGTCTTCGGCACGTTGTTGCTCACCGCCATTATCCTGTTCGTGGTCGGTGGAGCCTTCGTCTACAGCGAAGAGACCGGCAACATCACCCGGCTGATGGGCCAATTCCGCGAGCAACCGCCTGGTGCCGAAATCAGCCGCGAGCGCATCGGCACCGATGACCTGATTACAGCACCCTTCGGCACCGACCAGAAGGGGCGCAATGTGCTGGTGCGGGTGATCTACGGCGGGCAGATTTCAATCGCCATCGGTGTGACAGCCGTGTTGATCTCGATCACAATCGGCACGACGGTGGGCCTGATGAGTGGTTTCTTCGGCGGGTGGGTGGATGGTATCCTGAGCCGAATCACGGAGATGTTTCTCTCGATCCCGCAGTTGATCTTGCTGTTGGTGTTATCGTCGGTCTTTGCGAAAGATACAACGACCATCGAAATCTTTGGGCGAGAACTCAGCCGAACGGTGATCTATATTGTCATTCTCATCGGGTTGTTTAGCTGGATGCCGCTTTCGCGCATCGTGCGGAGCCAGGTGCTTTCGATCAAAGAGCAAGAATTCGTGCTGGCGGCGCGGGCGATTGGTGTTCGCAACATGGCGATCCTGGTGCGGCATCTTTTGCCGAATGTGGTCGCGCCGATTGTGGTCGCGGCGACGTTGGGCGTCGGCACGGCGATCATCACCGAAGCCTACCTGAGCTTTTTAGGCTTTGGCGTACAACAGCCCACCGCGACCTGGGGCAACATTATCAACGAGGCACGCGGGCAGATTGAAACGTTGTGGTGGTTATGGATGATCCCCGGCCTGTTCATCGTCGGCACGGTGCTGGCGATCAACTTCATCGGCGACGGCCTGCGCGATGCGCTGGATCCCCGCGCCATTGAATGAGCAATGATCGACCGGATTACCAACAGAAAGCCACGACCCCAAACGGGCTGTGGCTTTTTTGGATTCCAGACAACAGTGTAAAATAGAGGCAACCAACCAAGCCGAGAAAAGCGAGAGACTATGCCCACAACATTACGACCAGAAATGCTGGAAAAATTGCTAGACATCAGCCGTGAAATGGCCGAAACCCGCGAACTCGACCCGTTGTTGAACTATGCAATGTCCATCGCGATTGAATTGGTCGATGCGGAAATGGGGTATCTCATCCTGACCGATGAGGCAAATAACCTGGAATTTCGCGTCAGGCTCCGGCGGGATGGCGGGGAAGTCGATCAACCCATCCAGCAGATCAGCCAGAGCATTCTGGCGAAAGTCGTGTTCAACCGTGAAGACGTGATCCTGGCGAATGCCATCGAAGAAGACGATTATCAAGATGCCGAGAGTGTGGCCGCGCTCCGCCTGCGCTCGGTGATGGCGGTGCCGTTGGTCTCACGCGAGCAGTCATTGGGGGCGATCTATGTAGAAAATCGCTCGGAAGAAGACGTGTTCACGATGGAAGACCTCAAAGTGTTGAAGTTCTTCGCCGGGCAAGCCGCCGTCGCCATCGAGAACGCCATGCTAAACGATGAGTTAGAGGCCCGCGTGGCGGCCCGCACCGCCGAACTTCAATCCGCGCTGGATCATCTGCAAGGGAACTGGGATGAAGCGGTGGAGTTCAACCGGGTACGGACGAATTTTCTCAGCACCATCGTGCATGACATTCGCTCACCGCTTTCGACGGTACTCAACGCGCAAGCCCTGATGCTGGAAGGAGCCTTCGGTGAGATAGAAGGCGAACTGCGCCAATGGATCGAGACCAGCATCAACACGCTGAACCACATCGTGCGGCTGACCGATGACATCTTCGACCTGACCAAGCTCGAAATGGGCAAGCTCACCGTCTACCCGGAGCCGACCGCGTTGGGGCCGTTCCTGAAGCAAGTGTACGAAGTAGGCACCATCTTCCCCTGGAAGCGGTCAGTCTCATTTCGTAAAGACCTGGCCGACGACCTGCCCACACTCGACATCGACCCGACGCGCATCCAGCAGGTCATCATCAACCTGGTGACCAACGCGCATAAGTTCACCGAAAGCGGCCACGTCACGCTTTACGCCCACCGCGTCGAAGGCGGGGTCGCGGTCGGCGTGGCGGATACCGGGGTCGGCATCAGTGAGGAAGAACTGGCCGACATCTTCCAGCAGTATAAGCAGGCTGGCACAAAGCGTATGCGCCAGATGGGCACCGGCCTGGGTCTCGCCATCGCGCAGGAGATCGCGGTGTTACACGGCGGGCAAATCCGCGTGGAAAGTACACCGGGTAAAGGATCCGATTTCCGGCTGGTGTTACCACTGTGATCACCATCGACTGGCAACGGACCCTGCCGGTAATCGTCTCGATTCTCATCATTATCGCCATCGCTATCTTGCGCCAATACAGCAAGACCTTTGCCGCCATCGTCGCTGTGATGCCGATCAATATCCCATTGGGCATGTGGATCGTCTACGCCGGGGCGGAGGACGAGCAAGCCGCCCTGGCGGAGTTCAGCGCGGCGTTATTTGTCAACATCATCCCGACGATTGCATTTATGCTGGTGGCGTGGCAGATGGCGCGGAGTGGTTACGGCCTGGTGCCGACTATCGCGGCGGGGTATGGCGTTTGGGCGGTGGGCCTCGGCCTGGTGTTCTGGTTGCGGGGGTAATTGAAAACGGCCAGGGGATGATCCCTGACCGCGATAAGAATGACTTGGAAAAAGTGTAATTTAATTTAGAGATAATCGCGCAGTTGGCGGCTCCGGCGCGGATGACGTAAGCGGCGCAAAGCGCGGCCTTCGATCTGGCGGATGCGTTCGCGCGTCAGGCCGAACTTCTGGCCGACTTCTTCCAGCGTATAACTCCGCCCGTTTTGCAGGCCGAAGCGCAAGCGCAGGATGCGGGCTTCACGCGGGGTGAGCGTGGTCAGCAATTCTTCGATCTTCTCCTGAAGCAGATTGCCGAACGTGCTCTGTGACGGCGTGGGCGCGTTCTCGTTCTCGATGAAATTACCCAATTCGCTGTCTTCGTCTTCCCCGACTGGATGCTCCAGGCTGAGCGGTTGCCAGGAGACACGAAGCATCCACTGCACCTTACGCGGTTCCAGGTCCATCGCCTGGGCGATTTCTTCCAGCGCGGGTTTTTCGCCGTTCTTCTGCTCTAGCTCTTGCACGACACGATATAACTTGCGGATGCGGTCGCTCATATGAACCGGCACGCGGATGGTGCGGCCCTGGTCTGCGATGGCGCGAGTGATCGTCTGGCGGATCCACCAGGTCGCATAAGTGCTAAAGCGATACCCCCGGCGATAATCAAACTTCTCGACGGCTTTCATCAAGCCCAGGTTGCCCTCCTGGATGAGATCCAGAAACGGCACCCCGCGATTCATGTACTTCTTGGCGATGGAGACGACTAAGCGGGTATTGGCTTCGATGAGATGCTCCCGCGCATTGATGCCATCCTGGATGAGCATGCGCCATTCGGTGGCCTGCGGGCTGGCCGGGTCGGCGTCGAGCTTCGCTTCGGCCTCGTTGCCTGCTTCCAGCCGCATTGCCAACATCACCTCTTCATCAGTGCTGAGGAGTGGCACACGGGCCATCTCTTTGAGGTACAGGCCGACGGTATCGTTGGAAGACATATCTTGCAAGCCGTAGGCCTCTTCCTCGTCTTCGTCCTCGTCGGTCTCCACATCATCCCAGCCGAATCCATCTTCTTCGAGTAATTCGGTCTCCTGGTCATCTTCTTCGTAAGTTATCGAGTCGTACTCATCATGATAATTGGACACGCTCTTAATCTCCCTGGCAGATATTAGTCATCGAGCAACTGTTTTAACGCGGCAAGTCGTGGGTCGATGTTGTCGCGGTCGCAGTCGCACGTCTCGACGTTCAAATTTGTTCCACAGATCGGGCATAAGCCCTGGCAATCTTGCTTGCAAAGCACACGATACGATTGTTCGATCAATACTTCGTCATGAATCAACGGCGATAAATCGAGCATGGCGTCCTCGTCGATGACGAATTCACTTTCCACCGGATGATTGGTGGCGTATAGGTCTTCAAGCTCTAAGGTAAATTCGTGTTCCACCGGCTGAAGACAACGGTAACATTCCGCTTCGATAGCGGTATCTAACTTGGCCTGGACGAGAATGCCCTCTTTGGTGCGGCTCAGGCGCAATTTCCCTTTGAGGTATTCGATTACAGTGTCGTCAGAGAGTTTGATCGCTGGGAAATCAATCTCGGAGTCGTGGTTGTGGCCCGGCCCTGTGGAGAGCAGAAAGCCAACGTTGAGCTTAAGCACCCGGTCGCTCACAACACTACGGTTTTGATGAGACATATCACTGGGCCTTACTGTGATAGCGTTTAGAAATGGCTCCACTGTTATTTTTCGTTCCTGTTCCCAGCAGGACGTTTTTTGTGCGGTAATCGAGGTGTTTCAGTGGATTACGTTTGAATTATATGAAATTTTGATGAGTTGAGTCAAGCAGTTGAGAGACGACTTAACTGAAACACAACGGTGTATTAGCAGAATCAAAACGCTGATCGTAGGCGAAACGTTAAGGACGTGGCAGAAGAACCATGATATGATCGAGCGCGTTAAATAAGTCACGAGGTCAAAGCATTACAATGCGATATTTTGTGCTATGCCTATTTATCATGCTAACAGGCACCGGCGCACTACAAGCGACAGCCCAGGCCGGGTTACCAGGGGGAGCTTACGTCACGGCGGAAGGACTGGTGATCGATGGCGCGGTGGTCGTGCCCGGCGACCCAACCACGTTCCGGCACTTACGCTGGAGTGAGAATGGGCGTTATCTGGCATTTCAACAGGTCACCGACCGTGTGCAAGTGCATCTGCACGACACCACCGCCAACCAGACGCGCACCTTAACCGAAGCCGGCGGGTTCCTGCCACCAGCGTTCGACGGTTCGACGGTCTATTACACTGCCGACCCACGCGCCATCGAGCAAACGGCGGATGGCCCGATCTTGCCGGTGACAGTCTACCGGCAGGCGGTGGATGCGCCCCAGGCAGAGCCAACCGGCGACATCCGGTTAGGTGTGGGGTGCGGCGGTGGATCGCCCTACCCGATGGATGCTGTTTACAATCAAGAAGCGGGGTTTGGTGGGCGGGGGTTGCTCCTGGCGGCCCAGGCGGGTGATCTGCTCTTTAGCACCGGTTGTAACGGGCAAGGAGTCGCCCGCTTCGACCCGGAACGCGGCACCAGTAGCGTAATCGACCCTAACCTGAGCCGGGCCACCTTGAGTCCAAATGGGGAGGCGTTGGCCGGTGTTGATGAGACGAACGGGGCTATCATCGTGCTGACGCTGGCGGACGATAGCCGCCGCCAGCTTACCCCGTCTGCCCCGGTCGATCAATTGACATGGGGCAACACGGGCACCCTCTACTACAGCACCCGTACCCTGCTGGAAACCACCTTACCCGTCACCGCTGATGAGGGTATGGCCGTGGAAGCGGCACTGGGTATCGCGGCAGATAGCATCCCGCAGTTCCAGGTGAGTGTGTACCGGCTCCGGCTGGATGACGGCGGCTCGACGCTGGTATTCAGCGAACCGGGCTGGGCGGTGGGCCAGCTCCACGCGGAGGGTAGCACCTTGACGATGAGCGTCATCGCCAACGGCGAATCCTGGGTGGAAGCCCTGGCGGGCGGCGCGATTGACCCGACCGCGCCCGATAGTTATCGTCAGGCGTGGTTGAGTGTGGGTGTAGCCATCTTGCAGATGCCTACCAGTGGCGGGGATCCTATCGACATCGCCCAGGGTGTGTATCAGATCCGCCCGCGTTAGGTGAGTGGGGCGACGGCGTAGATCATCTGGTAGCGGCGGTCATAGATGACCAGGCTCTGATATTGTGTCAGGTCGAGATCACGCAGTTCGAAGTTCATATTGCCGCTGTTGCTGGCAAGCGGGGCAATTTCGATAAAATCGCGCCCAAATTCCTCCCGGCGGAACGGCTCCGGCGAGGTGGATAGCACCAGCCACAGATCCGGGCCGTTGACCACGCTCAGGTCTTCCAGGCGGAACAGATAGCGATTATCCGGGTAACGATAGACATCCACCCGGCCAGCGGCGGAAAAGATGTTGTTATAGGCCGGCAATTCGCGCTCCGGGTCGGCTTCGCGTTCATCTTCGGTGAGATCAAGCGGGCGAAAATCCCCGGTACGGACGACCTGAGCGTTGCCCACTTCGGGCAGGTCGATTGTGGCTGGCTCAACCGGCTGTAACCGCGCTTCGACCAGATTCACTGCCATTGAGGGGTTCTCTTCGCTCATCAACTGATAGGAGGTCTGCACGGAGCGTGGCAAATCGTCGAAGTCACCGCGCAGATCTGGCGATAGCTCCGCCAGCGCATCTTGTTGGATGTCTCCCTCTGGCGGCATCCGCCACCGGTCATATGTGAACGTCGCGACGACCAGTAACGCGCCAATCAGCAAAATGATAAAGCGTAGTCGGCTTGGCATAGCATTCCTTCCTCAACAAACAGAAGCGAATTATATCAAGCCCGGTTGGATGGTTCGACCTCAAATTGTGTTCCGATAGACCAGACTTGCTAATGTATTAAGGTCAGTCAGCCGATGCAAAGCACCCAAAAGCTGTGTACACTGAAGCCTATAACCGAAACAAGCCCAGATCATTGCCATGACGCTTGAACGCCAGCCAGAATTCGCGCCAGCCCAGGCCCCAGCCGGTCTATCCTCTGCGGAGGTGGCCGACCGCATAGCACGGGGCGAGGTCAACCGCTTTCGAGCGCGGGGCGGGCGCACCTATGTAAAGATCATCCAGCAGAATATCTTCAGTGTGTTCAACCTGTTACTGTTTACCATGTTGTTGATTGTCCTCCTCTCTGGCGACTTCTGGACGGTGTTATTCGCCGGGTTCAGCGTGGTGACCAATTCTTTGATCGGCACCGTGCAAGAGATCAACGCCAAGCGCAAGCTGGACGAACTGGCGAATCTGGCTCCCAAAGAGGTCACCGTCCGGCGGGACGGCCAGAAGCAAATCATCAATAATCAAGATGTGGTGCTGGATGACGTGGTTTACGTCCAGCCGGGGGATCGGCTGGTGGTGGATGGCCGGGTAGTGGTCAGCGATAGCCTGGAAATCGACGAGAGTCACCTCACCGGCGAATCCGACCCGATTTACAAGCAAGTCGATGATACAGTGGCATCCGGGTCGTTCTGTGTGGCCGGGGCCGGGTACATGGTGGCGACTCGCATCGGGGCGCAAAGCACAGTCAACCAACTGACGGCCATCGCCAAGCAATACCGCGTCACGCTCACGCCGACGCAGAAAAAGATCGCGGCGATTGTGCGACTGGCCCTGGTGGTCTTGTTCATCTTCGGGCCGATGACGTTTATCTCCGGCCTGAGCCGTGACAACGGCTTCGTGCAGATCATCAAAGATACCATCGTATTCGTCACCAGTTTGGTACCACAGGGCTTGATCTTGACCAGCATCCTGGCGTTGACCATCGGCGCAGTCAAGATCAGCCGCCACCGTACCTTGATCCAACGAGTCAACGCGGTCGAGTCGATGGCGAACGTCACCGTTCTGTGCTTTGATAAGACCGGGACCATCACCGAGAACAAGCTGACCGTCAATGAGGTCATCGTGCTGGCAGACGATGACCTGACCACCATTCAGGCCGATCTACGCGATTATCTGCATAACCTGGCCCACCAGAACACCACCGCCGCCGCCATCGCGGATTATATCGAGCTGGATGCCAACGACGACTACACCGAAAAAATGCTGGAAATCCCGTTTACCTCCGGGCGTAAATGGGGCGCGGTGGTCTACCCCGGCCAGACACACATCCTGGGTGCGCCAGAGCGACTGCTGACGGCAGACCACCCGGCGATGGCCGATGTACAGCATCATACCGCGCAAGGTCAGCGTGTGCTGGCCTTCGCAACCAGCCATCAAACCCCGGCCCATGACACCCGCCAGCTTGACCCGGCATTGATCCAACCGCGTGCGCTCATCATCATCCGGGATCGTGTGCGGCACGACATCCAGGATACGCTGGCCGCTTTCATCAGCCAGGACGTCAGGCCGAAGGTCATCAGCGGGGATAACCTGCGAACGGTGATGGCGGTAGCAGGCCGGGCCGGCATGAACACCGACGTCGCCTATACCGGTGACCAGATCGACGCGATGCATGACTCCGAATTGGCGGAAGCCGTCTTGCGGGCCGATGTCTTCGCCCGGGTAGAACCAGACACCAAGCAACGGATCGTCACCGCCCTGCAAGCGCAAAACGAATATGTCGCGATGGTCGGCGATGGGGTGAACGATGTACCCGCCCTCAAGACCGCCGATCTGGCAATCGTCATGAACGACGGCGCACAGATCGCCAAAGATGTAGCGCATATCGTCTTGCTGAACAACGCCATGTCTACCCTGCCGAAAGCCTTCGCGGAAGGCACCGAAATCACCCAGACGCTTTACGGCACGACGAAAGTATTCGTCACCAAAAATGTGTATAACACGTCGTTCTTTATCTTCGTGTTGTTTATGGCGTTCCCGTTCCCCATCACGCCGATTCAAATCAGTTGGGCGTCGTTCGGCACGGTGAACATCCCCAGTGGGTTGATGGCCCTGGGCTTGCTCCGGCCTGAAAAGATCCAGAACTTCCGGCGGGATGTGCTGGATTACATCCTGACGAGTGGCGTCACGACGGGAGTCATGATGGCCCTGGTCTTCGCGGTCACTTACCGCTATACCGAGCAAGACATACTGGTGACCCAGGGGGCGGCCACATTGTCGATCATCCTCTATGGCTTGACGATCTTCTGGTATACCTGCGGGGTGGATGTCATGCGACCCAGTACCTACTTCAAATATCCGCTGGCGACAGCTATTACCGGCGTCTTGACCGGTGGTGCCTTGGGTATGGCGACGATCTTCTCGGATATTTTCCAGTTTCAGTGGCCGCCAGCAGAAATCGTGCTGTTGGTGGTGGTCAGTTGGTTGTTGGCGTCGATGATCATCAGCATTGGGATGCGAAACCGGGCCTTGCTCTACCAGTTCTACACACTGTTTGAGATCAAACATCGCTCGGATTGACAGCCCCGGCCCGACCTGTTATGATTCGAGGCGCAGATCATACAGAGTGGGGAAGGGACCGGCCCGGTGATCCCACAGCAACCACCGAAGACTCGGCACGGTGCTAACTCCGGCAGGCCACGCGGCTTGAGGGATGACTGACGACCACCAGATTTTGTGACACCTCACCCGCGTCTGCGACGAGGTGTTTTTTGTTTACAAGCCGCCGCAAGCAAGGCCAACTGTGCGTTGTTTCGGCGCAATTATCCACGATTTAATGGAAGCACAGCAGAACAGGACGAAGATAGGATGACCCCAATCAATAACAGACAGAGCAAGCGCGTATTCACCAACCGGCGGTATCTGGACGCCATCGAAGATCATGTCGTATTGTTCGACGGTGCGATGGGTACCAGCATCCAGAATTACGACCTCACCATCGAAGATTACGGCGGCCAACAATACGAAGGCTGTGTTGATTATCTCGTTATCACCCGCCCGCAGATCATTGAAGAAATCCATGCGTCGTTTTTGGCAGTCGGCAGTGAAGTGGTCGAGACGAATACCTTTCGCGGTAACCGCTGGACGCTGGCCGAATATGGCCTGGGGGAGCGTGTGCTGGAAATCAACCGGGTGGCGGCGCAGATCGCACGGGCCGCTTGTGACCACTTCGAGGGTGAGACCGGCATCCCGCGCTTTGTGGCCGGGAGCATGGGGCCATCTGGCAAGCTCCCTAGCGGCGATGATCCGTCGCTGAGTGATGTCACCTTCGAAGAACTGGCCGACCTGTTCGCGGAGCAGGCGCAAGGATTGGTGGAAGGCGGCGCGGATCTTCTGCTGGTAGAAACCAGCCAGGACATTCTGGAAGTCAAAGCGGCGGTGGTCGGCATTAACCGTTATTTTGAGCAAGCCGGGGTGCGGGTGCCCATCCAGGTACAGATCACGCTGGATGTGAGCGGGCGTATGTTGTTCGGCACCGACATCGCCGGCGCACTCACCACGCTGGAAGCCCTGCCCATCGACATCATCGGCATGAATTGCTCTACCGGGCCGGAATACATGCGCCAGCCGATCCAGTATTTGATCGAACGCTCCACCCTACCGATTAGCGTGCTACCGAACGCCGGCCTGCCGATCAACGTGGACGGCGAAGCAGTCTACCCGATGGAGCCGGAACCCTTCAGCGATATGGTGAGCGAGTTCACCCGCTGGGGTGTGAACGTGGTCGGCGGGTGTTGTGGCACCCGTCCGGAGCATCTGGCGCAACTGTACAAGAAGATCAACGGCTACAGCTACGAGGAATATCTAGGCGCGATGCAGGCCGAACCCAAAACCCGCACCGCCCCAAAAAAGCGCGAGCCGATCCACGAGGCGCAGGCGTCCTCCGGCATGACGGCTATGCGGATGATTCAGCCGGTCGGCCCGACGCTAATCGGCGAGCGCGTCAACAGCCAGGGAAGTCGCAGGGTCAAGCGGCTTCTGCTGGAAGACGATTATGACAGCATCGTGCAGATCGCGGTCGGCCAGATGGAGAACGGCGCACATATGCTTGATGTGTGTGTGGCCCTCACCGAGCGCGACGACGAACGCGAGCAAATGGAACAACTGGTCAAGAAGCTCTCAATGGCGGTGGAAATCCCGCTGATTATCGACACGACCGAAGCGGACGTGGCCGAGGCCGCGCTGGCCCTGTATCCGGGGCGCGGGGTCATCAACGGCAACAACCTGGAAAACGGGCGTGATCGCATCGACACCATCCTGCCGATTGCGGTCAAGCATGGCGCGGCAGTGCTGAGTATGACCATTGACGAAGAAGGCATGGCCCACACCCGCGAAAAGAAGCTGGAAATCGCCCGGCGCATCACGCAGATCTCAGTCGAAGATTATGGCATGTCGCCAGAAGACTTGATCTACGATCCGCTGACCTTCCCATTGACGACCGGGCAGGAAGAATTACGCAACGACGCGGTCGAAACGCTGGAAGGCATCCGCCTGATTAAAGAACACATCCCCGGCGTGATGACCGCGCTTGGGATCAGCAATGTGAGCTTCGGCGTGGGTGCGGCGGCGCGGGGTGTGCTGAACAGCGTGTTCCTGTTCCACGCGGTCAAGGCCGGCCTGGATATGGCGATTGTCAACCCGGCCCACATCACACCCTATGCGGAGATCCCGGAGGATCAACGGAAGATCGCGGAAGACCTGATCTTCAACAGCGACCCGGACGCGCTCCCGCGTTTCATCCAATACTTCGAAGAAAACGAAGTCGCCGTCGGCGGCCAAGAGCAAGAAGACCCCACCAAAGACATGACCGCCGAGCAAGCCCTGCATTGGCAGATCGTCCACCGCAAGAAAGAGGGCCTGGAAGCGTTGATCGACGATGGCCTGACGCGGCAAGACGCGGTCGGTGTGTTGAACAACGTCTTGCTCCCGGCGATGAAAGAAGTCGGCGATAAGTTCGGCGCGGGGGAATTGATCTTGCCGTTCGTCTTGCAATCTGCCGAGGCCATGAAGAAGGCCGTCGCCTACCTGGAACAATTCATGGAAAAGGTGGAAGGCTCGACTAAAGGCACCGTCGTGCTGGCGACGGTCTATGGCGACGTCCACGACATCGGCAAGAACCTGGTCAAGACGATCTTGAGCAACAACGGCTACACCGTCCACGACATCGGCAAGCAGGTGCCGGTCAACACGATCATCGAGAAGGCCATCGAATACGACGCGGACGCCATCGGCCTTTCCGCCCTATTGGTGAGTACGTCCAAGCAAATGCCGATTGTCGTCAACGAACTGGCGCGGCGCGGGCATCGCATCCCGGTGTTAATCGGCGGGGCGGCCATCAACCGCCGGTTTGGGCGGCGGATTCTATTCCTTGAGGACAACGGCGAACCGTATGCGCCGGGGGTGTTCTACTGCACCGACGCCTTCGAAGGACTGGCAGTGATGGATAAGCTCATCAGCGCAGAACGCGAGTCGTTCGTCCAGCAGGTGATCGACGAGGCTTATGCCGAACTGGATAAGCCCAAACGCCGCACCCGTCCGGCGGCAGACCCGGCCAAGAAGACCGTCGCCACGCTCGATGACCTGCCGCAACCGCCCTTCTGGGGGAGCAAGCTGGTCAAGGAGATGCCGCTGGAAATCGTCTTGCGTTACATCCACAAGCCGGAGCTTTTCCGCCTCAGTTGGGGCGCGAAGAACACGCGGGGCGAAGCCTGGGAGAAGTTAGAGGCCGAATTCGAGGCGCGGCTAGAGCAGATGGGCAAAGATGCCATCGCACGCAGTACGCTCAACCCGCAGGCGGTCTATGGGTACTTCCCCGGCAACAGTGACGGCGACGACCTCATCATCTATGACCCGGCAAGATATTCTACCAGCGGCGAGACGGTCGAGGTGGGCCGCTTCACGTTCCCGCGTCAACCGGGTGGCGATCACCTGTGCCTGAGTGATTATTATGCCCCGGTGCAAGCGGGCAAAGTCGATGTGGTGCAACTCCAGGCGGTGACGGTCGGCGCGACGGCTGATGTCGAGTTCGAGCGGCTCCAGAGTGCGGATAATTACAGCGAAGCGTATTTCTTTCATGGGTTGGCGGTGCAAACGGCAGAAGCCGTCGCCAATTACATGACGCACCACGTCAGCAAAGAGTTAGGTCTACCGATCAACCGGGGCAAACGGTATAGCTGGGGGTATCCGTCTTGCCCGGACCTGAACGATCATGCGCTGGTGTGGCAACTCCTGCCGCAGACTGCCGACCTGGGCCTGCAACTGACCGAAAGTTACCAGATCATCCCGGAGCAAAGCACAGCGGCGATCTTCGCCCACCACCCGGATGCGAAATACTTCAGCGTGGGCAACCTGGACCGGAGTGAGCAAATCCTGGGGGCGGCGACGGATTAGCCGCCCACGCACAACGACGGGCGGATGCAGATCCGTCCGTTTGCGTTATCCCTGTGGGTCGAGCGTCACCTTACGGTAAACGTCCGCCAGGGCCAGCGTGCATCCGATGACGGGCACCGTAACCGTGTCCTCTAGCTCACTGGCGATGGTGTAAGCCCAATCCGCCCCGCTTTGGCGCATAAAACGCTGAACCTTCGCCCTGGCCTGGGACACCAGCAGATAAGCCTGTAATGTCTCGATCTGGACATATTCTTCCAGCTTATCATTATGGTCTTGTAATGCCGTCGCCGGTGAGAGTACCTCGACCAACACAACCGGATTAGTGATCGTATCAGTGCGCCCGGAAAGATAAGCTGGCTCACCACAAAATACGGTCACATCCGGGTAACGATAGGCGTCTTTCTGGGTGATATACACCCGCACATCAGAGCTGGTCACGCTGCAGTCATGCTCCGTAAGCTGGATGTTAAACTGTGTGGCGATGTTCGCCGTGATAATGCCGTGTCGCACACTCCCGCCGGTCATCGCATAGACCCGGCCCCGGCTGTACTCGTGCTTGAGGGAACTACCGTCTTCTAACGCCAGATAATCCGCTTCGCTCATGGCATCTGGTTGAACTGCATCCATCGTATAACGCTCCTACTTACCTGCACTGTTTCCTCCAATTTTACCGCACAATTTAGTGACGCATTCTGTTACAATCGACGCAGAAAGCAAGGCAATACCGCAGAGAGGGACAGTACATTATGGCGGAGCGCATTCTTATCCAGGGGATCGGTGGGATCGGCGGGGTGGTCGCCGCCCGCATGATCCAGGCGGGTTATGACCCAACCCTGATTACCCACAACACGACCATCACCGATGCCATCAACACCGACGGTCTTCGTATCAACACGCCGGAAGGCATGGCCGTCGTCCCGGCGACGGCGTACACCGACCTGGACGACATCCCCGCCGATGCCCCCTATGATGCCGCCTATCTCATCATGAAAGCGACCAACGTGCTGGAAGCGGCGCGGGAGACGGTCGAATACCTGCGCCCGGATGGTTATCTCGTCACCGCGCAGAATGGCATCGTGGAAGATGCAGTCGGCGCGGTCATCGGGGCGGAGCGCGTGGTGAGTGCGATCATCGGCTGGGGCGGCACCATGCACGCCCCCGGCATCTACGAGCGCACCAGCACCGGCTCAACCCACATCGGGGAATTAGACGGCCAGATCAGCGGGCGCGTGCAAAATTTGGCCGCCGCCCTGGGAACTGCCGCGCCAATCGTCATCACACAGAACATACGTGGCGCGTTATGGTCAAAGCTGGCGATTAACTGCACCATCACCACGATGGGCGCGTTAACCGGCGACTTACTCGGTGACATGCTGAAGGACAAACGGATGCGCCTGGCCTTCCTGCGGGCATATGCCGAGGTGATCGACACCGCGCTGGCACTCGGCATCCAGCCGGAGAAGATCGCGGCGAACCCGATGACGCTCTATGCTCACACAGACGCCAACCGGCTGACGCTATTCATCAAAGATCTGCTGGTGCGCTTCGTCGGGCGGAAGTATGGCAAGCTCAAGTCTTCCAGCCTGCAAAGCCTGGAACGCGACCGACCGACCGAAATCGACTATCTGAACGGTTACGTCGTCCAACAGGCGGAACAAGCCGGTGTCGCCACACCGATCAATGCGCGGTTGGTGACGATGATTAAAGAGATCGAAGACGGCCAGCGGCCCATCCACCGCGATAACCTGGATGATCTGCTGGCGATTGTCTCGTGATTCTCCATCGCTTCTCCACAATGTTTTGATAGATTGATCTTAATTCAGGAGGAAATTTTATGGATCATCCGAAAGGCTGTGCGTCATCCTCATTGGGTGGCTGTCTGGTGCTTTTCGCCGTGATTATCGTGTTTATTAGCGGCTTTACGCTGGCAATTGATCAGATCTGCTATGGTGAGATGCGCCGGTTTATGGAAACATACCCCGGTGCAGAGACGCGGTTGATCCGCAATAACTTCTTACGGCCCTACGGCATCGGGGAAACCGTCGTCATCCTCAACTCGGAAGATGACGCGATCACGGTACGTGGCTGGTATGGCCGCTTGACCGGCGAAGAATTGCGGGCCGGGCGCGTCTTGAGCCGGGTCTCGTTCGACGTGACCTCACTCGATGACGGCGGCTCACAGATTATCCTGTTAGGGCATTGTGCCCAATCACCTTGATTGTAACCGTGTAGAACCTCCCCTTGCAGTAACCGTACCGTGACGTAAAATAGTCTTAATATCCTGGATTGTGATAAAGGTAAGACTATGGCGCAGGTTTCCCTCAAAGACCGTCTGGAACATCCCACCCCACTTTTGGCTGATGGTGCAATGGGAACCATCTTACATCAACGGGGCGCGGCCCTGGATGCGTGCTTCGATGCGCTGAACCTGACCGCACAAGAGATGATCGTCAGTACCCACCGCGATTACATCGAAGCCGGGGCGCGGCTCATCGAGACCAACACCTTCGGCGCGAACCGGCTCAAGCTGGCCGAATATGGACTCAGCGGCCAGGTTAAGGAGATCAACCGGCGGGCGGTGGAAAACGTCAAGGCGGCCATCGTCCAGGCCAACGTAGACGAGGACGTTTACATTGCCGGGGCGGTCGGCCCGCTGGGGGCGCGGCTTCGCCCATATGGGCGCATCACCGATGAAGAAATGCGCAATGTCTTCGAAGAACAAATCAGCACCCTGCTGGAAGCTGGCGTCGATGCTATTTTGTTAGAGACATTTACCGATCATGCGGAAATCCTGACCGCTATCGACGTGGTGAACCAGCTACGCACGGACCATGATATTGTATTGATCGCACAGATGACCTTCGCCCAGGATAACCGCACCCTGCTGGGGTACCCCCCGGCACGGGTGGCCCACGAGCTATATAAGGCCGGGGTAGACGTGATGGGCGTCAATTGCGGCACCGGGCCGAGTCAGGTCTCGACCGTCGTCCAGCAGATGCACGACGCGGTGCCCAGCCTGCGCTTTTCCGCCATGCCGAACGCGGGCTTCCCGGAGGCCGTCGGCGGGCGGGTGATGTACCCGGCGACGGCGGATTATTTCGGCGATTATGCGGTGACGTTCAAGGCGATTGGTGCGGCAGTGGTGGGGGGATGTTGCGGCACCACCCCGGCACACATCACCGCGATGCGCGACGCGCTAGACGACCCGATGCGCTCGGTGCCGTTCATCCATGTGTCGGAAGACGAAAGCATCACGGCGGAGGCCAGCACCGCCCGGCCAACCACCCTGGCCCAGCGTCTGCTGGACGGCAAATTTACGATCACGGTGGAAGTCGCGCCGCCGCGTAGCTTCGCGGTAGACCGGCTGGTAGAAAGTGCCCATCTGCTCCGTGAGGCCGGGGCCGACCTGCTCGATGTGGCCGATACCCCCGCCGCCCGGATGCGGATGAGTCCCTGGGCGGTGGCGCATGTGTTGCAGTCGCAAGTCGGCATGGAGACCGTGTTGCACTTCCCCACTCGCGGGCGCAACATCTTGCGGGTACAGGGCGATCTGCTGGCGGCCCACGCGATGGACTTACGTAATCTGTTCGTGACAATGGGCGACCCGACCAAGATCGGTGATTACCCGGAGGCCAACGACGGGTATGACATCGTGCCGTCAAAGTTGATCGCACTCATCAAACAGCAGATGAACAACGGCGAAGATATGAGTGGCAACACCATCGGTCGCCCGACCGCGTTCACGGTCGGGTGCGCTTTGAATATGTTCGCCGATGACCTGGAACGCGAAATGCGCGTGCTGGGCAAAAAGCTAGAGGCCGGGGCCGATTTCGCCCTGGGGCAAGCCGTCTTTGAACCGCACAAGATCGACCTGTTCCTGGCGCATTACGAGCAGACGTTTGAACAGGCGTTTGA
The DNA here is from genome assembly GCA_034437535.1 of Anaerolineae bacterium. Classification (GTDB taxonomy): domain Bacteria; phylum Chloroflexota; class Anaerolineae; order Aggregatilineales; family Phototrophicaceae; genus J038. The sequence continues at coordinate 2,568 of DAOTTZ010000194.1, read as the reverse complement.
TCTGCCGGTCTTGATGGGCATCATGCCGTTATATAGCGTGCGGCAGGCCCGCTTCCTGCATAACGAAGTCCCAGGGATCAGCATCCCACCGGAGATAATGAAACGGATGGAAGACGCGGGCGACGACGCGCCAAGAGAGGGCGTCCGCATCGCGCAAGAGTTGCTCATGGCGGTGCAAGACCGCGTCGCCGGGGCCTATATCATCCCGGCCTTTGGCCGGTACGAACTGGCGGCAGAGGTGATCGACGCGGTCGCCGTCGCCAAAGCCTGACCTCACCGGGCGATCTATTGATCTATTCATCGGGTAGGTCGCCCCTGCTAACTGCGCTTGATTCTGCTACAAGTAGTGTGACATTCTTCACCTTAAAGCATTAAGATCTTCTTGATTATCAATCAAATCTCTTATCTTTATGTTTTTTTCATCAATCCCAGGATAAAATAAAAAAAGTAAATGTCCCGATGAATGAGGGTACGAGAATGAGTAGTCTCTGGAAGAAGACAACGGTCGTTAATTATTTAGACACGAAACATCGCGATCTGTTCGATAAAACCACCCACTTTGCCCAATTTGCCACCTCAATGCGGCAAGATGGCGTGTGGGGGTATCGCGTGGTGGTACAGGATTATGACGGCGGACGGGTTTTGGCCCGGCTCGATATGGAAGGCGAAGAGTCAAATTGGGTTTTGAACGGTGCGGCCAATAATTATCTGGGGTTGGCCTATGACCGGCGTGTGATCGAAACAACCAGCAAAGCGGTCAAGTTATATGGCACCAGCGCACAGGGCGCGTCGATGTTGAACGGCAACATCCCACTCCACCGCCAGCTTGAGCGCGAACTGGCTGACTTCCTGGGCCAGGAAGACGCGGCCTTAGCCCCGGCGGGTTTTTCCGCCATGACCGCCGTCACGCAAGGGATCTTGCGGCCTGGTGATGTGGTGTTTGCAGATCGGTTCTGCCACGTCAGCCTGATGGACGGCATCCGCCTGAGTGGTGCCCATTTGGAGCGTTACGACCACGCCGATATGAATCATCTGCGGGCGTTACTTTCAGAAAAGCGCGACCAGTTCCGGGGCGCGTTGATCGTCAGTGACGGGGTATTCAGCATTGATGGGGCCATTGCGCCGGTCAGTGATCTGGTCGCGCTGGCCCGCGAATTCGACTGCCGGTTGTTAATCGACGATGCACACGGCATCGGCACCATCGGCCCGGAAGGGCGCGGGTGTGCGGTCGATCAAGGGGTGGATCTCATCGCGGGTGTGATGAGCAAGGCCCTGGGCGCGGGCGGTGGTTTCATCGCTGGCCCAGCCGATGTGATCCAATATTTGCGGGTGTATGGCAACGCGGCCATCTCGACCTCGAACCTGTCGATCTCTAACACCGCCGCGAGCCTGGCCGCACTCCGCGTGTTGAAAGCCGAACCGGGCCGCGCCCGGCGCATCCAGCAGATGACATTATCCCTGCGCGATCATCTGCGGCAGAACGGCATCGACACGTTGGATAGCCCGGCCCCGATCCTGGCGATTGAGATCGGCCCGGATGCGGATACGTGGTACATCTGGCGTAATTTATTCCGGGCGGGGTTGCTGTGCCATGCGATGCCGTTCCCGTTGGTGCCGATGAACCAGGCTAAGATCCGCGTGCGCTTGAGCCTGACCATGCAAGAACAAGACGTGAGGGAAATCGGTGATATTCTGATCCGGGTGTTACAACCGGTGACAGCCTGACACAACAGACGATACAATAGAGGATGTACAGATAATCATGGAGTAGATTATATTGAACGTCTATCATTATGTGCCGAAGACCTTTATCGGTACCATCCTCTACCCTTTGAATCAACTGGAAGACACCCTGCCAGATGTTCACACCATGCAGGTTGCTAAATATCGTGGGCGGGATGCTTTGCTCAGCCGTCGCCTGCCCTACCTGGATTGCCTGTGGAACGATGTATTACATTTCTCGCCAGTTCACCCCGCCAAACTACGCGAGGCGATTACTGGCGCGGGGTTCCTATGGCAAGAGGCGGAATGGTTCGAGGTCGATCCGGTCGCCGTCGGTTTTTCCGGGCAGAACACGATAATCTATACCAACCCGGTACGCCCCCAGGGCGATTTTGCCGTGACGGACGATGACTTCATCCCGTTTGACCCGGAATACCTGACCATGTTGAACTCTATCCCGCAGGAAACGCATGCCTACTTCAACCATGCCAAAGCCAATGAGGAACGGCCTCTGCTCTTCAACTTTATCGCGCATGTACTCTACCGGGGCACCTTAGATACCGATCACACCGGGGTGCGGCGCATCACGGTCTGATACCTTAATTGGCGATCTTGCCCTGGTCGGCATCAGCCGTTCCCCGGATCATCTCGTGCATATGCTCCACCGCGATTTCTACTGAGCGGTACATGGGCAATGGTGGGATGCTGTCATCTTGCCGGCGGCGCATCGCTTCAGTGTATAACTTGACCATAACGTTCGACCCGACCAGGGCCATCGCCCGGAGCTTAGGATCAGTGGTGGTGCCTTCTTGCCCCCGGCTCTGGTCACGGAGCATTTTCATCACT
>DAOTTZ010000193.1:0-1578 GCA_034437535.1 Anaerolineae bacterium | reverse complement strand
CAGCACCATTGGGATGTAATCCGGCTCAGCCTGAATGCGCTCCCACAGGGCTTCGAACTCTTCGCGGGTGCGGACGATCTCGTAACCCAGTTCACTGGCTTCGAGCAGCAGATTACGGCCATCGCTGCGGTCAGGACCACGATCATTGACCTGATCTACATGGATGTAGCATTCCAGCGTGATCTCATCTTCACAGGCTGGCGCATCATTAGGCAGGAAGAAGCCTTCACCACCACCCAGCATGACCAGCGGCAGCGGCTCACCTTCATAACCGGGACGACCGTCAATGAGCTGTGCGGCAATCTCGTTGGAGAGGTTGCGGTCGGCAATTTCGGCGAGGAACACACCCGTGCCTGGTTCCGGCAGGTCGCCGTCGTTCACGATGCCAATTGGGTGACCGGCGGCGGCGGCTTCGCGCATGATACTGCCTTCAAAACCGGACAGGCTGTTGATCGAACGGGCTTCGTCACCGCCGCCATCCTGACCGAATGACCCCGGCCCAAGCACCTTGACACCGAAGGCGTGTACTGTCGCGCCGCCGTTAGAGGTGCCGGTCAGTCGATCCGACATATGACCGCGATAGACCGCGATTTCGGGCAGCATGTCCCAGTTCAGCATACCGTCCGGACCGTACCAGTACATCCGGCCAGCGTTCCAGTGGTTCAGTCCAGAGCCGTCCGGGTGAAAGAAAATGACGTTGCCAGTTGGCATGGCATCGTCTTGGGCGCTAACCGTCGCAAAGGACAGGCCAACGAACAGCAGGGCTGCAATTAGCAGCAGGTAAAGTTTGTGCATGTTTGCTCTCCTCAAATTTGTTGAGATACAGAAAAGCGATTTACAATCTCGTGATGTGCATCACGATGCAACGGATTGTATCCAATGTTGTTTAAGGCATCTCACAAGTGGGTTTAAGAATAAAAACAACAAATTAAGTTTTTTTTAATAAAAATGTTTTAAATCTTATCATAACCTTAAGTAATTTGACGACAAACCACGTTACCTCCTCAATCTTCGCTTTCAGACTCGGTGTCGGACGGAAACGCCCGTACACCCGGCGCAGCCGACCGTGTGCGGCGAGTGCGCCACCGGCGGTCATGTCCTGCACCTCGATGCTCAAGCGCCCGATGTCGGGCAGGTTCACTTCGCCACCGTCGATGAGTTCCTCTGACCAGACTTCCAGCAGTAGATCGACCACTTCATCCACATCGCGGCGGGTACGATGTGGCTATCGTCTGGCGACGTTTGCGATCACCCAACAGGGATGGGCTGCGCCAGCAGGCCATGTCGTCGGACACGCAGATCGGGCTACCATGTGGCACGCTTCATGCGACGTGTCCGACGCTGCGTTTCAGCATCCGTCAGGGCTGGATCATCCGTCTGTGCCTCGACTGGCGATGCACGCGGTTGGTACTGTCCGACGGCGACCGGCTGGACGTTGGCGGCCATATGCTGAATGACGCGCTCCAGGTAGGCAGGCATCTCATTCAGCGCATCCTTGATCCAGAGCGTGTCGCGGCGCATCTCCATCAGCTCCGGCAGGTCGATGATCGTGCCTGCGGTCGTCCGTGTCCGACGTGA
>DAOTTZ010000192.1:0-36643 GCA_034437535.1 Anaerolineae bacterium | reverse complement strand
CTAGTAGATCAACAAATTGGTTTTGCCGGATGAAATGATCTGTGGCATCCTTTCAGTAAGGATACGATGAGGAGTGAAAAGATGCCAGCAAAAATCTACAGGGTCACATTGACAGATGAAGAACGAGCAGAATTGACCGCTCTTGTAAACAAAGGGAAAGGAGTAGTTCGACGAATAACGAGATCACGGATCCTTCTACTGGCGGATGAAAATCATGCTGAAGGTGGTTGGAAGGATGCGGATATTGCCCGTGCATTAGGGGTGCATCAAAGAACTGTTGAACGGGTGCGCGAAAAGTGCGTCATGCTGGGAATTGAGGCGGCACTCAATCATACCCGTCCGCAGAAAAAACGGGAAAAGATATTGGATGGTGCTGCGGAAGCACAATTAGTGCAATTAGCTTGCAGTGAAGCACCGGATGGTCATGAGAGTTGGACAATGCAAATGTTGGCAGATAAGCTCATTGAGTTGGAAATTGTGGAGACCGTTTCCCGTGAAACGGTTCGAACCACGCTAAAAAAAATGAACTTAAGCCCTGGTTAAAGGAACAATGGTGTATTCCTGACAAAGAAAGCGCGGAGTTTGTTTGTGCTATGGAAGATGTGCTTGAGGTCTATCATCGTCCCCATGATCCAAAACGTCCGCAGGTTTGTTTTGACGAGGCAAGCAAACAACAAACGAAAGAAAATCGCGTGCCTTTGCCCGCACAACCGGGGTCAAATGCCAAATATGACTATGAATACGAACGGAATGGAACGAGCAACATTTTCATGTTTTTCGCCCCTTTGGAAGCGTGGCGACATGTCAAAATTACGGATCAACGAACCATGGTTGATTTTGCCTATTGTATGCGGGATTTGGTGGATATCCACTTCCCGGATGCAGAAACGATTGTCCTGGTGATGGATAATCTAAACACGCACAAGTTAGCATCACTTTATGAAGCATTTGACCCTGCTGAAGCACGACGTATCATCGAGAAATTGGAAATTCACTATACACCTAAACACGGAAGTTGGTTGAACATGGCTGAAATCGAATTGAGCGTTCTTCATCGGCAATGTATCAAAGCACGCATTCCTGATCAGTCGACTTTAATTTCCGAAACTACCGCTTGGTATGAGCGGCGTAACCAAAAGGAATCAACAGTCAATTGGCGTTTCACTACCGATGATGCACGCATCAAATTACATCGTCTCTATCCGACAATTAACGTTTGCTAGACTACTAGGTTACATATATGCAATATAAACGACATGGTAAAAACTTGTTTATATTGCTTTGTCCCTGTCCATAATATGCGATACACTGATGATCGAAACCTACCTCGAATAGGAAGATATATGGAGGACAACCTATCTGGCTCAAATGAAATCATCTTTATAATCAGCGAGCAAACTTTACTCAGGGTCACGCAATCGCGCTGATGGGTGAGACGGCCCAAATCACCCGGATAAGCCAGCCCGATTGAGATACTTTTGAACACAATTCTATGGAGAATAGAATGAGCAAACTATCCAGGAATCAGATTGTTGGGATCGTGATTCTCGGTGTAGTGCTGATCGTCGGTGCGCTCATCATTCTGTCCAGCGGGACAGAAGAAGAAGAGCCACTGACGACAGACGAACCTACTGCCATCGCAGAAGTTGCGACTGAGGTTCCCACCGAAGAACCGACACCAACGACCGCGGCGACATCCGCCCGGCGTGATGTCGATCTGGCTGAGTCAACACCAGATCCACAACCGCCGCCGGTAGAGGATCCGCCGCAACAATTGCCGCCACCCGATAGTGATGGTGACGGCGTGCCGGACGATGTGGACGCATGTAATGGCGCACCAGATCTCGGCTTTGGGTTTGACAGCACCGGTTGTCCGATCCAACCGCCAGACAGTGATAATGACGGAATTATAGACCCGAACGATAATTGCCCCAATGAGGGTGATCTTGGATTCGGCTTGCAAAATGACGGTTGCCCGATCCTCGATACCGATGGTGATGGTGTTGGCGATAACGTCGATGTATGCCCGGAACAAGGCGATCAAGGTCTAGGGTTGAAGGATGACGGTTGCCCGATCCTCGACACTGACAATGACGGCGTCGTCGATGACGACGACGCTTGTGTTGATCAAGGGGATCAAGGCTTCGGTGTTCAGGACGACGGTTGCCCGGTCCTCGATACTGACGGCGACGGCGTATTTGATGCCGATGACCTCTGCCCGGATGAAGGTGATCTGGGGAATGGTGTTGATGCCGACGGTTGCCCGATCCCGGTCGAAGAAGCACCAGTGGAAGAAGAACCGGTTGATACCGACGGCGATGGCGTATTTGATGCCGATGACCTTTGCCCAGAAGAAGGTGATCTGGGGAATGGTGTTGACGCCGACGGTTGCCCGATCCCGGTCGAAGAAGCACCACTAGTAGACCCGAACGAGGTTGATCCAGAGACCAATGTCGAAGCTCCATCGCTTGCGATTAGTGCGAACGACCAGGGTGCTGGTGTCTTCCAGTTTGATGTGACCAGTGAAGTGCCCGACGGCGCAGTGGTAAGCTGGGACTTTGGCGATGGCAGTGCCGGTGTGAGTGGTGCCTCTGTATCGCATGATTACGGTTTCCCCGCACAGGAGAGCCAGGAGTTCACAGTTACGGCCACGCTTTCTGGTGATGGCTTTGACAATGTAACCGCCTCTCAGACTGTGACGGTGACGCAGGCTAGCTTCCCGTCCTTAAGCAATGTTCAATTCCAGATCGACATTGATGGTCTCAATGTTGTACTGACCGACCAAAGCTCGAATGAGGTAAGTTACACACGAGCCTGGGATCTGGGTGAGACGACCGCTGGCGACCAGGCGACGGTCAACTACACATATACGACACCGGGTACATACACGGTTTCGTTGACGCTGACCGATGAGTTTGGCCGCACCTATAATGCCAGTCAGGAAATCACGGTAGAGCCGGCGGTGGAAGTGACCGCTAGCTGTCAGCCAGCCCTGACCCAACTCAACGAGACGCTTCCGATTGAGGTGGAATTCAGCATCGCAAGTGCGGAAAATATCGGTCAATACGAGTGGGACTTCGGTAGTGGCGATGTCGTCACGCAGGAGACTTTCACCCGGTCTTATGCAGAAGCAGTGACTGTGAGTGGTACTGTGCGTTGTATTCCGCTGGCTGAACTTGGCCTGGATACAATCGAGCAACCGTTCTCGATCACGATAGAAGAGACCGAAATTGACCTCGGCTTCATCACGGTAGACTTCAGCTTTGCACCGGGTTCTGGCCCTGCACCGCTGACGACGCAAATCACCAACAACACTGTTTCAACGTTGGACGGTGAAACGCTGACCTATGAATGGGTCATCAGTCTGCGTGATGGCAATGAGAGCTTTACCTCTCAAGACGAGAACCCGAGCTTCACCCTGCCGACTGTCGGCATCTGGGATCTTAGCGTCACCGTGACCGGCGATACCGCTGGCATTGATGGCACCCGGACGGCGACTGGTACTGGTGAGATCGAAGTGATCCCGGCTGAAGAAGAGATCAACCCGGACTTTACGCTGACCCGTGTGCAAGAAATCTCCCAGGGCGAGTTCATCGTCACGGTAGAAGACAACACCCCGGCGGAAGACCGCGCCTTGATTACACAGTGGAACTGGACGGTCACGGATGGCGATGGTAACACCATCACAACCACGACTGGCCCCGGCCCGCATACCTTCAACTTCAGCGAAGAAGGCCGCTACATCTTCATCATGGAAGTTTCCAACGATGACAACACAATCGGTGGCCGGGTCGAGAAATCTGCGACGTCCCTGACGGGTGGCACCGTTACGGCGAGCTTCGTGGTGGAATCCAAGACGACGCTTGAAGACGGCGCTGGTTTCCAGGTTTGCTTCCGCAATACCAGCCAGAACTATGACGAAGCGTACTGGTTCTTTGACTTCATCAACGCGCCGGATGCTAGCTCACTCAACAACGACGCAGTTGTGTGTACCGTCTACCCGGATCCGAACCGTTACAACGTCAAGCTGGAAACAGTCGCGTTAGATGAGAACGGCAACGTTGAGGCTGATGCCGAATACGCCATCTTCATCAATGCGGCCACCGGCGGTGAACCGCCAATTGCAAATTACTCATCCAGCACGACCAACATTCAACCGGGCGGTACGGTTAACCTGAACAATACCAGTACCGGCAACGTTCTGAATTGGACGTGGCAGTTATTCGACAGCAATGGCAATGTGGTTGCTGAATTTGTCGATACGAATTATGATGCTTCCTTCACCATCCAGGAACCGGGCACTTACTCCGTGCGCTTGGAAGTGAGCAATGGCTTCGGCAGTAGCGTCAAGGACGATGTGCAAATCGTCGTGACGTTCCCTGAGTTTGAGTGTGTCATTCGTGGGGATCGCACTGTGGTTCCGGGACAATCGGTGACTTACCGTGCTGACCTCCGTAATGTGTCTGGTCGTGAGACGGCCAGTGCCCGCTGGGAACTGCGTGATGCCAACGGCAACGTGGTTGATAGCGGCGAAGGCACATCCTACCAGAAGACCTGGACGGCAGAAGAAGCCGGTGCCGGTTATACGCTTGTGTTCTTCGGCGAACTGGATGATTCTGCAACATGTGAAGTCGAGCGTTCAATCTCGGTCGATATACCGCCGCTTGAATGTACAATCGACGGTAACAACATCCTTGCTCCGAACGAACAAACGACCTTCACAATTAGTGTGCCGCGTGATGTGGAACGTTACTACGAAAACCTCACCTTTGACTGGAACATCACGGGTGACTTTGAAATCGTCAACGGTAGCCTGGATTCAGACACAGTGACTGTAGCCTGGCCAGACGGTGGTGAGTTCAGCGTGGGTGGTACCATCAACGCGAGCAACGCCGAATCGGCGGCTGTGTGTGTGGTCAACTTTGAGGTCATTAACGTTGGCTACCAGGGCCTGGATTGTGATAGCCCCGATGGGCGTGGCAATGTCGATCCTGGCGACATCGTGACCTATGATGTAGATGTTGACACGGGGAACGGCTCCGACGTGCGGAACGTTGATGGCCGTGACTATACTGTCGAGTGGCAAGTGATTGACCGTGACACCGAAGAGGTTCTACTCACCGGTAGCGGCGACTCCTTCCAGATCGAATTCACGGAAGAGGAATTCGCTGGTCGTAACTTGCGGATTCAGTACCGTGTGATCATCGACGGTAACGAAGAATGTGTGGACGGGCGCAATGTGAACGTGTCCTCTGGTGCGCTGGTCTGTGGATCGCAGATTAGTGGCTTGGGCGGTATGTCCCCGGCGTTCCCGAACAACGGCTATGAGTTCCGCTATAACGGCTTTGACGCTGGTACGACCGATGCGACTGTCATCTGGACAATCGGTGGTATCGAAGTGTTCAACGGTCAGATGAATGGTGACCGTGTGAACGTTAACGCTTCTGCCTGGGCCAGCCTGGGTACGAGTGAAAATGTTGAAGTTGTCGTGGTCGTCATTAATGACGGCGAAGAAGTCTGCCGGGGCACAGGTAATGTGACCGTCGGCCAGCTTAATGTTGATTTCAACGTAGATCGCTCTGAAATCGGCATCGGCGAGCAGATTTGTGTGACAAACACATCTCGTACCGCGCATGATGACCTCGATGCGGTCTTAGGTGAAATCACCTGGGCATGGGATTTTGATCGTCAGGACGTCGGCGAAAACGTGCCAGAAACCAGCGATCAATACCAACCGGGTTGTATCACTTACAATGAGGTGGGCGAATATCGCATCCGCCTGGAAGGAACCTTTGGCAGTGGTGCCAGTAGCGACATGACTGGTAACCGTACCCGCACAATCCGTGTGGTGGCCGAAGATGCGCTCTCAGTGACAGCCAACCCGCAAGAAGCTGAAGGCGGATCCAGCATCGACTTCACCGCGACCCCGACCAACGTTGACATCAGCACGTTGGAATGGAGCATCGACGGCATCGGTGTCTTCAACCGTGAAGGAACGACCAATGTGTCTTACACCTTCCCAGAAGTTGAGGAAATCACCGAATATACCGTGCGTGTTAGCGGTCAGGGCGAAGTCCGCCAGGTTGAAGCCTCAGTTGTCGTGACGATCTTCCCGCTGGGTGGTCTGCTCTCTGCGGACTTCATCGCGGATAATTACGGCGTTCCGGCTGGCGCACAGGTCTGTTTGACAGATCAATCGACCAGTCAAGGGCCTGAGATCGTGGAATGGGTCTGGGACTTTGGCAATGGCGATGGCGTGACTTTCACTGTGGATAACTATCAAGCGACAGTTTGCACGACCTACGATGAACCGGGTCAAAGCTACCTGCCGCGCTTGACGGTCACCAACTCCGAAGGCTTGAGCCTGAGCGCAAGCAACACCATCAAGACCTATACCGACTTCGAAAACCGGTCGAGCTTCTTCCCGACTTACCAGGGCGGCACGAAGGTTTGCTTCACGCCAGTTCTGGACGAAGGGGTGAGCGTCACCGGTTGGAACTTTGGCGGTGCAGGGACAGAAGGCCCGGGTGAAGGCGGTGCGGCAGTCTGCTACACCTACGACACCACCGGAACCTATATCGTGACGATGAATATCCAGAGCGGTCAGCTTTCGGGTAGCATCCCACGTAGCATTACCGTCACGGGTGGTCAGGGCGAGCAACCGCCGGACATCTTCGGTAGTGCAGAATGTGTGACTGGCACCAGCGATGTGCGTCTGTTCGTCCAGAACAACGGTGGCGATATGGTCTCCGATGCAACGGTCTCGGCGACGTTCTCCGGCGGTGACAGTGCCACGCTAGAAGGCACGACTCCCTTCCGTCTGTTACAGGGCGGCAATGCGACTTTCTTCGTGCGCGATGTATCGGAAGAAGTCACCTTCACGGTATTGTATGAAGGTAGCCAGGTTGTAACGACGACAGCCGGCCCGTGTGAAGTTGGCCCAACGGTCAACGTCAGCGGTGTCTGCCGTCAGTCGGATGCGACTGCCATCTTCACGATCAACGCGAGCAATGACTTCAACGCGACGGGTAGTGTAAACTACACGATCAACGGGCAGAGCGGCTCACAGAGCTTCGACCAATTCGGCACGCCGATTGAGGTCGCTGACTTCGGTGATGACGTGACGATCACGCTGACTGACATCACAATCGGCTCGATTAGTGGTGCGACGGCGACGGTTGATCTGCGCGATGACTGCTGGGATAAATCCAGCATTACGGTGGCGGGCGAATGTGTGGATGACACCACGCCGACGTTCTTCATCACCAACGGCCAGGGCAGTGAAGCAATGGCCGGTGGCACGACGTGGACGCTCTACGGTAACCCGCAGGGCAACAACAACGGCGACGAACTGACCAGTGGCACGACTCGCGCCCTGGGATCGGGTGAAACCGAGACCATCGTGGTGCCAGCGGGCTTCCTGGAAGACTACGATAGCTTCCGTCTGGTGGCAGATCAGCGTCCGGGGCATCCGGGCACCGGTCGGGCACGGGCTGAAGTTGTGGATTGCGGTGGTGCGCCAGAACTCAGTATCGTGGGCGAATGCTCAGCAGATAATGAGGCGACGTTCACTGTGACGAATGCCGGCGGCGACATGACAGAACCCGCTTCGGTGGTTGTTTCAGCCGATCTGGGCGAACCCGTTGTCGATCCGACCGAATTGTTCTTAAGTGGCGAAACCACCAGTCAAGCCTTTGTGGTGACCGGCGGTTATGGCACAGTGACCTTAAGTGTCGCTGACTTCGAACTTTCACGGTCAGTCGAATGTGACCTGCCGAGCGTCAGCCCGGTTCTGGAATGTGTGGCACAAACTGGCGATGGCTACATCGCGCACTTTGGCTACAACAACACCTCTGGTGAGGTAGTCGAGATCCCGGTCGGGCCGAACAACCGCTTCAACCCCGATCCGCAAGATCGCGGCCAACCGACGGCCTTCGAGGCCGGACGCTCCGCGTTCTTCCCGGATAGTGCCGTCCAGATTCCGTTCGATGGAAACACCCTCGTCTGGAGTCTCGCGGGCCGTACTGCAACAGCCAGTGCCAACAGCAATCCGTGTGGCTTCCATATCCTGTTCGATAAGGAATGGGTGATTGGTGAGAACCCGACCGACGCGCCGAGCGTGCCGGAAGGCTTCCAGATCACAGCTAGCGGCTCGTTTGGTAGCACGGCAACCTGTACCTGGACCGGTGCTGAACTGGCCTGTGAGTACAGCAACCCGCCGAACGTGGTGGATCCGCGTGGTCTGCTCGTGGCACCGGGTGCCAGCTACACCGTGACCGAAACAAACCTGCCAGAAGGCTGGACAACCCAGACGGGTACCGGCACCTTCACGCAGGGTGATGGTTTCGCTCAATGTGGTGCAGGTGGCCTGGACAAGTTCTGCACGCATACCGTGGTCAACGAGACCGCACCGGAATATGTGCCGGATGCGTACTGCAACGAGGGCAATGGCACCTTCACCTTTGAGGTGAACGAGATCAGCCCGGCACCAGAGGCACCGACCTACCGCATCTACGAGACCGGCAACGAAAGCAACGTGCTCCAAACGGGTACGGTGGACGAACTGCCAGTCACGCTGGAAAGCAACCTGGATTCACTGACGATTGCGATTGATAGTCCGTTCTTCGAGACGGTGACCGAAAGAGCCGATGAATGCTACGAGCCGCCGGCTATCCAACCGAATGCAGTCTGTGGTGATGCCAACGGTACCTTCGTTGTCAGCATCGAGCGGCTGACTCAAGACGATCCAATCGGTGAAACCAGCATCAGCTACATCGTATACGCCGAAGACGACAGCAATAACCCGCTGGAATCCGGTACGATCAGCATCAGCGATCTGCCGTACCAGCAGTCCTTCAGTGACCTCCAGGTGAATAGTGTCACCATCGAGATCACCGATAGCGACAATGTGGTTGTTACCCAGAGTGGCGCAACCAAGGACGCCTGCTACCAGGCACCGGAACTGACGCTTAACGGCATCTGCGCTGACAATGGTGTGTTCAACTTTGGCGCGAACCTGAGTGGTGGCGAGGCTCTCGAAGAGATCACCTACACCATCACCGAAGAAAATGGCGACTTCAGCCAGAGCGGCCCGATCAGTGAGCTGGAAAACGGCATCACGATCACCGGACGCTACAACACGTTGACCCTGAGCGCGGACGGCGAAGAAGTTTCCGCCACGCCGAAGACGTTGGATTGCTACACGGAATCTAACATCAACGTGGATGTGTACTGTGCTGATGAAGGAGCCAACGGCGAATACGTTGTCTCTATGGATGCCAGTAACCTGCTTCCGAATGATACGATCAGTCTGGTCGTGTTCGGCGACGGCGAACAGATCTTCATGGATGAGAATGCGACGTCAGGCTTCGAGCAGAGCTTCAGCCCGTATGGCACCGTCAGCGTGACGGCCATGATCGACGGGACGGAGATCAGCGACAGTGCCGAGAGCGACCAGTGCTACACCGCACCGCAGTTCACCACTAGTGCCGAGTGTGTCTCCGAGACCAACGGTAGCTTCTCGGTGACGGCGGACAGTGTCGGTGAAGGCACCCCGATCTTCGGCGACGGCACCATCGACTACGTCGTGGTCGATAGTGATAACAACGAACTGGAAGCGGGTACGTTGACGTTCGACCAACTGCCATACACCTACACCGCAGAGAACAGCACCGCTGACTGGGTGGAAATCCAAATCAGCAACCCGAGCGAAGGTAGCATCATCGCGAACCGTGCGACAGCGCGAGCCGAGAACTGCTACACCCCGCCGACGGTTGACATCAGTGGTGAGTGTGCTGATAACGCTGAGTTCACCTTCGGTGCGTCCCTGAGTGGTGACCCGCTGGGTAGCTTCAGCTACGTGGCGACCGACCAGGACGACAACGAAGTGGGCAGTGGTTCGCTTGACGATCTGATCAACGGCATCACGATCAACGGTAAGCACGACAGTGTCACGGTGACGGTCTCCAGCGATGGTGGCGACACCTTCGAAGAGACAGCCTTTACGGTCAGCAGTTGCTACACCGCGCCAGATCTCAACGTGAACGTGATCTGTGCCGAAGATGGCAACGGCTTCTTCCGTGTGGATGCCAGTAACGACGGTGGCTCCTTCATCCTGGAAGACAGCGCACAACTGACGATTACCGCTAATAACGGTACCGAGACGTTGTACGATGAACCGTTCACCGAAGACTTCAGCCAGACGTTCGGTGAATACACCGATGTCAGCGCAACCCTGACGTTTAACGGCGATGAGATCGTCGTGACGGACACCAGCGACGAATGTTACGATCCGCCGACCTACACACCGAGCGGTGTGTGTGAAAGCAACGGTATCTTCGTCTTCGATGTGACCACCGGTGGCGGCGAGCCGATCACCGAGAGCGTACCGCAGGCCGTCGTGAGTGCGACCAACCTGCATACGGGTGAGACCATCGAACTGTTCAATGGCAACTACACTGATCTACCAGTGCAATTCACCGGGCCGTACAGCCTTGTGACGATGACACTGACCACCGACGAAGGTGAGATCACAGTAGATGCGCCAATCGAGCTGGACTGCTACACCGCACCACAAGTGACGGCGGCAGGTACCTGCTTGAGTAACGACGGCCAGAACGGCGTGTTCGGCTTCGACATCAACCTGAACGGGTCGTTTGTCGAAGGTACACCGGCCATCCCATATGTGGTCGAAGATCAATCTGGTAACGAGATTGCCAGTGGTGAATTCACTGATGAGACCGACTACGACTCGAACCTGACCTTTACCGGCGAGTACGAGGCCCTGGTTCTCTTCATCGGTGAAGGTGAAGCACGCGCCGAGGCGGCACGGACGGGGGATTGCTTCGAAGATCCCAACTATGTGCCAGCAGTCGTGTGTGCGGATGCCAACGGCATCTTCAACCTGAGCATCAATAACACAGGCGGCGCAATTGTGACGACCCAGCCCAGCTACCAGATCTTCCTGGATGGCGAAGGCCAGGGCATCCAACCGCTACCGGATGGCATCCTCTCTACCTCGGTGGAAGGTCGCTATGAGACGGTAGCCCTGGAAGTTTACACCGGCGAAGGCAATGAGCTATTCGCCAGTGCAGATAACAGCGAATGCTACACCCCGCCAGTGTACGAAGCCAACGTGATCTGTGAGGAAGGCAACGGCAGTTTCCGTGTGACAGCGGACAACGTCGGCGGTGACCTCGTCCAGAGCACGCCGCAGATCGTCGTGACGACGGTTGACGCCATAACTGGCGAAAGCAATGACCAAGCCTTTACCCAATTGCCGTTCAATCAGGTCTTCGATGGCCCGTATAGTTCGGTAACGGTGGAAGTAAGCAGTACGGATGTGGAGCCGGTCACGGTGACCAACGAAGACTGCTACACCGAGCCGGTTTATACCCCGGTGGGTGAATGTGTGGATAACGGCCAATTCCAGTTCAGCATCAGCCGCACGGGTGACCCGGTGACGAATGACGCAGTAACCTACACGCTGACCGGCGTTCAGGGTGATGCGGTCGAACTCATCACGGTCGATGAACCGGTGGTGCTGGATACTCCGATCCTGGTCGAAGGCCGCTATGACTCGGTCACCATCGAGTTGAGCGCGCCGGGTGAAGGCCAGACTGACGAAGCGTTGACGCTGGATACCTGCTACAATCCGCCGGTCTATGTGCCGAACGTGATCTGTGAAGGTAACGGCGAATACCGCGTGACAATCGACAATGAAGGTGGCGAGCCAGTAGGCGAACTGCCGACAGTGACGATTGAAACATCAGTCATCAACGGTGGTGGTATTGCCATCGACGTGCGTGAAAACGTGACGTTGCCGTTCGATGAGGTGATCAGCGGGCCGTTTAGTGCGGTCTCCGTCTCGATCAACAGCCCGGGTGTACCGGGAGCCTCTGCAACGGGCGAAGGATGCTACCAACTGCCGAACTATCAGCCGGAACTGGTGTGTGTCG
This sequence comes from Anaerolineae bacterium, assembly GCA_034437535.1. GTDB lineage: Bacteria > Chloroflexota > Anaerolineae > Aggregatilineales > Phototrophicaceae > J038. The sequence goes on along the minus strand of DAOTTZ010000192.1, from coordinate 24,686 downwards.
AAGGTAGTAACGGCACCTTCCAATACGGCTTCAGCAACACCGGGGCCGCCCCGCTGAACGACACCCCGCAACCGGAATGGTTCCTGCGGGATGACGTAAGTGGCGAGATCATCGCCAGCGGCCAGGGCGCACCATTTACCGATGTCATCACGGGTGAGTACGAAGCTCTGACCTTCGGTGTGGAAACCGGCCAACTCTTCTACGGTGCGATTGAAGCACCTGAAGAAGTGCGGTTCGCCACCACGACCAACGCGGACTGCTACGTGGCACCAGAATTCGTCATCGAAGGTCTGTGCTACGAAAGTAACGGTGCCTTCGGCTTCACGGTCGATAACACCGGCGGCCCGTCGTTGAACGGCCTGCCCAGCTACACGGTAACGGCAGACGGCGAGGAGATCGATAGCGGTCAAATCACCGGCTTCCCGTTCGAGCGTGTGTACACGGGTGACTATGACGAAGTGACCTTCTCATTGGACGATGGCGGTGAGATCACCACCGAGACGCTGGAAGCTTGCTACAGCGAGCCACAGTACGGTGCGGATGCGATCTGCTACGGCCAGGATGGGTTCTTCTTCATCAACATCTTCAACAACGGCGAAGAACCACTGCCGGACGCGCAACTGCCCACCTATGAACTGGTGAGCGGTGAGGAAGTCCTCCTGAGCGGTGACGTGACGGCCCTGCCGTTCACCGAAACGTTCACCGGGGCCTTCGAGAACGCGACCCTGCGTGTGACACTCGCTGACGGTACGGTCCTGGAAGATGCAGTTGATAACTGCTTCAGCACAGATCAACCGACACCGGAACCGACGCCAGAAGTTCCGCCGGAAGGTGAGGAAGTATGTGGTGCTGTGACATTCGACGAAGAGGGTTACCCAATCGTCGATATGGACCCGGCCAACTGCGACCAGCAACCGGAAGGTGAACTGGTAGACTGGACGCCGCTGGGCGTGGGTGAAGCGATTTGCCCGGACTGGCTGGCGTATCACACCGATCAAACCGGTGACTGGGAAATCTTCCGCCTGGGTGAACTGCCCAACGGCCTGGAAGGTGACCTGAACCTGTCGCAAGGTGAGGAAGCCATTGACCTGGCACCGAGCCGTGCGCCGGATGGCCTGTGGATCGCATTTGCTAGCACCCGCGACGGTGACTGGGAGATCTTCGTGGCCCGCGCTGATGACCCGCAAGGAACCCTGCGTCAGATTACGCTCAACGAGAGCGCGATTGACCTGGATCCGGTGTGGTCGCCAGACGGCATGAAGCTCGCCTACGAAACCACTGTGGACGGCAACTTCGAGATCCGCATGATCGACCTGGAGACGGGCGCGAAGTACCGCCTGACGGACAACCCGGCCAACGACATCAATCCGTTCTGGGCACCGGACGGCCAGAGCATCGTCTTCCAGAGCGACCGCTTCATCAGCGAAGAGGGCGAGCGGCTGTGGCAACTCCACACCATCGACCTGAGCGACGGGTTCGACAACCCGATGGTGGAACGGATCGACAACCAACCGCTGGACGATAACCACGATCCGCAATACAGCTCTGACGGTGAGATCATCGCCTTCCGTAGCTACGTGGACGATCCAGAAGACGACCAGAGCGCGATCTACCTGCGCATCGAGCTAGAGGACGGCACGTTCGAGTACCGCCGCATCTCTGAACTGGGTGGTGATGCACGCCATGCATCAATCTCCCCGAACAGCGAGCTAGTGGCATACCAGAGCAACCTGGCCGAAGGCATCAACGACATCTATGTGTACGAGATTGAGACGGATCAAACCCGCTTGATCACGGAAAATATGGGTGAGCGTTACGAGGGCGTGCAAGATACCAGCCCGACGTGGTACTGTGAATCGACGACACTGGTCTTCACCAGTAACGTAGAGACACCGGCCACCACCGAGGACACGGTCTCTGCCCGCAACGACAACAACATCTACCTGACGGAAGCTCTGCCAATCGACGCGGACCCGATTGAGACCGACAACGAAGGCACCCGCCTGACGTTCGAGGACGCCAACGACCGCGACCCGCAGAACACGCCGCCGGAAGAAAATGCGAGCCGTAACGGTGCGCTACCGCCGAAACTGCCGCTGGATGTGGACACGACACAGTAGAGCAAGCTCTACTACCAAACAGTGGAGATGTGACCTCGGTCACATCCCCACTCAGTAGCACAATCGCCGCGCCGGGATCATCTCCCGGCGCGGTTTTTATTTCGTTACAGCACAGGTCATGCCGAGCTTACCGTGTTACTATGAAGACCATAACGTCTAACGAATGGTTCTCAAAGGAGAGACAAACATGATCGGTCGCGGTATCTGTGATGATCCACAGGCCAGCACAACCCGTGAGTGGCTGGTGACGAACGGAATCGGCGGTTTTGCCTCCGGTACGATCAGCGGCGTGTTGACGCGCCATTATCATGGCATGTTGGTCGCCGCGCTAGAGCCGCCATTGGGGCGTACTCTGTTGGTCAGTAAGTTCGACACGACGGCCAAGTACCAGGGGATTCGCTACCCGCTGTATAGCAACCAGATGATCGACGAAGCGACGCCACTGGCCCCGGATGGGTATCGGTATATCAATCAATTTTCATTAGATGGGAATACGCCTGTATGGCAATATGCCATCGCGGATGCCATCATCGAAAAGCGCATCTGGATGCCCTATGGCATCAACGCGACGTATGTACAATATCGTGTCGTCCGGGCATCCGCGCCGCTTGTACTGAAGACATCGGTGCTGGTCACAGCGCGTGATTTTCATGCGAATACGGCTGTGGGGGATTTCGACCTGACGACAACACCGGTTGATGACGGATTGAAGTTCCAGGCTCAGGGCGAACCGTTTTATGTTTTCGCACACCAATCCGCAGAGATCGAACCGGTGCATACCTGGCGTAAAGATTTTTATCTGGCGGTTGAGCATTATCGTGGTGAAGACGACCTGGACGCACATCTGCATGTGGCAGAGATCAGTCGTATGCTCCGGGAAGGGGAGTCGTTGACGTTACTCGCTTCTACAACGCCAACGGTCGAGCGTGACCCGGCCAAAGCGTATGCCATCAAGACCGAGCGTGAACAAACACTTATCGCCCAACATCAATTAGGCGAGGTGCCGGGTTGGATCCAGCAGTTGGTGTTAGCGGCGGATCAGTTCATTGTCCAACGACAGACCCCCGCTGGAGAAGCCGGTCATTCGGTTATCGCTGGTTATCATTGGTTTGGGGATTGGGGCCGGGACACAATGATTAGTCTGCCCGGCCTGACGTTGACCACCGGGCGTCACCGCGAAGCCGCCGCTATCCTGCGGACGTTCGGCCAATTTGTCGATCAAGGGATGTTGCCGAACCGCTTTCCAGATTATGGTGAGACGCCGGAATATAATACCGTCGATGCGACCCTCTGGTATTTTGAAGCCATCCGGCAATATGTCGCATCAACCGATGATACACAACTCTTGAGCGAACTTTATCCGGCTTTGGTGTCGATTATCGATTGGCATCTCAAGGGCACCCGATATAACATCCGCGTTGATCCTGCCGATAATTTGTTGACGGCAGGGGAGGAGCAGGTTCAACTCACCTGGATGGATGCCAAAGTTGAGGAGTGGGTCGTCACGCCGCGCAGTGGCAAAGCCGTGGAGATCAACGCGCTTTGGTATAACGCCTTGCGCGTCATGGCAGATTTTTCCCGACGGCTGGATCAACCCGCTGAACGATATGATACGTTAGCCGACTCAGTCCAACAGAGTTTCAGTCGCTTCTGGAACGAGACAACCGGGTATTGCTACGATGTGCTGGATACACCGGCTGGCACCGATGATCCACAATTGCGCCCGAACCAATTGTTTGCAGTCTCCTTGCCGCATTCACCGTTGAGTGCCACACATCAGCGAGCGATCGTGGCGATCTGTGCCCGGCACTTATATACACCGCATGGATTACGCAGTCTGGCACCGTTTGAGGTGGATTACGCCGGAGTATACGGGGGCGACCGCCGCACCCGTGACGGTCGCTACCACCAGGGGACGGTGTGGGGCTGGTTGATCGGCCCGTTTGTGGCGGCCCATCTGCGGGTTTATGGAGACAAGGCCCGTGCCCGTGAATTTCTAACGGCGTTTGAACAGCATCTTACGCAACACTGTATTGGTAATGTGGCGGAGATTTTTGACGGGGATGCACCCTTTACCCCACGCGGTGCGATTGCCCAGGCCTGGAGTGTGGCCGAAATCTTGCGGATGTGGCAATTGACGGGTTAATTGGAGTCTGTTTGGTTGTGCAGGATGGCATCTAGTTCATCGCTATCCTGCCGGACGTCCAATATTTCGCCGTTTTTATCACTCAGGATCACCGCCACCATCCAATGAGCGACATCCTCTGGTTGGAACATCTGGCCGTCATCATAGAGCCGTCTTAACCGTTCACCACTGGCACCTGCATCAGGGTTAGCGCGGATGGTCTGTGTCATTGCAGTATCAACCACACCCGGCGCGACACTGTTCACGGTGACGCCGGTATCGGCCAGATCAACAGCGGTATGGCGGGTGAGCATCGTCATCGCGGCTTTGCTGGTGGAATACGCGCTGATGTTCTTCATGCCGTTGCCTTTGGCGGCCCCGGTGCCGATATTGATGATCCGCCCGTAACCTCGTGCTTTCATGCCGGGGAGTAGGGCTTGCATGAAGTAATAAACACCGAACAAATTCACCGCGACGGCCTGTGTCCATGCGGCGGGGTCGGTGTCTTCTAAGTGTCCCATCGGGCCGAGCGTGCCGGCATTGTTCACCAAGATGTCAATCGGCCCGAAGGTCTCGGTCGTCGTCTGGATGATTCGCTGAACGTCTTCCGGTTGGGTCACATCCCCGGCGACGGCCATACCGTTCTCCCCTAATTCTGCTGATACTGCGTGGATCGCATCGACACTACGGGCGGTTACACTGACTTTTGCGCCGTATGTTGCCAGGGCCAGCGCGATAGCGCGTCCGATGCCACGCCCTCCGCCGGTCACCAGTGCCACCCGTCCGGTTAATATTGCCATGTGTTTTGTACCTTTGTTCGTGTGCTTTGCTCTTGTTTAGCATAATAACATGAGTGTTTTAGGAATTGGCAGTCTTGACAAGTGTGCTGGTCAATTCTATAATTTGTATATTCTGCGGGTGTAGCTCAGTGGTAGAGCGTTTGCTTCCCAAGCAAAATGTCACGGGTTCGAGTCCCGTTACCCGCTAACGATAGGACGCTTACGCGGTAGGCGTCCTTCTTTCTTGTACGCAATGGATGACGCAAGGAGCTTGAAAGTGGCTGAGTATAAAATTGAGGCGCAGACGCGCACCATCATTGGCAAAAAGGTGAAAAGGCTTCGTAAGCAAGGCATTGTTCCGATCTCGGTATATGGGCCGAACATTGACCCCATGCCGCTACAAGTTCAATATCGCCCGCTGGAAGTTGCGTTGATGAACGCTGGCGGTACCAACCTGATTGACATCAACGTTGATGGCAAGGCTTACCCGGTGCTGGCGCGTGATGTTCAGCGTGATGTGATGAAGGGTACCATCGAACATGTTGATTTCTTCGCCGTCGATGAAAACACCAAGATCAAGGTGTCAATCCCGGTGAATCTCGTTGGGTCTAGCCCGGCGGTGGTGGCTCGCGAAGGGATCTTGATTACCGGGACCAATGCTATCGAGGTTGAGACGTTGCCATCCAAGATCATCAATGAAGTCGTCGTTGATCTCAGTGAGTTGAAAGCAGTTGGCGATTCGATCAGCGTGGGTGATCTCAAGTTCGATGAAGGGACAACCGTGCTGAACGATCCGGAAGAAATGTTGGCGCGTGTCTCGCAGACATCTGCCGCCCGTGCCGAACTGCTGGAGAAGGTTCTGGCGACTGGCGAAGATGCGGTTGAGGAAGAAGAAGTCAGCGCGGAAGTGCCGACTGTGGGCGAAGACGAAGCCGAAAACGAAGAAGACTTCGAAGATTAATTCGTCTTGACAGGGCGGGTTTCTCTGCTACAATTCGTCTTGTTCTAAAGCCGAAGTGGCGGAATCGGCAGACGCGCTACGTTCAGGGCGTAGTTCCCATTAGGGAGTGTGGGTTCGACTCCCACCTTCGGCAAGTAAAGTCTGGTCAACAATTGACCAGGCTTTTTTGATTCAACCATCGGAGCCGGTCAGACCGGCCCGCCAGCGTTCCTCAGCATAATCCTGCGGTGTATCGACATCGCGCAAAACGCTATCGGTATCTACTGTGACATAATTGATCGCATCCGCATGATTTTCGATGACCTCACGCGGGGAACCACTGCGGGGCAGGTTGAGCATCTCCGTCCAGTATTTCCGCCCGATCAAGATGGGGTGACCACGCCGCATTTTGTAGCTGGGTGCGATGAGACCAGCGTCTGTCTCTGCATAGCGCGTCAACACCTGATAGACGACTTTCGGCTGGATGCGGGGTTGGTCTCCCAGGACGAGCAGGGTCGCCGCGATGTGACCTGGCATGGCACGTAACCCGGCTTTAACGGAGGACAACATTTCGCCAGATTTATAAGAGCGATTATAAACGGCCTGGGCACCCAGCGGCTTGACCACGCTCTTGACGGCTTTTGCCATGTGCCCGGTAACAACCACGATATGATCGATGCGGGCGGCGATTAACTGCATGACGATGTGTTCGATGATCGTATGATCGTTTTCCCAGGGAAGTAACACTTTGGGTTGGCCCATGCGGGAGGATAAGCCTGCCGCCAGCACGACCGCACCAATAGGCCGTTGGATTTCGTAGACTGGTTGCGATGCCCGCGCCGAACCGATCACGACGCTTTCCAGTCTACCAGTTCTGAGCGCGAGCCGGGCGATAATCCGGGCGCGTGATCGAGAAAAATCTGTCATTGTGGATTGATTCAAAAATGCGATGGTGCGTGCTTTTTCTGGCACACCGCGTAAGCCCAACGTCTCATCACGCAGAACTTGCGCAATCCAGGGAGAGCGAATGCGGGTGCCTTTCGGGAAGCCGTACCGGTCGATAATGGCTTGCACATTGTAAACATGTTCATCATCCAGCGGTTTATCGAGTGCGGAGAGTGAGACAACCGGGATCACGAGTGATGTCTCCGGCGGGATGATCGGCTCGTCATCAAAGGGTGCTTTGAGCAATAAACCACCTGCCGCATCAGCCTCAATGAGCATAACGTCACTATCGACAGCATCCATCAGGCGCGGGATGTAACTGGGTTCTGGCCCATAGACGGCACCGCCTTTGATGCGATCATACAGAAAGACGAAGCGATCATTTGTTAGCGCGTTGGAGATGTCTTGGCTATTTGCATCCGGGGGGAGGGCACTCGGCAAGATCGCCAGTTGATCTGCGCTGATGTTGGTGGTCGTCGTCGCCAGGACGCGCCAACCCATCTCGGCTAATTCATGGCCGAGATTGACAAGGGTAGACGTCTTGCCACCCGCGCCGATGAACGCGACGACATCACCGCGTTGTATGCCGAAGGCTTCGTGTAATCTCACAGGATGCCTACGCTTTGCTCACGGAAGGCTTTGACGACACGATCTGGCGTAAACGGGACATGATCCAACCAGACGCCGGTTGCATCGTAGATGGCGGCGGCGATGGCCGGGGCCAACGGCAAGAACGGCATTTCTGCCACCCCCCGCGCTCCCCAGGGGCCGATTGGATCGGCATATTCTAGCACGACCGCCTTAACGTTGATCGGCACATCCAGGGCAGTCGGGATCAAATAGGTTGATAAGTATGGATTCTTGATGCGTCCGGCTTCTGAAATAAGATTTTCCATCACGGCATATCCATACGCCTGTACGACCGCCCCTTCGATCTGGCCGATGACCTGTTGCGGGTTGATCGCCTTGCCCACATCATTAGCAGAGACGACTTCGATTAATTGGATATGGCCGGTCTCAATGTCTACTTCGGCGATGACAGCCTGCGCGGCATAGCCATAAGCGAAGTTCGGCTCACTTTTGCCGGTTTTGGGGTCGTACATCGTGGTCTTCGGCGGCCTATACATGAATTCTGCGATGGCCGGCCGTTCTTCTTCCTGCCACTTCTGATGTGCGATTTCCGCCGCACCGCGAATCGCATTGCCAGCCATGAAAGTTAGACGAGAGGCAGATGCACTGCCGGATGACTGGGTTTCTGCCGTGTCAGATCCGACCAGTTGGACTTTGTGCAGAGGCACACCCGTAGCATCAGCCGCCATCTGCATGATGACGGTATGGGCACCCTGGCCGACATCCGCACCGGATTGCCGCACGATCACATGCTCGATCTCTACACCCCCATATAGCTCGATCTGCGCCCAACTATGTTCCGGGAAGCCGAAAGAGTAACCGACATTCTTAAAGCCACAGGCGAAGCCGATTCCCCGGCGTTTGGTCGGGTCAGCCGGTTGCTCTAAGGCAGGGCGTTGGAACGATGCATCCCAGTAACTTTGTACCGCGCATTGTTCGATGACCTGCGGCATGGTCACGCCGGGGGGCAGGGGGGTGCCAACAGATAAAATGCTGTCTTCGCGGATGGTGTTCTTCATCCGCAGGGCGACCGGATCCATACCCAGGGCATCTGCCAATTTGTTGATCTGTCCCTCGGCACACAGCGCGGCCTGGGGTGCACCAAACCCCCGGAAAGCCCCACACGGGATGTTATTGGTATACACGCCATAAGTATCGATGTGGATGTTGGGGATTTCATATGGTCCGGTGACCATCAGGTTGGCATTTGCCATCACTTTGGTGGTTGTGTAATTGTAGGCACCGGCATCCCCAATGACCCGCGACTCGACGGCGACGATTTTTCCGTCTCTGGTGGCCCCCCAACGTGCCCACATGCGGATTGGATGCCGCTTGTGATGATTCATGATGCTTTCTTCGCGGCTCCAGATGATCTTGACCGGGCGGCGGAGACGGTGGGCGGCCAATGCCAACACGATCTGGACTGACATGTCTTCGCGTCCACCGAATGCACCCCCAATCGCCGGGTAGATCACGCGCACCTGTTCTTCTGGGAGATCAAGCGCGTGGGTGATCTGCCAGAGGTCTTCATGCGTCCACTGGCCGGCGACGATGACGGTTACCCGGCCTTCTTCGTCGATCATTCCCAGGCCGGCTTCCGGCTGGAGATAAGCATGTTCCTGGTAGCCGGTGCTATACGTCCCTTCGACAACGACCTCGGCCTGTTGCCACCCGGCGTCCATATCACCTTTACGGATGCGATAGTGACATAAGATGTTATTCGGGCAGTTTTCGTGTAGTCGAGGTTGTCCATCTTGCATGGCCGTCTCCATATCGAAGACACCGGGCAGATCATCGTATTCGACCGTGATTAAACCGACTGCTTCAGCGGCGATGGCCTCACTTTCTGCGACGACAACCGCGATCTGATCCATGAACGTCCGCACGATTTCACCGGCGGGGTTACTGCTCCCTGGCCCACACAGCACGGCCTGATCTTTGGTAATCAAGCCATATTCATTCACTGGCGTATCCGCCGCCGTGAAGACCGCGACCACCCCCGGCAAGGCCTCTGCTTTGCGGGTATCAACGCGGGCCACACGCGCATGGGCGCGGTCGCTATAACGGATCTTCATGTAAAGTTGGTCATCCATGTCGATGTCGCCGGGGTAGGGTGTTTCGCCGGTGACTTTGCCGATAGCATCGACACGTTGAACGCTCTGGCCGACCTGAACAAGTTTGTCTTTAGGCATAGTTATCCCTGCTATGATGTCGTCGGGGTTTGTTCCAGTTCATGCACACCGACTCGCCCCACTTCTTTTTGTAAGATGCGTTGGATGATCGCGACGGTTGTCGCATAAGTTGGGTCTACCCCGGCATAACTTAGATTACGTGATCCCAGGTTATCCCCTCGGCCCATTGGTGTATCTGACGCATAATGCAGGAAGCCCAGGTCGAACGGTACGCCATGTAGATTGACAATTTCGTTTTGAGGGTGGCGGTTCGGTCGATATGCTTCATAGACAGCAGAAAGATAAGGGCCGCCTTCCATCTCGATGTCGGTATAACCCTCTTTGTAGAAGACGCTCATATAGCGCGAATTTTGCAGGAATGTTCCCGGCGCGCTGATCGCCTTCTGATTATCCAGAACCATGCCATAGGTTAAATAGGGTGCGATGTCTTGCGCGGTAAAGACGTTATTAAACAGATAGGTGTTCTGTGAATGTTCGTCGTGGATGACATTGGGGATCATCACATCGCCCACACGGCCATTGAGTGTGGCGGCTTTCCCCATGATGTAAATCCCCAGGATCTGGCCGACACGCTCTGCAACACGGTTCAAAATCTCGTAGGCCGCTAACCCCAATGGATAATCAATGTTGATGATGAGCGCGTTGCTCTCGCGTAACTTAAGCCGTAGGATGTGGTCGTTGTGGCACAACCGTTGATCCATCCAATCTAACGATAGTTGGCTCATGTCGATGATTTGCGCGGCAATCTGGAAACCGTGTTTGTTCGGCACACGGTAGATGCCAACGGCTTGTTCGTCGGCATATTGTTGACGACCAGCGGTAGGATTCTCCGCCAGATATTTTTTCAAGACGTAGTAAAGAAAGTTGTTGCGGTCGGTCTTGCCGCTTTTACGATGAATAATTGCTTCATACTCCATCAACAGGTCTTCATGACCTTGTTCGCGTATGAAGGTGATGAGTTGGTCTTCCATGCGCCAGGCGAACCCGGTCAGTAGGTTGGGGATGGCGTGTGTATTGCTAGAGACGAAATAGACCGGGCTTTCCGCCGGGTTGATGCCGACATCAAGTGCCCGCGCCTGCACTTCGTCCCACCAGTAACTGGTCGCCTTACGATATGATGCTTTGGCCGATGCCAGTGACTTAAAGCCGATGCGCTTCTGGGTGCTGGCGATGGTTTGGAGTGTGTGCATAAAGTGCGGTTTCCAGATTGTCTCCAGGCGGGTGATGTCATCTGGTTTGACATTTAACGCGGTCGCCAACAGGTCAATTTCAGCTTCAGTAAGGGCTTCGGTGCGATCTTGATTTTGCCGCAAGAAAAGCCGGGCGACCTCACTCTGTAACAAACTGTGGAGTTTGTTCCATTCGATCTGATAAGCAGTCATGATCGGAACGAGATCATCAATGTCTGACCGGCTGGCGATAAAGACAGCCAGTGTATGCTCGCCATCATATTGTACGCGGCGGCGTCTGCCGGGGGCGGCCACTCGTTCCCACTGTTCGATGTCTGTATAACCGGCGTCGATAAACGATTGCTCGATTTGCCCGATGATAACGGTATCGACCTGGGGCATGGCTGGGGGCAACCGCAAGCTGGTATAAGTCAGGGCGGCAATGTCTGGCTCTGGGTGACGGGCTTTAACATGCAGAGAAGACTCCATCGCCATGTGGCTTTCTTCCAGCGTGGCGATCTGGATCATATCTGTAGAGCGGAGTAAAGAATAATACGTCCGCATGTATAATTCGATTTCTTCACTACCAGTTTTCGGAACGGTTCTATCCATAATGCTGAAAACGGCGGTAACCGACCGCCGTTAAGACCTCCTTTTCTGCTGTAAAGCGTATCAAACCCAGGTTAACCCGGCTTTAAGATCACTGTCGCCTGTTCTTAGCGGATTTGCGCGACTCTTCATATTCTTTCCGCATTTGTTCTTCGCGCTCTTTGGCATACTGCTTGTTGATCTTTTGACGACGTACTTTGGCACGTTTCTTCTCTTTGTGGATGCCCTGTCTTTCTTTCTTCAAGTCGCGTTCGGTGACAACCGGCTTGTTAGTCCTGGGGGCCATCAATGCGTAAAGGAAACCGGCAAACAAAAGCATCGCCATGAAGATGACACCACCGACGACATATTGCATCTCATCCTGGTTGAAGCTGTCGGCAGGGGCTGTGCCGTTTTCGAGTTCGCGTTCGAAGAAGAACTGTTCGTATACGAATTCATGCACTGGCTCTGCCAGGACAAAGGCGATAGCAACCAGGGCCAGCACCAGCATCAAGCCGAGGGCCGGGAGCCATTTAGCGATGTTGTTTTTACCTTTCTGACGATACTGCTCTACATATTCGTCTTCAAAAGACATGATTATTCCTCCAATGATTTCGAAATGGCGTCGATCACTTTGTAGTATCCGGTGCAACGGCAGAGATTGCCGCTGATGCTTTGCATGATTTGGTCACGGGTGGGTTGTGGATGTTCTTCGAGTAATTTCGCGCCAGACATCAGCAAACCGGGCGTACAGTATCCACATTGTACCGCACCTTCTTCGATAAAAGCTTGTTGAATCGGATGTAATTGATCACCATGCTGTAAGCCTTCCACTGTGATGATTTCCGCATCTTGGGCGCGTGGTGCGGGCACCATGCAGGCCATCACTGCCGCACCATCCAGGAAGACGGTACAGGCCCCACATTCACCCTCCGCACAACCTTCTTTAGTCCCAGTCAAGTTGGCGTCTTCGCGCAAAAATCGTAACAGCGTTTTATGTTGGCCGGTTAAGATTGTTCTGTGTTGACCATTGATCGTCGTCTCTATAGGACGAGTGTCATCATGGGTGTAGCTTCCGTTGGTGATGGCGCGTCCTTGCGCCTTGCCCCACAGCATTGCGGCGGGTTGATGCCAGGAGGGTTCGGGTTGGCCGACGGCCAGGGCGCGTAGGGCACGGGCCACCATCACACGGAGCATTTCGGTACGATATTCAGCGGTAGAGCGCACATCGTCGATGGGGGATGGTGTTCCAGCGGCTTGCTGTGCCGCTATAGTAATGGTCTCTGGTGTAAGTGTTTGGCCGATCAAGCTGGCTTCGGCTTCTGGCGCGTGGATGACAGTCGGGGCGACACTACCCAGTGTGATTTTTGCATCCTGGATTGTCTGGTCATCTTCTGCGAAATGCAAGACGACGGCGACGTTAATCACCGAAATGGCCTGTGCCGCCCGTAAGCCTAACTTGATAAATGTCCCCCTGGATTGTGCTGATAACGCGGAAAAACTGACTTCGGTGACCATCTCATCAGGTCGAATCACAGGTTGTCTTAGGCCGGTGTAAAAGTCTCGTAGTGGGATAATCCGTTTTGCCGTCGTAGATGCCAGATGCACGCTTGCATCCAGGGCTAGCAGAGGGGTGATGGTGTCATTGGCCGGTGACCCGGTGACGATGTTGCCGACGATGGTCGCCCGGTTGCGGATTTGCGGTGCGCCGACTTCCCAGCAGGCCATCGCCAGCGGGCGTGCCTGCGCCAGAATAAGCGGATGATCTACGATATGATTGTGCGTGACTAGCGGGCCGATGTGAAAACGGTCTGCTTGTAAGGTGATTGTGTCGAGTTCTGGAATGCGTGATATGTCAATTAAGATGTCAACATCCGGGCGTTGCTTGCGTTCCAGTTCGATCAAGATGTCGGTGCCACCCGCGATGATCCGGGCACGGGGGCCGTGTGTCTTTAGCAGGTCGAGCGTCTCTTGAATTGAGCTAACGGTGTGATATTGCTTCCACATAGAAGTCTCATTTCCAGTACAATTTCATGGCGTTGCGGGCATCTTCCCCGCCGATGTGGTGCAGAACTAAGTAGGCCATTTGCCGGGCATCGGCGTTATCGCTGTAGCGTAACACATCGACGACATCCGGGATAACCAGTTGCGCCACGAGCCGCCGCGCCATATGCACCAATGCCCAGCCCGCATTTGACCGCACGCCGAAGGTATCATCTTCCAGCGCGTCGATTAAAGCCGGGATCGTCTCCGGGTCGCCGATGCGATCTAAGGCCCAGGCAGAAAAAGCGCGGACTTCATCGTTTTCATCACTCAAGCTGGCGATGCAGACATCAATGGCCTGGCGGTAGCGGTGCTTGCCAATGTATTTGACACCCAGGGCACGCTGGGTCGCGTCTGGACTACTCATCATCATCATGACTTCTTCGAATGATTTTTTCATACGTTGTCTTCTTCTGGTTCTTGCACTTCCGGTTCGATCTCTAACACGGTTACCGGGTTGATGTTGAGGATACAAGTCTCATTATATTGGGTACGGGTTTCCTTGCGGCGGTCATATGTGTGAACGTGCCCGTGTAACATATAGCGTGGTTTATACCAATTTAAGAAGCGAAACATCGACTTGAACCCGGTATGGGGCAGGTCGTCGGCGTCATGAATCCCGCGTGGTGGGGAATGGGTGACTAGAATATCAATCGGGCGACCTCGCGCCTTATGGTATAGAATTTGTGGCCCCATACCGATGATCGTTCGTGCCATTTCGCCTTCGGTATATTGAATCTCACCATTATTATACTGCATGGAGCCTTCCAGCCCGGTCATTGTAATGTCTTTGTAAGTCAGCACGCGCCCATGTAAGTCGTCCCCGCCGGGTGGGCTGGTTGTATACACTTCGTCATGGTTGCCGCGCACATAGTACAATGGCACGTTTAAGATTGAGACCATAAATTCGAGATAGACCGGCGGGAGATCGCCACAACTGATGATAAAGTCGATGTCGTTATAACGCCGGCGAAGGTTGGCCGCGCTCTCCATCTGCGGCATGACCGTATCGCTCACACATAATATTTTGACCAAAATAAACGCCTTATTCGATCACTTCACTTTCGACCATCTGCATCGGCGTGCCATCACCGCCACGCTGGAGCATTACAATTTCTGCCAGGATACTTAACGCGATTTCTTTCGGGGTTTCTGCTTCGAGTTCCAGGCCGATGGGAGACCGAATCCGACGCAGATCATCAGGGGTCAGCCCGTAATTTTCGCTCAATTGTCGTTTGGTAATTGCCCAGCGACGCTGACTGCCGATCAGCCCGATATAGCGAGCGTCTGTCTTGAGTAGAGCCGGAATGAGATCAAGATCAATCGGCAGGCCGCGTGTAACCGCTGTCACATAGGTGCGTGGGGTGATGGCGATCTGCTGAGCTAGCTCTGCGGGTGGGCAGACGATGTAATCATCCAGGCCGGGGATATGTGTCTCGTTGCAGAGTGCCTCCCGGTCATCGCTGATGATCACACGGAAACCCAGCCACTTACCCAGTGCGGCGACCTCCGCGCCGACATGACCAGCCCCAATGACGAGCAAAGTCGAGACTGTGCCGATGGGTTCGATGAAAATCTGTGCGCTACCGCCGCAAATGCCAGGGTCGCCGTCTTCCAGGTTGTTTAGATGATACGTTTCAAGCCGTGTTTGACCTTGCTGGATGGCGGCCAGGGCGGCCTGGATGACCTGCGACTCCATCGCGCCGCCGCCCACCGTGCCGACAATCGAGCCATCTTGCCGCACGAGCAACTTACTCCCGGCATGGCGGGGCATCGAGCCGTGTGTGCTGATGACGGTTGCCAGGGCCACCGGGTCCCCGTTGGCCTGGGCCTGATGAAGCGCATCAATTACTGCGGGTAGATCGTCATACATCCTATTCGATCTCAATTTCATCAACGATGAGCCGGTTGGTATCGGTCGCTCGTGTGTTGGTTTCGGGTGCCAGGCGATCAAAAGTGCCTGGGGCGTAGAATCCAATTGCCAGGGTGTAAACACCGACCGGCTGTCCTCTTAAGTCTACCATAAACTCATCTGAAATCACGCCTGGTAACCAGTTTCCAGGGGGTAAGGTACCGTTGACCGGATAAGCGTCATACTGAGCAACGGGCGGTTGGTCGAGCGCGTCATACACATGTGCGAAGAAGCGGTAATCTCCGCTGGCGGTTCCGTCTGTTTGCCACTGGAGCTGAAGCCGTAATTGACTGTCGATCACATCGGTCTCTGCCACCAACAGTTGGATGGCCCCATCCTGGAATGTGGCGATTGGCTCTATGTCTTGTCTTGCTGGCGGTTGGGCTGTGTATAACCAATGATAATAGGGCATGTAAACGCCGTCTTCGGGTTGAAGTGTGAGCGTGAGTTGCTCGTCAAAAGTAGCCGGGATCGCCGTAGCGATTTCCAGCCATTGGCCCGGTTGCTCGAAGATCACCCGCGAGTCCAGAGGCATTCCATTGGCGGAGATCAAGAGGTTGGTTGCGTGGGCTGGATGCACCCGTGAGACCAGTATCAGGTCACGAGCCTGGGCATCTGCCGGCAAGGTGAACGTTATTTGCTCTGTGCCGTGTATGCGTCGCCCACCGTCGGTAATTGTACACGCCTCAGCCTGACAAGCAATTGGGCTGAAGGTGTAAAATTCGGTCGCGAATCCGTCTTGAATCGTGTCGGTCGTCCAGGTGTAATTGACCGTCGCTTCACTGGCAAGATCGGCCACATTGACCGAAGCGATCCATTCATCCAGGTTGAGGTGTATACTCGGTTGCACTGGTTGATCTTGTAGGTTGGCCTGCAACATCTCATGATCGACCGCATACACCCCTTGAAAGGGTGCGCCGACTGCAACATTATCTGCCGGGGCATAGTCCGCCGTGAAGCCCACCAGTAGATCCCCATAAAGCGGTGTCTCTACCAGATAATTTAGACCACGCGCTGTGGTGTAAGCCGCCACGTAATCCGGCGGTGTACGGAGCAGAAATTCACCGACAGCCCCTGGGCCATGTCGCCAATAATCAGCGGCGTCTGGCGTGGTCAGGCCGACCATATCGAGGGTTTGACGCTCCCCGATGTATCGGATCATGCCGACATCATGAACGGCTATGACGGCATCAGGCGGAGTGTTGAGATTCAGCCAGCGGGCCATCGGTAGCGGTTGCGCGGCGACATTGGCGACATTTACGCTGTATAACCGGCGAAAGTGGGTTGCATGGCTCACGGTTTCTATAGCCAGCAAAAGCAGACCTGCCAGGAGCGCATAGCGCGGCCACCGCCGGTATTGAATCCCTTCGCTCTGGCGGATTTGTCGCCACAACCACCACACGCCGCAACCAGCCAATGGAAATAGCAACGCAATCAATGGCATTTGATACCGTTTGAAATGCCAGAAGGCCGTATCGAGTGTGGCGATGGCACCTGCAACAGTTATGAACCAGAAAATCAGCAGAGCCAGAGTCCACTTGTGCCGGTGTGACAGACTGATCCCGCCGAGCAGGGCCAGCGGTGGAATTATTAGCGGGGCATAGGGCGGGGCGTTGGCAAGCTCTGCCGCTATGCGTGCAGCGTTCTCTGTAATCCGTTCGATCACCACATCCCACGCGAACGGCACCATGCCCAGGATCGACTTGGCTTGATTGCCGGACGCGCTCAGGTTGCCGGTGATGATAAAGTTGACCGCTGGCTGAATCGCGATGGCAAACAAGGGGACGATAACCGGCCATCGAGGGGTAGGCCGGCGTGCGATGTAGAGCAGGGACGCGATGACCGCCATGATGCTTCCTTCTGGCCGGGTGAGTGCCAGTAAACCCGCTGTAATCATGAAGGCATACGGCTTCTGGACGATGAAGTTGTGGAGTGTTGCCAGCGTCAAGTTAGTGATGAGCAATGTTTCCATGCCGCTCATGGCGTGCCATGCCAGCGCACCGTTGAGGCCAAAGGCCAGGGCCGTCAGGGTGCCCAGGATGCGTGGGCCGCCGAGAGCTTGCACGATCTGCGCGACCCAGCGCATTGATAAGCCGAGTAGAACAGCACCTATCATCACGGCCCACCATCCCAGCGAGAGGCCGGTGAATCCTACTATGTAGCCGGCACCTAACACGAAAGGATAAAGAAAGCTGGTCGCGCCGGATGTGGCCGGTTCGCCGGGGTTGTAAACGTAAGGGTCACCCTCTGCGAGTTGCCGCGCATATTGAAAGTGAATATACGTATCATCGAGTGGCAGGGCAAGATCACCGCCAGCCTGATTTCGGCTGGCCTGACTGTAAACGATCAACGTGAGCAGGGGCACCAGCAGGCAAATGGCCCACAATCCATAGGGTCTAGTCGTAACCATGGGCGAAGGTGTCGATAAATGCTGTGTAATCATCTTGCAGTGGATAAAGTACCGGGTATGTTGCCCCGGCGGCCATATACTGACGGATCTTGGCCTTGCAGTCTTCCGGGGTGCCGCTAGCGGTGACAGTCTGCACGACGTCATCGGGTACTAGCCGGGCGGCCTGGGCGATCTGTTCACGCGAGGCCGGCCAGGGGAGCACTTGTTCGACTTCATCAATGAGATCATGCCGGATGCCGTTGGCCCGCATGATAGCTGGCTGACCGCGTATGTACTGGGTGACCAACCGCCGGGCGCGGTCTATAGCTTTGGCGCGGTCGTTGCTAACAGAGCAGACAATGAGTTGGGGCCGGTCGATCATGTCGAGGGTGCGGTTGGCCTGCTTCGCACCAATTTCTAGCTGTGTGATGGCCCCTGCGGTATAACTGGGCGCAGTCAGGTAATTGAGCAAGACGCCATCGGCGATCTCTCCGCTGAGTGCCATCAGCTTCGGGCCGGTGGCCGCGATGTAAATGGGTACCTGGCGCGGCCCACTTCGGCCATGTGTGATGTCCAGGCTGACGTCAGTCAGTTGGACGAATTCTCCCTGTAAGGTGACCCGTTCCCTGTGGAGCAGACGGCGTAGACTGGTTGCGACTTCACGCATTGCCAGTAGGGGCTTGTTGCGGCGGATGCCGACCTTTGCGGCCAATGGCTCATGCCAGATGCCCAATCCCGCCATAATTCGATCAGGTGCGATGTCATCCAGGGTCAGGTAAGTCGCCGCCAGTGTAGCCGGGTTGCGAGACCAGATGTTCGCCACGCCAGTGCCTAACCGAATCCGGCTGGTGACGGCGGCAAAGGCGGCTAGTGGAGCCAGAGAGTCGCGGACCAGTCGTGTTTCGGCCTGCCAGATTGCGTGATAACCGCGTGCTTCGGCATATTGCACATGTTTGATCGCGGCATTCATCGGCAAATCATCTTGCAGGTATAGCCCGACTGGATCTGCCACTAGCTGACCTCATCCTGCGATGTGTCAAAAATATTATCGTATTGACCACGCTGGGTCATTCTTACATAATTTTCGATGTCTTCGGGTAAGTCAATATCTTGTAATAGGCGGTCAGATTGATAGATGTTGACTTCTGCACCGGCATCACGGGCCAGCACTGCATGGCTCTGGAAGCTGTTTTCGCCATAAGAATATTGGATCAAACCGGGGGGTTGGACGTAAAGCGCGTTGGTGCCGTCTTTGTTTCGGTCTGTGGCGATGACGACGCTAGGATGCGATGCCTGACCGATTGTGATGATCTCACGCACGTCATCCGCCGCGATGAGCGGTAAATCTGCTGGCAAGATTAACACTGCGTCGGCCCGCCAACTGCCGATGATGGATGTTGCTCGCATCAGCGCGGTGTTGAGTTCGGGTGCGCCGCTCTCTTGAATGGTCTTGGCACCGTATTCACGCGCAATTGCCAGTGCGTGGTTGTCTCGGCTGATGACCAGGGTGCCGGTCACCTGGCGCACGGTGCTGACGACTTTTAGCACATGCCGGAGCATGGCCTCTGCCATCTTCTGCCGGTCTTCCGGTGACATGACCTCCGATAAGCGGCTTTTCGCCAGTCGTAGCGGCTTCACCGGTATGATAACCCATGTGCTCATCTCGTGCTCCAATCTGCTAACCATGCCAAAATATCACGTGCCAGCGTGATACGTCTTTCG
Organism: Anaerolineae bacterium; assembly: GCA_034437535.1. Classification (GTDB taxonomy): domain Bacteria; phylum Chloroflexota; class Anaerolineae; order Aggregatilineales; family Phototrophicaceae; genus J038. Next base: position 5,132 of record DAOTTZ010000192.1, on the reverse strand, counting down.
TTGTTATTCATCAATGTATCGCGTGTGAGCGTCTTCAAATGTGGAACGTCAGCCTGCGGATCGCGTTGATCCAGCACGAAGCCGTTCAGTATGTCACCATAATATTCAACCACTGTTTCCGGTGAGACTGCAAGCCCTAATTCACGCATAATTTTAGCCGTCGGCCCTTTGACGGAATCTCCCCCGACGATAGGGGTGACGGCAATACGGGGAATATCGCGGGCGAGCAGGGCATCCCGCATACCGGGGACGCTCAAAATCGGGTTGATCGATAACCAGGGATTAGACGGGCCGAGTATCACTGCATCGGCCTGCGCGATTGCGGCGCGGGCGGCGTCCGTCAAAGAGGCATCGACGATGCCGCGCAATTCGATTGATTGTAAGGCCGGTTGCCACCGCGACTTGACGAAGTATTCTTGAAAAGAAAGGGTGTTCTGGTCGGCGGTGTGGATCATAGTTTCGATGGGGGTATCACTCATCGGTAAAATGTCACAGTTGATCTGTAGCTGGTTGGCGATGTGCTGGGTGATTGTCGTCAGGCTGTGTCCATCGCGCCACATGGTCGTGCGGATCATGTGCAGGGCCAGATCTTGATCGCCGAGCCGGAACCAGGGTTCTTCGCCGAACCGCCGCAGAGTCTCAAACGTCAGGAATGAGTCATCGCGCACGCCCCAACCGGTCTTTGGATTGACTAGATCGGATAATGTATAGGTGATGGTGTCAACATCCGGGCAGATGCGTAGCCCATAATGCCAGAAGTCATCGCCTGTGTTGACGATAATCGTGAGCTTATCGTGTAAATGATATAGCCCATAAGCAAGTTTTGCCCCGCCGACCCCGCCGACGAGCAGTACGATCCGACCCTCATAGGTCATGGTGTAACCCCCTTAACGCCAGATGACAGTATCTTCCAGCGGTTTGCGTGTTTTTTCTCGCTCTTGTGCCGGGTACCCCATCGTGAGCATCCCTTGCGGTTCCCAATCCTGCGGCAGATCCAGTGCGGACTGAACGACATCCGGGCAAAATAACGGCGCACACATCCAGCAAGCTCCCAGGCCGGCTTCGTGTGCCGCCAGTAAAATATTTTGCGCGGCCATTGCCACACTTTGGATTGCCATCGTTCGTTCATTTTCCGCCCGTTTCTGGTCAGGATAATCGTCCATATCCACCATTGAGAGGCTTAACATAATGATAGCAGGTGCAGACGTGATTCGGTCATAAGATCTGTTGACGTCTTTGGCAATCACTGCTTCCGGGACGTGATCGGCTTCTAAATCGTGTCTTAAGCGGGTGCCCATCGCCCGTGCCAGATGTTCTTTAGTCTCGTCTCGTTCTATGACAGTAAAGCGCCAGGGTTGGCGATTATGCGCGGAGGGTGCCCAGATGCCCGCAGAAAGTAAGTTCAGGATGACATCGCGTGGAATGGGCGTCGGTTGGTATCGCCGGATTGAGCGACGGTTGAAAATTATATCGTGTAAGGTCATCGGTATAAGTCTTGGTCTGGTGGTCGGTTGAGATCGGTTGCTTTTCCAGCGGTCGTGGTCGGGTTCAAGCCGCGTATCAACGTGATGGGTCGGCCTTCGTCACCCTCCCCGCTGACCAGATGCGCGGCAGAGGCGATGAGGTCACCATATCCCTGTAAACTGATCTTCAGCTTACGCCCGAATAAATCGGCCTGGCCACGCAGGTCAACCAGCATCGGCAATCCTGCCGCGCCGATTGCCACCCCGATATTGCCCATACGAAAGGGCCGTCCATGTGTATCTGTGATGACGATGCCAGCCCGAACACCAGTAGCCGCATATAAGGCGTCGTATAGATGGGTCGCGCTGGCATCGGGGTCTTCCGGCAAGAGTAGAATCTGCTGGTCATCGTCGCTGACATTTGATTGATCGATCCCTGCATTGGCACTGACGAACCCCAGGCGATGCTGTGTGACCAGTACGCCCGGAGCAGTGCGAGAGACCATCACACTTTCTTGCAACACAAGTTCGACAATGCGGGGATCTTTGCGGGTGACCTGGGCAAGCTCCAGGGCTTTTTCTCCAGGCTGGACGGTCGCTAAGTCGATGATCCGTCCTTCTGCTTTAGAAACAATCTTGGAGGCGATGACCAAGACATCGCCCGGCTGTAAGGTCTCATCTGCTTGCAGAAGCGCGTTCAGGATGATTTGCGTCAGATCATCGCCCGGTTGAATCAGCGGGATGCCGGGTAAGGCCCCGATGCTGATGCGATCAATCAAGATTGGTGATCCGGATGCCGGCTCCTTTTACACCATACGTCTTGTTGATGTAAAGCAGAACCGGTGTGAGTGACTCGGTGGCGGCGGCATTTGCCAGCGGCCCGGCGTCGATGCCGCGCATCCCAGCCGCTTCTACCAGTTTGATGGTATCGGCCTTCGCTTCGGGGTCATCACCGCAGATCAACACATCGCAATTGACATCTGCTTCCGGGTCTTTGAGCTTGACGGCACTGACGTTTTGAAACGCGCTGACGACACGCACTCCTTCACCGAGCAGGGCCTGGGCTTCTTGCCCGGCGGAGTGGCCTTCTGGCAGATGGACGGTACGCACCTGGGGCGGTTTCAGCGGAACGGTGACATCGATCAGGATTTTGCCATTGGCTTGTTCGCGCACGGCTTCCAGCGTTGGGCGATGGGCACTGTACGGCACACTCAGCACGATGATGTCGGCCTCTTCCGCCGCCGTCTCATTGAGTTTTCCCTTAAGATAATCACCGCCGAGCGTCTCGTTTAACTCTGCGGCACGGCTAGCGGCCCGTTCAGCATCACGCGATCCAATAATGACGCGATACCCGTTAAGTGCCCAACGCATCGCCAACCCGGAACCTTCTTTGCCGGTACCACCCAATACAGCGATTGTCTTTGTGAGAGAGTCTGATGTCATAGGTTTATCCTGGTGATTAAGATTGGTAAATCTTGATTAATCATAACATCGAACATCAGCCGGGGACACACTCTCTCAGTTCCTACACATACGGCAAATTAATCATCACCGGGCCATCTACCAGGGCCAATTCTGCCTCGATCATGGCTAGAATCGCGTCTTCATCCTGGTCTGCACGCAAGTCTAACTTGATCTCATGATAATCAGCATCTTGATTCTGTGTAGAAGGGGTGTACATCACCCGAAGGCCAGGTGCGAAGTCGGCATCTGCGTCCAGCGACCAGATGCGCTCAGTCTTCAGGTTGGCCGCCTGTAGACGATGGTAGACACGTTCTACGAATTGATCCGCATCAGAATATAAATCAATGATGGTGTTGGCGGCCAGATAACGGTCACCCGTTGTGTAGATAAAGCTGATGACGCGCTTATCCGGATTCAAGATCGGTTGATGGCGCAAGGTCAACGGCTGGAGTGTGACCTGATAGTAGCGTTGATGAGCATTTTTGTGATCTGGCTCGTCAGGCAGTAGATCAATGCGCCGCTTAAGTTCGTGCCCGGTAACAGCGGCATGATAATATACCCCGCCTACCTTGCCAGGGGCGACCCGTGTGCTGAGGAAAAAGGCGATGTATTCGACGTCAATAAAGTGCTTCATACGGGCGACTGGGATCCGGTACCAGTTCTGGGTATGAAGCGTCTTCAGGTCTTTCTTTCGGTTGATGACACCAATAAGAATACGATCATCCGGGAACACATGCTATACTCAGATAGTAACAGTTTAACCGTATTCATTATAACAATACTAATAGCTAAATGGTATCGTCTTCATCGAGAAGTTGCTGTTCTAACCAGCGCATCTCACTTAAAGTGACGTCACGTTGGCGGGCTAGCTCTCGATAGTGTGCCACCTCGTCAGGACTCATATTCTCCACGCCACCATGCAAGGATAACAAGTCATCGATTTGCTGGCGCAGTTCCTCGTAGGTAGTCACTTTACTGCGGTACGTTTGCACCTGTTTCATCATGTCATCGCTCTGTGGTGTCATCGCTCCCCCTTCTTACGGTCTCATCAGTCGTCACGTAGGGACGGTTTTTCGGGCTGGCACGGTCCAACTCTGGCTCGTTCAGGTTGTCGGTCGATGCGACGACATACAACGGACGATCACGGGTTTCATCGTAGATGCGTGCCACATATTGACCCAGGACGAAGAGAAAAAATAATTGGAACGAACTGAGTAGCAACAACAAGACAATGGTCGTCGCCTGTCCTCCGAAAAACTCTGGCCCGGCGGCGATGCGTAACACAGCAATCACGGGCACGGTCAAGATTGCCAGCACGCCGAGTAGGGCACTCACGTAGATCATAACCTGTAATGGGAAAAACGAAAAGCCGGTGACGGCATCCCAGGCAAAGCGGATCATCTTCCGTAGCGGATATTTGGTCTCGCCAGCATGGCGGGCATGGCGCACGTAATCTACCCCGGTTTGCTTAAAGCCGGCCCAACTGGTCATGCCGCGAATGAAGCGATTATGCTCGCGCATCTGACGTAAAACGCCGACTACTTTTCGATCCATCAGGCGGAAGTCACCGGTATCCAACGGGATATTGACATCGGTAATGCGGTAGATGGCGCGGTAAAACAACTTGGCCGTCCAGACTTTGAAGCGGCTTTCTCCCTGGCGTTCCGCCCGGACAGCATACACGACGTCAAAGCCTTTTTTCCATTCTTCGATCAAGTCGAGGATGACTTCTGGCGGATCTTGCAGGTCAGCGTCGATCAACACGACAGCCTGGCCCATCGCATAGTCGATCCCGGCAGTGACGGCGATTTGGTGGCCGAAGTTGCGGGCAAAGTTGACGACTTTCACCCGCGCATCCTTTGCCGCCAGCGAAGCCATATGATCGAACGATGCATCACGACTGCCATCGTTGACCATGATGAGTTCCCAGGATTCCTCTGTAGAGTCCATCACTGTGCAGATGCGTTCATACAACAGGTGGATGTTGTCTTCTTCGTTGTAAATGGGTGTAACAATCGAGTATTTGGCTTGCTCAGTCATAAGCTTGGTCTGATAACGGTTTCTACCGCATTATACAGCACTGGTTTTGAATTTCCGCTTTAACCGTAACTACTCAGGCAGGGAGGAAGGGATGTCCAAGCAGGGCATGATGCAAGGCGTGGATCACTCGTTGGCCCTGTTTACGAGCGGTCGAAATATAAGCGC
>DAOTTZ010000191.1:0-17417 GCA_034437535.1 Anaerolineae bacterium | reverse complement strand
TATGCGATTATTTTCTACAATAGTTTCCAACATGATCCGAGCTTCCGATGGTTTGTCACGATTCTATCTTAAACTCGGATTTTGTTTTCTGCCAAAAGTGCATAACTCTAGTTATTTAGGAGACCGCCATGCCGGGAGAGACGATTCTCGTCGTAGATGACACACCGGATAACCGTCAGTTTGTTATGAAGTATGTGTTGGCACCTAACGATTACCAGGGCATCGAAGCGGGCAATGGGGAAGAAGGGTTGAAGATCGCACTGAATCAACCCATTGATTTGATTCTGTTGGATTATAATATGCCGGTGATGGATGGTCGCGCCATGCTGGAAGCCATGAACGAACACGGGCTAGATGTGCCGGTCATCTTGATGACGTTTCATGGGTCAGAAGATATTGCGATTGAGGTTTTCCGGTTGGGGGTGCGAGATTACGTCACCAAGCCATTTTACCCGGAAGATATGGAGATCTTGATTGACAAGCATCTATCAGAGGTACGGCTCCGTAAAGAGACAGAAGCCCTGACCAGCCGGGTGCTGAAGGCCAACCAAACGCTCAAAGCCCGGTTGGAAGAACTCAATATGTTGTATCGCATCGGGAAACATGTCACATCATTGAGCGATATTCAGCTTTTGCTAGCGCGGGTGGTTTCCGCCGCAGTCGCAATCACCCGGTCAGATCAAGGTGTTTTGTACATCGTCCAAAACCAGATGCTTTACGCCAGGGCAGAACAAAAGCCAGGGCAAGAGGCAGAGACGACCGATTATGAATGCACCGACGAAACCGCGCTTGCGGTGTGGCAACGTGCCGAACCGGATAGCGACCAACCCGCTATGCTATACACGCCGATGATTGCTGGTGGACGTGTTTTAGGCGTGATCGGCATCCAGCGGACGCCGGGACAAGCTGACTACCAGACGCATCAAGAGATTTTATTGGGTGCGCTGAGTGATTACGCGGCGATTGCGATCACCAATGCCCGTAACTACGAAGCCCGTAAACGCCTTAAGACGATCACGCAGGAAATTGCCCCTTTCAGTGTGCGGCGACCGATCAGTGTGATCGCAATACGGTTACGTCTGCCCAATAACACTGACCTGACCAAAGTCAATGACCTGATGAAACAGTTAACCGATACCATCAGCCGGTACGATGGTCACCTGGACGGGATGTATAACCAGACCTTAATCACGTTGTTCAATATCACGTCTCAGGACGATCATCCGGTGCGGGCGGCGACTGTCGCGCTTAAGCTCTCCGCACAATTTGCGGATGCACTGTCGGTGGGTATCAGCGCGGGTATGGCGACTGTCGGCACAGTCGATATGCCATCACAGCGCCAGGTGAAAGCGGTTAGCTCCGCGATTGATGTCGCGCTTCATCTGGCAGAACGCGGCGCGTTAGGGCAGGTGTTGATGGATGGCGTAATGGTGAAAGGGATCGGCCCGAAACGTGTGACTCAACGGGTTCTGGGGGCGATCCGGTTGCCGGGGCGCAAACAACCTGTCACGGTTCATATGCTCAAGCGGTTGACGAACTGAGATGGCGGTAGCGCGTTACAATTCGTCTCGATCACGGTTTTTACTCCGGCGGAAGCTCATGCGAATAGGCGTCCCTTCGAAGGGATGGGCCTCGCGGAAGCGATTTTCGAGATAGCGGCGATAGGTAAAATGAACCAGCCGGGTATCATTGACATGAAAGAGGAAGAATGGCGGATCGGTACGAATCTGCGTGCCGAGGTAAATCTTTAACCGCCGGGTACCCCGCACAGGTGGCGGATGCTTTTGTAAGGCTTCGCGCAGGATGCGGTTGACTTCCGCCGTTGGCAGGCGGATGTAACGGCTTTCCCACACAGCATAGGCAGTTTCCAGAACCTTGTGGATGCGCTGGCCGTTGGTGGCACTGATGAAAATAATCGGGGCATAATCTATGAATTGCAACCGCTCGCGGATGACGGCGCGAAACTCGTTGATGGTCTGCGAATCCTTCTCGACCAGATCCCACTTATTGACGACAATGACCAGGCTCTTAAAGGCATCCTGTACGTACCCGGCGATGTGCTCGTCTTGTTCGGTGACGCCTTCCTGCGCGTCGATCACCAGCAGGGCCACATCGGCCCGTTCGATGGCATTCATCGACCGAATGACACTGTATTTTTCCACACCTGGGGCTACCCTGCCCCGGCGGCGGATCCCGGCAGTGTCAATCAACGTGATAGGATCCCCATGCCAGTGGATTTGCGTGTCGATGGCATCACGGGTGGTGCCGGCAATCGGGCTGACGATGGTACGTTCTTCACCCAGCAGGTGATTGACCAGCGTGCTTTTGCCCGCGTTGGGCCGCCCGACAATGGCAATCTTCAGGTGTTCGTCGTCGTCGTCATCGAAATCGACATCGCTGGATTGAATGGCCTGCACGACTTCATCCAGCAAATCGCCGGTGCCATTGCCATGAATAGCACTGATGGGCACGACGGTCCCCAGGCCCAGCGCGTAAAATTCGAAAGCGTTATCGTCTTTATCCATCGTATCGGCCTTGTTCGCGGCGACGACGACGGGCTTATCACTACGGCGCAAGATCTCGGCGATCTCTTCATCGGCGGCGGTCACCCCATGCAGAATATCAACCAACATGACAATGACATCGGCATCTTGAATGGCGATGAGAGCCTGAGATTTGATCTCGCTGACGAACTCAATACTTCCTTCCGCCAGGGGCGATTCGTCACGATTACCACGCGGTTGGTAGACTTCAATGCCGCCGGTATCAACCACATTAAATGTAACGCCGTTCCAGAACGATTCTGACTGGAGGCGATCTCGTGTGGTGCCGGGGATGTCATCGGTCACGGCCATGCGTTCCCCGACGAGGCGATTAAAGAGTGTACTTTTGCCGACGTTGGGTCGCCCAACGAGCGCGACCATCGGTTTGCGTGCCATAGGGTTCAATTCTCGCAACTAATGAGGGTTGATAATCAACCGCGAGTCGTGCGACTCGTGGTCTGTGCAAATCATACCAGAGGTTGGGAGCCAGGTCTAGCCACCGGGGGTAAGTGTGGGCTGGTTGGGGTCGATGATGGTCACGGTGATCGTCGCCGGGTTGATGGACACGCCAGCGTCGTCAATCGACGGCTCTGCGATGGTGGCGGTTGGCATCAAGTCGTGGGTTCCTGGTTCCAGCCCGGCCAGATCTACGAAGACCTGTACCTCATTTTCTTCGTCTAATTCTTCTACGACAGGTTGTGGCCCGGTGACCAGCACAACGACGTTATCCGGTGCTAATTCGACCGTCCAGTCGGGATCATCCAGCCCGATGATCGTGACGGCTTCATTTTCGAATTGTTCGGTGATGGTCTGCGCACGGATCTCAAAGAACAAGGTGATCGATTGCTCACCGAGGATGGGATACTCTTCGCCATCCGGGAAGAGAACAGGCACAGTGACTTCAAAGTCTTCAGTCCGCCCGGTGAAGTCGATCTGGTTGGTCGTCAGCGGGGTTTGCACCTCTGCCAGTTGTTCTTGTGAGCCAATGAGGAAGACCGTTTGCGGCTCGTACCCCCAGGAAGACAACGTGTAGCCAGCCGGGAGTGTGCTGGGATCGACATCGGGTGAGACCGACACACGCATCAAGTCTTCCCGCTGGCGAATATCAACGGTCAGTTCGGTCAGTTGCGGGTCAACAGTGACACCAGTGACGGGCAAGCCGTCAGCATCGATGGGTGTGAGGCGGACATCCGTTACCAGGGTATCGCGCTGATCGCGTAGATCCAGGGTGGCCCTGGCGGCGACAACTTGTTGCACCAGGCTGGCAACCCCGCTGACGGCGACCTGATTTTCGCTGAAAGTTGGTTCTGTACTGGTAAAGTTCGGCGGCAGATCTAACCCATCGGGGATGAAGACTTCCACCGGCACCTGTTGCGAGATGACTTCCTCAATTGTCAGTGTGATCTGTCGCGGTTGGGTATCCGCCACACCACGCCGGGCTAATTCGGTCTGTAGCTCTACGGTGTGGGTGCCGGGTTCGAAGCCGACCAGATCGGCTTCAACGATGATGTCTTCGGCGGTGAGTTCTTCCTGCACTGATTCTTGGGCACGCACCAGCACCCAGACGTTGGTCGTCTGCTGGTCGGTCACGGTCATGTTGTCGTCAAGTGCTACCTGGACTGGAATGCGCGACCGGAAGCGTTGTTCGCTGATGGGATCGGCCTGGGTCGAAGCGATGATCCAGACGAAAAAAGCCAGGGCCAGCGACGCCCCGAACCACATCAGGTTATTGAGGAAGATTTGGTTGACGTTACGATTTGAGCGTTGGGTCACGTCTGTCGTTGTCTTTCCTGGGTGCCGATGAAGAATGCGACGATCTTGTTTCGCCAGCGCATCCACAACGGCTTATCCACCTCACGGGTGGGGCCATAGAAGGCGGTCAGGATCGTCCGCAGGCGTTCGACATCAAGCCGAGAGACCATGCGCCCGCCATTGGTGATGGCGATCTTGCCGGTTTCTTCGGAAACGACGACACACAGCGCGTCACTCACCTCGCTGATGCCGAGCGATGCCCGGTGGCGGGTTCCCATCTTGCGGCTAGGGAGGTTGCGGTTGGCCGTCAAGGGCAAGACCGAAGCGGCAGTCGCCAGCCGGCCATCCCGGTCGATGATGGCCGCGCCATCGTGTAACTCAGTTTTAGGCCAGAAAACGGTCAAGAGTAATTGCGCGTTGACATCACTATTGAGCGGGACGCCGGTTCGAATGTACTCGTCAAGGTTGCTGTTGCGCTGGAGGACGATTAAAGCACCGTGCCGCCGCTCTGAGAGGCGTTCTGCCGCCTGGCAGATCTCCCCGATGATCTGCAAGCGAACGTCTTCTGGAGCCTGACGGTTGAACATCAGACTGCCCCGGCCCAGGCGTTCCAAAGCGCGGCGCAATTCCGGCTGGAAGATAACCGGGATGGCGACCACCAACACCGTTAAGACTGTCGTCAACACCCAGCCTAATGCCTGGAACTGAAACACACTGGAGATCAAGATCAAGCCGATGAGCAAGACCAACGTTCCGCGCATCAATGCGATGGCTTGGGTCCCCCGAAAGAGAAAAGACAACCCATAGAACAATAATGCCACCAGGAAAATATCGACAAAGTCGGTGAAGGTCAGGTTTTCGATTGCCCAGATCAGTTCCACGTAATAGCCTTGTTAATTGTCGTCTGGCGCAGAGGGTTGCTTTATCAACTGAGAGAGCAACCGTTTGTAATCATTGAGATTTTCCGGCTTCAAGCGGATGATCTGCTTGATGGTCTGCCGGGCGTCATCGTGCAAGCCGGCTTCTAGCTGGATCTCCCCCAGGGCATCAAGTTGTTGGATGGCATCAACGCGGCGTCCGGTCTGGCGGTAGATGGCGGCCAGGCGTGAGCGTAAGCCGGTCTCTTTAGGATACGACTTCACCAGGTCTTCCAGCACCTGGATGATCTTGCTGACCTGCTTGCGGCGAGCGTAAAGGCCGAGCAACCGATCCAGATAACGCAGACCATCCGCTTTGTTTGATTGATTGTAATTGAGATCAACCAACATCCGGCAGGCTCGTTCATCTGTGGGGGAAACTTCGAGAATTTCCTCATAGATCTTCATGGCCCGGCGGGTTTCCAGCCGCATCTGTTCAATATCCGCCAGATTATGCTTGATTTCTGCCATGCGCTCTGGGGAAGCCTCATTGCGGCGGGCCAGGCGTTCGGCATATTGGAAGGTCTCTCGGGCCTGGTCGATATTGCCCAGTTGGCTATAGGTGCGGCCCAGATCAACGTACTGAACGAGGGCATCTTCCATCCGGCCTTCGCCTTCCAGCAAGTTAATCAAGCTGGTGCGAACGTTGACATCCAGTGGGGCCATTTCCAACACTTCGGAGAGGATGGAGGCGGCGCGGTCAAGCTCATTGCGAGACATATAAGCCCGCGCAATGGTGTTATATTTGTTGATGGCCTGGCGCAGACGGCCCTCCCGCATCATGATTTCTGCCATGCGGACGTGAATCGGCAGATAATAGGGTGAAACAGAGATGGCTTCGTGCGATTCATCCATCGCCAGGGTGAGCAAGCCCTGCCCGATGTAAGTATCAATGCGGGAAACAGTGGTCGCCAGCTTATCACTGCCGCCGGTACTGTAGAAGTCTCGCACCCCTTGCGGCCCCTGCACGCGCATGATCTCTTCGACATGCTTGCGGGTGGTGTCAACGCGCTGTTGCCACTCTGTACCACTCAGCATATCGGACATCCGCCCGGAAATCGCATCCATCGCATCGCCGGGGGCATCCATCAGGGCGGCTTCGATCTGGTCATAGGCCGATCCCAGGTGATCCAGCATCGAAGGATCGTCTTCATAATTGCGGGCGTCAACCCGGCGGGTCGCATCCAATAACGTCTTCATGGCGTTTTTGAAGTCGTCAATCTCACGGTAAACCAGGCCCAATGCATGTAAGGCCCCGGTGAGAAGCTCCGGGGCGGCCTGGGCCTTTTGCAGGTGGGGGATGGCATCGCTCGATATGCCGGTGAGGTGGAGCATCACGCCCAGGTTGTAATGCAAAGTCGGGTGGTCAATGCTCTGACTGGCACTGGTATAAGCCTGTACCGCCCGTTCGTATTGCATCTGGCGTTGTTGCTCCATCGCCTGGAGTGCGTTGGCAGAGGCCATATCCAGGTCACCGGACGCAACGTGATCTGCCAACAGAGCCAGCGATTGCTCCATCGTTTCACCCATCGGGCCATCCTGCGATGCAGACGACTCCTGCTGGCGAGCGGGATCATCGACCTTGACGCCGAATTCTTCCAGCATACTCTGGTTTTCTTCGACTTCATCTTCAAACTGCGGGACGGCCACCGCCCCCCCCGACCGTAAAGCACGGAGGGTATTCAACGCCTGGGGATTCTTACGATCAAGGCGGAGGGCGCGTTCAACGGCTTTGACCGCCTTGTTAGTATCCCCGGAACGCTGGAAGTTAAACGCGAGGGTCAGGTATTCGCGCAAGGCCCGTTTTTTAGAGCCGACTCGTTCGTAAGCCTGGGCTAGCCGGGCATGGATGCCGATCAAGCCGGGGGTTAGTTGGGTGGCACGTTCCCAATTGCCGATGGCCTTATCCAGATCACGCAGGGTGAGATAGACATCGGCCACGCCGACATATTGTTGCGCGGCCTCTTTAAGCCGGCCCATTCGTTCCAGCACATCGGCACTTCGTTCGAGCGGGGCCGGGTCATCGGGCGAGAGTTGATGTGCCCGTTTATAGACACGCAAAGAGTCTTCCAGGCGGCCAGCCCGCAGAAGGGCCAGCCCCAAGTGGATGTGAGCTTCGCCGTCTTCGGGTAATTCCTGGATGGCCTGGGTATAGGCTTTGATCGCCTCATCCCAGTCTTGATCCCAGGCGGCATTATGCCCACGATTCATATGTTGTTGATAGACTTCAGGATTAGTAACCATAATTCATCAGACGCACTAAGATGGCTTTTTGAGCATGAAGACGGTTATGAGCCTGCGGGAAGATCAATGATTGTGGGCCGTCGGCCACTTCGTCGGTGATCTCCTGGCCGCGATGGGCCGGGAGACAGTGCAGGACAATCGCGCCGGGCCTGGCATGTTGCAATAGATCGGTGTTGACCTGATAAGCGGTGAACGTATCTTCCCGCGAGGTCGTCTCCGACTCTTGCCCCATGCTTACCCATGTATCAGTATACACTACATCTGCCTCTGCGACGGCCTTTTTGGGGTCAATATGTTGTTCGAACTGGATTCCGCTCGCATCGATCAACGGTTGGGCGGCGGCGATTTGGGCAGATGGCAGTTCAAACCCGGAGGGTGTGGCGATGCTAAAGTGCATCCCAAATTGAGCACACGCGATCAACGATGAGGCGGCAACGTTGTTGCCATCGCCGATGAACGCGAACTTTAAGCCGGTCGTATGACCGAAATGCTCGCGGATGGTGAGGACATCGGCCATCGACTGGCATGGATGACGGTCATCACTCAGGCCGTTAATCACGGGGACCTGAGCATAATCGGCCAGTTCGGTCACATGGTGATGATCGAACACACGGGCCATAATCCCCTGGACGTAACCGGATAGCACCCGTGCGACATCGCCGATGCTTTCGCGCTTACCCAGGCCGATCTCCGCCGGGCCAAGCATAATTGCAGAGCCGCCGAGATGTTGCATGGCAACCTCAAAGGAGACCCGTGTACGCAGTGATGGTTTTTGAAAGATCATCCCCAGGACTTGCCCGGCCAATACCGGGCGGTTGCCGCCTGACGCATGTTCGCGCTTCAGGTGGATGGCAAGATCAATCATGGCGTTCAGTTCTTTGGCAGACCAGGTTGTCAGGTCCAGGAAGTGGTGCATTCAGCTTTTACCTTCATGTTGGTTGGATAACCCATTGTAGTGTAACGCAAATTATAGCGTCAATGAGACTTTATACCTGTAATCAAACTTCGTCCATATCACGCCAGTTTAGCCCAACCTGGGCGTTGGCGCGTAACGGTGCATCCAGTTGGAAGGCGGCCTCCATGAGATCGACCACTTGCACCCGCACCGCGTCCAGTTCATCGGCCGGCACTTCAAGCACCAGTTCATCATGCACCTGGAGGGCCAACCGCACCTGCGGCCATTGCGCTTGCAACAGCGCATGAACATCGATCATGGCTCGCTTCATGATGTCTGCGGCGGTGCCCTGGATGGGCATATTGATCGCGGCCCGTTCTTCCGCCTGGATGATGTTGTTATTGCGCCGACCGGCTTTTAACGCCGGGAAATATCGCCGCCGCCCCAGCAAGGTTTCCACGTAGCCATCGTCATGAGCCTGACGTTTGGTTTGCTCGATGTAGGCTTTGACCTGTGGCAGACGTTCGAAGTATGTCTCGATGAAAGATCGCGCTTCGGCAAGTGTCAAGTCGCTATCACGGGCCAGCCGATAAGCCCCCATGCCGTAGATCAAGCCGAAGTTGACGCGCTTGGCGAAGCTACGTTGATTGTAGGTGACTGAATCCAACGAGACACCATAGACCGCCGCCGCCGTTGCCTGGTGAATATCCTGGCCCTGGGCAAAGGCTTCCAGCAGAGTTTGATCCTGGCTGATGTGGGCCAGAACGCGCAATTCAATCTGGCTGTAATCCACACCCAGCAGAACACGCCCGGCAGGGGCCACAAATGCCCGACGGACTTCCCGACCCAGTTCAGTGCGGATCGGGATATTTTGCAGATTCGGATTGTTACTGCTCAAGCGTCCGGTTGTCGTGCCGGTCTGGTTATAACTGGTGTGGATGCGCCCGGTCTGCGGGTTGACCATCTGCGGGAGCGCGTCAACATAGGTGCTTTTGAGCTTGGTTAACTCGCGGTATTCCAGGATTTTATCGATAATCTCATGCTCGTCTTTCAAGGCATCCAGCGTGGTAGCATTGGTCGAGTAGCCATGTGTGGTCTTTTTGAGACCTTCCACCGGCAGGTTGAGCTTGCCGAACAGCACATCGTTAAGTTGTTTGGGGCTGTTGACGTTGAACTCGCCATATCCCCCGCTCAGCGCGTAGATTTCCTGCGATAGCGTGTCGATCTGAGTTTCGAGTTGCTGGCCCAGGTCACGCAGATGATCGACATCCAGCGCGATACCGGCCCGCTCCATCGCTACGATGACCGGCACCAGCGGGATTTCAAGCGTTTGATACAGGTCATCCAGGCCCGCAGACTGGATGCGTGGGCGTAATTGCTCGACGGCGCGGTAGGTGATGGCGGCATCTGCCGCCGCATAGGGTGCGGTGCGACCGATGGCGATCTCATCCATTGTCTTTTGCTTGCGACCTTTGCCGATGAGATCGGTGATTGGCGTCATATGCACATTGAGATATTGATCGGCGAAGTTCTTCAACCCCAGGAACTTACTAGTCGGATCCAGCAACCACTCCGCGATCATGCTATCAAAGGTGACCGGGCGCACATCCAGGCCATGCTGGATGCTCACCACTAGGTCATAGGCGGCATTGTGGGCATATTTCGGGATGTTCGGATCTTGCATCACTGGTTGGAGTGCATCTACCACCTGCTGAAGGGGCAACTGTTGGCCGGCCTGGTGTGCCAGCGGGACGTAATACCCACGCTCACCGTCAACTGCAAACGCGATGCCGACCAGATCCGCCGTCATTTGGTCGATACTGGTCGATTCGACATCCCAGACGATAGCCTCCGCCGCTGTCAACGTCTCGACTAATGCCTGTAAGCCGGCTTCATCATCAACGATGACTGTCTCGACGATCTCATCAACCGATTGAACCGCCACGTCATCATCAGCGAAAAGACTCTGCTGTTCTGGCGTTCCTACTTCCAGCAGACGATCTCTAAACGAGCGAAACTCTAATTCACGAAATAATTCCAGCACGCCATCGCGATCAAAATCATGGGTTTGGCAGTTTTCCAGCACTATTTGAATCGGCACATCGCGCTGAATGCGGGCTAATTGCTGGCTGATATAAGCCTCTTGCTTGCCGTTGACCAATTTCTTCTTGACAGATCCTTTGATGATCTCGATCTGATCGTAGATGCCGTCAAGTGTTTCATGCTCGGATAGCAGACTGATTGACGTCTTCTCCCCGATGCCACGAATGCCGGGGATGTTATCGGAGCTATCGCCCATCAAGGCTTTTTGATCGACCAGTTGATCAGGCCGGAGGGTATATTTTTCAATAAAGCGACCGGTATCAAACACTTCATCCGGGCCATTGCGCGACGGAAGCGCGACCGTAACGTTATCATCTAATAGTTGGAGCAGATCACGGTCACCGGTGATAATGCGAAAGTGAACGTCATCCGGGGCCTGGGTGGTAACAGTCCCGATGACGTCATCGGCTTCGTATCCCGGCACGGTCAGGATGGGGATGTTGAAAGTACGAACAATCTGTTTGATGCGGTCGATCTGCGGGGTGAGGTCGTCCGGCATTTTGTCACGAGTGCCCTTATACTCCGGGTAGACCTCTTCGCGTCCGCTCAGGCCATCGTCAAAGGCAACCGCCAGATAATCCGGGCGTTCTTTCAGGATGATGTCAAGCAGAATACGGGTAAAGCCATAAGTGGCGTTGGTGATCTCGCCGGCACTGGTCGAAAAACTATCCGTCGGCAGGCCATAGAATTGGCGATAAGCGACAGCATGACCGTCGATCAGATAAAATATAGGCATAATCTCCTCAAGTCTGTTTAGCGCGACATGCGAGCGAAGTTAATGTAACGCTGGATCTCCTCGACTTCCATCTCTCTGCCGGGTGAAAGCACGCAGTAGCTATCCGCCCAGAGCATATCAACGTCGAAGTCGTCATCAATGGCCCCAATGATATGGGCAGAGCGATGCATGAGATCAGCGACAATCTCACGCGATTGAGCATCGCCGGGGACTTCAATCAGGATGTAGACGTAATCTTCTAAAACCTGTAGATTTTCCACCACCCAGCCCACTTCGGTGAGATGACGTTCCAGTTCGCGGGCCATTAACTGGCCGATGCGACGCGGGATCGTCATCTGAGGATCGCGCAACATCCAGATGAACGTGTACCCGGTCAGCGGGCCGGTGAAGGTCGGCTCCGGCAATTGCGGTATATCCAGCGGCTCATCGAGATCAACCGCGTAGCCTTCCCCATGTTCTTTGATAATCTCTGAGGTAGACTCCAGGGCGGTCTCGACTTCCTGCGCGGCTTCGGCCTCTAATTTGCGTAGTTCACGCTCCTGGAGTTCATCCAGCAGGCTGGCATCACGCACGGCACGCGGCTCCGGCACGGAGAACATAGCCCGCAAGACGCGGTCGCTCTGGGTGCGAACAACACTCAACGGTTGATGACCAGCGAAGATCATCGACAGCGCGAAGCCCTCCTCCGTCAGCCGAGAATAGATCATATAATCGCGACCGCTGGTTGCTGACGTCACAAAACGAATACGCGCCTGACCGGGTTGAGCATCCCAATCCTCAGCCAGGGCCTCATTCATCGCTTCGACCTCTTCCCTGGGGAGTGACCCGGCGTAGGCGATGACCTGCCCTTTGCGGGCCAGGACAGTCGCTTCGGCGGACATTTCCAGGGCGGCCTGCGTCATGCCGAGCGCGACCTGGGCCACCTGGGGGTCGTCGTACTCGTCATCCATGACGACGTGTTTCGGCTCGTTGGCCTGGGATTCAGATTGCCGTTGGAGCAAGGATTGGGTGCGGTCACCCGCATCAGACAGACTCACCGGTTGGTCGGCTGGTAATTCCGCTGATTGACGGTCATCCGGCAGGTCTTCGGGTTGATCGTCTTCAGGTTCGGCGGCGGATGCATCAAACTCGTAGGGCGGCAAAACCGATGGCTTTTCCGGCATGAAGCGGTCGGTCTCGGCATCCGCCGGACTCTGAAGCAGATCATCCGGGTTGAACATATCAGTGGCCTGAGCAGATAGATCCAGCGCATCGAGATCAACCGCGTTCTTATTCACCTCTTCGAGAAAGTCGGGTTCTTCGACGTACCGCTTACGATGATCCACCCAGGACGGCAACGGCTTAATCCCCTGTGTCTCCGGGAAGTCGGTCTTCAAGGCGGTTTGAAGTTGAGATAACGACAGCGACTCATCCGAGACGGCGCGGAGGGCGTCCTGCGCGGTGGAAGCCGCGTCAGATCCACCGGGGAGCAAGGGCGGCGGCACCCGCAACTGATCCAGCGCAAGGCTCAAGCGGCGCATATCGGTGCTATTCATGGCATTGCGGAGGTCATGCACTGTGCCGCTTTCTTCCAGGTCGGGCATGGGCGGTTCTTCCGCCGCCAACTGCTGGAAGAGTTGCACCGCCTGCTGGTTGATTCCATCCGGCAGGCGGGGATCTTCGATCTGGTCAAGCGCATCGACATCCGCCTGCAAGACAAATTCGATGGTACGGGCCAATTTTTCGCGGGAGGCCGGATCATCTTCAACCGGTTGGAAGCCGCTCGACTCGCCGGGTAGTGTATCTGGCGGTGGCGTGGCAGAGGCATTCACCTCTCCGGTGTCATAATCGTCCCGGAGGATGGTAGCCTCGGCGGTATCCGGCAGGACATCTTTTTTGCGTTGGATAACATCGCGCAAGACCGGGATCAACTCACGCGCACTGATCGGCGCATCGACGATGCCAGCCAGGTTAAGCTGGTGCATCAAAGCGGATACCTCCGGGCGATCTGGCGTAGCGATGATGGCGATTTCTGGCTGGATGGCCCGTAATTCCAGCACCATATCCAGGCCGGGTGTACCGGGCAAGGTGAAATCAACCATGGCGATGTGTTGCGGATGCTTTTTGAGATAATCTAGCGCGGTTTCCGCCGCTGTAAACGGCGCGACCTCAAACCCGCCGAGTTGTTCCAGCGTGTTCTTCAGCTTGAGCGAAAAGCTCAACTTCTTGTTGATAATCAGTAGGCGAAGTGCGCCGGCCATCGTAGCCTATCCTCAATCGAAAATATGGGACAGGCTCTTTACACCTGTCCCACTTATTGTAACAAAACACATAGAGAGCGTCATTAGCTCTCTTCGAGGACATCGACAATGATAAACTCGTCGTTATCTTCTTCATCGCTTTCGTCGATCTCGTCCTCACTATCAACGATGAAAACGACTGTGGTGCCGCCGGCCTGGTCAAAGGTGATTTCCACCGAGGCGGATAGCGACTGGTTGGGATTGAGATTGCCGAATGTGCCGACTTCGAATGTATCCCCGTTAACGACTTCCGCGATGACGGTAAACTGCTGATCGACCGGGCCGCCAGTATTGGTGATATTGAGATCATACTCAGCGGTCACATCGCTTTCACCATCCGGGATCGTGACTTCCTCCGGGCCGAAAACGTTCGAGATCCGCAGATTGGGGAGCGGCACGTCAGTCGGTGCTGGCACCGGTGTATTGGTAGATGGCACGGGCGCTTGGGTGGGTGGCACCGGCGTATTGGTCGGCGGGATTGGAGTCTGGGTCGGTGCGCTGGAAGTCGGCGGCGGCGGTGAGGAGACAATCGGGATGTTGGCACACCGCGTCAGCGTGCCGTCATACATCGTCACAAAGCCAGCACTCACCCAACCGCGTGTCCCCAGGCGGTCGGTCAGTTGCCACCAGGAAGTATCTGCATTCCGCCCGACGGCCCGCAAGATCTCCCCCCGGCCCAACACACGGATCACATCAAACTCTGTACTGGGGCCTTCTCGAAAGTTCAGATTGGTGTTGATGAGAGCGCGGCAGTTTGGATCATTGGGATTAATCACCGGTTGGTCATCACCGGGGATGGGGGTTGAGGTGACTTGCGCCTCTGTATCGCGGATGATGACATCGACAGTCGCCGGGTCACTGGCGACGGTATCGCGATAGGCGATGACTTCCAGCGTGATCTCGCCGGCGGTACGGGGGGTGTAATCTAAGAGCGGTTCGACAAAAGTATTATTATCGGATTCGACACCGATATTTTTAACAGCCTGCCCGTTGGCGAATAAACGCACACTGGTGATACCAACGCTGTCTTCGATGGTGGCTTCGACAAACAACGGATCGTTAACGACAAATTCTGAACCGGATTGTGGCGAGTCGATGATAACGGTGGGCTTGCCAGCGGGTGTCGCGGTAACAAGCGGGGTTTGGTTATCATCGGCATCATCGTCTTCGCTGGCCCCCAGGTTACAGCCGACCAGGCCCAAGCTAATCAACAAGAAAACGAGCAGTGCTTGGCGCATAAATGCTCCTATCGATCTGTTACAGGTCATTAAGTCGCATTGTAGCATGGGGGTAAAATTCAAACAAAAACAGGGCTGTTATGTGATTAACAACCCTGCGGTGCTATGTCATCGCCAGACTGGCAAGCTTAGCCGATAGGCTCTTTATAGATGACTAACTTACCCATCTCTTCGCCCTTGCCGATGCAATCGGTCATGTCTACTTTGAACTCACTCCCGCCGGAAACCCAACGCAAGCCCTCTTGCAGAAGGCCCTGAGCGACATAACAGACTGGTTTGTCGGTCTTACGCCCCCAGCAGATCGGGCAACGCTCTAACGTGTAGATGATGCGGTCGGTACCTTCTTCATACACGTTCGAGACTTGATCTGAGAACTGGTTAAAGATATTTGCCATCGCTGGTACGCCAATTTTGAGCTTGGCATTCAGCGGCAAAACCTTAAACGCGAGATCCCCCACACCAGCCAGCGCACCAAAGCCACGCAGAGCGTCGGCAAAAGTCGCCCGACCGGCCCGCAACGCTAACCCACGCCCGCCACGCGGCCCGTACATTTCTTCCAATGCCACGTTGAGTGCCGTAAAGTCGGCGAAGTCGAATTCTTTTTCCAGGTTATCTGGGGGGTAGTTATCAACCAGATTGCTGAGACCGGCGAGGTTCAAAATGGCGTTTAAACCATTACGCCCCATGATCTCTTCCATCGCCTTTACGGTGATGCGGGCGAATTTATTTGGGTAATAAAATCCGCTCTTTTCCGCCATTATCCTTGATCCTCCAATCGGTGCATTGAGACCAACCGTGGTTTATTCTGCCAAATTATAGATTAAGTTGGTTTCGCGTTAACGTACAGAGCCGAGTATAGCACAGAACTACAATGATGCCTAATCAACATTCCAGAATGGCGTTGATCAACCAGAAAAGACGACCAATGGATCGGTCTGTTTGCTTTCCTGCGGCAGACGGGCCTGCATACTATAAGGCCCGGTCCAGGTCACCTGCACATTGACCAATTGACCGCGTAAATCGCCCTCTGCTTCGAAGAAGACGAGCTTATTCTGCGGGGTACGCCCGCGCCACTTGCCCTTGTGCCGGTCTTCCACCAGCACTTCGACGGTCTGGCCGAGGTAGCGGCTGTTGATTTCCGCGACGACCTGGGCCTGTAGCTCATCCAGCATCTTATGCCGCCGTTTCTTCTCATCTTCCGGCACATCGTCTTCCATGCGCCGCTCGCTAACGGTGTTGGGACGCGGGCTATACCGGGCCAGATGCGCTTTATCCAGCTTGAGATCTGCCAGCAGATTGTAAGTATCCATAAATTGCTCGTCGGTTTCACCACAAAAGCCGACGATAATATCGGTGTTGATGGCGACATTGGGGATGCGCTCACGAATGCGGGCGACGAGATCACGATATTGGGCGTTGGTATAACCGCGCTTCATGTTATCCAGCACGGTATCGTTGCCAGCCTGAACCGGCACCTCGATATGCGGCATCACACGCGGCAGTTCCGCGACGGTATCCAGCAATTTATCGGTCATCCAGTTAGGATGACTGGTCAAGAAGCGGATGCGCTCTAAGCCATTTTCTTCCGCGACACTGTGAATCACCCGTAGTAGATCAGCCAGATCCGGCCCATCGGGGATGTCTTTGCCGTAGCGGTCAACGATCTGGCCGAGTAAGGTCACCTCTTTAACACCTTGCTGGGCCAGGCTCCTGACATGGGCGACGATCTCCCCGACGCTACGACTGCGCTCTACACCACGCCGGAAGGGGATGATGCAGAAGCTACAGGCGTGGGAACAGCCATAGACGACCGGCACATGGGCACTGACCAGGTTATTTTGCTCTTGCACTGGCAAGATCAAATCACCATCCTGGATCAGATCACGCTGATGGCGGGCCATCGCTTGATCGTCACGGAGTTCTGCTTCGGTCGTGCGGTCGGCCAAGAACTCGACCATTGGGGCCGGTTCGGAAGGTGGTAGGAATACATCGACAAACGGCAACTTTTGCCGCAGAGTGACCGGGTCTTTGATGCCGACCATGCACCCCATCACACCGATGATCTTTTCCGGTTGTTTTTCTTTCATCGCACGGAGCATGTACAGGCGATTCATGGCCTTGTCTTCCGCACTTTGCCGTACTACGCAAGTATTGACGACTAGAATATCAGCCGCATCAGAGTCTTCGGTGGCGTGGTGCCCCATGCGCTCTAATTCGGATGCTAAGCGTTGTGAGTCGGCGGTATTCATCTGACAGCCGAACGTCCAGATATGATATTGCATTAAACTGCCTCATTTTACGTCGATAACGTCATTGTATCGAAACGGGTATAGAGCGTCAATGCGGCACTGGTGGCGTTTGCCGATCACCCCGGCGCGTTTTCCACCAGGGCAACATCCCCAAACCCACCGCCGCCCTGGCCGGTTTCGCAGAACAGTTGCAGGGCCAGTACATTACGCCCAGGTGCCAGCAGGCGTGAAACGTCTTTAGAACAGCCCTCACCCTCATGGATGTAGCCAGCGTCGGTACCATTGACGAAAATCGAAACGGATTCAGGAACACGGTCAATTTGGAGCAGATATTGCACCGGATGATTTTTCTCTTCCAGGACAAATTCCCGCCGGAACCAATCTGCACCTGATTGTACCGAAGCGGTGACCACCCAATCTTGCAGGCGTGCCAGTGGTATCCAGGCGGTTAGATCTGTCTC
>DAOTTZ010000190.1:0-17466 GCA_034437535.1 Anaerolineae bacterium | reverse complement strand
CTTGTGTTTTGATATTAGAGGCGCGTTTTTCAGCGTTTTCACGTCTTCAGATCAGTTTTGGCGGTATTTTTTCTGCGCTCCTGTAAAATTATTCTGAAGTTTAACTATTGTTCCAATTTGCCAAGTCACTCTTTTCACCCACCTGAGTAGTTACTAACGCGGTGACATAGCCTGAGATTCAATTGTTTTGTTTATGCTTTGCCAATGATTAGACAATATTAGGAATCAAAAAAGGGTGGCACGCGGCCACCCTCCTATCATACCTGTTCCTCTTAGTTGAGGGTAGACAGGATGTTGGAGAACACGTTACCGATGACCGGCCCAAGCAGGGTCAGGATGACGATAACGACGACTGCGACCAGCACGAGGATGAGTGCGTACTCTACCAGGCCCTGGCCTTCTTCTTGCGGTCTGTACAACATGATAAGATCTCCTTATGATATGGATAAGTTGGTTATTGCCAACTTGTTATAACTCTATCACAGTAGGCCGATTGATGTCAACCACTTTAACCGGCTTTCTTGAGGAATTTCGCTTTATCAATACAAAATTCATACAAAATTCGTTATTTTTGTCATAAAATCGGCTTTTCTTGCCGCCTCCACAACTTTAATCAATCAAACCTTTATTTTTCGTTTATTTTATTACGATTCCAGCGCATTGCTGGGTGGGATGGCTTGCAGATGATCTGATAGTTTGCCCAGGGCAGAGCGCACACGCGGGTCATGCAGGGCGTCTGCTTCTATCAGGCGTTGGACCGCATAGCGATCATTCATGTTGGTCGCGTAGATCGCGGTGATGGTATGTTCGGTCGGATTACTCAACATGTATTGAAATTCTTGATTGGCATGATAGTGTACGCCCGCCAGGATGGTCTGCGCGGATTGATTGCGTCCATCAATTTTAAGCAGGATCTTCTCACGTTCCGCCTGTGTGATGCCGGTGTCATCCGCAATGGTTAACAGCGCATCACTCAGCGAAGCCGCTTCTTCGATCCAGTCGATCAATTTACCATAAGGCCGCGTGACGCGCTCACCACGCAGGGTCATGCGGATGGCCTTAAAGAACAATCGGGTGTTTTCCAGAAGTTTGTTTATCATGCATCCATTATACAGCAACGCTTGACAGCTTCGAAGCCCGACGACTATGATTCTCCGGCTTCGCACGAACTTGAGTAGACTTCCAATGCCCGATTGGTTACAAGCATCGCTGTTAGCTTTACCCGCCATCCTGTGGATGATCGTCGGCCTGGGCTGGCCCTATGCGCTGGTCGCCCTGCCGCGCCGTGATTGGCGTGATGGCCCGCTGGTCGCCTGCTTATCATTGGCGTTCGGCCCGGCTCTTTTGACGGCCTGGATGCTGATCTTGGGGACGCTAGGGCAGAACAGCGGGGCTGGCCCAGGCGATCCACTCAACCCGATGCAGAGCAACGCCCACACGCTGACCGGCGGTAGCACTCTGCTACAACCGGGCTTGATCCTGGCTGGGACGGTCGTCATCGCGTTGATAGGGTATGCGTTGGTATGGCGTAAACGGCAGATCACCCCGCCTACTCCGGCGGATCGGCAACCGTTGGCGGCGGATGAGCGCGTCTTGATCCTGTTGATCGGGCTGGCGACCCTGGGCCGCTGGTTGGTGACCGTCTGGTTACCCTTCGGCAGTTGGGATCCGCTGTGGGTCTACGGGTATCAGGGACGGCTCTATAGCTTATTGGGGTTCATTCCGACCGACATCGGTTATTACCCACAATTTTTGTCTCTGCAATATGCTTACCCGCAGATTGTAGCCCTGGGGGAGATCAACGATCACGCCGCCCGGACGGTACTCCCCTTCTTGCAGATTGGAAGCATCCTGGCGACCTATGTGCTCGGATCGCGTCTTTTTTCGCGCCGAGTCGGGTTGATCGCCGCCGCGATCTGGGCGTTGTACCCGCACTTTGGATACTGGACGCGAGTCGGTGATCTTGAAATCCCGATGACGTTCGGCATCACCGGGGCCGCCGCTTTCTTCCTGATCGCCTGGACACAGACACAGGATCGTACACGGTATGCGATCATCGCCGGGTTGATGCTGGGAATTGCGTTATGGACAAAACCGACCGCTGGCGGTTTGATCTGGGGGGTGGTGTTGGCCGTCGCGTTGGAGGGCCTGCGAGTCGGGCTGGATTGGCGGCGATGGTGGCCGCGCTTTCAGGTCGCCTTCTGGATGGGGATCGCCTGCCTGCCCCTGGGGGGGATCTGGTACATCCGCAATATTTTGATCGGTCATGACGCGGTGACGTTCCCGCCGTCGGTGTGGCTCACCCGTGCGGAACGAAGCGGCGCGGAATTCGGCTGGCCTCTGCTGGCCCTGGCGATCTTACTGCTTTACCTGCACCTGGGGCCGCATCGCCACCGTCCCAACCGGCTCGGCACGTTGTTCGGTCTGGGGTTAATCGCGCTCGGTGTCGGCCCGACCATCCTGGAACCAGCCCGCATGGCGGGGTTAGAATGGCTTGCGCTCCTGGCTGGTTTGACGGTCATCGCGTTGACCCTGGGAGATTATGCGCTGGCAAACCTCACGCCGACTGCTCATGCCCGCCTGGCAAAGATCGGCTGGGCGTGGGCACTGGGCTTGCCTTACTTCATCACCTGGTTTTACAGCTATAGTTATCATTACCGCTTGAGCTTTGCCATCGTGCCGTTGATGATCCTGCCTACCGCCTTGATCCTGGCCCATTGGATCCCGGCCTACCGCCCCCGAAACTGGCGGTTCCTCCCCCGGCTGGCCTATGCCGGGTTGATCGTCGCGTTGTGCCTGCCGGGTGTCGCGATCTTCGCTTATGATGAGGGGGCCGGTTGGGACTGGCTGTGGACGATCCCGCCGGAGGGCGATTATTCAGAAGCGGCCTTGCTGGGGGTGGTGGATCATTTAGAGGACGACATAGATCATTCCGTCGTGGTCGCGCCGGGGTTGCAGACGCTACCGTTTTTCTTCCCCCTGGCGGAGATCCGCACGACCGACGCCCCCATGACACTTGAGCAGATGACCGACGCCACCCATTTTGTCATGGGCAACCCGGATACGCTCGATTGGTACCGCCGCCTGGAAATCCCGTTTGATTACCCTGGCGCGGTCATCCCGTTTCAATCGCAATGGTTCACGAGTCTGTTTCGTGAGAACGTCACGGATGGGCCGACGATCTTCGAAGACGATGGCTTCTCTTACCGCATCTATGCGGTGGATACAGCCGAACGCTTCCAACCGCCCCAGGTCGCCATCCCGCTGGAGGAAACCGTCGTCTTTGGCGATGCCATCCGCTTTGTGGGCTATTCGTATGATGACCTTACGCTGGATTACGCGCCGGAAAGCACCAACCTGCATATGGTCTTTGAGGTGCTGGCTCCACTCGCCGGGGATTACTTCTTGTATGTGCATGTGGTCGGCCCGGATGACAGTGTGATACCGCTGGCACAGGCCGATGGCCCGGTTAAAGAGACCTTCTTCAGCGAGATCTATTATTCAACACGCTTCTGGGAAGTGGGCGAATACGTCATCGACCGCCGCATCCTGTATTACGCGCCCTTCGGCGAAAGTGGCGACGAATACGGCATCCGCATTGGCTTTTACGACCAGCAGACCGGCACACGATTGCCGGTGACTATCGACGGAGCATCCGCCGGGGATGGCTATCGTTGGCCGACCGACTTCACGGTACCACCCCCACCGTGACCGCTTCCGCACCGGTCTGGGTTGGAATGTTAACGATGGCACCGGTGGCATCAAAACGATATACGCGCACCGCCAGTGTCAATTCGCCGGTTGGTGGCTCTGGCACCAGCCATTCCAGCCGGTGAGGATCATAAATTACTTCCCCCGGCAAGAAACCGACCGTTGGCCGGGCACCATCACGCGGTTGCGCGTCATATTGCGCCACGACGCGCCCGGTCGCATCCTGGATGTAAGCCGAAATCACATAATTTTCGATCAACGTCGCGTCTGCCGTCCACCACAGATCCAATCGTCCGGGCTGGTCGTCATCCGCCGCCGGGACGTATTCCGCCGCCAACAGCGTCATGTCATTGGTGAAAGACATCACTCGCTCCGCTGGCAGACGATCATAACGGTAAATGTCGATGGTCGTCTCAAGATGAGGATACGGAATCGCTAACGTTTGCACGTAACCGGCTTCGGTCAGCTTGCGGATGATGCCGTCATCCGGGCTGAAGAAGGTTAGCCACGCGGTCTGGACGCCGGCTTGCCGGGTGGCTTGCTCTGCCAACACCGCCGGGAGTTGCCGCTCATAATAATCGAAACGCTCCTGGGTGCCCCACACCGGGTACCGGCTGATCTGTATGGCGGGCGGCAGACGATGATGATAGTAATAGAGCAAGGCGGCTTCTTCAAACCCGACGTCCATCAGGGCCAGTTCGTCCGGTTGCGCGTAGAATGCGATCACGTCCGTGATGGCGTGCCAGGGGACTTTAACCCGGTACCAGTCAATCGTCGTCACCCCGTAGACGATCAACGCGCAGACCAGCAACACGCGCCCCGGCCCACGCAACGCCAGCAGACCGAGCGCGATCAAGACTGAGACCGGAACCGTGATCTGCACCATGCGTCGCGCCAATAAGACGGCTTCATCATGACCGAGCGCGAACGTCCCCGCCACTGGTAGAACGAGTAAGCCTAACAACAGCAGGATCCCCCGCCAACGAACCGAGACCAACCCCAGCAGGAACAAGCCCAACGTCAACGGCCACATCTGGCCGAACCAATTCAGCCGGAAGTCTTGCAAAATGTCCAGGTTTTGTGACGTGGCACAATTGATGCAGACCGCGTCATCGGCGAATTGTTGCACCGTTACACCATAAAACCAGGGCATGAACAACACACCGGATAGTACCAGCAGACCTAACGCCAGGTTACGCCGCACCCCGCGCACAGCAATCAGCGCGTGCAACCCTTGCGCGGCCAGCACGAACGCGCCGAAATAATGTGTATGGAGCGACAGCACATTGACCGTGACCCACATCAGGCCGTCGGCCCGCCGCCCGGTACGGATCAACCGTAGATAGAACCAGGTACTCCCGGCGGAAAACAGCACATGCCAGGTATACATCCGTAATTCTTGCGCCATGTAATTTTCGGCATCGGCCAGCGCGATCATCAACGCGGCCAGCACCGGCAAACTCAACGCGCCGGATGCGGCGGGTACGCGCAAATAGCGCGTCAATTCCCGCCCGACCTGGAACATAACAGCAACCGTCAGCATAGACGGCAGGAACGACCAGAAGCGCAACGCCAGGATGCTATCCCCGGCCAGGGCTTCCCACGCATGGAGTGTGTAGAAGTAAAACGGCGGATGCCGGTCATTGAGCAGGGCATCGAACAGATCGACGGTGAAGGTGTAATACGTGAAGCCTTCGTCCGTCCATAGGGCGGGGCCGTCGATGTTGATGATCCGAAGCGCGGCGATGCCCAACACGCCGAGCATGATCCATAACGTAGCCGGGTGTCTCATCGTGTTAGACTGCCAATCACTACGAAATCCGCGCCATCCTGGGTGGCGACATTGACGATATGGCCCGCCGCATCGAAGGTATACACGCGCACAACGAGCCGATAATCACCGGGCGGCAGGGACGCGGCTGATTCCGGCACCCGCCCTTCGTAGATCACATCACCGGGCAACAAGGCCGAGGTCGGCACGGGTGGCGGCGAGTCGATCTGCGCGACCAGCGCACCGGAAGCATCCAGCACGGCTAACGACACGATATAATCACGCGCTAGCGGCTCCGCCACCGACCACCACAGATCAGCGCGTAGCGATTGCGGGTCTAATTCCGCCGCCCGTAGGATCATGCCGTTGGCAAAGGTGGCGGTCGGCTCTTCTGGCAGGGTGTCATACCGATACAGATCAATCGTGTTGCCGATATGATCGGTCGTCCAGGTGGCGGTACGAACATACTCATGCGTCTCCAGCGTGCGGAGCAGTGTATCGTCTTTGCTCCAGTAGACCACCCAGGCCGTCGCCACCGGGCCAACGCGATTTTCACGGTTATATGGGAATAGCGTCTGCGGCAGGAAGCCGTTGTAATACGTCGGATGGTCGGTCGTCGGGGCCATCGTCGGATCACCTAAAAACGGAAAGGTCGCGAAGACTGCATCCGGCGGCATATTCCTCTGCCAGTAATATTTCATCGGATACTGGCCGACTTCAACCTGTGCCAGATACAGGTCAGCCGGGCCACCTAATGTCAACGCGGGTTGCGCGATTGCATTCCAGGGTTCTTTGACGCGATAATAATCGACCGCCGTGACGCCGTAGACGACAACTGCCAGCATGACGAGAATCTGCGCCGGACGCTCGATCTGCGTCAGCCCCAGGCCGACCAGCAACGCGATAGCTGGCGCAACGATCAACAGCTTGCGCTCTGTGAGCAGGGCGGCGAAATAATTACCGAAGAACAACACAGCAAACGGCACAATCAACCACATCAGCAAGATGAAGGCCGGCCCATAAGCGCGATCCCGGTGAGCCAACCGCCACCAGCCGAACCCGGCCAGCACGATCAACAAGGCCCACACCGCCCCCAGATAACGATCTCGCAGACCTAAGAACGTGTCCCAATTCGAGGGGATGGCAAACGGCAGGCTGTTGTCGATGGCGTTCTGGGCCTGGGGAACCGTCACCAGCAGGAACCAGGGCGCGAAGCATAGGCCGCTCACGGCCAGCCAGCCGACCGCACGCACGCGCCGCCGTCCGCGCAAGAAGATCAGCGCGTGCAGACCCTGAACTGCCGGGATGAATAAGCCCTGATAATGTATATAGACTAGCGCGACCGTCCCGATGACCCACAGACCCGCCGAGAGGCGATCCGCCCGGCGGAGCCAGCGCAGATAACCCCACATGCTCAGGCAGGCGAAAAACGTATACGGGGCGTAATTCCGGGCTTCTTGCGCCAGGAAGATCTCGGCATCACTGAGGGCCAGCAAAAGCGCGGCGAAGAACGGCAGAAGGCCCCACCCGGTCCGGCGAAGCGCGACCTCCCGCCCGACCTGCCAGATCAGCGCGACCGTGCCCAGGCTGATTAACGCCGAAAGATAGCGCAAGCTCAAGGCAGAATCGCCCGCGACCGACATCCAGCCGCGAAGCAGGACGTAATACAACGGCGGATGCGTATCCGTCGCGATGCGCGGGAACATATCGTCTTGAATGACGATGTTCCAGGCGAAGGCTTCGTCAAACCAGATGCTCTGCTGGGTGATATGGTAGATGCGTAAAGCGGCGGCCAGGAGCAGGACAATCAGCCCGGCCCATACCGCCGGTTGAGTCATTCGTTTGGTCGTCATCACGCGGCGAATCCTAGCATAGGCCGCCACGTATCGCTAGAGGGGCGACCCGAAAGACGGAAATTAACCGCCGGGGGGAGTCTCCGTGCCGGTAATGACCGTTGGTGTGGGTGTCGTCGTCATTGTCGGTGTCCAGGTGGGGCTAGGCGTAAATGTTGCGCTGGCGGTGATCGTCGCGAAGGTCGCGGCGGTCTCATAATTGAAGACCGGCAAGAAGCGGTCGATGTCCTGGGTAGCAAATTGCCCGACGACCTGTTGCAATCCACTGAACACATCTGAAGGGGCGCGTTGTGCCGGCCAGTAGACCACGGTCAGCATGTCTGCCCGGATGCGCTCCCCTGCACGGATATTCACATAGGCCGAGACCACCGGTATATAACCTTCCGGGATTTGCCCCGGTGCTATCACAGCCCCTGGGGAGCCACTCGGCGCGATTGTCGGCCTCACAGGGCTAGCGATGATCGAGGGAGCCGGGGTCACTGTCGCCATCGGGGCATCAAGCGACACCGGCGTCGCAGAAATCATCAAAGTCGCTGGCGCGGTCGGGTCATCGTCCTGGTTCTGCCCGGCGGCAGGAATGATACTTTCGCCGTCTGGCGGCTGAAGGTTAGTCGCGACGATCAACACCGCGCCGATCAGCACGGCAATCGCGGCGACAGCAATCAGGGTTAGATTGCGCGATGGCAAGGGTTGCGATGGCGTTATAGCAGTCATCAGGTCGGTCTCCTTTAAGGTCTTATCGGAAGGTTGCGCGTTTTGGTAGGCTCTGCGCCATACCCGCGCCTTGACGGACTCCGATGGATGTGACAACGTCGTTTCACGCACCAACTTGCGGGCAAAGGCCGCCGTCGCCGGGTCGAGTCCGGCGGGGGGGATGGCGTCAGGGTCGGCGTGTAGTGCGGTGATGTACTGTTCTAGCAATTGCGGTTGCATGGGGTTAGCCCTCGCCTTCAATGATGCGATAGTAACGGTCACGCAGGCCCTTGATAATGCGATGTAATTCGACACGCACCGCGCCGGCCTCTTTGCCGACGATCTCGCCAATAGCGGCGGAAGTCAGGCCGCTATCCAGCGCGAGCGAGAGCAGATCCCGCTTATGCTCTGGCAGGTTGGCGAGCAACCCGGCCAGGATGCGGCGGTCGTCCTCACGTTCGATGCGCTCCCCAATGTCGCTCTCGGTCGGCACCTCAATGCCATCAAGCGAGATCATCGGCTTGCGACCACGAAAGTGATTGGCGACCACATTCCGCGCAATGCGGAAGATCCACGCGGCCACCATGCCACCTCGATAACCCGACAAACCAGCCAGAATGTGTGTAAACACCTGACTGCACAGGTCTTCGGCCTCGGCGTCACTGTTGGCCCGCCGGCGGCAAAAGGCGTACACCCGGTCGATGTACGCCTCGTAAAGTGGCGTGAACGCGGCCATATCTACCTGCGCCCGGCGCATCTGGTCGCGTTCTGCGTCATGGTCGGTCGTGTCTTCGGCAGGGAGGGCCGCTACCGCTAAAAGCATCGTACTGATCCTATCAATCGTCCGTCACCCACAAGGACACGACCACGCCCGATGTGTTACACGTTATAACATGAGTATTTTATGAGCCATCCCGCCGGAACACAACAGCCTGACTATCTGCCAGTGTCATTGCTGTGTCAAACGCTGGTTGTTCCAGGTAGGGCGTCCACAGATATGCCTCCCATGCATCACGCGGCAGGCCAGGTACGGGTAATTCCGCCGGGACTATCTGCTTTGGCTCGCCTTCCATGTTGGCGACGAACAAGAACATCTCGCTGTCATCAGGTGACCGCCGCAAGCCGTAATAGATCACACAGCCTTCAGTGGGATGCAGATAATTGAGGTATTCGTCATCGCGCAAGTTGTCCATCAACCAGGGACGGGCCTGCCGGAACTGACGCACCGCCAGCTTATACGTGGCGCGTTCCGGTTCGACCAATTCCCAGAAATTCGAGACGTTACAAAACTCATGGACATCGTTCATCCAGGCGCGGGCGATAGCCTTAAGCCGGGGGACGTCGATCTCATCCCCGATGACGAATTCAGGGGTTACATCACTGTTGAGGATCCGCACGACGCCATCCAGGTCGTAGCCGGTCGCCAGCACAGCATGATCCAGCACATGCATAAAGTTACGTAGCCCTTTCAGAGTCTCAAAGCCGAAGGACTTCAACCGGGGGAAGAGATCCGGGCGGCCATAACGGTCTTCGGTCATCAACCATTCAGAAAATCGTGCTTCTTCGCTGACGACCTTTACTCCGTATCGATCATCGGTGTTACGGATGAAGCCCCAGGGTGCCCGCATCGATGCGTTGATAAAGTCCATCGGCACACCGGGCATCATGACGTAATCAAATAACTTGGCGGCCAGGTTATCGTAGGCATTGTTGAAGATCTCGACCAATGACGTGCCCTGATAAGTGTTGACGCGGGCATCGGTCGGCGTCTGGGAGCCACGCCGCAAGGTATCATGGTTCGAGCATCCGGTAATCCACTCCCGCCCGACTTCGGCCATTTCCCGCACGCGCCACCACTTCATCATCCAGAAGGTAAACAGGAACGGGGTATTATGGGCGAAAGTCAGCGGCCCCCATTGCCACACGTTGGGCATCTGCTTGGTGATCTCCCGGTAAGATGAGGCCAGCTCCCAATCCGGGCGCGGCCAGGGCCGGCCATCTTCGAAGATCATCCAGGGGCGGTATTTCCTGCCGGCGACTTCCAGCGTGATGTCGTTCATCAGGCGCAGATAATCGTCATCGTGGATCATCTCGTTGCGTTTCGAATCGTAATTCTTGAAATCCTGTGCCCCATCCACGCGGATGCCATCAATGCCGTAATTGTGCTTACGGCGCATCATCTCTAGCAAAAGTGCCCGGGTGACCGGGTGCGTGAAATCGACGTTCTGGCCGTACATATTGGCCCCGGCGAAGAAATACTCATTGAGCAGGGGCACGGCCTGGTTATCAATGTGACCGTAGACAATATCGAGCATGACTTTGATCGGCCCGGTGGGGAAGTTATGCAATTCTGCGATGAAATCGACCAGTTCATCCGGGCGACCTGTACCGAGCAAGGCCGGGTTGACGGCTGGCGAGGCGGTAATCATCACATCGTACCCCCAGTTGGTCATATCCGGCTTGCGCAGTTGGATCGCCACCGAGTCGGGGTCATCCGTCTGGGGAACCCAAAAGTTACGTTTTTCCGTCTCATACTCGATTATGGGTTCGATTGGCATCAACTGCACCGCGTCGTAACCGATGTAATTCTGCTCGGCAGGGGTGAGCGGTTCTTCCGCACGGAGCTTGCCTGCGATCCGCCGGTAGAGGGTCGTCAAGCCGGCCAGCGTGCCCTCCGGGGAAGCATAGCGCACATGAATTTGTAAGATGTTGGTCGGTGGGCCGATGCGGTCGATACCGTCTTGCTGATGAGCCGGTTCGAAATCCAGCCGCCCGAAGTGATCGCGGTCGGCGCGATTGCTGTGCATCTGGTTGATGTCATAATATTCTACCGGGGCGAAGACACCGAACGGGATCGACGCCGCCAGATAATCCGGGATGATCTCCTGCTGGCCGTCCTGGTCGGTGTAGATCACCTGGTAAAAATCACCGACTTGCTCACGAGTCCCCGCCCGCATACCGGAAATCACACCGAACAGATAAACCCCGTGCTGGCGCAGTGGCACCGTCACCCGCTGGAATTGTACCGTCTGCTCCGGGGCACGCAGGTCAATGTTATCTGCCGGGCGCAAGACTTCCAGCACAACCGCATCCAGCGGGATGCCCTGGTCGAGCAATTCGGGTGCCCAGAAGCCGACCTCTGCGTAACCGTTGCGCTCCCGCATACCGAGCAACGGCATGATCTCCTGGGCGATCTCAAAATCATCGTGCAAGCGATCCTCGATGGCCTTGACCTTGTTAATCAGATCACGGGTTGGGTCTTCGAGTAATCTTAATTCCATCACACGTCCTCTGTCTCTTGCTAAACAATATTCCTACGAGGATAACACATTTGGTGTACAATGGCGCGGATGTGAGAGAGCGACAAGCTATAATGAGACAATTACCCTATTTCGTCCTGATCCTCCTGCTGGCCGCCGCCGCCCGCCTGCTCCATATCGACGCGGAAAGCCTGTGGGTGGATGAAGGCTTCAGCTATTGGGCCATCCAGCATGATGACCTGTTCGGCGTCATCGTCAATGACGTGCATCCGCCCTTGTATTTCATCGGCTTGCGGGCCTGGGCAGAGTTCGCGGGGATTACGGAGCTAGCCCTGCGCTTTTTCTCCGTCATCCCGGCCCTGCTGAGTGTAGCGGCTATCGTGCCGCTGGCGCGTGAGGTGGGCCAATGGCGCGGGCAAATGATCCGCTGGTTCCCGGTGATTGCCGCGCTCTTGCTGGCCCTGGCCGATATGGAAACGTACATCGCGCAACAGGTGCGGATGTATAGCTGGCATGTGTTGTGGGTGATCGTCAGCATGACGTTCTTCCTGCGCTGGATGCAGCGGGGCGGGCGCGTGACGCTCGGCCTGTGGTTCATCGCCAGTCTGTTATTGGTTTACACGCATTACATCGGGCTGGCGGCCCTGGCCGCGCAAGGATTAATCGCGCTGATTTACCTGCGACGACGAGTGCGGTGGGTCGCGCTCGGCACGCTGATGCTGGTTGGTGTCGCCTTCGCGCCCTGGGGCCTGGTCGTCGTGGGCAACCAGACGGCCAACATCGGCACCGGCTTCAACGTGCCATCAACACTGGAATCCCTGTGGAACTGGCGCGATGAATGGTTCACCGGCCAATGGGCGTTGTTGATCGGGCTGGCGGTCTTTGGGTTGCTCCCGCTTAATGTGTCGCGGTCGGCGCGGGTTTCATGGCGATCAACCGCGCTGGTGTTGCTGTGGTTGATCTTGCCGGTGGCCGGAGCCTACGTGTTGAACTGGTTCACGCCAATTTTGATGGATTACCGGCTGACGCAGATCACGCCGGCGGTCGCGCTCCTGGTCGCGCTGGGCCTGATGAACTTCCCGACGCTGACACGAGTCTTTCTGGTCGCGGTCATCGTGTTCTATGGCGTGGCGATCTATGACACGCCGCGCCCACGTCCCCCCTGGCGCGATGTCGGCCAGAACGCCGCGCAATATGCACAACCCGGCGATCTGGCCCTGGCGCACGTCACACCTTCCGGAGATTGGCAAGTGATCTATTATTACGACCGCTTCATGCCGGCGGGTGTCGAGCGGCGATCTTTGCGCCAGTGGCAACTGGAAGACGGTGAGACTTACGCCGATGGTCTGCCCGCACTCTTGCGGGAACATCCGCATGTGTGGTTTATGCACTGGTCATCAGATCTGAGCGGATTCGAAGCGTTAAGAGCCACCGGCCACACACAAACCGCCGTCATGACTGAAGATTGGCTGGGCAACGACCTGAACGTTTACCGTTTTGATCGCGTTCCACCGGCTGAACAAGCCATCGCCCGTTACGAATCCGGGCTGATTCTGCGCGATGCCATCATCTACGCGGATGATCTACGGGTAGACTTATGGTGGAGTACAGCCGAGTCGCTCATCCGTGACGATACGATTTCAGCGATTCTGCTGGATGAGAGCGGGCGGGTGGTGGCACAAGATGACGGGATGCCCTTCCGCAATAACCGCCCAACGAGCAGTTTTTTGCCGGATGAAGTGGTCTATGACCCGCACCCGCTGACGCTGGCCGACGGCATAGACGCCCTCTCGCCGGGTGTGTATACCGTCGCCATCAAGACGTATACCTTTATCGAAGGTGGCATCCAGGACATCCCGACTCGTGACGGTGCAGAATTCGCCGTGATTGGAACCATTACGATTCCTTAGTCGCTTTCGAACGTCACCAACCCATCCAGCGCGTCTAAGGTCGCCGGGCCAATGCCGGAGATCGCGTCCAGATCGCGCAGGCGGCGGAAGGGACCGAACGTCTCGCGATAGGCGATAATACGCTCAGCCAGCACCGGGCCGATGCCGGGTAGCGTCTCTAACTCGGTTTGATCCGCCGTGTTGACGTTCACCAGGCCGTCCTGATCGCCGGCATGGTTGGCTTCAGCGGTCGCGGTCAAGGCGGCTTGAAAAGCGGCGTCGATAGTGGCCGTCATCGGTAATGGCGTTGGCGCGTTGGCCGTCGCAGTGAACAACGCGACAACCGCTGAATCAACGGTCATCTGTGTTTCCGGGTCCAGTTCTGCCGTCCGGGTGGAGGCCATCACGGCACCGGCAAGCATAAGTAACAACAGGATTAGGCCATAGATTGATCGTGGGTGCATCGTATGTATACCCTCTTTTTCTCAATCGTAACGGTAGCGATAGAACGGTGCAAGCGTCCCTGTCATGACAGGGCGCATTCCCCTATAATGACGCAGATTCAAATTAGGAAAACGCGATATGGTGCAATTCAGTTGGGATGATAGCCCGCCTGCTGTAAAAGATAGCGTGATAGCGTTCGTAGAACAGATGCAACTGATTCTAAAAGATAGTCTGCGTGGGGTGTTTTTGCATGGGTCGTTGGCGATGGCATGCTTTAACCCGGATCGCAGTGACATCGACGCGCTGGTGGTGGTGCGCGATCCTCTGACGGCGGAAGACCGGCACCGGCTGATCTTGTTCATGATTGACCATTCCGGGGCACCCTTCCCCTATGAGATTAGCATCCTGCGCGAAGCGAACTTGTTCCCCTGGCGTTACCCGACTCCCTTCGAATTCCATTACAGCGAAGATCACCGCATTGAACTGGAAGATGTCGTGTTCCAGGGCATCTGGCGAGATTGGCACCGTGAGACCCGCACCGACCCTGACCTGGCGGCCCACATCACGATTCTGCATCGCTTTGGCATTACCCTTTACGGTGATCGCATCGAATACGTGTTCCCGCCGGTGCCCCGCGCAGATTATCTGGCATCCATCGTGCAAGACGCGCACCTGGCCCGCGATAACATGATGTTCGACCCGACTTATACCGTGTTGAACCTGTGCCGGGTGTATTATTACCTGGCGACGGCGACTATCGCCTCTAAAGATCAAGCCGGAGAATGGGCATTGCACAAACTGGGCGAAGAATTTCACCCGGTCTTGCAAGCCACGCTGGATCATTACCGGGGGCATCGGGATACTTTGCCATTCGATCCGATTGATCTGGCGCGGGTCGTCGCCTACCTGGACGCCAAAATCACCGATAGCTTAATCCGCCGCGATACATTATGAAGGCGCGGTATATAGCCCTGGCTCTGTTAATCCTGTTGGGGACATATGGCTTCCGGTTGTGGCACATCAGCACGGAGTCGATCTGGCATGATGAAGCCTGGAGCATCCGGGCGATCCGTGGGCCGTTCACCACGCCTGATGATAATACCCCGTTCGTCTATTATCTGAGTGGGCACATGCTGTGGCAGGCGGGCGGCGGCGAGTCGCCGTTGGCGTTGCGGTATGTGTCGGTGTTATTCGGCTTGGTAACGGTCGCGCTGGGCTTACGGATCGGGCGGCGGTGGTTCGGGCCGGGTGGCGGCCTGCTGGCCGGGCTACTGCTGGCTTTGTCACCGTTGTTGTGGGAGTATTCGCAGGAGGTTCGTGCTTATGTGGTCGTGCCGTTGATCGCACTTGGTTTGCTGGCCGGGGCCGATGCGATCTTGCGCGGGTGGACATGGCGGCGGGCCGGATTCTTATTCATGGTGCAGTTGATCGGCCTGTACAGCCACAACCTGAGCGTGCCGTTGGTGGTGTGGTTGAACCTGGCGTTGGGCGTGGCCTGGCTCTACCGGCGGGAATGGCGGTCGATGATCCGCTGGGCCGGTCTGGAAATCGGGCTGATCGCGGCATATATCCCCTGGTTATTGACGCAATCGCCCTCTGGCACTCCGTTAAACACCCCGCCAACCGCCAACCTTGATCTCCTGCGGGACATCTGGGCGGCGTATCTGTTTCCGGTTAACCAGCAGGTGCAAGACGCGGTGAATCGGTTGGATGGCTTCGATGTACTGACGCCGTATCTGCTGGTGGGTGGGCTGGTCGGGTTGAGCGCGATTGTGTGGGCGGTTCGCCCACGTGACGGCACCGACCGCCGCCGCGCCGGGTTGTTGATCTCTCATGCGCTGGCGGTGCCGGCCTTCAGCACCGCGTTGATGATCGCGGCGAATATTGACTTCCACCCCCGGTATTATATCGCCGCACTCCCCGGCACCTTGCTGATGATCGTCGGGACGGTCTACGCGGTGCCGCCGTCGCGCTGGCCGCGCCGGGTCACCATCATCGCGGTGTTGACTCTGGCCCTGGTGGGCACCGCAATCAGCCTGTTTCAGATCCGCACGCGCAGTAATTACCAGCATGATGACTTTCGCGGGCTGGCGCAATATTACGCCACGCTGGACGCCGACGCGGTGATTCTGGTGCCGTTCGACGCGGAACGCGCCCTGCAAGATTATTACGCCGACCGCTTCGACATCGCGAGTCAATTCGTCAATGTGCCACTTTACAGCGATCCAGCGACGGCTATCGAGACGATCAACGCACTGATCCCGGCGGATGGATCCCGCCATGTCGAATTGTTGACTTGGTATCAACTGCCAGCCGATGCACGCGGCATGTACCCGTGTTTGCTCCGGGCCGCCAGCCGCCGGGTCGATGATCTGCGGTTTTATGTCGGCCTGGGCACCCAGGCTTATCATCTGACGGAGCCGCTGGACTTCACCCCGCTGGCGGATTCCGCGCAATTTCGCGGGATTGATTACCTGGGCGGGGCGACGGCATCCGGGCCGGCGGGCACCTGCCTGCATACCCGCTGGATGTTACCCGCGCCAACCAACGATGATTACGCGACAGCCAGCGCATTGCTCAACCCGTTCGATGATCCAGTGGCGCGAACCGATGCACCCATCGCCCGTGATGACAACGCACCAACCAGCCGTTGGACCGCTGGCGACGAAGGCGACTCGTTCGCCTTGCTGGAACTGCCACCCAATGCCCCGGATCAACGTTACACGGCCACGCTCGGCGTGTATAACAATGCTCAACCCAGTGGATTAGACGTGCTCGATGCAGGCGGCAACCCGGCAGGAAAATCAGCCCGGTTTGAAACTGCCGTCCGGGCGACGGGCGAACAGGTGCACTTCTACGACCAGACAACCCTGCTGGAAACCCGGCCACGCGGTCAACTGACCAGCGGCGAAACGCTCGATGTGACGCTGTACGCCGTCCCTGATGCGGCGGGCACAGTGGAGTTACGTCTGATTGGTTCAGATTGGGACGTAGCGCGAACGTTGACCATCACAGAGGCGGGATCATTGGCCTGGGAACAGTTCACCGTCCCGCCCTCTGCCGTCACCGGGACGGCCTCACTCCGGGCTGATGGGGTACAACTGGCTGATTTCGATGTGATCGCGGTCGAGCGTGTTTATGATCCGCCCGACTTTGGCACGCCGTTAGCGGTGCGCTGGCCGGGGATCGGCACGCTAGCCGGGGTAACTCTGCCGGAAACACTGACCAGCGGCGAGTCGTTCTCAGCAGAATTGGTGTGGCAAGCAGAACAACAGGCCGATTTGACGGCGTATACCGTCTTCGTGCAGGTGGTCAGCCCGGCAGGAGTCGTACTGGCGCAAAGTGACGCGATCCCGCCGCGCCCGACAACCGCCTGGGTCGCGGATGAATACATCGTCCATGCACATGATTTAACATGGAACGTGCCAGACTATGATGGCCCGGCACAGATCATCGCCGGTTTCTACGATCCAGCCGACTTCCGCCGGGCGTTGACCGCCTCCGGTGAGGACTTCGCGATTATAACCGAAAATATCGGGGTGATGAACTAATAATCATTGCAGATAACGAACACAACGAAAGCCTACGCCAAGATTGATGTCACGAGCATTACCTTGTGAACGGCCATCACTGCGTAAATACCTCTCTCCATCTAGTACCGCGTCTAGCAAGACATGATGGATAAGAAATGGTATAGTCATCAAAAACGGGAGATGACTCATGCCTGCCAAGAAATGACTCCCCTGAAAAAAGGTAATCCAGAGCCGAATTTGTTAAAATAGAGCAATCAGAAAGCTAGCGACCCAAACTGCCATGTATCGTAAAAATGACCAGCACCACCAAAA
>DAOTTZ010000189.1:0-5458 GCA_034437535.1 Anaerolineae bacterium | reverse complement strand
AACCAGCCCCGCCGCACCAACCGCATTGATCGGGTTCCACCACAGCATCCCACTGGCGACCACCCCCAGCCACAGGGCAAAGCGCATTTGGATCGTCAGCGGCACCTGATTCCCGATGAAGCCGAACACAACCCGCCCCAGCGTAAACGTCAACCGGAAGACACTCACCAGCACACCCGCCGTCACCGCATCCATCGCCCGCGCCTCCGTGAAGAGGCTGTAACTCCATTGCCCGGCGGAGATCTCTAACCCGGCGCAGATGAACAAGGCCAGCACGCCCAACCACACTAGCGGCAAACGCAGTGTCGCCCGGTAAGGTGCGCCGCTGGTCTCCGTGTCCTCCATCGTGCCATCCGTCTGTGGGTCACCCCATCCGCGCCGCGTTGCCAGCAGAACCGGCACCATCACCAGTGTTACCGCCCCCATCACCAGGTATCCCACCGTCCAGATGACACCCCCCTGCAAGAGCGCGATCATCAACAACGGGCCGATCATCGCGCCGACACCATAACTGGCGTGGAGCCAGTTCATCAGCCGGTTGTTCTGGTACCGGGCCACATGGATATTGATCCCGGTGTCGATCCCGCCGTCCCCGATGCCAGCGACGAAGGCCAACCCGATAATCACATCCCATCCCGGCGCGAAGACGAGCAACGCATAACTCACACCACGCAGGGCAAACGCGCCGATCAACGTGCGCCACACGCCAAACCGCCGCACCATCCCGCCACCTACCAGCGTGAAGATCAGGTAACCGGCGGTACTGGCAAGCAGAAAACTGCCGATGGCCGCCGGCACCAGGTCATATTGCCGCTGGATCGACGGCCACGCGATCCCCAACAGACCATCTGGCAGGCCCAATGCGATGAAGCCCAGAAAAGCGACAGCTACCGTCCGGTCGAATCCACGCATCCCAAACTCCTCCATCAAACATCCGCCTAACATAAACCGGCCACCGGGCGGAATCAATGGCGGTGACGACCTTGTTGGCGAATCCATACTCCCAGGATCCCCCCTACAAAACCGATTCATCAACAGCACCGGTACCCGCACGGTATCAGGCGGATCGTCTGAGGATTCCGCTGTAGATTTCGTCAGGATCTACAAAAGATTTTCCCGCGATAATCTTTTATAGTTCTAACGTGAGATCTGTGATAAATTTCACGTCTATATCATAGATGACTCATATCCTGGTGCTAGACTGATAAAGTGAATAAGCAACCAAGGAGTGACCGAGTGACCAGTATCGTCCGCATACGGGGCTTAAGCAAAACCTACATCGAAGGGGATAAGTCGCGCTATGTTCTGGATGATGTCGATATTGACATCAAAGAGGGCGAGTTCTTTGTCCTGCTGGGTAAAAGTGGCAGTGGCAAATCAACCTTGCTTAATCTTCTCAGCGGCATTGATAAACCCGATGCTGGCACCATACCGGAAATCGTCGTCGGGGAGACCGACATCACCCTGCTCGACGAAACCACCCAGACCCTTTTCCGCCGCGATCACATCGGCATCGTCTTTCAGTTCTTTAACCTGATCCCGACGTTAACCGTGATGGAAAATGTCACCCTCCCGTTAGAGTTACGCGGTACCAGTAGAAAAGCCAGCCAACGCCAGGGCCAGCAAATGCTGGATCGTGTCGGCCTGGGAGACCGGGGTAATACCTTCCCGGATAAACTCAGCGGGGGCGAGCAACAGCGCGTCGCGCTGGCCCGCGCCCTGGTACACGAACCCTTACTCGTGCTGGCAGATGAACCGACCGGTAACCTGGACGAAGATACCGGCCAGACCGTGCTCGATCTCTTGCTAGAACTGACCCGCGACGCCGGGAAAACGCTCATCATGGCGACCCACAGCCCAGAGATCGTACCCCGTGCCGACCGTGTCTGCCGCATCCATGATGGCAAATTGGTCATTACCCGGACAACCGATCTGGTTGCACAAAACGTGTAATCCATTATCCTTAAGAGTGGGTACACTCGTTTGATGCTACGATGTTGGTAACACCGGGCTTGACGATAAGCAAGAAAGGTTCCTCTAAATGGAAGACCCAGACCCGATGGTGATCAAGCAATTGCTCGCAGAATTACGGGACGTCAACAAAGAGAAACGTCGCACCGCCGTGATGAAACTCGGCATGGTGGGGGGCGACCAGGCGACCCGAACCCTGATGCAAATCGTACAAAATGACTACGAAGATTTGATTGTACGAGGGCGCGCCGCGCTCATGCTGGGCAAACTGCGCGACCCGCGTGCCGTTGATCCGTTGATCCGGGCGTTAGAAGCCCCCGGTCATCAGACCCCGGTCCACGCGGCCCAGGCCCTCGGCAAGATCGGTGACCCCCGTGCGATTGAACCCCTTTTGATGCTGGCGGCCAATGGCCGCGACCGCACCCGCGAAGTCGCGCTGGAAGCCTTAGAACGCCTGGGCCATGACCCGGACGAAGAAACCACCGCCCAGCCAGAACCCGAAATCAGCTAAGACCCCACCAGGGACGGCAACGGAGGGAAGCCGTCCCTGACTCACTTCGACACGTTAAACCGGAAATGCACAATGTCGCCATCTTCCACCACATAATCCTTGCCTTCCAGGTGCATCTTGCCCTGCTTTTTCAGTTCCGCTTCGCTCCCGGCATCCAGTAGATCCTGGTAATTCATCACCTCCGCCCGGATGAAGCCCTTTTGAATATCGGTGTGGATGACTGCCGCCGCTTCCGGCGCGGTCGCCCCCTGGTTGACCGTCCACGCCCGGCATTCGTCCTCCCCCACCGTGAAGTAACTTTGCAGGCGCATCAGATCATAACTCAGGCGAATCACACGGTTGCGGCTTGGTTCCGTGATGCCGTATTCCTCCATGAACATCGTCACATCGTCCGCATCGTCCAACTGCGCGATTTCCGCTTCTAGCTTGCCCTGCAAGTTGACGACCGCACTCTGCTGATGATCGTAATCCAGGTCCGGCACCGTGATGCTATCCCCCTGGTTGAACACCACCAGCACCGGCTTGAGCGACAAAAAGCCGAACCCGCGTAATGATTTCACCTGTTCCGGCGTCAGGTCGAAGTCACGCAGGGGTTGCTCGGCTTCCAGGTGGGCTTGCATCGCATCCAGCAGGGCGATTTCCCCCGCATATTGCACCTCTACCTTTTTGCCCTTCACGCGGATGTCGTCCTTGATGCGATCCAGCCGCCGTTCGATCACGGCCATGTCTTCCAGGATGAACTCTGTATCCAGGATCTCCAGGTCACGCGCCGGGTTGATCTCGACATAAGGATGCGGCACCGCCGCATCATCGAACACACGCACCACATGCAAAAAGCCGTCCACCTGGCTTAATTGCGTGCGGAATTGCCCTTGCAGGCCGCCCTCACTGATGCCTTTATCCAGGCCGGCGATGTCTGCATACGTGATCGTCGCGTAAGTTAACTTCTTCGGGTTGAACAACGCCGCCAGCGCGTCCAGCCGCGCATCCGGCACGTTGACGACAGCAGTATGTACCTCAAATTGCCCGCTACTCACCGCCGCCGTATCGAGGTTCTGGCCGGTCAGCGCGTTGAAGATGGTCGTTTTGCCACTATTTGGTAAGCCGATAATGCCTAAGCGCATGGGTATCTGGTCTCTCTCATTTCAGGAGTCAAACGCGCCTATTGTACCCTTAAATCCAGGCTTTGGGACGATGCAGTTCAGCCGCTTTTGCCAACACATAATCTTCATAAATTTTTCATGACTTCTACCGCCTTATCCAAACATATCATAACAGATTGAAACAAAACCCGTGTTATACTGAAATTCAATTATTAAGGCAAATTGGGATGAGACCAATATGCGTAGGATATTCCAGCGACCCCCAGCGAATGACACACTATCCTATCAAACCGGCCAGATCTTACACCAGATCTTGACCGCCTTTGTCCTCAGCGCGGTCGCCCTGGCTTTGTTCCAGCTTTTACATCCACAAGTCAACCTGTCCCTTTTCATCATGGATGTCAGCGCGGTCATCCTTTTCTACAGCCTGTTGATGCTCAACCGGCGCGGCTATACCGGGCTTGCGGCTGGCCTCACCATCAGCTTAAGCTGGGTCCTGATCGCATACATCACTATCAATGAAGCCACCCTGACCAATCCCTGGTATACCAGTAGTGTGTTGGTCGTCCTGCTGGCCGGTTTTATCAGCGGGCGGCTGGCCGGTTACATCACCGCCGGCCTTACCGTTGGCCTGGGCTTTTTGTTGACCCTGACCCAACCAACCACGCAGAATGTCGATACACTGGTGGTCTACACGATCTTGCTGACCCTGACCGCTGGCTTGCAAGATGCGCTACTTCGCGCCGTACAAGACGCGATCTCCATCGCCCGGAGCAAAAACATCGAGTCAGCCCGCGCTACCCAACGTCATCAGCGCGTCGCCAGTGAGCTACAAAAGATCTACAATAATTCGCTCGACATGATCTGCCTGAGCGACCATGCCGGACGCTTCCAGAGCGTCAGCCCGGCTTGCCAGCGCATCCTGGGTTACACGCCGGAAGAAATCCAGGGCCGTTCCTTTCAGGAGTTCCTCCACCCGGAAGACCGGGAAGCCACCCTAGAGATATTCGCCACCCACGAATCCAGCCAGACCATCGTGCACTTCCGCAACCGCTACCTGCACAAAGACGGCCACACCCGCTGGCTCTCATGGATCAGCCAACCCTTCGAAGATCACATCTTCGGCATCGCCCGCGATATTACGCAACTGGTCGCATACGAAGAAAAACAAAAACAAGCGGCCCAAACCGCCGAACGCGACCGCATGATTAACACCATCTCTCACCAATTCCGCAACCCACTATCC
Source organism: Anaerolineae bacterium (assembly GCA_034437535.1). Taxonomy (GTDB): domain Bacteria; phylum Chloroflexota; class Anaerolineae; order Aggregatilineales; family Phototrophicaceae; genus J038. The sequence goes on along the minus strand of DAOTTZ010000189.1, from coordinate 627 downwards.
GTCATCAAGTTGTCGATTGATACGCTTAAACGCTACAATCATCTTCTCTCTGATGCAAAGCGCGAAGAACATCATCATCGCATGTCCACCAATGTAGAAAAACTCACCGCCTTGACCGACCAACTGTTGGTCTTTAACAAACTGGATAACGAGTCGATCCACCTCAAACTGAGCCGGATTGATTTCCACATGATGTGCGAAGCCGCCGTCGAACAGGCCCGTACCATCGCCGACGAACAGCAAACCATCACGCTAGATTACCAGGCGAAGAATCGCTACATCGAAGTTGATACCAAGTTGATGGATTATATTCTGGATAATCTGCTGGGCAACGCCATCAAGTACGCACCAGCCGGCAACATCCGGTTGACCATCAAGCAGAACGACCCCGCCTCCTACCTGAAAATCATCGTTCAGGATGACGGCATCGGCATCCCGGAAGAAGACCAGGAAAAATTGTTCGAACCGTTCGAACGCGCCAGCAACACCACCGAAATCCAGGGGAGTGGCATGGGGTTAGCCATCGTCTACGAAAGCGTCATCTTGCACAATGGCGAAATTACCCTGCAAAGCGCACCCGGCAAAGGCACCACCTTCACCATCAACTTACCCATTCAGCAGACGAGC
>DAOTTZ010000188.1:0-15399 GCA_034437535.1 Anaerolineae bacterium | reverse complement strand
TGACCTACAAGGACAACGGCTCTCTACGGAACCTGTTTGGGCGCTGTGGCTTCAGCTATCACAAGGTGGAGGCGGTCTACAAATCACGTCCTAGTGCAGGAATGAGGCAGTGGCTTGGAATGATATCGCACTTTGAGGGAGAAACTCCTTGCCACACTCAAACTGTCAGCCAAAACCTTGCACTAGTCAGGTGGATGTGGCCGATTTTGAAGCGGAACTCGAAAAAAAGTGACCGACTTTCGGCAAACGCACCCCGATGGCGTCATCGTGGCTGTCGATCAGATGCGGGCGTATCTGAAAGCCAGTCTGAAGCGGGTATGGTATCCGGTGGGACAGACCCCCACGATGCGGGTCGCACCGCAGCGCGATTCGGTGGCATTTTATGGCGCGTTGGAGGTCATTGGTGGACAAGAAATTGCTCTCGCGTTGCCCAAAATGACCGGGGCCAACACGGTTCATTTCTTCGAGCATGTCATGGCTTGCTTTCCGGGACGCCACATCCTGGTCTTGCTGGATCGTGCGCCCTGGCACAAAGGGGAAGCGCGTGAATTTATCGAGGCGCATCCGCGACTGGAGATGATCTACTTCCCACCGGCTTGCCCAGACCTGAATCCGCAGGAGCATGTCTGGAAACTGGCGCGTGACGCGGTGGGACACCTACGCGACTATGCTCATATTGGTGATTTACGTCAGGCATTTCAAGCATATTTCGACCATACTCTATTCGATATACAGTGGGCGGACAAATACCTGCCGCCGATTTTACTCTGGGTTTGATTTCATTTATCCATAAGGTAAGACGATAATTTGGCGTATAATAACCGGAAAATGGGTAGAGACTAAGGACATGCTTTATGACCAATGAGTCACCGATACTCGATGAGCGGCCCCGCCCCCCGGCTCCGGTCGATGATGAATATGAATATGTCGAAGTTGAAGAAGGCCAGGGATGCTCTGGGTGTGGCTGGGGCATGGCCGGGGCCTTTGGGTGCTTTGCCATCCCGGTCGTGGTGATCGGGTTTTTACTCATCACCGGGATTAACACAATTGGCGGCATTGTAAAGGGCATTGGCAGTGTCTTCAATCCGGGGCCGCCAGTTTACAATACCGTCTCGACGGCGACTGTGTTGGAAAGTGTGGAATTGCTCTCCGAATTGACGACGACTCAGTATAATTTTTCCGATATTATCATTTCGGAGCGAGATTTGCCCGGTTATCTGCAAAGCCTGTACCGGGATCGATTGACGCTGGTCGTCGTCGGGCAGATCGAAGCCGGGATCGCGTTGAATGAACTGAGCGAAGGCGACATTGTGATCGACGGTGACACGTTGATCTTGCGCTTGCCGGTACCACGCCTGCAACGGTGTTTCATCAACGAGGAGGAGACCAGCGTTGTCTCCCGCGATACCGGCTTTTTTGCCAGCCCAGCGGATCAACTCGACCGGGATGCCCGGCTCTATGCGCTCGATATCTTCCGCGCTCGCGCCCTGGAAAATGGCATTCTGGAAGAAGCCAACGCACAAGCCGCCGAGACTCTGCGCGTCTTCCTGGAGACCTTGCCGCTGGAAAATGTGACGCAGGTGCAGGTCGAGACGCAATTGCCTGATCCTGCCGCGCCGCCGCCCCTGCCGGAGTCGTGCCGTTAGCGTTGGCGGTCGATGAAGCGTCGCGCCATGTACAATGCGGCGACGACCGATGAATCGTGCAACCGGCCCGCGTTGATGAGCCGTTCGAAGTTATCTAACGGGGCTAGCTCGGTGCGGATCTCGTGCGGCTCATCGCGGATAAGCTGGCTGGGCGTCAGTTGGCGGGCCAGGTACACAAACAAACGGGCGCGTAAATACTTGACCCAGGGCCGTAGCTCACCCAGGAAGTCGATCTCGTTGGCATAGTAGCCGATCTCTTCTTGGAGTTCGCGGTTGGCCGCCTGATGAGGTGGTTCGTCCGGGTGGATCCTGCCGCCAGGTAAAGTAAGGATTTCTGTGTCGAAGGCCGGGGAGGGTTCGATGATGAAAATCACCATGCCGCTATCCGTCACCGGGACACATTGGGCGGCATCAGGGGCTTGTAGATATTCCGCCCGCGAATCGTTGCCAACCAGCTTGAAGTGTGCATCACTGTAATAAATGGTATCCACATCCGATCTCGATTCCTCACCGTTTGGATGTCAAATTAACCATTAGTGTGTTAAGAATCGTCGGCAATCGCCTAAAGATTTCATTTAATTTTTATAACATTGATGAGTTTAATATGCGCCGCATCAATATGCGCCGTGTCGCATCAAGACGCGGGGCAAGGTCATCATCAAGATCTGCATATCCAACTTAACCGACCAATTTTCGATGTAGTAAATATCGAGCAGGCACATTTCATCGAAAGGCACATCACTGCGCCCGCTGATCTGCCAGAGGCCGGTGATGCCGGGCATGATGGTCAGGCGTTGCATGTGCCACGTCTCGTACAAATCGACTTCATCCGGTGTGGGTGGGCGCGGGCCAACGAGACTCATATGGCCGCGTAGCACGTTGATAAAGTTTGGCAATTCGTCCAGGCTGGTCTTGCGGATCATCCGCCCGACCCGTGTAATACGCGGATCATCCGGGATCTTGGGATGGCGCGGGTCGAGTTCGTGTGTCTCCACCAGATGTTGGCGCATTTGGTCGGCATCCGGCACCATACTACGAAATTTGAGGATGTGGAACGTCTTGCCGTTCTCTCCGACGCGCTTCTGCCTGTACAAGATCGGGCCGGGGCCTTCCAACCGGATCGCCAGGGCGACGACCGCCGCGACCATCAGCAACAGCGGGGAGATCACCAACACGATCAGCAGGTCAATCACCCGCTTGACCACCCGATTGCGCGGGCGGAAGGTGACGGTCTGGCTCATCCCTAGCAGGGGGATGCCGTCCAGATTTTCCACCTGGACTTGCTTCATGTTCAGTTGGAACACATCCGGGACGACGCGCACCTGCACGCCCGCCTTTTCACACAGGCCGACGATCTCGGTGATGCGGTCGTAATGCTTCCATTTCAACGTGATGACGACAGTCTGGACGTTGTGGGCCTTCAACATGGTTTTCAGGTTGGATAGCGGCCCCAGGCCGCGCACACGTCCCAGGTCAATCTCACCCCGATCCGGGTTATCATCCAGGTAGCCGACCGGGAAATACCCCATCTCCTTGCGGGCCAGCATCACCCGGAGGACGGCTTGCCCGGCTTCGCCCACGCCGACGATCAGCACACGATCCAGCCCGATGCCGCGTGCCCGCAGATACGAACGAATGATGCGCTGGATGATGCGCGTCGTCGAGAGTAAGAACACCGTCAACCCGGCGACGTAGACCAGCATCAGCCGGCTAAAGACTTCCGGTTGGATGATAAAGCTAAACGCCATCACCACGACGGTCGCGTTGGTGGCACCGTTGATGATGGTATACACTTCGTCCATCCAGGGTCGCCCGCGTGTGTTGCGGTAGAGCCGGTCGCCGCGATAGTTGACGATCAACCAGATGGTGAAAAACAGCATATAAGGGATGTACGGCGCGAAGGCCGCCACATTTTCCTCGTTGACCGGGCGGATAATCTGCAAGCTATACCGCACCCAATAAGCCAGGAGCCAGGCGGCAAAGGCCAGCACGATATCGACCACTGGCATCAGCCAGCGGGGTTCGCTCGATGGGAGGACGGGGGTTTTATCATCCATAGTGACGATGATGCTCGCTACGTTCGCTAAAGTGCCCGCTGATAACTGGCGACGGTTTGCCGGGCAGTGGCACGCCAATCATAACGCTTCGCTTCCGTCAGGCCGCGTCGGGCGGCGTCTGTGCGCCATTGCCGGTCGTGCATGGCTTGCCCCAGGGCGGCAACCCAGGCAGAGACATCATGCGGCGGCACACGCAGGCCAGCGTCCCCGGCCACTTCCGGCAAGGATGACGCATCGGAGATCACGACGGGTGTGCCACAAGCCATCGCTTCCAACACGGGCAGGCCGAATCCCTCAAAGACAGAGGGATAGACAAAAGCTGTCGCGCTATTGTACCAGAGCGGCAACGCTTCGGCAGGGAGAAATCCCGGCAGGCGGACATCCAGCTTATAGCGTTCGATGCGTTCGAAGATCGGCGCGTAATCCCACCCTTTGCCACCGGCCAGCACCAGCGGCAGGCGACTCTCCGCCGGCAGTTGGGCGTAAGCATCGAGCAGAGTCGTTAAATTTTTGCGCGGTTCCAGCGTGCCGACGAACAACAGAAAGTCATCCGGTAGGCCCTGTGCGGCGCGGAAGGCGGCGACTTGCTCCGGTGGATAGGGATAAAATTGGCTCTGGTCGTACCCGGCAGGGGCCACGTCGATCTTTTCCATCGGGATGCCGAGCGACTCGTGAACGTCTTGCGCGGTGCTGTGAGAGATGGCGATCACCCGGCGGGCGCGACGGCAACTCCAGGCGGTGAAGGCCCGCAGATAGGCCCGGCGGGCGGCGGAAAGCACCTGTGGATAATGAATGAAGCTCAGGTCATAAACTGTGACCACACTCGGCGCAGGCTGGATGACCGGTGACACAAAGGCCAGCGCGTGGTATAGATCAAACCGGCGCAGGGCGACCGGCTGGATGGCTTGCTCCCATACGATGCGGGCGATGGGTGAATCGGTGGCGAAGGGCGCGTGGCGGGCTTCCAGGCCGGGGAAGGTGTGCGGGTTGCCACCACCGAGCAAGACCGTCCATTGCCAATCATCCGGCGCAACAGCGGCCAGATGGGTTAAAGTATGATAGATGTAGCCGTGTATGCCAGCGGCGCGATACCCTTTGCGCCCGGAAAGCAGATGCGCGTTTAATCCAATATGCATGGCGCGGATTATAGCACACGTCCCGATGATTGAGGTAGAATGGCACTTATGTCCCACGATGAATTGATTACATTTACAGGCTCGGTGGAACGAGTCACCTATTACAACGCGGAAAACGGCTACAGTGTGGTGAAGATCCGACCTGACAAGCGCATGCCGGGCTATAGCTCGCGTGAGGGGTTGGTCACGGTGGTCGGCATCATGCCGGAGCTAGGCGTAGGCGAAGACGTCGAGTTCAACGGCAACTGGGTGGAAGATCCCCGGTACGGTATGCAAATGCGCGTGCAGAAGGTCAACCCCATCATCCCGACCACACGCAACGGCATCATCCGCTATCTTTCCAGCGGCATCGTCAAGGGGATCGGAGAAAAGCGAGCCGAAGCGATTGTCGATCACTTTGGCGAAGACACGCTCAACATCCTCAACAAAAACCCGGAGCGACTGACCGAAGTTCCCAAGATCAAGCCATCCCTGGCGGAAAAATTGGCGGAAGCCTGGGCCGATAACGTCGCGGTGCGACAGACCATGATCTTCCTACAGACTTACGGTGTATCCAGCCGGATGGCGACTCGCATCTTTGATTATTACGGGCCAGATACGGTGGACGTCGTTAAGGGGGATCCGTATGTGCTGGCGGATGAAGTCTACGGCATCGGCTTTCGTAAGGCCGACCAGATCGCCCTTCGAATGGGACTGGCGTTGGACTCGCCGGAGCGACTCCGCGCCGGATTGACGTTCGCGCTCAACCGGATGGCGACCGAGGGCCATACGTATTCCCCCCGCGCAGATCTGCTAGATAAGGCGACCGCACTCCTTGAATATGAGGGGCCGCCCGCCACGCTGGAAGACATCCTCAACCGGCAGTTGTTCCAGGGGAACTTGATCGGCGATCAGATCGTGGTCGATGGGGCGACCGTCGAGGCGATCTACCTGCCGAAGTTCCACCGGGCGGAAACCAACGCCCGTGATTCCTTGCGGGAATTAGCGCGGACGCCATCGCTCATCACCGAGGAATGTGCCGATCTTGATTGGCCCGCGTACCTGGATGACCTGGCCGACTCGGATCAAAGAGATCTGACTCAAGAGCAACAGGGGGCGGTACAGGCCGCGTTTACGCATAAGATTTCCGTTTTGACGGGTGGCCCCGGCACCGGCAAGACGACCACCCTCCGCATGGTGATCTCCGCATTGAAGGACAGCGGGTATAGCTTCAGCCTGGCTTCCCCAACCGGGCGGGCCGCCAAGCGGTTATCAGAAGCGACCGGCGAACAGGCGTATACGATCCACCGGTTGTTTGGCTTCACGCCGGATATGGGCTTTATGATTGACGAGGCCGACCCGCTCGATGTGCATATGCTCATCATCGACGAGGCATCCATGATCGACCTCATGTTATTCCAGAACATCCTGCGCGGGATGGCCCCACAGACTCATTTGATGCTGGTGGGCGACGTTGACCAGTTGCCGAGTGTGGGCGCGGGCAACGTGCTGAACGATGTGATCGAAAGTGGCATCGCCTACGTCACCCGGTTAGAGAAGATCTTCCGCCAGGGTGTAGATAGCCACATCATCGTCAACGCGCACCGCATCAACGACGGGCTTCTGCCGCATATGGATAACCAGAGCGAAGACTTTTTCTTCTTCGGGGAAGACGAACCAGCGGCGGCGGCAGATCTGCTGGTGGATGTGGTGATTAACCGCATCCCGCGTAAGTTCGGCTACGATCCGCTGATGGATGTGCAGGTGCTCGCGCCGATGTATCGCGGGCCAGCCGGCATCAACGCCCTTAACCGCGCATTACAGCACGCGCTCAACCCTGGCAGTGGGCGGCAGGCCGAAAAGAAATTGGGCGATCAGGTCTTCCGCGTGGGGGATAAGGTGATGCAGACGCGCAACAATTACGAAAAAGATGTCTTCAATGGTGACATCGGCTTTATCCGTGCCATTGATGAAGATGCCAGCGAGATCATCATCGACATGAGCGGTGACTGGATCAACTATACTTACGGCGAGGTGATGGACGAGATCATCCATGCGTATTGCATCAGCATCCATCGCAGTCAGGGGTCGGAGTATCGGGCGGTGGTTCTGCCGATCCTGACGCAACACTACATGATGCTCCAACGCAATTTACTCTATACTGCCATCACACGGGCGTGGCAGACGGCGGTGCTGGTCGGCAACCGGCGGGCCGTCAGCATGGCGGTGAAGAACGATAAAGTCTCCGAACGATACAGCGGATTATTGGCGAGGTTAACCACATGACACGAGATCTGATACGAGTGCAACGGTCTATCTTGCAGGCGGATAGCCTCCAGCGCGTGCTGATGGCGTATTATGGCTTTACCCAGGTACATTGCCGGTTGCATAAGGCCATGATGGCCGATACCTATAGCATCTGGGCGGATAATGCCCGGTACAGCCTGCGGATCTACCGGAATAACCAGCGCACACACGGGCAGATCGCGGCGGAAGTGCGCTTGCTCCGTTATCTGGATGAAATGGGCGTGCCGGTCACGGTGCCGGTGCCCAAGCGCGGGACGGACGATTGCATCTTCCAGCTTGACGCGCCGGAAGGCGAGCGTTTTGTCGTGTTGTTCCGCTACATTGAGGGCCGCTTGCTGGCTCATGATCTCTCTCAAGAGACGGCCTATGCATATGGGGGGTCGCTGGCACACATGCACCAGACGCTGGATAAGCTCACCCTGCCGTTTGATCGTCCGGCCATTGATACCGATGTGCTGTTGCGAGAGCCGATCCGCGCTTTGAAGTCTACCGGCCTGCTGGCACATCGAGCGCGAGACCTGGGGTATCTGCACCGCATCACGTCGGTCTTGCGAACCCGGTTAATCGCGCTGGAAAGCACCCGCCCGCAATATGGCATCATCCATGGGGATGTGGACACCTCCAACGCGGTGATTATGCAGGATGGACGTGTGGGCCTGCTGGATTTCGATTATGTCGGCGATGGTTGGCGGGCTTATGACCTGGCCGCTTTCCACTCCGATGCGATCTTCCGGGGGGCTGGTGAAGATGTGAGCTATGCCTTCTTTGAAGGATACCGATCTTACCGCCCGATTACCGACCTGGAATACACGATGTTGCCGGTGCTTCGGGCGGCGCGGGCGGTGTGGTCGTTGGGCCTGTACGCGCTCAACGTGAACGAGTGGGGCAGTTCGCGCCTACAGGATGGCTATATCGACCGCTTGCTGGATGACATCCGCACGGCGATGGTCGAATTACAACTTGATGACCGCTGAGGCCATCAAGCCGTCAGTCATCCTTTTCTTTGCGGACGAGTTCCGTCAGGCGGCGTTCTTGCTGGGTGAGGATGCGCCCGATGATGTGTTGCACCACGTCGAGCAGGGCATCGGCATTGGGCCGGATGTACTGGTCAAAGGTGGCCCGGCTGATTTCTAAGACGGTGGTGGGTTCGGTGGTGACGACATCGGCGGTGCGTGGGCTGTCGAGAATCAGTGCGATCTCCCCAAAGCTACTGCCAGCCTCTTGATAATCCAGCACGAAGGTATGACCCGCTTTAGTGCGGAAGACATCCACCCGCCCGGCCAGCATGATGAAAAATGTGTCCTCCACCTGGCCTTCGTTGCACAGGTAAGTATCCGCCGGGTATTCGTTGGTGGTGCTGTGTTCCAGCAGAAGGTCAATCGTGCTGGCGTCGGCCTCATGAAAGATGGACTGTAAAGCCTCTCTGGTAGGGAGTGTCATAATTCTTTATCCATTTGTTTGATCGATTTTATCTTTTGATTGTAACACGCACGATGCAAGATGAGCGAAACTCTATCGGCCTACAAATCGAAATACAACATACAGTTCCAGCCGATGTGATATGCTAATCTTAAGTTTGTATGAAACAGGCAAGACACCCTTATGGATGATTCACAAGCGGTGAAGGCGGCCCGTCAAATACTCCGCCAGATTCAGTCTCATATGACCGACGCACACCGCAACCTGGGCGCACAAGTTGAGGAGATGGGGCTGGTGAGCGTATTTCATCACCCGGAAAGCACGGTGCCACATCTGAATTATGTCGCACCCCGCCGTAACACCGCCTGGATCCCCGGCCCACCGATCACCAGCGGTCTGCAACGGTTAGCCGCGCTAGAGCGCGTCCCCCGCATGTACCTGATCGAAGGCTTGTACCCGCCGCTGTTCGCCAAATCCTTGCACGAAATCGGCCTGTCGGTCGAGCGTGAACTGGCGTTGATGGTCTACCAGCCGGGGGCGGTGCGGCTTCAGCAAAAGGCCCCGGATGGCGTGCGGGCGGTGGTGGTCGATAATCAGGAAGGCATCGCGCTGTGGTGGTATGTGTGGCGCAATGCCCGGTATGATGTCGTAACGAACGGGGTGGAGCCGGTTTACATCGGGCGTGATATGCGAGCGTTGGCGTTGGGGTATCAAGCGGATCTCATCCTCTATCAGTCTTCGTTCCCCATCGGTGTCGCCCGCCTGACGTTGACCGAACAAACCGCCAACATTACCGCCGTTGCCGTGCTGAAGGAAGCCCGCACGCTGGAAAATGTGCAGGTGTTGTATGCGCGGGCACTGGATACAGCCATTCAACACGGGTGTTCGCTCGTATTTACTTCCGGCGAAACAGAGTTTGAACGGCGCGTCTGCCGCAAGCTCGGCTTTGTGGACGCCGGTAGCGTCATATGGTATGCTCAAGTGAGAAATGGCGATCACAGGGCAGATCATGACGATCAGGTGGAACAGCCTTCATTCATCCTGCGATAACGTCCCTCAGACGATCCGTAACATCTTACAGGCCCAGGGTTACACCTTGTACGATCCGTTCGATGGTGTGCCAGGGCGGGCTTATTCGCGATCTGTGCGGACGTTTTGTGCGCCAGCTATCGACGGCTGGACGCAGATCAGCGGTACGGTGACGCCGGCGGGGGCGTTGGCGGCGGTACTAGGCCCGCAATTATCAACAGACGGCACGGTGTTGGCGTTGACACTGGATGACGACGACGCACACATCACGGTGTTTACACACGGCCAGCCGGCGGAAGATGCCATCAGCGCGTTGACGCCCTGGTTAGCACCAGGTCGCACCGCAGACGCGCTCCGGGCGGCTTTAGACGGCCAATTCCCGGCGGATGTTGATCCTGATGAGACGATCCCGTTAGCCGTCTTGCCGGATGACGTGCAGGCGATGGCGCAAAAGCTCAATCCCCGGCACATCAACCGGCTGTTCAACCGCATCTTACAAACGGTGAGTGGCCGCCTGGGCGATCAGGCGGCGGCGCGTGACCTGCTCACGGGTGCGCTGGTCGATTGGGACTCTGCCGGGGGGCGGCGCATCCGGGCTGTGATGGCCTGCTTGACGATCTCCTGGGATGCGACCGCCTTTACTGCCATCCGTGACGCCTATCAACAGCGCAAACGCCTGGAACGCAACCCGAACGCCCGCCTGCTCCCTGGGGATGCAGAAGCCTTGCAAGCGGTGCCGTCTGCGCTGGATTACACGCCCATCTACGGAGGAAAATCGTAACGTCATGGCTTCGAGTGATCGTGTCCGTTGGGACGCTTATTACCGCGAACGCAAGAACCAACCGTTGCCCCCGCCTGACCCGCTCCTGCTCCAGTGGACGCCACCGGTGCCAGAGGGTGAGACGCGCCGGGCACTCGATGCGGCGGCTGGCCTGGGCCAGAACGGAATCTGGCTGGCCCAACAAGGCTACACAACCGACGTGATGGAAGTCAGCCGAGTCGCGCTTTCTCGCGCACGGGCGGAAGCGACCATGCGTAACCTCCGCAACGTGAATCTATTGCAGACCGATTTCGATGACTTCGACTTATCCGAACAATATTACGATGTCATCTGCATCTTTCGTTACCTCAAACGTGATATGATGCGCCAGATCAAAGCGGCGACAGTGCCCGATGGTCGGATCATCTACGAAACGTTCAACCTGCATTACCTGGATCTGGTGCCGGAGTTCAACGCAGAGTTCTTGCTCAACAGTGGGGAACTGCACCAGATGTTCAGCGATTGGACGATCCTGCACGATGTCGAGGATGGTCACATTTCGCAACTTGTCGCCATCAACGCGACCCCACCAGCCCCGGATAGTGACGAAGACGAGTTCGATTGGTAGCGCGAGCTTTGTGGGGGGGGCGGCTACTGCTGGCCGTTGCGTTGGGCTTCGGGGCAGAGATTTTGCTGTGGGCCGACCCATTAACCCGCACCCCGCTGGATTGGGGCATGATCGCGGTCGGGTATCTGGCCCTGGGGACGCTGGCCCTTGATCTGATGATCCGCTTTCGGGTGCGCGATATTTACGGCCTGCTGATGGTCGCGCTGATCTTGACCGCACTCAACGGGTTGATCCTCAACGCGGATAAGACGTTGATCGTCCTCCCGGATCATCTCATCACGCGGGTGATCGGTGCGTATGGCCTGCTGACGTTGGAGATGATCGGCTTGTTTCTGCTGTTGACGGCGGGCCGAAACAGGCTCTATCTGCGGCGGGGTCTGCTGGCCGCATTTGTCATCGGTTTCTTCGGCGCAGTCTGGGCGAAAGACGCGCATACTCTGCTGAACTGGACGACCAGCACGCCAGATTTCCTGACGGTGGCGGCGGCTTGTGCGATTGGCCTGGGCTTGATCGTGTTGATCGCCTGGGGTCTCAGCCAGCTTACCGTCGAGATCGACCCGATGCATTTTGTGCTTTCTCCGTTGAGCTTTACACTGTTAGTGGGCGTGCTGATGAGCCTGTTGTTCATTCGTGCGTTGGGCGGCGTTTATGCCGGGCCAGAAGTGCTGGCTACGTTGGGCGTGGTCGCCATTGGCTGGTTTACGCTTTATGGAGAGCGAGGAGAAAAGCCCCGGACGTTGATGGACGCACATCTGCCGCCGCGCCTGCCATCCGGGATCGGTCTGCTTGGGCTGTTGGTGGTCTTCTTCATCGGCCTGGGTGCGGGGTGGTTCGTGCCAGATTTTAACATTAACGGCTTCGGGCCGGTCAATGTGCTGGAACTGGCTTTCGTCGGCATCGGCTTTACCTGGGTGCCGCTGGTGCTGGTGACGCTGGCTTCCCGGTCGTTGGATCGCCAGTGGCGGCAGATCGACGATATTTAATCGGGCGATTTGCTTGCCTGTGTGCAAAGGATAGCAGATGATCTCTGTATTGCGTGATAAGCGTATTGTGTTGGGCGTCACCGGGAGCATCGCCTGTTACAAGGCGGTTGATCTCGCCAGTAAGTTGACCCAGGCGGGTGCACAGGTCGATGTGATCTTGACTGCCGCCGCCATGCAATTCGTCCAACCGTTGACGTTCCAGGCAGTCACGGGCCGCCCGGTTTATACCAATATGTGGCAGGCCGGTGAAGCAGGGCCGGGTCTGCCGACGCACATCGCGCATGTGGGCCTGGGCGAAGGGGCCGACTTGCTGGCGATCATCCCAGCGACGGCACATACCCTGGCGCGGATGGCGGTTGGGTTGGCCGATGATCTGTTGGCGGTCACTGTGCTGGCGGCGCGATGCCCGGTCATGGTCGCCCCGGCGATGGACGGCGGCATGTATACCACACCGACGGTGCAAGCCAACCTGGAGACGCTCACCGGGCGCGGGGTGATCTTGATCGAACCGGATGAGGGCCGGTTCGCCTCCGGCTTATCAGGCCAAGGTCGCCTGCCGGATACAACCCGCTTGCTGGGCGAGATCCGCCGGGTGCTGGGCCGTGAGGGTGTGCTGGCCGGTTGGAAGGTCGTAGTCAGTGCCGGCGGCACGCGGGAGGCCATCGACCCGGTGCGTTACATCACCAATCATTCCAGTGGCAAACAGGGTTATGCTATCGTCCAGGCCGCGCTGGATGCCGGGGCGCGGTTGGTTGTGTTGGTCACCGCGTCAGCCCTACCGGAACCGGTCGGTGCGGTGCGGGTGGAGGTCGATAGCGCACAAGCGATGGACGCCGCCGTTCAGCATCACAGCGCGGATGCCGACCTGCTGGTGATGGCGGCGGCAGTGGCTGATTTCCGCCCGGCCCAGGCCGCCGAACATAAGATCAAGAAATCCAGGGCCGATGACCTGATGCTGACCTTAACCCGCAACCCGGATATTTTGTTGAACATCAAAGATCGGCGGGCCGAGACGGGTTTTCCGCGCCGGGTGGTGGGGTTCGCGGCGGAAAGCCAGAATTTGCTCGACAACGCCCGTGATAAGCTGACGCGCAAAGGGTTGGATCTACTGGTGGCGAATGACATCCGGGCGCAGGATGCTGGCTTCGCGGTGGATACGAACCGAGTCGTGATTCTGGATGCGGCTGGCAACCCGGAGGCGATTGACCTGACGACGAAAGCCGCCATCGCAGAGCAGATCATCCAGCGGGTAGCGGCACTGGGCGTAGGTTAATCGTACCTGTACAGTTGCTTAAGCGTCTGGTTACAATGCTCCCCGATTTTGTTCTTGCAGGAAGACACTAAACGATGAGCGAACCGACACGGCCTCAACCAGAAAACCTGCCGCCCGAATTCCAGGGAGATCTGGCGGCGGATTATTACCGCGATGATAATGATGCGTATGCCAGCGGGCCGGGATGCCTGGTGTGGACGTTGTTGATGGTCGCCGGCATGATCGTCTCGATTTTGATCGTCTTGCTGGCCGGGGCGGCTGGCTGGTCGGAGGGCCAGCGGATCGCTAATGACAACCTTCAGGCCACCAGTGCCGCCCTGGCCCAAAGACAGTTACCCGCCATCCAGACCAATATCGCGGAGGTCAACCCGGTGCAGATGGGGACTCGGGTGGCGTTCCTGGCGACGCGCACACCGGGTGTGCCCCAGGTGGCCGAACTCCAAGCGACCGGCACCGCCCTGAGTGCGAACGCGACGACGGTACGGCTCCAGGTGCAGGCCGAGCTTGACACCATCCCGCAGATATTAGCGGCGGGGGAGCCAGCGCAACTCCAGACGGTGCTGGATACATTGCGGATGCAGACGCCGGGGGTGCCGGAGGTGTTGTTGCTCAACGTGACGGCGACCGCGTTCGCGCAGAACGCACTCGTCAGCGGGGCGACCGCGACCCCAGAGCCAGCGGAACCAGACTCAACGACCCCGGAGCCAGCGGCCCCAATCACCGAGCAACAACCGACGGCAGAGGCCACCCCACAGCCAACGACCGGCGGCAACCAGGCCCCGCAATTACCACAACCGGCTGATCTGCTGGTGCAGGCCGAAGAAGAGATCGCCTTCGGCAAACTGGAAGAAGCGACCGAGACCCTTGACCTGATCCGGCGCATCGACCCGGACTTCAACCCCGGCATTGTGGAGCAACTGCTCTTTGATGTGCTGACACAACGCGCCCGTACCGCGTTCCAGGTGTCACTATCAGGCGACCCGACTAATACCGGCACCCTGGCGGAAGCCGTCCGCCTGACCGACCAGGCTGAGCAATTCGGCACCCCGGCTCAACTGGATAATCTGTTGTATGAACGTGATCTTGCCAGTCTGTATCTTAACGCGGTCAGTGCGATTGAAGCCAACAATCACAGTATCGCCATCCAACGGTTGGATAGCATCCGCCAGTTCCAGACGCAGTATAAAGGCGTGGATGTCAATCGCTTGTTGTTCGATGAATATGTGGCATATGGGGATGCGTTCTTCCAGTTTGACCGGGATTACTGCCGGGCGGAAAATCAGTACGCGGCGGCCCTGACGTTGTTCAACGATGCCGGGGTCTCTGGCAAGCGGAGCAACGCGGAATCACTCTGCCAGAGCGCACCAGCCCAACCGCCGCCGGTCAACCTGCCGCCAGGGGAAACGCCGGTCGCGCCGATTGGTGTGCCAGGGACTTAGACTCATTCATTCTTAATGGATACTTCATACTTGGCTTACGCCGCAAGCCTAAGCTAAGGAACAATAAAGAGCGAACTTGGTCGGGTTGTGTTGATCCCTCTTGAGTGGTACGAATGTGTCGTAACCAAGTTCGTGGGCGGCAAATAAGTTTGTCGTACCTTTCCTCTACAAAGTGCCTGTGTGTCCCCCCTCACACAGGTTCTTTGGTTTATTCTGCCAGATGAATTGGCAAGCTGACCGTAATGCTCGTCCCGATGTTGACTTCGCTCTCTACCGTAATAGTGCCGCCGTGCAACTCAATGGCTTGCTTGGCAATCGCCAGGCCCAGCCCGGTGCCGGGTAGGTTATCCACATTGGCCCCGCGATGAAACGGCTCGAACAGGTTCCGCAAGTCTTCCGGCGGGATGCCGATGCCGTAATCGGTAATGCGGATGGTAGCATTGCGCCCACCATTACCCACGTAGATAATCAGATCACCACCGTGCGGGGAATACTTCAGCGCGTTAGAGATCAAGTTGCTGAAGACCTGTCGCATCAATTTTTGATCCACCATCGCATAAATCGTATTTCGCTGACTGCTAAGGAATAGTAATCAAATAACGTCACCGTTTGGTGCGGCTCGATAATTCCACTGTACGCCTGATGTGAAATTAAAACGCAAACTCAATTGAGCCTTGAAAAGATTGGACATCAATGCCGAAGCGAGTCCGCAACAGATGTTTGAGCAAATGAGCGGTAACTTT
>DAOTTZ010000187.1:0-33693 GCA_034437535.1 Anaerolineae bacterium | reverse complement strand
CGTTTCTATGCTTATACTTGTCATGGGCTGTTTTCCTCCGATGCTGTGTTTGACGACTTACCATCATGGGATTCAGCCCACTTTTGTCAATCTCATTTCACATCAGACGTCATATGTATCATGCGGTGGCGTTATTCGGTGTGGCGTGGTTGACGACCCGTGACACGAGTCGGTTAATCCGGTGGGCCGGTTATTTGATGACAGTGGGCACGATCATCTTCTCCGGCAGTTTGTATATTCTGGCAATTGCGGATCTTGGGATTATGGGGGCGGTGGCACCTATCGGCGGCACCGCGTTGATCGTAAGCTGGGGGCTGACGGCTTACAGCGCGTGGCAATCGGCTTAATAGTCGAGTTCAAAATCTGCTTCGTAACACACACGCACAACCTGGGCCAAAGAATGACCGACGAACTGCGTCTGGTCATCAATGCGAACCTGAAGCGGTCCTTCAAATGGCGCACGCGACAGTAATTCGAACAGGACACCGGGCTTTAGCCCCAGTGTATCCAGATATTTGAGTTTTTCTTCGTCGTGCGTGTTGGTGCGGCTGACGTAATAGACCTGCTCGACATCCGCCGCCGTGAGCGGGAAATCTACCACAACGGGCATCACCGCCTCGGCAGACGGAATCGGCTCGCCATGCGGGCATCGCCGGGGGTAACCGGCCATCTGCTCCATGCGGCTGACGACCTTATCACTGACGGCCTCACCCAATTCATCAGCCGCATCATGGACTTCATGCCAGCCAAATTGCATCACATCGACCAGGAAACGCTCAACCAGACGATGCTTACGAATGTTCAACAGGGCTTCGCGTTCGCCTGCTGGCGTCAGCTTGATGCCCTGATAAGGTTCATGATCGATAAAGTTAGCTTCCTTCAGGCGTTGCACCATACGAGTCACTGCGGGTGCAGAGACCCCCATAACCGCCGCCAGGGCCGATGTCGAGACGTAGGGATCATCCGGTTGGTAATGGGCCAGCCGGTACGCCTCGGCCAGATATTCTTGCATTGCGGAACTGACACTCATTGCGCTTCAGTCTACCTTACATTCGGTGTTTTTATGATGGTCATCTTTTATAATACACCCATTTAGACCAAAGTTGCAAGCGGTAAACTTTGTGCTTAAGCCCTCGCAATGACTATCGTCAAAATCCGGTCATCGTTAGGCATCCGGCAGGCTCAACAGATAATCCACCAGGTCTTGCACATCATCGGCAGAAAGTTCGTCGATGACCTGATGTGCGCCTGGAAGCACGAAGACATCGGTCAGTGTTTCCGCCCGGCCATCGTGGAAGTAAGGCGCACTTTGCCACAACCACAGCAGAGTCGGTGTGTCATAGTCGCCCCCCGTGCCGACATCATATTGCATGCCGTCTGTAAAGTGTTCGCCACTATGACAACTGGCACAATCAAGTTCTTCAAAGACCGCCATCCCACGCGCCAGCGTCTCGCTATCCGGTCGATACGGTGAGACCGGCCCATCCAACGACCCGACATAGACTGCCAACAGATCCAGATCCAGCGATAACCCGGCATGAGCCTCCCCTAGCGCAGGATTCGGGGGTTGTTCCAGCAGGCCGGAGCCAAATTGTAACTCCCGGATTTTGATCTCAGCATCGGTCAGTTCGTCCCAATCCCCCGCCCAGTTATAGGGCGCGGTCGCTAGCAAATCATAAAGCACCGGGGTATTCAACGGTTCATCACCCACGCCAGCCCACACGCGCCCATCAGAGCCGCCGTCAAAGTGGCAACTGGCACAACTAAGTGTGCGTGCGCCCATGCGGGGGTCTTCGGCTGTGTGGAACAACTCCGCGCCGAATAATTCGTCAATCGTGACTCGCAAATCGCTGATCGGCAGGACATCATCGACGACCAGATCGCGGGTATTCACCACCGTGACCGATCCTTCAAGCGCATTGTGGACGTAAAGAAACACATTGTCAAAGCTGAGGATGGCATGACGTGGATTACTGCCGACTGGAATATGCCCGACCGCGATTCCGCTGGCCGTCTCGATGATCGACACATCGTTCGTCCCGGCATTGACCGCGAAGATCCATTCCCGCACCGGATCATACGCGACGGCAAAGGGCATATTCACCGGACGATCTGCCAGATCTAGCGTCACACGATCATCCTGGACGACACCCAGCGTCGTGAGGTCAACGACGTTGATTTCCGGCATCACAGCGGAGTCGAAGGTCAACGCCGGGTTATTGGCATAGCTCCGGCTCTGTGGCAGATACGCACGGCCTTCGGTGCGATCAATGGCAATTGAGGGCGACAACGCGGTGATGTCACCCGTACTGATGGTGCGCGTCACGGTCGATTGTGGCAGGTAGATCAGGCTAAAATCTGCTGACCATAGATGACTGACATAAAGAAAGTCATCACCCCACAAGGTCAGGCCGAACGGTGCATCTGGTGTTGCAATGCGATCCACAATCGCCCCGGTCGTGTAATCAATGGCGATGATAGCATCTTCCCCTTGAAGGGATACATACGCGATCTGGTCATCGGTCGTGACGACCGCATACGGTAACACCCCGACCGGGTAAGAGGCGATCACGCTTTGAGTCTCAATTTCGACCACAGATAAGGTGCCATCAGCCCGGTTGACGACCAGCACCCGGCCATCATCCGGTGTCAGGCTCACCCCACGCGGATCTTCCCCGACGACGACCTCTGTGATTAAGATCCGCTGGGCCACATCGACCAGCGAGATCGTATCGTTCAGCATATTCGAGACGACAAGTGTACGCCCGTTGGTAGAGAGATCCATCGTCCCGCCCGTGGAGAGAGGCGCATTGGCAGATGGAAGTTGATACAGCGGGTTGGTCTGTGCGATGGCACCGGCAACCCCCAGTACAACCGCACAAACCGCGATCATCAAGATGAAGGCTTTATTCTTCTTCAAGCATGGCCTCCCTGGCATCGACCGAGATCAAACGGTCATGAAAGATGAATAATTGACGATACCCGCCAACAAGCGTCCCGGTGTCATCCAGCCCGGTGACGAAGAACGTGACCGTCACCACGTCCGACCCACTCGGCCCATCACCAGCACCGGAGACTTCAAACGGGAATCGCTCGGACAATCCGAACGGGTTGAATTGATACGATGCCGAGGTCGCAAAGATCTGCAACTCAGCGGCTTCCATCAGATATGCTGGCGTCGTCGTGCTGAAAAAGGCCGACGCCTCTGTCCAGGTATCCGGAATGTCAACACTCAGGTTGAGCGAGTTCCCCGGCACATAATTAAGATCGGCATCGCCATTTAACGACCAATCCAACACGGTTGGATCCGCTGGCAAGACGTAAATCGGGAAGGTCTGCGCCCCACCGGGAAGTCTACCGTTAGGGATGGCCGCTGGCACCGGCCCGGTTGACGTATCTTGGCCGGGGGTTGTCCGTACTGTTACCAACCAGCGACCGGGCAAATCAGCGGTCAGATCGAGTGTATCCAGGTAAAAATAACCGGTCGGGTTGGTGCGAGCGGTCGCCGCCATCTGCGAGCCATCCGGCGCGGTAATCAAGACATCGACAGTGGTCGGGAGCGTGGGCGCGACCTGCCCGGCGAAGCTCAAACGGGTGCCCTGCGGCAAAAGTTGGCCCGGACGCAAACCGGTTAGATGCACAAAGGCATCCACCGCTGTGCCATCAACGATACGAAGTGGCGGGATGGCGTCGTCCTTTTCCCCGCGCAGGGGTGGCACCACCCGCGCCGCCTCATCATCTGGCCGCACGATACCCAGCGCGGCATACGGCACAGCTTCTCGAACGCCCGCTTCCGCATTCTTCACCACAGCCCCGCCGAATAAGAATAGGTAATCTCCGGGGAGATTGCCATCTTCCCCCGCGCCGATTTGACCGTTCAACGGGTCATCATTATCGAAGTAAAGCGGCAAGGTGCCTTCTGCGTTCCCGGTGACGAATTGCCGCACCGTGACCGCCGGACGCACCACACTGATATACGCATACGCATTGTTGACGATGAAATCTTGCAGTAAGGCCGCGCTGAAGGCATTCAACGGGCCGCCTAATACTGGCGACAACGGCAACTCATCTAAGGCCGCCAGTCGCTCAATGGCAAGGCCGTAAAGCGTGAAGTCATCAGGCAAGCCACTTTGAAGCCAGTTACGATACGCCTGCTGTGTATCCTGGACGGATAACGCGGTATGTAAGCCACTCTCACGCTGGTCGGGAATATAGGCAATATCACCGCTGAAGTAAGGTAGATTAGGCCGCAAGTCAACATCAGCCAGGGCTTCAAACGGCGGATAAACATCAGTGTTGAACCAGGCCGGACGATAGACGTCGAACACGCCATCAACCCCACGCTGACCATGCGCGACTAGATCCGGCCCGGCACTGGCAATAATGCCTGCACTTCGCAGGCTGGCGGCCCACAATCGACCGTCTGCATCCGTGTATCGTGCTTCATAATCAATCAGGTATTCGCCAGCATCCAGGAAGCGAAAGCCGCCGGTTTCCAGGTCGAAATAGCCGTGATTATCCGCCTGCCCGGTAAACTCAACGGTTGATGTGTCGCCGTCCAACGTCGTGACCGTCACGGTGACCGTCACCTCTGCGGGGTACGCGGGTGAGACTCGGCCACCGACGAACAACGCATCGTCCAGCGCGAACGGCGTCCCCGGTAGAACACCCGGTGTCAGGTCGAGCAATTCCGCGATCAAGAGTGTGTAGAGGCCGCCGCCTTCGTATCGATTGCCGCTGACGTCATCTACATTGCCGGTGAGTTCGATGGTGTAAGCCCCATATTGATCAAACTCATAGGCGCGATAGGCTGAATTCGCCGTCCCAAGCTGGTAGACATCGAGCGGTGGTTGTCCGCCGAAGACATCGCGTTCGTCCAGGGCCGCCGTTGAGATCAAGCTCTGTGTGACCGGGGCATCGGTCAATTCGTCGGTCTGGCCGTCTGGCCCGGTGACGTTCGCCTGCACCCGCCCGCCGGGAAACAATAACGGAATCAGGGGGGTGGTCTGGGTGTCGTAAGCATTCGGCATCTGGTTGAGCAGATACGGCTCTAATGAATATGCGCCTGGGGATAAGATGTACGTCGGGCTGTTATAGCGCACCCGGTTAGATAAAGCCGTCAGGCCATCATCTTCTGCCGGGAGAATCCCCCGCGACCCGTCCGATGGTTGGTCGTGGAACAACGACCACATCAAGCGGCCCGAATCCACCGAGCCAATGTTCAAGACAACAGGCAGGCGTGTAAATGGCACCCGCCCCGCTCCTGGCCCGGTGCCAAATACCCCGGCGTCGTGCCAGGTGAAGACCTCACCATCGCCGATGCGTGCCAGCCCGGTAAACGTCGGCACGTATAAGCCCTGGGGCAAATTATTCGGGATGGTCAACGTAAAGCGGAAACCAGCCAGCAACGTATCTCCCCGCCGGACGACTTGTGCCGCCGGGACGGTGATCGTCTCAAGGTTGACATCCCCTACGACGTTATCAACAGCCAATCCCGTTGAGGTCAGGATGTTCGACCAACCATTGTTAGTAAAGCGGGCGGTGACGTTCTGTTCCCCGTCTGAGCCAACCGTGATCGGTTGCAAACCAATCTGGCCGATCAGGTTCAGGTCTGGCAGAGAGTCGGATAATTCCGGCACTCGTAATGTGGCATCGATCTCTAGCGTGACGGTATCACCAGGGGATGGCGTCAGCGTGTTGATCCGCCCGATGCCTGACCAGAACGAGGCTCCCTGGGCCAGCGGGCCAGCCATATAAAAACGTGTGATGTCTCCGTCCAGCGGGCCATCCGGGTAGACGATGCCATCCCGTTCTGCAAATGTCGGGATCTCGGTTGCGGTGGTAGTCACGTCTTGTGGTTCTGCCCCCACCCGCAGGAAGATTTGCTCCAGGGTGGCCGTTTCAACGGTGGCATCAATGGCGGCCAACGTGATCCGCAATTCAATGGCAGTATCCACACCGACCGCCACAGCCAGCGCGGATTGTTCACGTTCGGTCGGGGCAATTTCACGGATCAACGCGGCCTGGGGTAAGCGCGGGTCAATCGTCAGTTCATACGTGATGGAATCCAGCGTAAAAATGACGACGACCTCAGCCCCATCCAGGGCTTCGCGTTCGAACCCGATGTAGAGCGAATCCGCATTGATGAGGGCGTAGAACTGGTCAATTAAACGGGCCTGGGGATAAGCCGACCAATCATCCAGCACGCCATCTACCTGCAAGCTGGTGATCGCCTGGGCAACGGGGCGCGGTACCGGGTTACTGCCATAAATAATCGTCGCTGGCCCCCCTGGTAAGGACCCAGGGCGATCCCGCAGATCAGGCGGGATGTCTTCTGCCGGGCTAACCAAAAACGGCGTCGGCCCAGGACCATACAGCGACGCACTAAAGCTCCCGGTGAAGCCCGCCGTCGTATAGACGGTAGCCCCGGTGAATAAATTGCGGATGGCAACCTGCGCCGCCGGGAAGACCGCGCCCTGTGCCCCGCTAATCGTCACCACGCCGGCTTCGTCCGGTTCGGAGACGCTAATTAACGCCGTCACGGGTGGATCACCCGGTTCTGGCTGGGTGCTATCTTGCGCGGCCACGCCGCCCACCAGCCATAAGCTGAACAACATAAGAAGTACTGCCAAGATGCGACGCACGACCGGGTTTCTCCGCAATTAGTGATTGTCAAACAGGATGGGTATATAAAATCGGCGGCTTTGGCATAACATTCTGGGCGGCCTATACACGCCCATTTAACGGTTGACCCGCCGCCTGAGCAACCGACAATTTATCCATCTGCTAAAGTACACGCTCAATATACCACAAAACCCCTGATGTTGGCTTGCAATCCGTTAATTAACCTGCTCCTACCGCATTTTTAACCGAAACAGGGGAAACCGCAGAAGACAATTCTTTCGCCTGCCGGGGCTGGCTATAATATGGTTATGACGACATTCAACGCTTATGATGTAGCGCAATTGATCGAAGATCGCACCGGAATCGCGGTTAAGACTCACCTGGAAGTCATGCTGGCGGATGTCTTGGCGTCGGTACCCGCCCACGCACTCTACCATGACTTACACCGCCAACCGGATGACTCGCCACTGTGGCAGAAGATCATCCACGACCTGACCATCGGTGAGACCTATTTCCTGCGGGATACCGGACAGTGGCAAGCCTTACAACGGTATATCTTGCCACAATTGACTGATCCTGTGCGTATGTTGAGCGTGGGATGTGCGACCGGGGAAGAAGCCTATTCTCTGGCGATTCTGGCTCAAGAGGCTGGCCGGCGTGCTACCATCACCGGCCTTGACCTGAACACCCATGCCCTGGCTATTGCACGGGCCGGCGCATACCGGGAATGGGCCTTTCGCATTGCCCCACCCGATTTCCAGACGCAATATTTCTCTCCCTGTGGGAACCGCTGGTGTATTGACGGCACCTTGATGCAGTCGGTTCACTTCCAGGCGGCCAACATTCTGGATGGCGACATGCCACCCGGCAATGACTTGATTTTGTGCCGCAATGTGCTGTTGTACTTCAGCCCGGAAGCCCGCGAACAAGCCGAGCATCTCTTGCTGGATGCACTCGCGGCGGATGGATGGCTTTTACTCGGCTCGTCGGAGACAATCCACCATGCGACCGGGCGCGTATCCAGTGTGACGCTTGATGGCGTCACCGTTTACCGCCATCAGCATAGAAGCGGCCAGGCACACCCGCGACAAGTCCCTCAGCCGCTACTGGCCCGGCCCGATCATTACCTGGAGGCTGTTTCCGCCTTCCAGCGTGATGACCTGATGACGGCGCGTACACTCCTCGATGATCTGCTAACGCACCAGCCGAACCATGCCAGCGGTCATATTCTCTATGCCGCGCTGAGTGCTGACATGCAACAGGCCCACTGGCACCTCGACCAGGCATTAGAACACCATCCGCTGGATGCTAACGCGCATTACCTGCGGGCGACTTTATACCTGGATGCCGGGGAAACCAAACGCGGCCAGGATGCGCTCAAGGCCGCGCTTTACTGTCAGCGCAATCATCCGCTGGCGAGTTACTTACTGGGGATGCTCATGGCGCAAAGTGGTGACCCGAACGGACGACACCGCTTATGGCAAAATGCACAGCGGGCCATCGCACCACTTACAGACGACAGCCCGATTTTAGACATCAGCCCGATGACCGCCGGTACGCTACGGCGACGACTTACGGTGTGACGTATAACTTCCCCAGTAAAGCATCTAATTGATCGAGAATCGCTTTAGAGTCCAGGTCATTGACCAGGGTATAATCCGCCATGGCAATCGGCCCGCCCTTTTCCAGCGTTTCGATCTCCTGATAATCACGGCGCTCGGCTTCTGCATGGGTCAGCGGGCGTTCAGGCCGGTTCGCCAGCCGGTCGTAACGCAAAGCACGCGGGCAAGCGATGGCAATCAAGATCATCCCCCCCCCTAATTCCGGCTTGAGCGTCTTATACTCACTGAAGCTGTACAGGCCATCAATGATGATGCTGGGGTGATTTTCCAGAGCTGTCTTTAGATGTGGCAGGGCACGCTTGGCAATTGCGTCCATGCCGTCTTCACGCCGGAATTCTTCCCGGACGATCCGTTCGTTTTCCGGTTTGATGGGCCACCCCCGCCGGGTGACTTCATCCGTGATGATGCCCCCAAAGCGGAACTGATAAAAACCGCGTGCTTCCAGGTGTTTGGCACACAAGGTCTTGCCAGCACCCGGCATCCCGACCAGTGCAATCGCACGCGGCGATGTGTTGTGCGTCATGTCGCTTCCCTCGTCTCTTCCGATGAAATCCGCCCCATTATAGCGTGCTTTTGGAACCATATGCATGTGAGATTCGTCTCACCAAGCAGAGACAGCAAAACGGAGAAAGATGCATGATTTTTAACCTGTTAGCGGCAATTTTTATCATCGTGACGATCATCATCATGGGGGTTATGCCGATCTACGCCGGTTACCTGCACAAGCGGGATGACTAATTTCTCGGTACAATCCATTGAACACAGTGCCATAATCGAGACGTTACAATGGATACATACCCCAACCCGTTCGATGCGCGTAATTTTTACCAGCCATTTGCCGGGCGTGAGCGTGCGGTCGGGCGGATTAACCAACATCTGGCAGATCCGCTCAACACGCCAGTCCCGGCCTTCTACGGACGGGCCGCCATCGGCAAGACGGCCCTGCTCCGGCAATTTACCGGCCCACCGACCAAAACTTATGTGAGCATCTATCTACCCCTTGCCACCTTCCACCTGACGCACGAGATGGACTGGATGCAAGCGTTAATCAACACCACCCTCAACACGCTGGAAGCACATCAAATGACCGTAACCAGTGCGGAACGGCCCGCCCAGGCCGATGTTGACCGGCTGAAGACCTGGTATGCGGAGGATTTTTTACCAGCGGTGTTTCGCGTCATCCGGCGCAATCGTCGCTTACTCTTGTTGATCGACGATGCTGAGAAATTGCTCCAGATGGATCAGGACGCGGTCTTGGATAGTGCCAGCCTGCCCTACCTGCATCAATTACGGGGCGAAAACCTGACGCTGGCTCTCACATTGGATGAAGCCGTCGAAGATAACCTGACAGCCTTCCGACCGTTATTCGAACCCAAGCAAGCCCTCCGGCTCACCAACCTGGATGCCCCCACCTGCGCCCAGGTCTTCCGCCAGGCCGGTATTCACCTGGAAGATGACGCGGCCCAACACCTACACCGCTTGAGCGGCGGCCAGCCCGATCTCATCAATCGTTTTGGGTATCATCTTTACGAAGAACGCGGCCAACGGTTGACCACTACTCAGGTTAAGGCGGCGGTCTCCGCCGTTTACGACGACAAGCAAGCGACTTTCCACACACGCTGGAGCCAACTTTCGTTAGATGAGCGATTGGTGCTAACAGCGGTCAGCAGTCGGCTTTACGATCACCCCCTGCGCCCGGTAACTATCGAGACGATTGAGACCTGGTTGGTGGAGACTGATTATCCGCTCGACCCGGTGACAATCCGGGCGACAGTGCGTGGGTTGCAATATCATGAGTTAATCATCGGTGATACGACTCAAGGTCTGCGGGTTGCTTCCGGCATGTTACAAAAGTGGATGTTAGAGAATGCGCGGTTAGATGACCCAACACCGGGGACTGAGGGCAACCGGCTGATGTTGCTGGCCGGTATCCTCATCGCGTTGCTTGTTTTGGGGGCGATTCTACTGCTTGCCAGCACACCATCAGGCACACCGAATACACAAATCCCAACGGCTCCGTTGATTACTCCGGGAAGTTAACCAGACAACGAACCTCTGCTTCTGAACGAGCGCGGATGATCGGACAGGTCGTGATGACTTCATCTTCCCATAAGACCTCGAATGTTCCACCAGCGGCGGAAGCATTCCAGAACGGCTCACGGGTGCGCTCAAAGGCTTGTAAGATCGGGCAGAAGGTCGGCGTGGTCAATTGGACGAACGATGCATCTAAGATCTGGAAGCAATCTAACTGCGGGCGTATATTCCAGCGGGCACCGCGATATTCCCAGTCCGCCGCGTCGAAACTCTCACCACTAGCTGGATCTCGGAAGGAGAGACTACGCACATCATAACGGGTATTGCCGACTGTGCGATTATAAATCACCAACTGACGCCAATCATAATAAAGCAAGAGTGACGCATCATCTTCGGTGGTCGCGTTGATGGCCGGTGTGGAGGTCGGTGCGGCGGTGGCATCCGGCATGTCCGCCGTTGATGTACCGTCACTTTCTTCTGATTCCTCCGGTGTTTCTGAAGGCGGCTCATCGGTTGCAGTTGGCATGTCCGTTTCCGTCGCCGCCAAGGTGACGGCGCGGGTCTCAAGCTGGTTGGTCGGTTCTGCCGTCGCAGTGGGTGGATCGGTCTCTGTCGGTTGGCCCTGGCCCGCCGCAACCTGGGTCGCCGGGTCTTCGGTGCGTTCAATCGGTGCCAGGTCATCTTCTTCACCGTCCAGGACGCCAGACACCAGTAATCCACCACCGGCCAGAACCAAAAATAAGAGTATCAATCCGCCCCACAGCATCATCGTGCGGCGGCGACCGCGCCCACCATCACCACGCTGGCCGGTGCCATGTATCGTCGCTGGTAATTCGGTCGTTGTGTCGTCCCCACCCGGACGAGTGACAGCATCCAAAGACCGCATCACAATGGATGGTTCGTTTTCAACCGCTTGAACAGGCTCCTCCACCGGCGGATCGGCAGTTGTTGGGGCCTGGTTGGTGAAGGGGGTTGGCTCATCCCACAACGGATTAGCAATATCGACATCATGCGTCTCTTCGTCACTGGCCGCAAACGCGCTATCCAGCGCATGGATGAAAGCCCGGCCTGATTTATAACGGCGAGTCGGTTCTTTATCCAACACCTTGATAATCACATCTTCGATCTGCGGGGCGATGTTGGGATCAATGCTACTGGGTGGCGGGGGTGGATCACTAATATGCTTGAGGGCTACACTCATCGCGGAGACATCTTCGAAAGGCACGCGCCCGGTCAACATCTCGTACAACACAATACCCAGGGAATATAAATCACTCTGCGGGACGGATTGCGCGGAGGATACCGCTTGCTCTGGTGCGATGTAATGCACACTGCCAAAGGTATTGCCGATGGTGCCTTCTTGTGCGTTGAGGGCCAGGCCGAAATCCGTCAAAACGGCGTGTCCATCCACCGTGACCATGATGTTAGACGGCTTGACATCGCGATGGATTACACTCTGCTCGTGTGCATAATCCAGGGCTTCGGCCACATCCCGCACGATCCGCAAGATTTGCGCGTGAGAAAGTTGACGCTTGGCCTTGAGATTTTCCTTGATGATCTCACGCAGGTCACGCCCTTCGACGAAGACCATGGCCATATAGTACAGGTTTTCCAACTGCCCGAACTGAAACACCCCAACCACACGCGGGTGGTTGAGCCGGGCGATGGCGCGTGCTTCTTTAAGAAACCGCTCGCGGTATTCTTCATCGTCTTCACTGGCGATCAAGTTCGGTTCGATCACCTTAACCGCCGCATAGCGATCAAGCCGTTCGTCATACCCTTTATAGACGCGCGCCATGCCGCCTTTGCCAAGCATTTCTTGTATCACATAGTCGCCGAGTTTTTGGCCGATGAGCGGATCATGACTGGACATAAAGTTTCTCGATTTCGGGCATTTAATCAATAGTCGATACGCTATTATAACGCTACTCTGCCGATTCGCTTAGACTGTTCTACAAATTTTCACCTCTACGTTAAAAGTTTGCCAATTTGCGTTATACTCTATAGCGATTTCGAAAATTTGGTTTGTGATTATGACACCTTCACCTGATATACCTGAAAAAGAGATTCGAGAACGCTGTGGTAATATTCTACGGGCCGCCGCAGATGAAGCCCGTAAGCTCGGTCATAATTACATCGGTACAGAGCACTTGTTTATGGCATGCACACGAAACGAGCAGGGGCCGACTGCACGTCTATTACGCCGGGCAGATCTCAACCCGCGTGAAGTACGCAATGCCATCCGCCGTGAAGTTGGTAGCGGGGATGGGCCGCAGGTGCAAGTCTTGCCGATGACGCCACGCACCGAAATGGTGCTTTCGCTGGCGATTCTACTGACGAATGACGAAGAAAGCGGCGAGATCACTGAGGAGCAAGTCTTGATGGCCCTGATGCAAGAGGGCGAAGGCGTACCCATGCGAAAACTAATTGACCTCGGGTTTGACCTCAACCACTGGTTACAGATCTTGATCGCAGAAGAGCACGACGAGTTCAATCTGTTTGAAGATGATGATATATTTGGGGATGACGACCCGTTCGCCGATGATGATAGTGACTTCGACCTGGGTCGTTCCTCACGCTCACTCTTTAACTTTGACTCAGATTCTGACCGCAACACCCCCACGCCTCTGCTGGATCGCTATGGACGTGATTTGATCCAACAGGCGGCAGAGGGCAAGCTCACCCCGGCCTTTGCCCGTGATAGTGAGATGCGAGCCGTCGCCCGCACCCTGGCCCGTAGCAAAAAGAACAATCCGCTACTCCTGGGTGATGCCGGAGTGGGCAAGACCGCTGTCATCGAAGGGTTGGCCTATAAGATCTATGAAGGCACCGCCCCAGCTTCACTCCAGAGCATGCGGATCATTCAGATCGAGATCGGCACGCTGGTCGCCGGCACCAGCCTGCGCGGGCAATTCGAAGAAAGACTGATCGGCATCGTGGAGGAAATTAAATCCGCCGCGAATTGCATCTTATTCATTGATGAAGTCCATACCATTGTTGGGGCCGGGGATACCATCGACAGCAACCTGGATGCCGCCAACATCTTAAAGCCGGCCCTGGCACGCGGCGAGATCCGGTGCATCGGCGCAACCACTCACGAAGAATACCGGCGGGCCATCGCCAGTGATCCCGCGCTTGATCGCCGCTTTCGCACTATCGACATCGAAGAGCCACCGCTGGAAGATGCCATCACCATCGTCACCGAACAACGCACCCAACTGGAAGAACATCATGGCGTGGTCATCAAGCCCAATACAGTCGAAGCGGCGGTCAAATTGAGCGTGCGCTATATGCCGGATCGCCGTCTGCCCGACAAGGCCCTGGATCTGCTAGACGAAGCCTGCACCCGTGTCATCATCCGCACGGTGACCCCCGACCTGGAAGAAGAAGCCCCCAATGATGTGCAGGTGAGCGATGTCACCGCTGTCTTATCGGAGTGGACGGGCATTCCAGTCACAGACTTGACCACTGACGAAAAACGGCGGTTGGCACAATTAGAAGCCAGCCTGAAAGAACGTGTCATCGGGCAAGATCAAGCGGTGCATGCCGTCGCCGATGCTGTTAAAACCTCACGGGCTGGCCTGGCCGACCCGGATCGACCCATCGGTGTCTTCTTGTTCCTGGGGCCATCGGGCGTCGGCAAGACCGAACTCGGACGCGCCCTGGCCTATGATCTTTTCGGCAGTGAAGACGCGATGCTCCGGTTGGATATGTCAGAATTCCATGACTCGCATACTGTCGCCCGGTTGATTGGCTCGCCCCCTGGATACAAAGATGCGCAACGGGGCGGCCAACTCACCGATGGTCTGCGCCGCCGGCCTTACAGTGTGGTCTTGCTGGATGAAGTGGAAAAAGCCGCGCCGGAGGTGTTCGACATTTTCCTGCAAATCTTCGACGAGGGGCGCATCAGCGATGCACACGGGCGCACGGTTGATGCGCGGCATTCGATCTTTATCATGACCAGCAACATCGGCACAGAAGAAGGCGGGCGGGCCATCGGCTTTAGCGGTACCGACCAGGAAGCCCCGGATTATTCCACCTATCTTAAGCGTTTCTTCCGTCCGGAGTTTATCAACCGGCTGGATGATGTCATCACGTTCAAACCGCTGACGATGGACACCTTGAGCGATATTCTAGAGTTACAACTGGGGGAATTATACGAACGCCTGGACGAACAGACGATCACCCTCTCTTTGACGGATGCGGCCCGACAACTGGTGCTGACCAACGGCCATGATCCGATTAACGGGGCACGTCCACTGCGCCGGGCGATTGAACGCCTGTTGACACGGCCAATCAGTCATCGCATCGTCGCGGAAGAATTTCAACCCGGCGATCATATCATCGTCGATATAACCGATGGCGAAATCGAATTTAGAACAGAGGCCACAACCTGATGGATATTCCGAAGACCGGGCGCGACCCGCTCCCGACGGACGATAACACGGCCCGGCAATTGCTCAAACGCCGCCTGAAGACAGATAAGACCGATCCTTTCGCCGCAGATCCAAACCGGGTCATCAGCCGGTTGGGCCGCCTGGCCTTACGGCGCGACGACATCAACGACCTGTTCGCCCTGGGGGATCTCTGCGCGGAGCAATCGATCAACCCGGAGCATCGCCTGCTGATTTATTACGTTGGCAAAACCCTAATCGCCTATGATCGCGCTGTCGAACGGTCGGAAAATCCGGTTGACCGCAAGTTAGCCCAACGCGCCATCGAAGCCTACATCACCTGGGTGCTGGAAACAGCCAACCGTCACCCAAACAACCGCAATCTAGCAGTTGCTCTATGGTGTGCCACAGACGAAGCCGACCGGCCCACCCTCAGCGCACAACACCGCCGGTTGATTAAAGACGTCCTGGATCAGTATCACAGTCAGATGCTCGGCCCACATGCCGGGCGTGGGGCGCACACCGGCCCGCTAGAAGATGATGACGACCGCACCATCGGCGAGTCAGAATTTGATATGGCTGTTAGCGATATTTCGATGACCGTCGCCGATGCCGACCTCGACGACGAGATCATGTCGAAAGTCCGCGAAAAATCAACCCACATGACCGAAGCCGAACAACTCGAAGATACCGACACCTACGCGACCTCTGTAGAGGCCAACAGCCAGACGAGCGGCCAATCCGGGTCACAGAGTCATGTGGTTCACCAGCCTGTCACCCAGGCCAGTGAGTTCAAAGCGGGGGATCGCGTTGAGAGCCGTTATGAAGTCGCTGATGTGTTATGGGGTGGGATGGGAGTCGTTTATCTTTGCTATGACCACGAACAGCGCGAACCCGTCGCCATCAAGAGCTTCCAGGGTCGTTTTTTCGATAACGAACGGGCCGTCACGCGCTTCACCAATGAGGCCCTGACCTGGATCCGGCTGGAAAAACACCGGCACATCGTCCAGGCTCGGCTGGTACAAAATATCAACGGCAAACCGCACATCATCCTGGAACACATCACCGGGCCGGAAAATATGGGGGCAGACCTGCGAAGTTGGATCGACCATAGCCGGATGACGCTCGAACGCACGCTGGAATTCGCCTTGCATATCGTGCTGGGGATGCAACACGCCACGCGCAAAGTCCCCGGTCTGGTTCATCGTGACCTGAAACCCGCCAATATCCTGGTGACTCACGAAGGTATCGCCAAAGTCACCGACTTTGGGTTGGTGCGGTCAGTCGATACCGATGAACCACTCTTGATCGACGCGCCACTGGATGATGACCATGTGAACCCCAGTGATCGTTTGACGCGAGTAGGTGCCATCGTCGGCACCGCGCCTTATATGTCCCCAGAACAATGTCAATCCAACGAGGTCGATATTCGCAGTGACATCTACGCTTTTGGGGCCGTTTTGTACGAGATGCTCACCGGGGAACGGGTATTTGGGGCGCGGAACTTCCAGGCGTGGATGCGTGCCCACATCAACCAACAACCCCATTTTGACATTCGCCATCAACGGGCGATCCCGGCGTCATTACAATCCCTGGTGCTGGCCTGCCTGGAGAAAAACCCGAACAATCGCCCGACCGATTGGAACGCCATCGTCCATGAGTTGACACAAGCCTACACAGAGACACACGGCTCCGCCCCGGTGCTGGAAATCACCGGGCCAGAATTAGCGGCGCGTGAACTGATGGACAAGGGATATTCCCTGACCGCGCTGGGCCGCTATGACGAAGCCCTGGCGGCTTATGACCGCGCTATCGCACTCCAACCGGATTATGCCTGGGCCTGGGCGCGGAAGGGGCGCACCCTGCGCCTGCTGGAACGCTACAACGAAGCACTGGATTGTTATGATAAGTCCCTGAGCATCCAACCGGATTATGCCTGGGCCTGGAACGGTAAGGGCATCATCCTGGAGCGGATGAACCGAGTCGAAGAAGCCCTCGAATGTTTCGAGACAGCGACTGAAATCAACCCGCATGATGTGTGGTACTGGTATAACCGGGCAGATGCCCTGCAAAGCCTGGGCCGGTTATCTGAATCCATCCCCTTGTTAGAGCGTGGCTTGCAAATCGACCCGGCGCACCCGAATAGCTGGGCCAAACTGGGCCAACTGCACCGTACCATGCGCAACTTTACCGACGCGATCAAGGCTTATGAGCAGGCCATCCGACTTGACCCCACCTACGCCTGGGCGCACAACGGTTGTGGGCTGGCCTATAAAGCGACCGGTAAACCACGCGATGCCTTGCTGTCGTTCCGCCGGGCGACCCGGTACCAGCCGAGCGAAGTCTGGCATTGGTATAACCTCACCGATACCCTGGTCGAAATGGGCCAATATCAAGAGGCATTACAACCGGCCAAAGAAGCCACCCGAATCGATCCGACTCATGCCTTTAGCTGGTCAAAGTTAGGGCAGGTATTGCGTTATCTGCGCCGTTACGACGAAGCCCTGGAAGCCTACGACGAGGCCATCCAGCTTGATCCCGATTCCGCCTGGGCCGTCAACGGCAAGGGCATCGTCCTGGAACATGTCGGCAATTACAGCGCATCGTTGACCTGTTATCAGCAGGCGGCAGAACTGCGCCCGAATGACATCTGGCATTGGTACAACCAGGGGAACGTGCTGGTGTTGATGAGCCGCTATGAGGACGCGCTGGATCCCCTGCACCGGGCGACAGAGATCAACGAGAAACATGCCCGTAGTTGGGCACGGTTAGCCAATGCCTACCGCAATCTCGGCCAGTTGATTGAATCGCTAGAAGCCAGCGAAAAGGCGACCGACGCGGCCCCCAATTATGCCTGGGCCTGGAACGAACGCGGCATGACGCTGGAAGCACTCGGCCAATATGAGCAAGCCCTGGAGATCTACACCTATGCCAGCCAGTTGGCCCCCAATGAACCCTTCTATACCTACAAACAGGCCGACACGCTGATGCAACTCAACCGGTATCAGCAAGCCTATGATCTGATCGAGACTGCGCTGGCCTATGATGACCGCAACGCACAGTTATGGGCACAACAAGGACAGGTCTTGCGCCGGTTAGGCAAGCCAGAACAAGCCCTGCAACGTTACACTCGCGCTGTCGAACTCGACCCGGATAACGCCTGGGCCTGGAACGGGCGCGGGCATACCTTGAGCATGCTCAAACAACGCGATGAGGCGATTTATTCCTTCGAACGAGCCGTTGAACTCAACCCGGATGACATCTGGTATCGTTATAACCTGGCCGACGAGATGCTGAGTGCCGGCCACATTGAAGATTCACTCAAGACGCTGGATGCTGTGCTAAAGATTGATAATCATCATGCGGAAAGCTGGGCCAAGCGTGGGCAGGCCCTCCGCAAGCTCAAACGGCACAAGGATGCGCTCGACTCGTTCGACCTGGCCGTTCAGTTGAACCCCCATTATGCCTGGGCCTGGAACGGGCGCGGGTTGACGCTCAAGGAGATGGGGCGGCGGGAACAAGCCGCCGTCAGCTATGAACGCGCCGCTAGAGAAGACCCTGGCATGATCTGGTATGTCATTAATCAGATCGACATCTTACTAGACCTCGGACGGCAAAACGAAGCCCTGACGATCATCGAAGATGTACTGCCACGCGCCAACCATAATGCGGTACTGTGGGCCAGGCGCGGCCAGATCTTACGCCGGTTAACGCAACACGACGAAGCCATCCGCAGTTATGATACTGCGCTCGAAATCGACCCGCAGTATGCCTGGGCCTGGAACGGCAAAGGATTATGCCTCAGCGGATTAGAACACTGGGAAGACGCGCTGGCGTGTTACCAAACAGCCATCGATACTGACCCTAGCGATGTGTGGTTCTGGCATAATTACGGTGAGGCCCTGGCCCGCCTGGGGCGTTTGAGCGACGCTATCGAAGCATTCGAACACGCGCTGACGATTGATGCCGAACATCAGCCCACATTAGATAAGTTACAAAATATTCGAGAGAAACTATTATGAGTTTTCAACCGTTCCGCCGCACGACCAGTAGCGATATTTCGATCACCTATATGAGCGGCCCGCTGGACGGCAAAAAATTGACGTTCGCTCAGCCGCCGATTGGCGAAGAACGCATCATTACCGTCGGGCGGCGTGAAGGCTGTGACATCCACATCCCCTTCGATAATCAGGTATCACGCCTGCATGCCAAGATCGGATGTGTCTCAGTCCCGACGACCAGTAGCGACTCGGTCAAACATCCCTATCTCCTCACCTTCTGGTTGGAAGATGGCGGGAGCCGGAACGGGACTTACATCGAACGATATGATAATACCATCAGCGGGCGTGTGAGCTTGCGACCGGGCACATTATTTCGCATCGGGCGGACGTGGCTTCGGCTCGATGTTCCGTTATCTTATAGAGACTGATTCATTATGACAATCCAAACAAATGATGGCCTTCATCTGCACACGATCAACTGGTTACCAGCAACCACCCCCAGGGCCATCGTCCTGCTGGTGCATGGCCTGGGGGAACACAGCGGACGCTATGCGCATGTCGCCACAGCATTGACCGCCGCCGGGTATGGCGTCTATGCGGTCGATCATCGCGGGCACGGCCAGAGCGACGGCCCCCGCACTTACATCCCCTCGATCCAACATCCCGTTGATGACCTGGGGCAGTTCTTCCGGCAGATTCAAGCCGATCATCCCGATCAGCCCATTATCGTCTTCGGGCATAGCATGGGGGCACTCATTGGCCTGTTGTTTGTGCTGTCGCATCAAGATGAACTGGCCGGGTTTATCTCCTCTGGTAGTCCGCTGGATTCAACCGATGTTTTACCCGGATTTCTGGTAAGCCTGGTGCGGTTGATAAGCCGTATCGCGCCCCGGTTGCCAGTCGGCCCGCTGGATGTCGATGCCCTCTCGCGTGACCCGGCAGTGGTGGCTGATTACAAAGCCGACCCGTTGAATTATACGAGTCCGCATCGGGCCGGAACGCTGGCCGCGATCTTTAACGGAAGCCAGCAGGCACGCCAACGGCTCTCCCAGCTCAGCCTGCCGCTTTACGTTTATCATGGTACAGACGACCAAATTTGTCCGCCTTCGGCCACCCAAATAATTTACCACCAGTCTACTAGCGATGATAAATTGGTCAAATTATACGAAGGTTTATACCACGAAGCGCACAACGAACCGGAGAAAAATACCGTAATCACAGACATAATCTCATGGTTGAGCGCGAGGACATGAGAGCAACATGAACAGAGTTTGCATGTTCTCATTTTTGTTGCACAAGGTCTGCTTTTTTGCTATCTTCATAACCCAGTTAATGTTGTAACGATTTAAATAATTTCGACGTGATAGCGTCTAGGCTACAACACTGTAGCATTTTACGAGGACTAAAGAGATGTTTTTGCAAATTGTGCTTGTTTGGGTGGGCACCGGTGCGCTCATCGGTGGGATTGTAACGCCTACCGTATTCCGTAATATGGGCCTGAATCCCTCTCAGGGAGCCTGGTCTGGCGTGATATTCGGTGCGATTGGTCACCTGTTCGCCCTCTTCTGGCTGTGGGGTTACGCCCCCAAGCTTAACCCCTATCTGGAAAGCCCAGGACCATTCGCCGGGTTCACCCCGGTAGAAAAACAACCCGGTGTCGCGCAAAAAATTGAATTTGTGCAGACCATGCGCGAAGGGGATGCGTCTGATCGTCAGTCGTTACCCAAGCTCTCCGTTGATGAAGTCTCGCTCAGCTTCGGCGGTATCAAAGCCTTACAGAGCGTCACCTTCGATGTGCCGCGTGGGGATATCCTGGCGGTCATCGGCCCTAATGGGGCCGGGAAGACCAGCCTGATTAACAGCATTAACGGCTTTTACCACCCGCAAAACGGGCGCATTCTTTTCGAAGGTCAGGAAATTACCGACCTGCCCCCCTACAAACGCGCTCAATACGGGATCTCGCGTACATTTCAAAACATCGCGCTATACACCAACATGACCGCACTCGACAACATGATGGCCGCCCGGCACATCCATATGCGCTCAAGCATGATCACCGGCGCGATGTTCTACGGCCCGACCCGGTCGGAAGAAATCGAACATCGCCACCGGGTTGAGGAAATCATCGACTTCCTGGAGATGGAAAACATCCGCAAGACCATTGTCGGCAACTTGAGTTATGGCTTACGCAAGCGGGTTGAACTCGGTCGTGCCCTGGCGTTGGAGCCGAGCCTGCTTTTGCTGGATGAACCGATGGCCGGGATGAACGTCGAAGAAAAAGAAGATATGGCTCGCTTTATCCTTGATATTCACGAACGGCAAGGCATGACCATCATGCTGATCGAACATGACATCGGCCTGGTTATGGACATCTCTCATCGCATCGTCGCGCTGGATTTCGGCCAGAAAATTGCGGAGGGCACCCCCGCCCAGATCCGCCAGAGTGAAGCCGTCATCCAGGCTTATCTCGGACAGGAAGAATAAATCATGGTTTTAGACTCAACACAAAAGACAGGCACACCCCAGGTTTACACCTCGCAACGTGGCAACGTCCAGGATACCCTTCCGTCTGATCTGGATACCATCCCGAAGGCCTTTCTCAAGAGTGTAGACCGCTTTGGTGATCGTGTCGCCATGCGGAAGAAACGCCTGGGCATCTGGAAAGAATACACCTGGAATGAGGTATACGAGCACGTCCGTAACTTCTGTATGGGCTTGATCAGCCTGGGCCTGGAACTCGGCGATAAGGTCGCCATCATCGGCGAAAACGACCCCGAATTTTACTGGGCAGAAATTGCAGTCCACGCGGCTGGCGGTGTGACAACGGCCATCTTCACCGATGCCAACCCGGAAGAATTGACCTATGTCGTCAATAATTCAGACGCCAAGTTCTTGTTGGCGCACGATCAAGAGCAGGTCGATAAAGCCATCGAACTTTATGACCAATTCAGCATGGTGCAAAAGGTCATCTACTGGGAAGAACGGGGCCTGTGGAATTACGAGTTCGACCCGTTGATCGCCTTCTGGGATGTGGAGGCCATCGGCGCGGAATATGCCGAAAAACATCCCAATTTATTTAAAGAGATGATCGCCAAAGGCAGTGGCGAAGACATCGCCGTCTTCAGTTACACCAGTGGTACCACCAGCCTGCCCAAAGCGGCGATGATCAGCCACCGCAACCTGATGTTCGCCAACTCCAATATCGAAGGCATCGCACCGCGCCGGCCCAAAGATAATTACGTCTCGTTCAGCCCACTCGCGTGGATCACCGAGCAGAGCCTGGGCCTGACTTCGCACTTACTCTATGGCTTCCAGGTGAACTTCCCGGAAAGCCCGGAAACGGTGCAAAATGACATTCGAGAGATCGCCCCCAGCACGTTGCTATTCCCTAGCCGTTTGTGGGAAGGCATGGCCCGGACGATGCAGATGCGGATCAACGATAGCACCTGGCTCAACCGGATGATGTATCGCATGTTTATGCCTGTCGCCTATAAGGTGATCGACCTGGAAGACCAGAATAAACCGATCCCGCCGCACATCCGGTTTTTGCGCTGGATGGGTGAATGGGCCATCTTCCACCCGCTACGGGATAAAATCGGCATGGTGAACATGCAAGACGCGATCACATCTGGGGCGGCCCTCAGCCCGGATATTCTGCGTTTCTTCCGTGCGGTCGGCGTGGAACTCAAGAGCTTGTATGGCTCCACAGAAATGCAGGGCGTGACCATGCATTATCCGGGTGAAGTCAAGCTGGAAAGTGTGGGGGAGATCATCCCTGGCATCGAGATCAAAATCGCAGAAAATCAGGAGATCCGTGTGCGTAGTAATGCGGTCTTCGCCGGGTATTACAATGCGGAAGAAAAGACCGCCGAAGCATTCGACGAAGACGGCTTCTTCAAGACGGGTGATGCCGGTTACATCGACGAGCAAGGCCACCTGATTTACCTGGATCGCGTCAAGGATATGATCCGGCTGGCAAATGGCGAGAGCTTCAGCCCGCAGTACATCGAAGGTCGCCTGAAGTTTAGCCGCTTCATCCAGGATGTCATGACGGTGGGTGGCTTCGACATGGAGTACGTTACGGCCATCGTCATCATTGACTTCGAAAACGTCAGCCGTTGGGCGGAAAAGAACCGAGTCAGCTTTACCACTTTCGTTGATCTCTCGCAAAAACAAGAGGTTTATGACCTGGTACGTAAGGAAATCGAACGGGTGAACGATACCCTGCCGCCAGCCGGGCGCATTCGCAAGTTCGTGATCTTACACAAGGCATTCGACGCGGACGAAGCAGAACTGACACGCACGCGCAAGCTCCGCCGCCGTGCGCTGGAAAAGCGTTATGGCGATATGCTAGACGCGATGTATAACAACCGCGATGAAGTGACCGTCAGTGCAGAAGTTAAATATCGTGATGGGCGCAGTGGCACGGTAGAAACCTCCGTGCGCGTTATGGCCCTCTAAACTAAATTTATTCAGGATTATTATGGCTACCAATACTCCTACACAACCAGATTACATCCCATTTACCCTGCCGTTTAAGTGGGGCCAGATCGGGCGATGGGTCGGCGCGTTTGTCGCCATCGTCTTCCTGCTGTGGATGGGCGACCGCATCGGCGATGACCCACGCGGTTTGATCCAAGCTACCATCAGCGGCTTGCTAGTGGGCGGGGTCTATGCCCTGGTCGCAGTTGGCATCGTGATGATTAACAAGGCGTCGGGCATTTTCAATTTTGCACATGGCGCGATGATGCTCATCACCGCTTTGATCTTTTATAGCTTCTTTACCACCCCGGCAGAAAGCCTGAATCCGATCCCTATTGCCCTCCTGGCAGTCGGCGCGGCGGTTTTGTTCACCGGGATGAATAGCTGGCGTAACCTGCTGGACCCGGTGAGTGTCGGCATCGGCGTTGTGATGGCCGTTGTGCTGTTCATCGGCATGACGATTGGCGGTTCTGACCTGCGAATGGTTCGGTCGCTGATTGGCGGTGTCACGGCGGCGGTCTTTATCGGGCTGGCGATTGAACGATTTTCGATCCGCCCGCTGGTCGGCCAACCGATCTTCACGCTGATCTTGATGACGTTGGCCCTGGAACGGGTCTTCGCTGGCCTCAGCTTGATGGTGTGGGGCAGTATCGACAAGACCCTGACGGCTTTCTCCGGCGTGCTGGATCAACCAAATACGGAAAACCCCGCCTGGAAGCTCCCCGGCATCATCCGGGTTGATACATCCACGATTGTCGAAAGCCGGATCACGACAGTCAACATTGACAGCCGCCTGGTGATTGCCTTTGGCATCGCACTGATCGTCTTCTTGATCTTCGTGCTGTTCTTCCAATATACCAACGTCGGGCTGGCAATGCGTGCCACGTCAGAAAATCAACGCCTGGCGCAATCGGTTGGTATGCGCGTGCGGGCCATCCTGGCGGCGGCCTGGGCGATTGCAACCCTGCTGGCGTTGGCCGCTGGTGTGCTTTATGGCGCAAGCTCAAATATCGGTATCGGTATGCCGCTCATCGCGATACAAGTGTTCCCCGCCGTCTTATTAGGGGGCCTGGAATCTATCGGCGGTGCATTGGTCGGTGGTATTGTCATCGGCCTGGCCCAAACCTGGGCCGATACCATATTTGGCATGGATGCAGGAACCCAGCTCGCACCTTACGTAATCCTGATGATCGTTCTCGTCATCCGCCCTGATGGCCTCTTCGGCCTCAAGCGGATCGAGCGAATATAGGAAGCTAACTCATGGCGGCAAATATCAGACCATCGGGCGTATTCGACACCAGTTACGCCCAGGACATTTCAATCAACCGTACACTGTGGGATAAGGTCTCCAGCTACTTACTGTTTGGTGTGTTGCTGGTGCTCCCCTTCTTGCTCCCCAGTGATTGGATCACGCTTATCATGAAGATCGCAATCTTCGCGATTGCGGTCCAGGGGTTAAACATCCTTTTAGGCTACACCGGGCAGATTTCGCTCGGTCATGCGGCATTTATGGCGGTCGGGGCGTATAGTTCTGGCATTTTTGTCAGGGAATTAGGCTTCACCTTCTGGACGGCCCTGCCAACGGCGGCTCTGTTCACCGGGTTCATCGGCTTGTTATTCGGCTTGCCTTCGCTGAGGGTCAAAGGATTTTACCTGGCGATGGCGACCCTGGCCGCACAGTATATCATCATCTGGGTGATCGAGAATCCGTTATCCCCGATTACAAACGGTGTGAATCCGATGCCGCTGGAAGATTTTAAGCCGATCTTCTTCGGCACCACGATGGATAAGACCGGCTTGTATTATGTGGTCATACCATTAGCGGTCATTTTATTCCTGGCGGCCCGCAACCTGACACGATCGCGCACGGGGCGGGCGTTTATTTCCGTGCGGGATAATGACCTGGCGGCAGAATTGCTGGGCATCAATGTCTTCAATTACAAGCTACAAGCGTTCTTCATTAGCTCACTTTTCGCCGGGGTGGCTGGTTGTCTGCTGGCTTTTACAGAACAGACCGTTATCACCAGTCAGTTCCCCTTCTTAATTTCCATCGAGCTATTGGCGATGCTGGTCATTGGCGGCGCGGGGTACTCCCTGGGGCCGTTGTTCGGGGTGACTTTCGTCCTGATGGTAAACCAACGCATCGTCCCGGAGATCTTACCGCCGATCAGCGATTTCCTGAGAAACACGCTGACGTTCCTATCATCAGAAAATATCCAGGGGGCTTTGACGCCGCTTCTATTCGGCTTGATCCTGGCCCTCTTCCTGATTCTGGAGCCTCGCGGGTTAGCCTACCGCTGGGAGATCCTCAAAATTTCTTGGAAAATCCGCCCATACTCATATTAACGAGTGGGCGGATAACCAACTGAACGACATGAGCAATAAGGAGGTTTGACGCAAGACAGTAGGTTATCAAACGTAACACAAATTAAATGGTGTTCATTAGAATTTGAGAGAGGATGTTTCGATATGCGCAAATTAGCATTTTTATTGATCCTGGCGTTGATGGTGGCAGTCGTGCCAGCGGCGGCCCAGGATGATGAAGAAATGGCTCTGCCGGATTTCATCAGCCATACCGAGTGCGAAGTTGATCTCAGTGGCGAAGAAGTAACCATCTTCCACCTGGGCGACATCAGCAGTCCGGGTTATTCGCCGATTACCCTGCCGCTCCTGGCCGGGATCGAAGACGCAATTAACTACTACAACGCACGCGGCGGCGTCTGCGGTGCGACCTTTGACCAGCAAAACTTTGATACCGGTGGCGACCCGAACCGTACCTCAGAAGGTTACGGCCAGTTAGCCGCAGATGACCCCGACCTGCTGGTTCTGTATTCGTCCGCAGATAGCGAACTGCTTCGCCCGACCGTCATCGAAGACGAACTGCCGGTCATCATCAGTGCCGGGTCGATCCCTGGTCTGTACGGCGAAAATGCCGATGATCCGGGCTGGATCTACGCTACAAACCCGCTCTATGCGGATCAATTCGCCATGTTCTGCGATTACGTCGCGGCCAACCCGGATACCTTCCCAGAGCCAGTAATTGGTTACATGGGTTGGGGTGGCCCGGTGGCGGCTTTCGGCCTGGCGGCCTTCACCGATAGCGCGGTGGAATACTGCGAATCGGCTGGCGTGGAAGTCATCGACGAAGCACAGACCTTCCTGCCAACCGCTGACGCGACCTCAGTCGCCCCGCTGGTGGAAAATCACATCAATGCTGGCGCAACCATCATCTACGTCAACGCGCTGGCAAGTGGCCCGGTTCGTGTTGCGGAAGCCATCGAACTGATCGGCTTCAGCGAAGAACTGGAACTGGCAAGCGTTAACTGGGGTATGGATACCTCCGCCGCCCTGCTCTCTGCGGGTTCGCTCCGTGCGTCGGACGGCCTGCCGGTGATTGATGGCATGTACGGTTCCTTGCCGTTCTACTGGTACTCTGATACAGACCAACCAGGCATCCAGCTCCTGCTGGAGCAAGCCGCCGCTAACGAGCGTGGCATCCAGACCATCAACATCTCCTACATCCTGGGCTGGTCGCTGGTGGATACCTATGTCGAGATGTACACCCTGGCCGCTAATGGCGTCGCGGCAGAAGAAGGCCTGGAAAGTGGCGCAGAGATCCTGGAAGCTATCGACGGCCCGGTAATGCGCGAAGTCATCGAGACGATGGTCTATTCTCCACTTGGTCTGTACGAGCAGAACTTCTTCGACGGCGCGACTCGCTCCGTGACGGAAAACCGTATCGTGCGCTTCACCTTTGAAAGTGCCGAACTGACCGGGCCGCCCGCTGTTGAGCAACTCTTCCCCGAAGAAGGGTTTGCCGCCGTGCCGGATACCGTCGGTATCCTGACGGAAGCAATGGGTGACATGGACATGGAAGAAGACATGGAAGAAGAGTCTGAAGACGAAGGCTAGATCGTTTTCTTCGGGGTGGTGGTAACACACCACCCCGTTCGACCAATAGGTATCGGATAGTTACTTATGCTGAGTGTCAATAATATTGAAGTCATTTATAATAGCGTAATTCTGGTTTTGCGTGGTGTCTCATTCCAGGTTGAACCCGGTCAAGTCGTCGCCCTGCTTGGGCCGAATGGTGCCGGGAAATCAACCACACTTAAGGCCATCAGCGGCCTGCTGAAAGAAGAACTGGGCGAGATCTCACGCGGGAACATCACCTGGCAGGGGGAAAGTATCGATCAAAAGTCCGCCGAAGACATCGTGCGCGATGGTATCATCCAGGTCATCGAAGGTCGCCCGTTATTTCAACATCTTACCGTTGAAGAAAATCTACATACTGGCGCGATGTCCTATAATGGAGGACGCCATTTCAAGGACGACATTGAAATGGTCTACGAGTTCTTCCCCCGGCTTAAGGATATGCGGAAGCGCGTCAGCGGTTATCTTTCCGGCGGGGAAGGTCAGATGCTCGTCATTGGCCGCGCCTTGATGGGCCACCCCAAGTTACTGATGCTGGACGAACCCTCGCTCGGTCTTGCGCCCATGCTGGTCAAAGAGATCTTCCGTATCATCCAGGATATTAAAGAAAATAATGATCTCTCGGTGCTCATCGTAGAGCAAAATGCCCGTGCCGCGCTCGAACTGGCAGATTATGGTTACGTCATGGAAAATGGCCGCATCGTGCTGGATGGCCCGGCGGCTCAGTTACGCGAGAACGAAGACATCAAAGAATTCTATCTCGGCCTCAATACCTCCGGCGAACGTAAAAGTTACAAGGACGTCAAACACTACAAGCGGCGTAAACGCTGGCTCGGTTAAAACACACAGACATTCATTAAGGAGTAGTCTTTTGGCAACTAACTTCGATCAACGCATCCGCGATCTCATCGCCCACGCTTACACCAAAGCACCGGCGATTCAATCGATTATGGATGATGCTAACGTCAAGCCGGAGGATGTGCAGAGCGTTGCAGATCTCACCAAGCTCCCAATTACCCGGAAGGACGAACTGATCGCCATGCACCAGGCTAACCCACCCTTTGGCGGGTTCCTGGCGGTAGACCCGGATACTTTGCCGCGCATTTACATCTCACCAGGGCCAATTTATGACCCACAACCGCCGAACCCGGACGCCGAAGGCGCGTTAGAAGCCTTTAAGTACGTCGGCTTTGGCGCAGGGGATCGCGTGTTAAATACTTTCGCCTACCACCTCACCCCGGCGGGCCTGCTCCTGGATGAAGCTCTGCGTGGCTGTGGCGCGACGGTCATTCCGTCCGGGCCAGGAAATACCGAATTACAAATTATGATGATGCAGGCATTAGGTGCCAGCGGATTTGTCGGCCAACCCAGTTACCTGATGACTATCCTGGATAAATGCGATGATATGGGCATCCCCAAGGATCAAGTGCCGATTAAGAAAGCCCTCTTCAGCGCGGAACCTTACACCCCCTCGCAACAAGCACGATTTGAAGGGGAATACGGCATGAAGACCACCTCTGCCTATGGCACGGCAGATCTAGGCCTGCTCGGTTACACGCAAGCCGGGGTTCAGGGCTTTTGCATCCTGGATACCCACTACCTGGAAATCATCGACCCGGAGACCGGGGAAACCGTCCCCGATGGCGAGACCGGCGAAATCGTGGTGACTACGTTCAACAAGGCGTATCCGTTAGTTCGCTTCGGCACCGGTGACCTGGGTGCGGTAGCGGCAGAGCCACAATGTGA
The DNA here is from genome assembly GCA_034437535.1 of Anaerolineae bacterium. Taxonomy (GTDB): domain Bacteria; phylum Chloroflexota; class Anaerolineae; order Aggregatilineales; family Phototrophicaceae; genus J038. The sequence continues at coordinate 4,857 of DAOTTZ010000187.1, read as the reverse complement.
TGGTCAGCAACTACTCGGCCTGTTCGGGCGGAGTGGTGACGCGATTAAAGTACGTGGGATGTTCTTGCACCCGAATCAACTGCTGGCCGCCAAGACTCAATTTCCACAGATTAAAGCATTACAGGCTGTTATCACCCGGCCAGAAAACCGCGATAACGTTGAACTGCGCGTCGAGTTGCAGGACGGCACCGACGATGCCGAACTGGGCGAACAACTGAAGGCCCTGGCGAAAACCGCCGTCCGGCTGACGATTGACACCGTAACATTTGTCGCTTCCGGCGGCATTGCCTCGGGTGAGCGCACGGTAAAAGACGAGCGCACCTGGGAGTAACCAAGGCAGTCCATCCGGTTTGACATTCCCACCGGCTTGCTTTACGATTTGACCGTTTCCTACTCAAGTGTAAGGGGTCGATGTGAACAAAGCCGCCTGGATCTCATTCTGGATCGTGGGCCTCATCTGGGGGGCTTCTTTTTTGCTCATTCGCATCGGTGTGGAAGACATCCCGGCGACCCAACTGGTCTTTATTCGTACCAGTACCGCCGCGATCTTCCTGACGATAACGCTCTACGCGACTGGACGCCGCCTGCCGACTGATTGGCCGACGATACGGGCGATGATTATCATCGGCATCGGCAACGCGGCGATCCCCTACACGTTGATCTCCCTGGGCGAACAGACGATCAGTAGCGGCATGGCGGCGGTCTTGCAGGCGACCGCCTCTTTGTTTACCCTGGTTATCGCCCACTTCGCCTTTGCCGATGAACGAATCACGCGGAAGAAAGTCAGCGGGTTAATCATCGGCTTCTCCGGCGTGATAGTGTTATCCAGCGGCTCGATCAACAACAATCAGATTGATTGGCCGATTCTACTGGGCCAACTGGCAATCGTCGGCGCGTCCCTGTTCTACGCGATCTTCATCACCTACAGCCGCAAAGTCATCAACCGGGATATTCCGCCGCTGGTCGTCAGCGCAAGCACATTCATCGCGGCGGCGGCTTGCTCGGTTGTCTTCATGGTGTTAGAGCCGTTATTGGGTGGTAGGGCCGCTGTTGATCTGACCACCCTCTCCAACCGTTCGCTATTTGCCGCGTTCGGATTAGGGTTCATCAACACCTATATCGCCTACATGTTCTTCTATTACATCATCCAGCAATTAGGCGCGTTCCGGGCGTCGATGGTCACATATGTTGTGCCAGTCGTCGGCTTGCTCCTGGGCTGGCTGGTGCTTGATGAGGTCATCACCGGGGCAATGTTGCTCGGCGCGGCCTTCATCTTCGCCGGGATCGGACTGATTAACCTACGGGTTAAAGACATCCGCGCACTGATGAAACGACGCTCAGAGGTATCTGTCACTTCATGATGCGATGGGGTAGTTATTGGGGCATCACCCTGATCTTCGGTTCGGGTTTTCTGTTCGTCAACATCGCATCGGAACAAGTCAGCGCGTTTGAACTCACGGCGGTTCGCCAGATCATCGCATCGGTTTTGCTGACAGCCGCGCTGTATCTGGCGGGTGGCCGCCTGCCAGGTGATCCTAAAGCGATTCGCCAACTGACCATCCTGGGGATCATCAATTATACGATTCCGTTTGTCTTGCTCACGCTGGCCCAGCAATTCGGCGTTGGCAGTGGGCTGAGTGGCGTCATCATCACCTTGAATCCGCTCTTTACAGCGATCATCGCCAACTACGCCCTGAGCGATGATTCCTTGACGGCAACGCGCCTGGTCGGTGCGCTGGCGGGGCTGGCCGGTACGGTGATCCTTGCCAGTGGCAACATCACCGCCGAATCATTCGATGGGCGTGGCCTGCTCGGTCAACTTATGTTGGTCGGCGCGGCTTTAAGTTTTGCCACCAGCAATGTCTATACCCATCATATCCTGGCCGACCGCCGTATGACTCTACTTATCGTCGCTGCTGGCACCAGCATCGCCAGCGCAGTGACCAGTAGCCTTTTAGTGTTGTTCGATGTCACTATCGCCGGGAATACCCTCAGCAACCCGGCAGATTTCGACTCTGATACTGTCATCGCGATTCTGGTGCTGGCGTTGATCCACTCGGTTGTCCCTTCCGTTGTGATGCGTTATGTCATCCGTGAATTAGGCGCGGCGGTCGCGGCGACGACTCAATACATCGTGCCAGTCATCGCGCTCGGCCTGGGTGCCATCTTCCTGGATGAAATCATTGATCTACGCATCATCCTGGGTACCGTTGTCATCCTGGTCGGGGTCGCGCTGGCAAATTTTGGTCAACGGCTTTTTACACGGCTTCGACAGCAAACGAGTTTCCCGAACCAGTAGCCCGGTTGTCATCAACGCGCCTATTCCGCAGGCCGGATTTCTAATATGTAAGCACCGTCGGATGCATCCTGGAAGCCAGCAACCTCAATGATCAAGCGCAGATCCGACGGTAGATCGACCCCCCGTAGAGCGGAATTTGTCGTACCGCCCAACGGGTCATCGTCATTACTCAGGATAGGGTCAGCCTCCCCTTCCAGATACAGATATAACACGGTATCCAGTGTGCCGGTCTCATCACGCAGGATGATGTCAATCGGGTCAGCATCGGTTCGTTCCAGCACATAACGATCACGCGAACCAACGGAGAGGACGCCATTAATCACAGTGCCGACCGTCACCACACCTGTATCAACCAGCACGCCCGGCTCACCATTTTGTAGATAATCCAACGCGGCAGAGAGCAAGATGTCTTCAGTCGCAAACAAGGTTTCCTCCGTTACGGGCACACGCAGGGTCGGTTCTACCCCGGTGCCTTCGATTCGAATGTCACCGTCGGCGGTTAACGCCCGGCTCACCGTAAATTGGAAGTAGACGTCATCTGGCATAAAAACCGGCGTGATGCTCCCGCCCAGCCCATCGGTAGGATAATGACCGATGATTTCGGCGCGATCATCCAGCGTAAGCAGATAAGTGAAGTATTCGCAAGCACTCGAACAGGCCGGGCTGACCAGGACAGCAATCTCACCGCTATAATGACGCCCATCCGGCGGCGGCACGATGCGTTCTTCCCGTACCGGATCAACATAAAAATCGTCCAGCCCATCATAATATCGCGCCGAATTACCGACGACGATTTCCTCACGAAAGAAATAACTTGCCATCTGATTGTACAGGTTGTAGCCACCGCTGTTCCAACGCATATCCAGGATCAAGCCGGGTGCAGAGCTTTCGTTCAACGTATCAATCATCCACTCCCACAACCGCAAAAGCAAAAGCGGATCATCCGCAAAGGTGTTTACCCGCACGTATCCATACCCATTGTCGAGCAGTTGAAATTCTAGTGGGAGCGCGGTCAGTGGTGCGGCTCCACGATTAATAGACGAATAATCCCAGCTCATGCGCTCTGGGATGGCAATCATCCGGGCTGTTTGCGGTTGGTCTTCGCCCGGATTACGATACGTAATCGTCACCGCCTCCCCAACCGGGAAGCGAACCGCATACCGCAATTCCTGAAGGCGGCGGCTGTGTGCGGTACTAAACGGCCCAGACCACACATTAACCGCCTTGTAACGGTCAACCAATGCTTGACCATTGATCGTCAAAACCTCCGCCCCCAGGACGATCCCGGCTCGTGCCGCCGGGCTATCTGCCAGGAGATAATTTACGATGACCCGGCCATCTTCTACCTCACGGATAGTCAGGCCGATGCCGCCGTCGGTTTGCTGACGATACAATGCATCGGTGCGGGGCGCAGTGAGGTTAATATGTCCATCCGGGATTGCCCAGGCGAATTCTTGCAAGGCCATCTCGTAGGCCAGGCCATCATTATCTAACTCTGCTTGTTGAAAACGTGGCATAAATTCGTCATAGAGCGCGTCCCAATCGACATCTTTTAAGGTTGTAAAGGCATATTCCCGGCGCATCTGGTTGATAAGGGCTTGAAATGCTTCATCATAACTCAGCAAGCGGTAATCCGCCGGTTGAAGCGATTGCTCTTGTTCAAATAACGTGACGGTGGCCTCTGGCGTTCGGTCAAATGTAAACGGTTCGGTCTCCATATTGACGACGGTATACCCTGGTGAGACGATTTGAATCGGGTCATCTGCGGTGAATAATAAATTATCAGCTCCAAAACCAGCAGGAAAGCCCTGTTCAGCATCCGGGGACCAGACCAGGACACGCCCGCCGATAAACTCGTGCCGCATCTCAAATAAATTCGACCGGCGCGTGGACGTAAACCCGGCGGCATATTCTCGCCGGTCGTCCCAATATGGATCGCCGAACATATCGACAAAGACAGCGACATGCATCAAAGCGATACCAGGGTCATCAGTCTGGTCTTGATCAACATCGTATAACATACCAGGGGGCATCATCGGCAGGTTGATACGATACCGAAAAGGTGACCGAAGCGGATTTGACGTGACCTGCCCTAGATGTTGTTCATCCAACGATAACCGATCTGTAGCATCCGGTAGACGGTCGGCGCGTTGGCTCTGCCGGATGTAATCTCCCAGGTCAACCAGTGCGACCGTTACCGCACCCGCACCAAAATCTTGCAGAAAACCAACCGTATAATTGACCTCACCAGTGATAGTCTGAACGCCTTGATCGTCATCCTGCTGTGCGGCCAGGGGTTGAATGAAAAACAGCAGTGCAAACCAAAGTAGAACCCGCATACCTCTGCCCTATTTTACGATTACTTTGCTTATTGTAAGCGAGAATAATCTTTGTAGAAACAAAATATAAAATTATTGGTATAGATCAAAAGTATGGAATCAAAAAAGGGCTTGAGGAAGTAGAGTGACGTTGGCGACGGCTTACCCTCCCACACCGTCTCCGGTGCAGTACTATCAGCGCTTGCGGGCTTAACTTCCGGGTTCGGGATGGATCCGGGT
>DAOTTZ010000186.1:0-4982 GCA_034437535.1 Anaerolineae bacterium | reverse complement strand
GATAATAAAGGCGGAACTATGCAAATCGAAGTTCGAACAGGTGGAAGAGATTGTAGCAATCGTATATTGCCAACTGAACCTGACAATATACTTTTAGCACGTTATGATTTTGGGAACGCCTTTTCAATAGGAGAACAATTCGATTCTATTGGACAAGAAAGTGGAAAGCTTCATTTATGCGCAAATGGGTGTAGTGATAATTATTTTTCTGCCTTGGTTATTGTGGATGCACCCAACCCATCTGAAAATGATAGTTCATGCGAAGATGGGGGACACACTCAAGAACCCACATCCACCAATCCCATCAAACTCCGCACTGGCACCAAGATCTCTTCTTCAACTGATCTGGGCTTGAACACCCCCGCGGGGATGTTGAGCTTCACCCATAACTACAATCAAGATCGCCTGAATGATGCAAACTACGCCTACATGGGGCTAGGGTGGTCACACAATCACCATCATAAACTACAACTCACGGGAAACAGTCCAAATCGTGTTGCCGAAATTCACATGCCAGATGGTGGCGTGCTCAAGCTGGATGAAGATGGCATTGGCGGGTATTTCGATGTCAAGAAAGGGTCAACTTCAACGCTAGACTATGATGCAGTGGCTGGAGAATATATCCTGACCACGCAGAATAAGACGCTGTTTGTCTTTGATGAGACGAACAATCTCTTGTTGCGTCGGCATTGGCCTAACGCCGAAACCTGGACTTACGTCCATGATGGCAATAACAGGCTGTCGCAAGTATCTGATGGTTACGGACGTTCGCTCAACTTCAGTTACTACCCAAGCGGCGATTTCCGGTCCGGTCAACTGTGGCGGGTAGGGGATCACACGGCTGCTGGGCTAGACACATCGACACCATCCGGACGTTTTGTTACCCTGGATTACATCACAGCCAAGCCAGATAATCCACAGAAAGCTTTGCTTGCCAAAGTCACTGATACTTTAGGCCAAGATTGGACCTATCATTACTATGGGCAGCAAAGTGGTGAAACAGATACCAACAAACTCAACTTCCTGACCCAGCGTATCTCACCATCAGTGGATACAGATGGCGATGGTTCACCCAATCAAACACTGACCCTTGAAGATTTGACCTACACAACAGATGGTTCTGGCACGATCACCCAGATTGATCAATCGCGTGCGGAAGGTTTGATCGACACACAATATGTTTTCCAACCGGCTGGCGACAACGTTACTGAAGAAACGACGGCGGGGAAGAAAACCATCCATCACTTTGCTAATGGTGTTTACGTTGGCCCCACCAATCCAGCCAGCATCTTAGCCTCTTGGCAAGCAATAGGTAGTGACTATCGTGCTGAAGCTCAGGGTGATGCCAATGGCAATCAGACGCAACTAACCTGGAGTACCAACGGCAAACATTTAGATAACATCACGGATGCACTGTCTAATACAACCGCGTTCAACTACGATACCGATGACCGTCTGACAGACAGCACGGATGCGCAGGGGCGCAAGACCGAATACACCTATGGCGATAGCAACAATCCACGTCAGCCGACTGTCATCAAGGTATTCGACACCGATGGTACAACGCTGCTGCGCCAGCAGGAGTTTGTCTATGACAGCAACGGTCGCACCACCGAAGAACGCGACATTGACCCATCGGATGGGGTGAGCATCTTGCGCAAGACCAATCGCACATACTACAGCTCCGGTAACGGCAATGGGTTGATGGAAAGCCTGACCCAGAACAGCCATGTTCCCGCTGACCAGCAGACCACGACCTACACCTACGACAGTGCCGGACGGGTGGTCAAAACCCAGAAGAGTAGTGTGTTCGGTAGCTGCCAGTTCTCCTACACGGTCTACGATGAAGCGGGTAATGTGCTGGCGACGGCATGTGGTCGTTACGGTGCCACACCACCCACAACCGTCCCTGAAGCAATTGCCTTGTACGATGCCAATGACCCGGTGAAGAAAGACACCAAAGTCACGACGCATGAATACGATGCCCTGGGCCGACGTGTGGCAAGCACCACTAATGCTGGCACCGCCTGGGCGCAGACCAGCAGAACGATGTATGATGCGCTAGACCGTGTATGGCGTACCATCAGCAATTACATCCAGCAGGGAAGCAGTGCGCCCGGTGATTGGATCTGGGACACAGTTGACCAGCGTTGGGAGGATGGGGCTGGCAATGCCATCGATCATGGTACGGATCATTCACACAACCTGATAAGCGAGACATTCTACAATGCTCGTGGTCAGGTACGAGGCCAGCAGGATGCTTTGGGTAATGTCACACTCTATGGCTACGATGATGCCGACCGGTTGGTCAAGACCATCCAGAATTCCAGCAACCCCGGCTACGACAATGACTATACTGGTGATCCTGATCTGAGCGATTATGGTGCAGGCAGTGGCAACAGCGACGAGGACATCATCACCGAGCAGGCCTATGACCCGGCAGGTAATCTGGTCAAGACAATTGATGCTGCTGGAAGTGTCACCTTCATGGTGTATGACGCGCTCAATCGTCCGGTCGTAACCGTGCGAAATGCCAAGCATGCGGCAACGATTTCAGGCAATACGGGTGATGCTGGCTACGATGCGACCAACGATCCACGAACCCTGTACGATCCGGATAGTCTACTCTCTGTGGTCTACACACCGAGTACTGCCTCGGATCGCGACCACATCAGCAAGACGACCTACGACGAGATGGGACGGGTGGTGACCCAAACCGGTGAAGACGGTCAGATCACGTACTCGGTCTATGATGCGCTGGGCCGCAATGTCCGAACCATCCGCAACTATGTTGCCCAGAATGACACTGATCCGGCGGACTGGTTCTACGATGGCGCATGGCAGCAAAGTGCAGCGGACACCACTGCAATTGACCATGGTACGGCCAATGACCAGAATCTGATTACCGAGACGGTCTACAACGCAGCCGGACAGGTGGAATACACCCTGGATGTTGAGCGGAACAAGTCCTATTTCGTCTATGACGGACTCGGTCGCACAACCATGACGATTGCGAACTACGAAGCGCAGACCACAACACCTGATCAATGGGTATGGGATGCGATTGATGGTCGATGGGAAGATGGTAGTAACGCTGCCATTGATCATGGTTCCAACGGCGACTTGAACCGCATCGTTCTGACAGAATACGACGATGATGGTCGGGTGAAAGGCCGTCAGGACACGCTGGGCAATTGGTCTCTCTTCGGCTATGACGATCAAAGCCGTCAGGTGCGAACCATCCAGCACGCCAGCAATCCGAGTTATGACATGGTGACTGATCCGGACTTGAGCGACTACACCGTTAGCACTGATCCGGATCAGGACATCGTGACGGATACAGTCTACGGGGCTGACGGACGTGTCCTGTACACGGTAGACATCAACGGCAACAAGAACTGGACCGCCTACGACGATCTAGGTCGCCAGGTCAAGTCCATCGCCAATGCCCAGGGGACCGCGACCGATGGAGGTGCCAACGATCCGCGCAGTGACAGCTATGTCGCCAGCACCGATCCCGACAAAGATGTCATCTCCAAGACAGTCTATGATCTGGCCGGGCGGGTTCAGTACACCGAAGATGCCCTGGGGCGGCAAACCTACTTCGTTTATGACGCTGCCGGTCGCCGCATTCGCACCATCAGCAACTACGTGGGGCAGGGCAGTACCGACCCGTCAGACTGGTACTGGAACTCCAGCACCGGTCAGTGGCAGCGAGGATCGGGGGATACCACACCCATCGTGCGCTACACCAGTGATCCGGACAACCAGGACCAGAATATCATCAACGATACCGTGTACGATGCTCAGGGCCGGGTGCAGCAGACCCGCAACGAACGCGGCCAGATCACCTACAACGTCTACGACAGCGCCGGTCGCAATGTGATGACGGTTCGCAACTATGTGGCGCAGGCAACCACGCCTGACCAGTGGGTGTGGGACGCTGCCTGGGAAGACGGGAACAACGTTGCCATCAATCATGGCACCGATAACGATCAGAACGTCATCTCGACCACGACCTATGACAAAGCCGGACGTGTGGTCAGCAATCGCAACAGTGCCGGTGAGGAAACGGTCTTCGTCTACGACGCTGCCGGTCGCCGCATCCGCACGGTGAGTAACTATGTGGCGCAGGCAACCACGCCTGACCAGTGGGTGTGGGACGCTGCCTGGGAAGACGGGAACAATGTTGTCATTAATCATGGCACCGATAACGATCAGAACGTCATCTCGGAGACCACCTACAATCAGGCCGGACAGGTCATCGCGACCCGCAACGGACGTGGTACCCAGACAACCTTCGAGTACGACCGCGCCGGACGGCGGATCAAGACCATCCAGGATGCTGGTGGGCCGTTGGAAACCGTCAGCTACACCGGCTACGACACAGCCGGACGGGTGCTGCGCACCATCGCCAACTACAAGCCCATTCGGGCGGGAGCGGACATCCCGGCAGAAGCGGTGGACCAGGACGGGTTCATCCTGCCGGACGCTCAGGATGCCAGCGGCCTGTGGTACTTTCAGCCGGATCGACAGGGCCTGGGCAACGACACCAATCTGATCACCGAGTACGTCTACGACAAGGCGTCGCGGCGGATCAAGGTCATCGACCCGATGGGCAACGAGACCCTGACAACCTACTTCAAGGACGGGCAGGTCGAGTCGGTCACGGACCCGGAGAGTACGGTGAGCCAGTATCGCTATGACGAACTCCGTCGCCGTCGGTTGGTGGTCCAGGGTTATGACCACACCGAAGATCCTGACGATTGGGATTGGTCGGGGACGACCTGGCAGGATAACTAATCTTTTTGCGGGGGAGCAATCCCCCGCATTCACTCAATAGATTTTTTTGAATATTTTTTGAGGATACGACAATGGCAACACCCATATCACACGGAACGAACAACGACAGAAACATCGTCGTCGAAGCTGAGTACGACAAAGCCGGACGCATGGTCGCACTGCGCGATCCCAACGGCCAT
>DAOTTZ010000185.1:0-30990 GCA_034437535.1 Anaerolineae bacterium | reverse complement strand
ACGGCTAGGCGAAGGGGGGACAAAGCATAGAGGACGTCTTTTCCCCTCTATCAGCGTAGCGTTTGGGAGAGGGGAGGGAGAACCGTAGGTTCGGAAGGGGTTAGGGCAATAAGATTGCAACGCCAAAATATTGAAATGCACCCTCCCTCAACACATGCATAGACTATTTGAAAAAGCGGTGGTATACTTTTACCAAGTAACGGGGCGTGGCGCAATCAGGCAGCGCGCAAAGTTTGGGTCTTTGAGGTTATCGGTTCAAATCCGGTCGCCCCGACTTGCTTGCGGGTATGGTGTAATGGTAGCACATGACCCTTCCAAGGTCCTAGTACGAGTTCGAATCTCGTTACCCGCTTCCCCACCGGGCCTATAGCTCAACGGCAGAGCACGCGGCTCATAACCGCTAGGTTGCAGGTTCGAATCCTGCTGGGCCCACTCAGACGACGGCACTCATACAGATGAGTGCTTTTTGATTCTATATAGGTCATCCGTAAGATCACATAATGTCTTGCGTATGGTACGGTGGAGAAAAACCATAACGCAAAGGAGTGCATCTTATGAAATATGACGCCATTATCCTCGGATCCGGGCAGGCTGGCCCTGGCATTGCGGCGACCCTGGCCGGGGACGGGCAGACAGTCGCCGTCGTCGAAGCGGATCGCCTGGGCGGCACTTGCTTGAACTGGGGGTGCAAGCCGACCAAAACTTTACGTATGAGTGCCCGCGCCGCGCATATGGCCCGCCGCTCGGATGATTACGGCGTGCAGACCGGCGATGTCACGGTTGACTTCCAGGCGGTGATGGCCCGCAAAAATCGCATCATCGGCGCGATGAAAGACGAATTTGTCGATTACTTCGAAAATGTGGAGAACGTCACAATTTACCGGGCTTATGGGCACTTCGTCGGCACGCAAGATGGCGTGCATCGTGTGCAAGCCGGTGATGATCTGCTGGAAGCAGAGCGTGTGTTTATCAACGTGGGGGCGCGGTCTTTCATCCCGCCGATTGCCGGCCTCGACACGGTTGATTATCTGACACACAAAAGCCTGCTGGAAATTGACGAACTGCCAGAGCATATGATTATCGTCGGTGGCGGGTACATCGGGTTGGAATTCGGCCAGATGTTCCGCCGGTTCGGGAGCCAGATCAGCATTGTGGAGTCTCAGCCGCATGTCGCTTCCCGCGAGGATGACGACGTGCGCGAGATGGTGGAGGACGTACTCGGTGCGGAAGGCATCCGGTTCTTCACCGAACGCAAGGCCGTTCAGGTCGAGCAGACCGGCGGTGGCGTGACCGTCACGCTGGAAGACAAGCAAGGCCAGCAGACACTCGTCAGCGGCTCGCACCTATTGCTGGCGGTCGGTCGCCGGCCCAATAGCGACACCATCCAACCGGAAGCCGTCGGCCTGGCGTTGGACGATAAAGGATACATCCAGACCAACGGCAAGTTTGAGACCAACGTGCCGGGCATCTGGGCTTTGGGCGACGTCAACGGGCGGGGCGCGTTTACCCATACCTCGGTGCAAGATTACGAGATCTTGCTGGCGAACTTCCGGGGGGAGGAACGCACCGCAAACGGTCGCATCATGGCGTATAGCATGTTTATCGACCCGCCGCTGGGCCATGTCGGGATGCACGAGAAAGAAGCGCGGGAATCCGACCGCAACATCTTAATCGCCAAGATCCCGTTTAGCGACGTCAGCCGCGCCCGGCTGGATAGCGAGACCGACGGCCTGATGAAAGTGCTGGTCGATGCTGACAGCGAAGAAATCCTCGGCGCGACGGTCTTCGGGTTGCAGGGCGATGACGTGGTACAGATCTTCAGCTACTTCATGCATACCGGCGCGTCCTATAAGGTCATGCGCGATGCTCTGCCCATCCACCCGACGGTCGGTGAATACATGCCGACTCTGCTTGGTTCGCTGGAACCGCTCGATTAATCAGCGGCGGAAGTAAGTAAAATCGCGTGACTCTGCCATGTAAATCTCCATCGGGTTGAGGTCGTCGGTCAGAATGGTTCCGTCCTGGGGGGGCGTGCCCAGGCGGTCATCATCCAGCGCGGCGGCGGCGGCGACAAAGATAATGTTCTGCGAGTCGGTGCCGGTCAAGTTGACGCCGGTACGGCTCGACCGCGCCCCGACCGCCGGGAATGCCTGGTGCAATGTCGCGGAGATTGCGGTGTAGGCGCGGTCACGGTCGCCCGCCGGGGTGCCGACGAAGTTATACAACATCTGCCCGGTGGGTTTGAGTACGGCTTCCACCGCCTGGAAGAACTCGACGGTGGTCAACTGCGGCGGGACAGTGGCCGCGCCGTCGAAGGCATCCACCACGATGAGATCGTAAGTGTTGGGGGCGGCGGCTTCGATGTAAACGCGGCCATCCGCGATGACGACATCGCCTTCGATTGCGCCGAAGTATTCGTCGGAGAGATCGACCACAACCGGGTCAATCTCGACTTCGGTCACACTGGCCCCGCGTGATTCTAGCTCGCGGGTGATGCTGTGGCCGGCCCCGCCGATGACCAGCGCAGTCTGCCCGGTTAGATCGGCATCAATCAGGTCGATAATGGTCTGGGCGTAGCTGAAGGACGGTTCGCGGGTGTCCAGATCCATCCGGCTATGGAAGGTCGGCCCCAGGTGCATCTGGACGAACGACTCGTTACCATAGACGCGCACCGTCTGGTAATAGCCTTCACGCTGGGCCAGCAGATCCAGGCCGTCGTCTTCCTGCCAGACGAAATCCGGCTGAGGCAGGATCAAGGCGATGGCAACCCCGGCCACCCCCAGCGCGTAACGGCGGCGATCTTGCCAGAAGTAAACCGCGAACAACACCAGCCCGATTGCGAAGATCTGCAAAGAGGTGGAAAGCCCAATGTACGGGATCAAGAAGAAGGCCGAGGCCAGCGCACCTGCCACACTGCCGATGGTGCCGACCGCGTAGATATTGCCGGTGGTCTCACTGTTTTCGGCATTATCCGGTTTGAGCAGGGTAATGGCGACCGGGGAAAGCACGCCGAACGCGACCGACGGCACGAAGAACGCGGCGGAGGCCGTCATCAATAACACGGAGGCATCCGCACTGACGCCGGGTGTGATGATGCTGGCCGGGATTTCCCACACCAGCCAGGCGACGACCAACAACCACCCGGCGTTAATCAGCAAGATTGGCGGCAACATCGTCCGCGCATAATCCCGCCGGATGCGCCCGCCGAGCGAATACCCGACCGACAAACCCACCAGGGTGACGCTAATCATCACCGCCCATACATCGGTGGTGTTGCCGAACATGGAAGCGAACAAACGCGGGCCGATGATTTCCGTCGCCAGGTTGGCGAAGCCGCTGAAGAACACAAGCAGATACAACATAATAATCATCTTTCTCTCAGAGAATTCCGTTACAGTGGGAAAGCTAGATTGTGCTTTGCACAAGATCACAGGTAATATAATAACAACGTTGCCGTAGCAGAATTGTAAATCCAATGCAAGATGAGTTATACCATAACACTGAGGCCATCATCGAGGCGGCACAAGCCCTTTTACAGGGTGATTTGAGTGCGCGTCAGGCCGAATTCATTCGAATCATCCTGGCGAACGCTGAAAAGTTTATTCATCTGGCGGCGGAGTTCCTCTCTGTGCCGTTGGAAGAGGTCTCGGCAGATCTACGGCACGAACTCGGCAACCCGCTGACGCCGATCTTCGGTTATTCCGAACTTCTGTTGACGCGCTTGTTGGATGGCATGGACGACGCGCAGGTGGCACAGGTTTACGTCATCTCTCGTTGTACGTCAGAATTGCGGCGGATTGTCGATCAACTGGTGATTAAAGCCCGTGTGCGGGCTTCCTGACGGATGACAAGATCGAGGACGAAATGGCTGTATTAGAGATTATCCAACCGGACAACCCAATTTTGCGGAAGAAAGCGATCAAGGTCAACAGCTTTGATGCCAGGTTCCAGGCATTGGTTGATGACATGATCGAAACGATGATGGATGCGCCGGGCGTCGGGCTGGCCGCGCCCCAGGTGGCCGTCAGCCAGCGGGTGATTGTGGTGCGCCTGCCCGATGACGAAGAAAGCCAGAAGGAATACGGTGAAGAAGCCGGCGTGCTGTACGTCGTCGCCAACCCTAAGATCATCAAATCCGGGCGCGATATGGTGGAAGGGGTGGAGGCGTGCCTGTCGATACCGGGGTACTTCGGCAACGTAGACCGGCATGATATGGTGGTCATCACCGGGCAAGACCGGCATGGAAAAGACATTCGCATCAAGGCGAAGGGCTGGCTGGCGCGGGTCTTCCAGCATGAGATCGATCATCTGGACGGTCGATTATTTATCGACATCGCCAATGAGATCTGGCAGGCCAGGGCGGAAGGTGAGACCACAGAACCGGACTCTGAGACCGTGAGCGACTAGCGGCGGTATGCTTGCCGCCCGTGATGACTCAGACATGCTGTTCATTGGCCCTCACCCCCGCAACCTTTGGTTGCGGGGGTAGTTACGTCAGTACAAGTCATTATGGTTGTGTAGGCGTCTAAATCGGAATATTTAAACTATTCCCAATCCCATTGCCATTCATACGTCCAGCCGCCATCCCCCATGTTGTTGAGGATGCTCATGTTGAGATCATGCCCCCAGGACATCATCTGTGAGGCGAACTGGAAGTAAGATGGATCTGCCAGTGCGCTTTCATCCAGGTAATTTGCCGGTTGGTAGATCATGCGGGCTTGCGTATCCAGCCAGGCCGGGTTGTATTGGAATGTGCCGAGTGTTTGGGCCAGGACGCCAGCGGCTTCTTCTACACGCTCCGGCACGGCGATAAAGCCGAAGGTGGTATCAATGTACCAGACCGGGCCGAAGTTGGCGTCGTTGGTGGCGATGGTCACGCCATAGTAATAGCCGACGGTCTGGGTGCCTTCGATCACACAGGTAAAGGTGATTTCGCCCGCGCTGAAGAATTGCGTCTCATCGGCTGTAAAGCCGCTTTGGTCTGGGATGTCGGTCTGGCTGTCAAGCTGGTAGCTTTCGCACAGTGATGCGATGCTGGTTTCGATCAACGCGGCGGCGGCTTCCGCCCCGGTCATATACTCCGCCACGCCGACGGTCATGCCGCCACTTTCCATAATCATCAACCCGGCTTGCAGGCCGTTCTGCGGGTCCGGTTGCAGGAAGTAGCCCATATCCGGGTTGCCCACGTCGATCAAAACGGTTTCATCTGGCGAGAGGATGGTATAGCTCACCCGCTTGACGCCCAGGACATCCGCGATGCCACCTTCGACCGTCCAACCGTCGGGGATCTGCGTGGTGAAGGCATTTTCGAACGGATCCGTCCAGTTGATGAACGATGTATCGGTCTGCGGTTGGGCCGGTTGAGCCTGGTTGGCGTTGTTATCGGTACTGAAGGGGAAACTGCTCCCACCCTGCTGACTGTTGCCTTGTTGGTTATTGCCTTGCTGGCTGTTGCCTTGCGGTTGGGCCGGTGCTGGCTGGCCGATGCCTTCGAAGGGGTTGCCTTTTTCGCCGGTGCCGGCGTCATTATTCTGCTGGCCGCCGAAAGGTGCGGCGTCGCCTCCGGGTTGATTCTGGTTCTGGTTCTGCGGGGTGCCGCCGTCACTGGTGAGCCGCAGGCTATCCCCGATGCCGACCAGGGTAGGTGCGGTTGCATCAACCAGGGCGGACGGCGTAAAGGCCAGGTAAACCAGCGTGTTTTGTGTATCCAGTGTGCAGGAGATCAAACCGACCATCGGCATAGCATCAGACTCGCGCAAATACGTATACGCCAGGATGCCGGTGGTGTAGCCGTCGTTATCCTGGGTGATATTGGGTGTTGCGGTGGTCTCGACCTGACTCAATGTCTCTGCCATTGTGTTGTACCAGTCGATGGTACATTGTTCGGCACTGAGTCCGTCTGGCGTGGGGTAGGTGCGGGCCAGCACGAATGAGGCACCATCCGGGGCGTAAATGTAAACACTGTTGAACTCTTCGTCTATTTCCAGCGTCCAATTCGGCGGGTAATCAATCGCGAATCCGCTAGGATCGGTATGGGTGAGCCAATCGGATTGTGCGCTGACCATGCCAGAGATGCAAAGGGACATTACAATAAAGACCAGGCGTCGCATGAGGGAATTGCCTCCATTGATTGTTATCATTGAGGCCATCATAAGGTGGCGGTCTATTGGCAGTGTCTTGCTGGAATTTATCTGAGGTATCATTATGCGTTTTCGAGAGCCAACCAGTAGTTTGAGCCATTTTTTCGCCGCCGCCTTGACCCTGCTCGGTTGGGGGGTGCTGGTTCTGGCCGCGTGGGGAGATCCGCTCAAGTTGATCGTGATGACGGTCTACAGCCTGAGTTGCGCCGCCTTGTACCTTGCTAGCGGGGTGTATCATATGGTGGATAGCGACCCGGCGACCCTGGCGCGGTTGGTCAAGTATGACCGGGTGACGATCTTCTTGCAGATCGCCGGGACGTATACGCCGTTTTGTGTGTACTTCCTCACTGGCAATTGGCGGATCACGATGTTGGTGTTGTTGTGGGGCATCGCGTTGGTGGGCAGTCTGTACGTCATCCTCTTTTATGTGCGTGGGGTTTCCCGGCGGATTTACTCTACGCTGGCGTATGTGGCGATGGGCGGGGCGGGGGTGATCGCCGCGCCGCAGGTGGTCGGCAATGTCCCGCCGGAAGCCATCAGCCTGATCGTATTGGGCGGGGCCTTTTACTTGATCGGCGCGGTGGTGTATTCGTTGAATCGCCCGGTCTTGCATCCACGCTATTTTAACGCACACGACATCTGGCATATCTTCACTATGTTAGGCGGCGGGAGTTATTACGTCGCGATCCTAGCGTATGTGGTTTAGATCAAGAGTTGATTAAGATATTTGGGACTCAATATGAGAATAGGCTATCATTGTTGCGTTCAATAAGCCGAGGAATTTTGTAAGCCATGCCGATTGTAGATGTTGATTATCAAGATGGGATCTTGTTCGCCAGGGAAGTTGACCGCATTACCGAGCAAGACGCCCATGATTGGGCGCAGGCCATCACCCGTTACATGGAAAATGGGCCGTTAGTGACGGTGATCGACGCCCGCCAAGCCGGTTACATCGAGCAAGAGGCCCGCCGTGTTTTCGTGCGTATCGCCAAAGATCCCCGTTTTATCGCGTCCGCCGTCGTGACGACCGAAGCCCTCAGCACGCAGACGGCCCGCACCCTCAGTATTCTGGCTCCTAGCGCACATACCCATATCTTTGAGAGACTGGAAGACGCGTTCAGCTTTGCCCAGCAGAAGATCGGTGCTGGGGTGGGTTAAGGTGCCGGTTCGCCGCTATCTACCAGCAACAAAACACCGACCAACATCATCACCGTCAGTAGTGCCACCATAATCATCAACGCACCCATCAGGTTTGTCCTTTCGCCCTTTTGTGTAAGGTAACACGGATGTGGCATTTTCGCTTGCCGGGTGGGGGATGCTAAGCCTACGCTAAGCCTGCGGGGCGATGTAATGCACGACCACATCTGCACTTATCTGGCCGGCATGGGCGGCGGGCATGGCGATGATCGGGTTTTCGCCGCGATGGTCAAGTGCCAGTGATGTGAACGGAATCGGCATTTCCAGGCGGCGCAGGACACGCGGTGGATCGCTCATCAGCATGACGAGTGTAGCTTCGATTGCCAGCCAGTCTTGCATGGATTGATAGGGGTAGGCCAGCACCAGCGGGCTGTTTTTGCGCGGGCGCGGCAAAGACTTGCTCAACTCTGTATACAGGGCCTTCGCCCGGAAGGTGGCATAAGACGGGTAAGCCAGCCAGCGCGAATGCAGGTGATATTCGTAGGTGCGCGGCGTCATGAGTTCAACCACTGCCCGGCGGATGCCGCCGCGCCCGGTCTCGTCGCGCTGGTCGGTGACGGTCACCTCACTGACGGCCAGCATGTCATCCGGCAACATAATCAACTTGACCGACCGCGCCCCTTCGTAGGCGGCCCAACCGGAGCCACGCGGCATGGCCGCCCGCCAGATCGCCTTTTGTACGTCCTCGCTGATGCCGTGCGTAGGAGAAGTGATGCTGTACCCGCGCTGGTTGCCTTCCAGCACATATTCGATGACCAGCGTCATGTCAAATCTTGCTTCTTACGCGGGCTGGGGCGTAGCACGTTGAAGAAGGCTTTCATCATGGCCTTCACGCCTTTGCCGGTGTACAAACTGCCGTAGGTGACCGCGTATTTATACCCCACCCGCTCTGATTGGGCGGCCAGGCGTTTTTGCTCGTTGCGATAATTCGCCATAATGTCATCCAGCGTGGTGATGCCTTCCCACAGGTCGGATTTGTTCACCAGCACGAAGAAGGCCTTCAGGTGATGGGCGGCGGCGGGTTCATCGTCGATCATCTGCATGACGAAGTTGAGCGCGTCCTTCTGCTGGATGACGTCGGTGTGATCCATCACGAAGATGATGCCCCGTGGTTTGGCCTCACGGAAAAGCTCGATCCAGTCGGTTTCCCACATGGCATATTCCCCGCCCACGTCACGGGTCGCCTTGAGCTTCATCCGGGTATCGCCGATTTTGGACGTAAAATCGGGGATTTCATCACCCCCGGCGGCGGTTGGCTCCGGCTCGAAGCCTTCGATGTCGCGCATGTTCTTCCGCAACCAGGCGATCAGCGTGGTCTTGCCGACCTGGCGCGGGCCGAGGACGATAAACGGTAGGCCACCCACCCGCACATAGAAAAAGTCTTGAAATAGATTGACTCCGCTTCGTACCGTGTTGGTCACCCCGCTGAAGGTGCCGATCACGACCGTCACCAGTGTATCGAATATGTTGTTCATCGGAGAATGCATCCTTACACTTACAGGTTTCAATCTATTATACGCCACTGAGTAGCCGATGGTTTCGATTGCTGATAGGATTTTTACATATCCTCACGGTTTTCTCCACTTTTTGGGCATATAATGAATCACGACAGAGACAATGGATAGCGGATTAATGATGATAACAAAAAAGATAACGCTATGGTTGATCGTCCTGCTATGCCTGGGAGCCACAACTGCCCTGGCCCAAACTGGGACGACCACTGATGACGATGAGCCAATTTTCGTGCCGGTGATCGTGCAGTTGGATTTACCCACCCGGCCCGATGCACAACTGGCCGGGCCGAACGCGGTCAGGTTCCAGCGCGGGTGGATCGACGCGACTCAGGACAGACTGAGTACGGCTCTGCAAGCGGAGGGCATCACCACGCTGAACGAACGCCGCTTTGAGACGGTCGGCGCGGTGGCGTTATTCGTCGCAGAGTCAGACCTGGATGATCTGCGGGTCTTGCCCCAGGTTGCGGCGGTCGTGCCGGATCGCATCAGCCTGACGACGATGACCAACGAACGGGCGTTGATCGGTGCGCCGGAGGCCAACACGACCTACGGCTGGACGGGAGACGGCTACGCGGTGGCGGTGCTGGATACGGGGGTGGATTTTACGCATCCGGCCTTGAGTGGTCATCGCGTGCAAGAATTATGCTTCAGCAGTTCGTCTGATGGCTTCCAGATTTCCATCGGCGGGTTTACAACTGAGGTCGTCTCGGCCTGTCCGAACGGTGCGATCGAACAGATCGGCGGGAACGCGGCCCGGCCTTACGACGGCGTGAACAACCTGTGTTACGGGTGTGATCATGGTACACATGTCGCCGGGATCGCGGCGGGGTCTGCGATTGGTTATTCCGGCGGGGTCGCGCCGGAGGCCGGCATCATCGGGGTGCAGGTGTTCAGCATCTTCACGGATACCGCGCTGTGTGGGACATTCGGTTCGAGTGCATTTGCGCCCTGTACCGTGTCTTACACAAGCGACCAGATGCGGGCGATGGAATATCTGTACCTCAACCGCAATACCTTTAGTGATACGTTGGCGTCGGTCAACATGAGCCTGGGGGGCGGGCAGTATACCTCAGATTGTAATTCTGATTATCCCAATCAGTATCTCAACGCGGTGACCAACCTGGTCAACAACCGGATCGCGGTGATCGCGTCGTCGGGTAATGATGGATTTACCGATGCAATTGGTTCGCCGGCTTGCATCAGCAACATAATCGCGGTGGGATCAGTCAATGACAATGACACGGTATCGGGCTTCTCGAATGCGGCGGACATCATGGATCTGTTTGCACCGGGGAGTGGCGTTTATGCGCCGGTGCCGGATAGCGGCCACGGGTCCAAGTCCGGCACGTCGATGTCTGCGCCGATGGTGGCCGGAGCCTGGGCTTTGTTCCGGCAGGCGTATCCAAACGCGACGGTCGATCAACTCCTGTCCTGGACGTCTAACGTCGGCCCGCCCATTGTAGATGTCAACACCACCAGGCCGCGCTTGAACGTGGCCGGGACGGTGCCGCGTGCCGGGTTGAGCATCACGACGTTGCCCACCGTTATCGAAGAAAGCTCTAACGGGCAGGTGATCGTCCGGTTGCAGATGGATCTGCCGCCGGGGGCCAGCCTCAATCGGTCATATACTATCCCGCTGATATACGGTGGCACCGCGACTCGCAACGTTGATTACACCGCGCCGAGTAGCGTCACGGTGGCCCACAACGGCGGGGATGGGGATACCAGTGTCGCGTTTGCCATCAACGTGAGCCAGGATGACCTGGAAGAAGGCAACGAGACACTCACCCTGCGCCTGGGGGAGGCCAATCGCCCCGGTGTGAACACGTCCGATCTGGTGTATACCATTGACTTGATCGACCTGACCATCCCGGCGACAGGCATTTTGAGCATCGACCAGACGGCGGAGGTGTTGCAGTCCGATGCTGAGCTGGAAGGATTCACTCGGCAGGTTCCGTTGCGGCTGGTGGTGGTTGATGGCCCGCCGAATTTAGCCGGTTTTACCGCGACTGTGAGTTACGGCGGCACCGCGCAAAGTGGCACCGACTTCACCGCGCCGGCGACGATTGACTTTGCCCAGAGTGATTATGCCGCCGGGGTGTACACCGCGACTATCCCGGTGGTGTTGCTGGACGATGGCGCGAACCAACGCTCGCCGCGCACCTTCAACCTGACACTGACCGGTGTCAATAACCCCGATGTGACGTTGCAGGACGTCAACCATGCCTTTACCATTTATGACGCGGTGCGCAACATCGACCCGGTGACTCAAAATGAGTTGCTGGCCGCCATCCAGCAGGCTATCGCGGTTAACGCACTTCCGCTGGAGGCGTTGCTGGTCAGTTATCAAGGCGATGATACGATCACGCTGACAGTCGGCACGGCGGATGGCACGGTTGGCACGGTGCAGGCACGCTTTTTGGGGGATGGCGTGGTGGCAACGGCCTATGAGTCGGTCACGGTGGTGACGGCGGGCACCGCGCCGGAGGACTTCGAGCAGACGGTGCGGCAGGTCTTGCCGGTGGCCTTCAGTGGTGGGCTGGCCCTGGCCCTGGATGCTAACGACCTGCCATCATCAACGACCGGGCTTTATCGCATCAGCCTTCAGCCGGGCGGATTGGTGGGCTTTTACCGTGTGGAGTAAAGACAAGAGCAGACGATGGCTTTAGAATTCAGCAAGTTGACCGAGCAGGTGTATAAGATGGGGTCGATGATCGAAAAGCTCGACTTCGACATGGCCGATAGCCTGCGAGTCGCGCTGGAACGCTTCGCCGCCGCAACTGATGTGACGGCGGTGCGCCAGCGCATCGAATGGGTACGGCAATCAGACATCAGCGGTTACCGGGGGGCGGCCCTGCTGGATAACCTGGATGTGCCGGTCAACATGATCTACCCGCCACCCGCCACGCCCGACCGCGCCCTGGTCATCGCGGCGGATGGCAGCCAGATCTACCCCAATGACGGGGCCGCCGTGCATTATTACCTGCTGAACATCGGCTTGTTTGTCTATCATCATGGGGCCGATCATCTGCCGGAGCAGATCACATATCCCCGGCTGTACTTCCATAAAGATCACGTCCACGATGATTACCGGCAGGTCGTCAGCAACCGCACCGTAGACGCCCGCCGTACCGTCGCGGAGATGCAGGCCATCGCGTCGTTAGCCTGGGATCGGCGTCAGTCGCGGGGTGGGCCTATCGTCGCGCTGTATGATAACAACCTGATGTTCGCCGCCAATACTGATGTGACCGGGGGCGATACCTTGCTCAAGGAGTATCATAGCGCGATGCAACACCTCTACGATGTGCAGGCCAACGGCACGCGCACATCATTGTCCGGCTACGTGGATAACCCGCGTGGGAGTGTGGTGTTGCGGTTGTTGCATTTGCTCAGCCTGCGGGATGAGAACGAGATCAAATTCAAGCAGAAGATCATCGAAGAGGGCGGCGACCTGGAAGGACTGCGTGACCGGCACCTGTTCAACGCGGTGCTGGAACCGGGCGACCGAAGCGCGATCATGGTGCAGAATTCGCCGCGCAATTTGGCCTACAAGCGGTATAATCCGGCGCACGAGATCGCGTTCTTTTACGTCAAAGTGGGTACCACGACTCGTAACAGCATCGCCCGTGTAGACATCCCGGCCTGGGTCGCTTATGATCCGGCGGCGGTGGATGACCTGCACGCGCTCTTGCTGGCGCAATCTGATATGCAGGGCCGCAACCCGTACCCTTACGCCCTGACGCGGGCTGATGAACTGGCTTACGTCAGTTCGCGGGATAAGACCAAGCTGGAAGAATTGATCGGCCTGGAATTGCGGCGTAAAGGCATCGCCCCGGCGGTGAGCGCACCCAAAGCACGCGGTAAGACCCTGGCACGGAGTGATAAACAACCCTACGAATTGGATACCGACCTCTCCTGATTTCACCTTGCGATGCGGTTGTCTGGCCGCCACAATGATCGTCTACCGGGGTAATTTGGGATAAATTTGGGATATATGGGGTCGATTCGTCCGTTTAACCGAAAGGAATCGCAATGTCCCGCCGTTTATGGATTGGGTTGATCCTGCTGAATGGATTGCTGGCCGGCTTTAGTGTGCTGGCAATGCCCGGTGATGACAGCCTGGGAGACGACTATTACCCGCCGTTGGGCAACACCGGCTATGATGTGCAACAATACGCCATCGACCTGGAGGTTGATATGGCGGCCAACACCATCGACGCCGTGACCGAGGTCACCTTCGTCACCACGCAGGATCTCAGCCGGTTTTACCTGGAATTCGACACCTTCGATGTGACCGAGGTCTTGCTGAACGCTGACCCGGTTGATTATGCGTATGTGGAAGACAATCAGATTGTGATTAACCCGGCGGCCACCCTGCCCGCCGAGAGTGAGAACGTGCTGAGGCTGGCGTATAATGGCGAACCGGGCCGCCACTGGTACGCCTATGATGGCGGGGCGTTCGTCTTTGGGAGCCGGTCAGCGCGTCGTCCTGGTTCCCGGTCAACGAGCATCCGCTGGATAAAGCGACGTACCGCATCGAAGTGACGGTGGATGCGGCGTATGTGGTCGCGTCGAACGGGATCGGCACCCGGCAGGAAGAAAACGGACGGGCGACTTACCGCTTTGAACCGCGTGACCCGATGGCAAGTTATCTGGCGACGATCAGCATCGGGGATTTCGTCACGCAGACCGCCTTCAGCGAAAGCGGGGTGCCCATCCGTGATTACTTCGCGCCGACCCTGAGCGAAGCCCAAAGGGCAGAGTTCGCGCAGACGCCGGCGATGATCGACCACTTCGAGACGCTCTTTGGCCCGTATCCGTTCGAAGTTTACGGCGTGGTGGTGCATGACATCCGGCTGGGGGCCGCGCTGGAAACACAGACACTTTCCACCTTCGGCACCGCGCTGGCCCGTGAACGGGTGGCCGCGCACGAACTGGCGCATCAATGGTTTGGCAATACGGTCAGCCTGGCGACGTGGCAGGACATCTGGTTGAACGAAGGCTTCGCCACTTATGCCGAAATCTTGTGGATCGAACATGATGAGGGGGTGCCAGCGGCAGAGTCGGCCCTGCGCCAATTCTACGCGGCGATGGCGACCACCCAGGGCTTACAACGGTATAATCCGCGTGAACTGGCCCGTGCGCTGGACGCGATCCCGTACCCGGCAGAGCGGATGCTCCGCCCGGCGGAGGTGCGCGACTTGCTCGACTTGCTGTTCCGGGATGCGCTGGATGCGGCGACCATTGCCGGTTTCGTCCCGGCAGAGACGATCCCGGCATCGGCTTTGCCAGCCCTGGTCGAAGCACAGGATTTCGACCGGATCGCCATCCGCCCCAGTCAATTTATGGCGGTGCTGGCTTTCTTCGGGCTGGAAGACACCGTGAATCAGGCGACATTGCCGGTGGTGCCCGGTGATCCTGGGCCGGATGATCTGTTTGCGCGGGTGGTTTACGTGCGCGGTGCGCTGACGTTGCACGCGCTGAGATTGACCATCGGGGATGCGGCCTTCTTCGATGTCCTGCGGGAATATGTCGCCATGTACCAGCACGACAACGCGACGACCGCGGACTTTATCGCCATTGCGGAGGCCGTCAGCGGGCAAGACCTGGAAGCCTTCTTCGATGCCTGGTTGTATGCGCTGGAAATCCCGGACATCCCGCAGATGGACTTACGCTGGACGGATTATAATTAAACGACCGGGTATAATGCGTGTATGGCAAACTGTACCATTGTTGAGATTTGAGGGTTAGATCATGCCGAGAGAGATTATCGCCGCCGCCATCCAGATGGACGCGACACCGGCCCCCACCCGTGATCGCCTGGGCCGGGCCGAGTCGCTCATCGGGCAGGCCGCCGGGCAAGGGGCGCATCTGGTCGTCCTGCCGGAGTTGTTCAACACCGGGTATATCTACAATGACGAAAATTACACCCGCGCCGAAGACGAACACGGCCCCACGCCGACCTGGATGACACAGACCGCCCGTCAGTACGATGTTTATCTGGCCGGGTCGCTTTTGCTCAAGGATAACGACGAGGTGTTCAACGCGCTGTTGCTCTATGCGCCGGATGGCCGGGTGTGGCGGTATGACAAAAACTTCCCCTGGGGATGGGAACGCGCTTATTATCGTGAAGGGCGCGGCATCACCATTGCGGACACTGACCTGGGTAAGCTGGGGTTGATGATCTGCTGGGATTACACTCATAGCGACTTGTGGCGGCGTTATGCGGGCAAGGTGGATGCGATGGTGATTGCATCCTGCCCGCCGAAGGTGGCCGAGCTTGACATCGTGTTCCCCAACGACGACCGCGAACGGGTAGCCGACCAGGACGCCTATTATTCCGGTGGTGACCAACCCTTTGGGGCCGACCTGGACGCACACGCAGCCTGGATGCGCGTCCCGTTGATTAATACTACCGGATCTGGCACACTCCGCACGGCGGTACCGCGCACGGTGCTTTCCGCCCTGCCGACGGTTGTCACCCGACCCCGGTTGTGGAGCCGCCTGCCGGAGATTCGCAAGGTCGAAGTCGAAGCCGGTTATTACCCGCAGACTAAGATCGTGGGCGCGGATGGCCGAGTGCTGGCACGGGTCGAAGCTGACGGCGACGCCTACACCTTAAGCTCACTCCAACTGGAAGACATCACGCCGCAACCGGCCCTGGCCCAGCCGAATATGCCGTATACCACCTGGGCTTACTTCATCAGTGATTTGCTCCTGCCGTTGCTTACCGCGCCGTTGTACCGGCGGGGGTACCGGGCGGTGCATGGGAAAGAGATGGCCCCGTTGGATCGTGGCACACGGATCTGGCGGTGGGTGGCCTTTGGCGCGTTAGCGTTGGGCTTCTTGCTGGGGCGGATTACGTGACGCCGACGCAACTGCTGTGTAGCGCACCGTTTATTCTATTGTGGGCCTGGGTCGCCGTGTGGATCATCCGGCGTGGTAACCGGGCCATGCGAGACCGGCGCATCGTTTACCGCATCCCGACGCCGTTAGGCCGCTACGAGATCACGTATAGCGGGGATCGCGTGCGCTGGCTCGGCGGCGGGCAGATGATCGTCGGCGGGTTGATGCTATTTGCCACACTCGGCGCGTTGATCCCGGTGCCAGCGGTTAACACGGTGTTTGGGGTGTTGTTCTTGTTGTCGGTGGCGGTGTACATCTTACTAGCGCGGTTGTTACGGCATTCCGTGCAGGTGACCACACGCGAAGTCTTACGGTAGGGGCTTTCCAACCAGATCTTATGTTGCTTATGTCATGATTTGAGCAATAATTGGTTTAAGGGAATGAGACTGACGTAAGGTAATCAATTAAATGACGGTTGTATTGGTCATCGACACAGATGGCAAACGGCGTGAGACGATCCAGCAAGCGTTGACGGATTATACCCTGCACTTTGCAAATGGCATGACAGAAGCAAGTCGTTTGCTCAATACGGTTGTGCCGCGTGTGATCTTGTGTGATGGGGATCGGGTCGATGCGGACCAGATCGCCGTTTTCCGGCAGAAGCTCCCATCGGTTCAGGTGGTTGTCTTTACCCGCAACAACGACACACAGATCGACCGGTTTTATGATGCGGGGGTTGATGATTGCGTGCGGAAGCCGTTCCCGGCGCGTCTTCTGCGTCATCGGGTGCAAGCCCTGACACAGCAAGACACCCTGACGACAGACCGTTATCTGTTTGACGCTGGCAACGACGCGGTGTTCATCACGGATATTCTCACCGGGGACATCCTGGATGCCAACCAGACCGCGACTCGTTGGCTAGGCTACAGCCGGGATGAGTTATTGGGCTTGCGTCAATTCGACCTGGAAATCCCGATGGAACATGGCACCGAGACCGAGACTATCATCCGCGAGGTCTCGACCACCGGGCATTTCATCTACGAGCAGAATTATCGCACGCGCACCGGGGAAATCGTCCCGGCGGAAGTCAGCACCCGGTTTTTGCTCTATGCCGGGCGGCGGGCGATGCTCAGCTTTGTACGCGATATTAGCCGCCGTAAAGACATCGAGTCGTCGGAGATCGAACAACGGCGATTTTCACGCATCCTGCGCGAGACAGTCGCCAGCCTGACTAACACGCTCGATCTCGACCGGGTGGTACGCCGGGTGCTGGATCATGTGGTAAAGGTCCTGCCGGCGGATGGGGCCAACGTGATGCTCATCAACGACAAAGATGAGATTAGCATCGTCGGCTATGTCGGTTCGGAGATGTACGCGCCGTTGGTAGGCGAGACCTGGCCGTTGGAGTCGTTCCATAACCTGAACCAGATCGCCCAGACCGGGCAACCGTTGGTCGTCCAGGATACCCGGTCAGATCCGAATTGGCTTCGGTTTGAGGGGTCAGGGTGGATCGGCTCTCAGGTAAGTGCGCCCTTGATGGCAGAAGATCGCGTGATTGGCTTCGTCAATGTCGATCATGGTCAGGAAAACATCTACACCGATAGTCATGCTGATACGCTCAAGGTGTTTGCGCTCCAGGCGGGCATCGCGGTGCAGAATGCGCGTTTGCATCAATCTGCCAAACGCCACGCTGAAGAACTGGAAGAAGCGGTCGCCCTCCGCACGGCAGAGTTAAGCCAGGCCAACCACGACCTGAAAGAGCAGATCCTGGAACGGCGGCGGGCCGAAGCTCGCCTGGATGACGAGCGCAACCTGCTTCGCACGCTCATCAACAACCTACCCGATGATGTGTTCATCAAGGACGGTGAAGGCTATATCGTCACTGCCAACCGGCATCTACTGGAACGTCTAGGGACGACCACCGAGGAAAACCTGGGCCTGGGGGCGGAAATGGCGCTGTTCCCGCCGGGGGTGGCGGCCCATCTACGTGGGTTAGAACGGCGTGTGCTGGATCATGATGAGGTCATCCGCGATGAGGAAATCGTGATCCAACAAGGGGACGCGCCCCGCTGGTTACTGGTGACTCGTATGCCGCTGGAAAATCAATATGGCGCGGTAGTCGGCATGGTCGGTATCAACCGGGACATCACCACCCTGCGCCGCACCGACGAAGCCTTGAACCGGGAGCGCAACCTGCTTCGCACGTTGATCGACAACATCCCGGATGAAGTCTACGCTAAGGACACCGACGGGACGATCATTTTATCCAACCGGGCGCATAGTGAACGGGTGCAACATCGCGCCCCGGATGGCGGTGTGATCGGCTCTGACAATTACGATTACATGGACGACGACATCGCCGACGACCGGCGCGAATTCGAGCACGACCTGATCTATAACCAGCGGCAGGCCGTCACGCGGGAGATCAAAGTCAACATCCGGGATGGCGCGGTGACCGAGCGTGAATGGGTGCTGGCGACCCAGGCTCCCATCTACGACGATGACGACGACCCGATTGGGTTGGTGGGCATCAACCGGGATGTGACGATGATTAAACGGGTGCAAGAGCAATTGCGCGAGGTCATACACGGGGCGTATTGCATCCTGTGGGAGGCCGACGCCCGGCCAGACCCGGATAAAGACGACCAGATGACCGTGTGGGATATGCGCGTCATCGACGAGGACGCCGCCCACAACTTCCTGCCGTTGGCCGGTTACCCGGAGGTCAGCTACGCGGAAGCGTGGCAGGCGGCCATGCTCCCCGGTGAGTTCGACTTCATCAAACATCAGAGCGACACCGCGATCTTCGCCGGGCGTTCTGCGTATCATGTCGAATTCCGCTGTCATCGGGCCGATGGCAGTGTGCGCTGGTTGCGCGAAGAGGTCAAGATCAACCGGCAGGCGGATGACCTGTGGCATCTGGTCGGCGTGACGACCGACATCACCGAGCGCAAACAGGCCGAGTTCACCCTGCAACGGGCCAATGACCTGTTAGAACAACGGGTGAAATCGCGCACGGTTGAACTGGAACGGAGTAATAAAGTCCTGCGGGAGCAAATCGAAGAGCGGCAACGGGCCGAGCAAGCCGAACGGCAACAACGCAAATTGGCCGAGACCCTGCGTGATTCTGCATTGGCGATGAGCGAGTCGCTCAAGCTGAATGATGTGCTGGATCGTCTGATTAACGCCGCCCGCCGCATCTTGCCGGCGCATGTCTCGGATATAATCAGCGTGATCGAAGATGACATCTACGTGAACGCGATACGGTATCATCATAAGGATGAAGACGGTCAGATATTGATCGGCAAAGCCGAGGGCCGTGATTACATCGAGACGTTGCCGATTTTTACGCAGGTACGGGCGGAAGCCCGCCCGGTGGTGATCGCCGATGTGACAGCGGATGAGCGTTGGATGACGGTCGAGCATTCTGAGTGGGTGCGGTCGTTTATGTGCGTGCCGATCACGGCGGAAGGGCGCGTCATCGGCTTTTTGAGTAGTGCCGGCAATGAGCCGGGCACGTTCAATGAAGGGCACGCCCATACCATGATGGCCTTTTCCAGCCAGGCCGGGGTTGCCATGCAGAATGCCCGTCTGTTCGAGATGGTGCAACGGCAGGCGGATGATCTGCGGGAGCGCGTGGCGGAGCGTACTCGGCAACTCGAACTGGAACGAGCGCAACTCCGTGCCATCCTGGATGCGATGATCGAAGGCGTGACGTATTCCACCCCCAATGCACAGATCGCTTACGTCAACCCGGCCATGATCCGTATGACCGGGTACGAGGCCGACGAATGGCAAGCGGCGGACATCTGGCAAGAGATCTATGCCGGGGATAAACTGGACTGGCAGGCGTATTCCGATAGTGTGACAGCGCGATTGATGCGCCAGGGCGTCTGTAAGGGGGAAACCCGCATCAGGCGGAAGAACGGCGAAGTCTTCGACGCCAGCGTGGTTTCGGTATTGGTGCATGGGCGTGGGGCAGACGGGGCGGGGGCGGTCACAGTCCTGCGTGACATCAGCGCGGAGAAACGGCTGGAAGCGCAGAAGGCCCGCTTTATCGCCACCGCCAGCCATGAGCTTCGCACGCCGATCACCAATCTCAAGACGCGCTTGTATCTCATCCGCCGCCGCCCGGATACTATCAACCAACATCTGGATGTGATGGCAAACGTGACCGACCGCATGAGTGCCCTGGTCGAGGACTTGCTCGATGTCAGCCGGTTTGAAAATGGCATCTTCCGGTTGGATAAAGAGACGTTCCAACTGCACGAGTTGCTGGAACAAGTGGTGGAATTACAATCTGCCGAAGCCGATAAGCAAGATTTAACGCTGACATTCTACGATGAAGCGGCCTCCCGTTCGATCTATGCCGACCGCAACCGCTTGATGCAGGTGTTTATCAACCTGGTGGTGAACGCGCTGAATTACACACCAGCCGGCGGAGAAGTCACACTCACATTGCGCGACGATCAGCGTGATGAGCAGGTCTTCTATGTGGCGAGTGTGCAGGATACCGGCATCGGCATCCCGGAAAATCTTCAAGCGGAGATCTTCAAGCCGTTCTTCCGGGCTAATGATTACAACCCCGGCGTGGGCCTGGGCTTGAGCATCACCAAAGAGATCATCGAAGCGCACGACGGCTTGATTACCGTCTCCAGCCAGGAAGGCCAGGGCACCCGGTTCGAGGTGTGGTTGCCGCTAACGGCGGTGGAAGCATGAGCCGTTATACACCGCTGGAATTGGCCGAAGCGTTCATCCAGGCCGGGGAATTAGTGGACGCGCTCACCGCGCTGGATGAGCATCTGGCCGCGCACCCGGCAGATGTTGAGGCGCGTCGCTTACGGGCCAGCGTCCGCCTGCGCCTGGACGACCCCGCCGGGGCACGCGATGACCTGGCCGCATTGGAGACGCTCAACCGGGACGATCATCTGACGCGGCTGACCATCTTCGAACGATTGGACGACTCGTCCGGGCTGGCTGGCGCGATGCAAGCGGCTTACACCGCGTACCCGGATGATCCGCGTGTGGTCGAGCGGTATCTGCATCTGTTGCAGGCGCAGGGCGATCTCAAGACGGCGCGAGCAGTGGCGGCGGCCCAACCGGCGACCTGGCGGTGGGATGTGTGGCGCGGCGACCTGGCGCGGGCCGATGGTGACCTATCTACAGCGATAGCGGCTTACACTGCCGCGCTGTCTGCGCTGGCGGCGGCTTATGCCATCGACACAGAACGACCGGCGCGGGTGCTGGCCGGTGCGACCAGCGAAGCAATCGCGCTCACGGTGGCGGGGGAATATGCCCGGTTGCGGTTGGCGCGGGCCGGTGTCTATGTGGACTTGCAAGACGATGCCCAGGCGGATGCCGATTACGCGGTCGCCGGGGTACTGTTGCCCGATGACATGACGATCCCGTTCAATCGCGGGTTGATCGCGTGGCGGCAGGGAGATCACCCCCGCGCCCGGTCTCTGATGCAGGCGGCGTTGGCGGGTGCGTCTGCGGCGATGCGGGCGCGTCTGCGGGCAAACCTGCCAGATGGCGCAGACGATATAGGCAATTGAGACCTACACAACGCCTGATTCATGCCTTAAACTGGCATAAGATGTAAATCAGTATAAGGATAAATTATGGCAACTGCGACAACCGGCGATACCGTCAAGGTGCATTACACCGGCAAGCTCGAAGACGGCACGGTGTTTGATACCTCTCGTGATCGTGACCCGCTGGAATTCACGCTCGGCCAACAACAAGTCATCCCCGGTTTTGAAAATGCCGTCACCGGCATGAACGTGGGCGAAGCAAAGACCACCAACATCCCGGTAGACGATGCCTATGGGCAACGGCGCGAAGACCTGCTCTTCGGTGTTTCGCCCGACCAGTTCCCGGAAGACATGGCCCCTAAAGTCGGAGATCAACTCCGTGTGCAACTGAGCAACGGCCAGGCCGCGAACGTGGTCGTGTTTGAAATCAAAGACGATGCGGTCGTGCTGGATGCCAATCATCCGCTGGCCGGTCAAAATCTGGTCTTCGACATCGAATTGGTCGAAGTCGCGTAATCGGGATCATCGCCAGGGGAGCACCATCGCGTGCTCCCATCGTATCGAATCTACAGCGTGTTTTTATGAACCACGCCGTCTTGCATCACCAGCGCGATTGATTGTTCATCCTCCAACGCTGTGAGATCGGCCAGCGGGTCAACCGTCGTGATGATGACATCGGCCAGCTTACCCGCCGCCAATGTGCCGATTTGATCCTCTATTTGCAGACATTCCGCCGCCGTCTTTGTCGTGGCGACCAGTACATCCATCGGACTCATGCCACAGGCCGCCATCAGCCCTAACTCTCTTAAGTTGGTGCCATGCGGCATCACCCCGGCGTCGGTTCCCATCGCGATTTTCACGCCCCTTTCTACCGCCAACGAGATACTCTCACGGTGCGCTTCGATGCTTTCCTGCGCTTTGCGGATGCCGTACTCTGGGATGGCCCCGGTTGCCTGGGCGATTTCAATGACGGCAATCGGTGCGAGTAAAGTCGGCACCAGGAACGTCCCGCGTTCGATCATCATGTCACAGGCTTCGTCATCCAGGAAGATGCCATGTTCGATGCTGTGGATGCCGGCTTCTACCGCCAGCTTGATGCCGCGCAGGCCCTGGGCGTGGGCCATCACCGGGACGTTGTGACGGTTGGTGGCTTCTTCCACGATGGCGTTAAGTTCATCTTGCGAAAAACCGATGAAATCCGGGTGATCGTTGGGACTCAGCACGCCGCCGGTCGCCATAATTTTGATGACATCCGCCCCGGCGCGGAGCGCGTCGCGCACCCCCCGCCGCACCTGGTCTACGCCATCAACGATGCTATGCGGCATACCGGGGTAACTGGGGAACAGGTCAAAGGTGGTGCCGGAAGGCATCCAGCCGTCGCTATGCCCGGCGGTACTGCTAAACCCAGCCGTGCTGATGCGTAGGCGCGGGCCGGTCACCAGGCCGGTCTGTTGGGCTTGCTTGAGGCCCTGGTCGGTGCCGCCTGCGTCGCGCACCGTCGTGATGCCGGCCATCAGGGTGCGCCGCATATAATGTACCGCGTTATAAAACCGCAGGGAAAATGGTTGACTCATCATTTCATACGGGCTGGAATATTCGAACATCATGTGGACGTGCGCGTCGATCAAGCCGGGCAGGATCGTCCCGCCGCCTGCGTCGATGCGGGTTACATCATCTGGCGGCTTGAGTGCGGTCATCGGCCCTACCGTGACGATGCGATTGTCTTCGATATAGACTGCGCCATTGGGGATTGGATCTGCGCCGGTGCCGTCGATTATCGTGCTGTTGTGGATCAGTATTTTGCCCATGTTTGAACCTCGTTGTGGTCGAATATCGTCTAACTATACCGCGTCGTTTGTGATGTTACGAACACATTGGTTAGCATCAATTGAGTAGTAGGTAAATGATAACTTATTTGCTTCTAACGTCGTTTTTATGGCTTACATGATTAAAACTCATGCGCCCGGCTTAAATTCATGGCACGGTGAAATTGTATGAGAGGTGGGGACTTCGATAGGGGGCAATCTGCCCGGCGTAAATCTTATCATGTTAGCTACTGACTCAATTTGTATGGAACGTAATGTTCAGAGGATGCTTCTAAAATGACACCTGTACCATCTAGTTACGAGAACCTGTATAGTTATAATGCCATCGAGTTCTTCGCTGTATCGCACATGCTGACACTCGGCTTCGCGGTGATGATCGCTGGTCTGCTCTACTTTGTGCTGACCATCCGCACCGTCGCGCCGAAGTACCGCATGTCGTCTGTTCTGTCCGGCGTCGTGATGGTCTCCGCCTTCTTAATTCTGTTCTTCCAGCAACAGAGTTGGGAAAATGCTTTCGCCTGGGATAACGAAGCGCAATTGTTCGCCCCAGATGCCGCCGCGATCCCGTTCTCGAACGGCTATCGTTATCTAAACTGGTTGATCGACGTACCGATGCTCCTATTCCAGATCTTGTTTGTGGTACATATCGCCAAAGATAAGCGTACCTCAATCCGTAACTGGTTCTGGTTCTCCGGCGCGATGATGATCGTCACCGGTTACTTCGGCCAGTTCTATGAGACCAACCTGATTACGGGCGGCGGTACCGAGCCGTTCTTCTTCTGGGGCTTCGTCTCCACCCTGTTCTTCTTCCATGTGCTGTACCTGATGTACCGCGTCATCCAGGAAGGCAAGAAGGATATGCCAGCAGACGCCGCACGCGGGGTCAATATGATCTGGTACCTGTTCCTGTTCTCCTGGTTCCTGTACCCGGGTGCGTACCTGACGCCGCTGATTTCCGGCGAACTCACCGGTGCAGATACCGAAGCGGTCAGCGCGGCTAGCGTGGTTGCGCGTCAGCTGATATTCACCGTCGCTGATGTGACCTCCAAGCTGATTTACGGTGTCCTGCTCACCAACGTGGCGCAGACCCTCAGCGCGCACGAAGGGTATGTCTACGGCGAAGACGCTACCGGCGACGACAGCGTAGTCGAAGCGGCAGACTAGGCGTTCCCAACACCTCACAGTCACACCGCAGGGGGCGTGGTCATCCGGCCACGCCCTCTTTAATTGCTCCTGCGTTCTACGCAGTTTCGGCTTGCTCCTGGGTGATTAGCTTGTAGAAGCCAGCCATTATGATGCCAAACATGATATGCCCGTTGAGGCTCATCAATTGAGGCTCCTCGATGACCAGCACCATATCGCTCATCCCCAGTACCAGCGGCATGATGATGAGCGCACCGAGCACCCACCACACAATGCCCCAGCCCACACCCGCGCCGACGTGGGCAATCCAGCTATTCGGTAAGAAAGCGGCCCCCGCGACATACGTCAGGCCGATCACCCCGCTGATGAGCATATGGATGATGAAGCCGACTAAGACACTATCACTACCGACCATATCCGCGACCATTGGCAACATGCCCATCGTTGCCATCTGCACGCCGAATACCGAGCCACCGATTAACCCGGCGACGATACCCTTCGTAACGTTATCTGCTGTGAACTGCTTGGTAAGTTGAGCCATCGTTTCAAATCTCCTCAAGATTTAAGCTATACGTTGCTCATTTGATGCCGATTCCAACACATTTCTTACGCAACTAATCGTAAACCGTACATTATAAAAACATGAGGAAAGATTTGGTCATCTCACCGTGTCCAAAGTTGTTTTGTGGTGCGGTCATCGTCCCACCAAATTTTGATTGTTGGCTTCTGTTTAATCCGCTAGAATATGAACGAGAAAATTACAGTTTTTAGGAGAATATCGTATGCAACCGTTACAAACTTATCAATTACTGCACCGGGCCGTTCAGGTGAGCGGCAACCAACCCGCCATTATCTTCAACGACCAGGAATGGACGTATAAAGACCTGCACGACCGCGCCGGGCGGTTCGCCGGGGCCTTGAAGGCGCACGGCCTGGCTGATGGCGACCGGGTGGCGATCCTCGCGCTGAACAGCCACCGTTACATTGAATATTATTTCGGCGTACCGTGGGCTGGCGGCGTCTGCGTGCCGTTGAACATCCGCCTGACGCCAGAAGACTGGATCTATATGCTGAACAACAGCGGTTCGACCGTGTTAATCGTCGATGACGCTTTCGCCCGTGTTTTGCCAGCCTTGCAAGATCACCTGGAAACTGTGAAGACGATCATCTTCAGCGGGGAAGGAGAGACGCCGGACGGCGCGGTGAATTACGAAGCTCTGCTGGCGCAGGCCAGCGCGCCGCCTGTCTCTGGCCGGGGTGGGGAAGACGAAGTGTGCATCATGTACACTGGAGGCACGACCGGGCGGCCCAAAGGCGTGATGCTGACGCATAACAACATCATCGGCAGTAGCTTGAACGTCGGCGTCTTTTCTTACAAGGGCCAGCCGATGCGGTATATGCACGTCGCGCCGTTGTTTCATATCGCCGGCGGGATCTCGGTCTTTAACATTACATCAATCGGTGAAGTGCATGTGGTGGTGGATAAGTTCGACCCGGAAGCCGCCCTGCAAATCATCGAAAAACATCAGGTTACGTCATCAATGCTGGTGCCGACCATGATTAGCATGATGCTCAATCATCCCAACCAGGCCGAGTATGACCTCAGTTCGTTGGATATGATTATCTATGGCGCATCACCGATGCCGCTGGCCGTGCTCCAGGCGATGATGGAACGGGTGCCAGATTGCGAATTCTTGCAGGCTTACGGTATGACCGAGACGACCGGCGCCGCGACCATGCTCGAACACCGCTATCACCTGGATGACACCCGGCGCAAGGCTGGCGGCCAACCGGTGATTAATACCCAGGTGCAGGTGGTCGGCCCGGATGACAAGCCGCTCCCGCCGGGTGAGGTCGGGGAGATCGTCATGCGTGGCATGGTAGTCATGAAAGGATACTGGGACATGCCAGACGCGACCGACAAGGCCCTGCGTAACGGCTGGATGCATTCCGGCGATGTGGGCTACATGGATGAAGCGGGCTTTGTCTATGTGATAGACCGGCTGAAGGATATGATTATCAGCGGGGGAGAAAACATCTACTCTGCGGAGGTAGAAAACGTCATCTACCAGTATCCGGGGGTGGCGATGTGCGCGGTGATCGGCGTGCCGAGTGATGAGTGGGGCGAAAGCGTCCATGCGGTGGTGGTGCCGCGTGCCGATGCCGACCCGATGACCGCCGATGACATCATCGCGCATTGCAAGCAGAAGTTGGCCGGGTATAAGGTGCCGCGCTCGGTGGAGATTCGTTCCCAAGACCTGCCGCTGAGTGGGGCCGGTAAGATCCTCAAGACGCAAATCCGCAAGCCGTATTGGCAAGGCAAAGAGCGCATGGTGAATTAACCAGGCCCCGCCTGGCGGTGGGTGCATTTCAATATTTTGGCGTTGCAATCTTATTGCCCTCACCCCTTCCGAACCTACGATTCTCCCTCCCCTCTCCCAAACGCTACGCTGGTAGAGGGGAAAAGACGTCCTATATGCTTTGTCCCCCCTTCGCCTAGCCGTGAAACGGCGGTCAGGAGAAGGGGAGAAAACTGCTTTTGAAGTCCCTCTCCTAGTCCCGCAGGGGCGATTGGGAGAGGGATTTAGGGTGAGGGCTGAGTTAAATTTTGCATTTCCACCAAAAACGTTAGAACCAGAAAATTGGCGTAATCTGGCTGAAACGCCTATAATAAGCAAAGCTTACTATTATTTAATTGAGGATTGTTCGCCGATGGAAGAGAATCAAGTTGAAGGCTTATTCCGCATTCGTGCTTTAGAAACAACTGATCGTAACTGGGTGGCCCACTTCCTCGACGAACATTGGAGTTCGACCAAGGTTGTTGCGCGGGGTCAGTCTTATTACGCGCATCTTCTGCCAGGGTTCACGGCAGAGCTAAACGATGCGCCGGAAGACGCCCCGCCCGCTGGCTTGGTTACCTACACGATGGAAGCGGGCGATTGCCAGATCGTGACGCTTAACAGCCTGCAACCAGAGGAAGGCATCGGCACGGCCTTGGTTGATTCTGTGGTGGAAGTGGCGAAAGAAAATGGTTGCGGGCGCGTCTGGTTGATCGTCACCAATGACAACCTGCCAGCCTTGCGCTTCTTCCAGAAGCGGGCCTTCGAATTGGTCGCCGTCCACCGGGATGCGCTGGCGGCGGCCCGCAAGCTCAAACCGCAGATCCCACTTGTCGGCCTGCACGACATCCCCCTGCGTGATGAAATCGAACTGGAGATTCCGTTCAAGTAACATCCGGTTGACTCAAGCTATCAAGAATCGGATAATTGTGACAAATACAGCCCACTTTTGGCTGTATAATTTACCTAAAATACTGTGATTCTTGAAAGGATTCTTATGGTGATTGCCACACGCCCTGTTCGCTCATTCAGTGCGAGCGTCAACCTGATGGTCGATACCGCGATGCAATATATTGATATGCCCCCTGGCCTCGCGGAACAGATCAAATCCTGCAACAGCACGATTGAAGTTCAGTTTCCCGTCCGCATGGATGATGGCACTTACCACACTATTCGGGGTTGGCGGGCCGTCCACAGTGACCATCGCCTGCCGGTAAAGGGTGGCATCCGCTATGCGGCCAACGTCAATTATGATGAGGTGGTCGCGCTGGCGACATTGATGACGTATAAATGTGCGATTGTCAATGTACCCTTCGGCGGGAGTAAGGGCGGGGTGAAGATCAACCCGCGTGATTACAGCCCAAGCGAATTAGAGCGCATCACACGGCGGTTCGCCCGTGAGCTAATCGTCAAAGGGTACATCAGCCCTGGCGGCAACGTCCCCGCGCCGGATATGGGCACCAGCCCACGCGAAATGTCCTGGATCAGTGATGTGTACAAGGCCATGAACCCGGAAGACATCAATTATTATGCCTGCGTGACCGGCAAGCCAGTGGCAAATGGTGGGCTTCAGGGCCGGGTGGAAGCGACCGGGCGCGGTGTGCAGTACGTCATTCGAGAGTTCTTCCGCCATCCAGATGACGTGCGTGCCGCTGGTATGAGCGGCACGCTGGACGGCAAAACTGTGATTGTGCAGGGGTTAGGTAACGTCGGGTATCATGCCGCCCGCTTTTTACAACAGGAAGACGGCGCACGCATCATCGGCATCATCGAGCATGACGGCGCACTCTATGACGCGGCGGGCTTAAACGTGGAGATGGTGCGCGAATACATCTCGATGTATGGTGGGGTCTCCGGTTATCCAGATGCGACATACATCGAGCATGGCAACAGCCTGCTCGAATACGAGTGCGACATCTTGATCCCTGCCGCGCTGGAAGCACAGATCACGGTGGAAAACGCCGGGCGTATACAGGCGAACGTGATCGTCGAGGCGGCTAATGGACCGGTGACCTATGACGCCGACCAGATCTTGAATGAACGGGGCATTATGATCCTGCCGGATGCGTTCGTCAATGCGGGCGGGGTGACCGTCTCCTACTTTGAATGGGTCAAGAACATCTCACACGTTCGCTTCGGGCGGATGTCGCGCCGGTTGGATGAATATCGCAGTCAGAAGATCATCGAGGCGTTGGAAGTGATGACCGGGCGCGTCGTGCCGGAAAATCTGCGGCAAGATCTGCTGGTGTCGTCGTCGGAGGCAGTGCTGGTGCGGAGTGGGTTGGACGACACCATGCGCCTGGCCTACCAGGAGATCCGCGCCGCACTCGATGAGGTGCCGGAGTTGCGGACGTTCCGCACCGCGTCGTTCTACGTAGCGATCAAAAAGATCGTGCAGACGTATCTCGACATGGGCGTCTGGCCGTAATGCGCTCCGAACTCACCCCGGCGGTCAACGCGGACGATCACCATCAGGGGCCGGCCACCGCGCCGGTCACCCTGGTGATGTTTGGCGATTACGAATGCCCGCAATGTGCGCGGGCGCACCCGGTCGTCAAGACGTTGCGGGCCGTCTTGCAGGATGAATTGCGTTTGGTCTTCCGGCAATTCCCCATAAGAGAAAGCCACCCCCACGCCCAACACGCGGCGGAAGCCGCCGAAGCCGCCGCCGCCCAGGGGCGATTCTGGGATATGCATGATTTGCTCTACAAAAATCAACGCGCCCTGGATGACGCCAACCTCATCCACTATGCCCGTGATCTTGCCCTGGATGTTTCGCGCTTTCAGTCGGCGTTGGAGACCGGCCAGTTCACCGAAGCCGTCAACACCGACCGGGAGAGTGGCCGGGCCAGCGGTGTATCCGGCACGCCGACGTTTTTCATCAACGGGGTGCGGCACACCAGCGGCTTTGAGTACGACGCTTTGTATGAGGCAATTATGGCGGCGATGCCCGAATCAGAGTAAATTCTGCGGCAGACGATAATTTGATAAAGGATGGAGATGCTCATGCGATATGCAATGTTATTGTGTTTGATGCTTTTCGGCATTAGCGCGGTCTTGGCGCAGGATGACGATACAGACGACACCCAGGCCCCACCCGTCCCGCTGGCGGAGATGATGGCCCTGGTGCCGGATACCGATGCCACACGCGGGGCATTCCTCTATTATGCCGATTACCGCGCCCTGGAAGACTCGCGGGATTATTTGCCGTCGGTAGACTCTGCGGAGGAATGGGTAGAGGCGTTAGACGGCTTTTACCTGGGGCATTTGTTCCGCCTGGCGCAGACGCCAAGTGAATTCACCAACAGTTGGCTTAACTATGCGGCCATCCCGGAGCGTATGGGCTTTGGCGTGTTCGATGTTGACCGCACGCTGGATTTCGGCAATCCGCCCGCCATCGGCACCGTCTGGCAGGGTGAGTTCGACCAGGAAGCGATCACCGCCGCCCACACCGAAGAACGCGATTACATCACGGCGGAAGTCGCCGGGATTACGGCGGTATGTCAAGCCGCCGGGTGTGAGTCCCGGCTGGAATTTGACCCTGCCGCGAACGACCGCACCAACCTGTTTGACCTGTTGCTTCAGCGTCCGGTGCCGTTCCTGCTGTTGCCGGATGCACTCATCAGTGTGGGGGAGAGTGCGTTACTGCCAACGGTGGCGGAAACGGTAAATGCTGAGCGAGCTTCGCTCTACGATGACCCGGCTTACCGCTTGATCGTCGATGCGTTGACACAGAACGACGATTATGACGGCGATTTGATCCAGGCGCAGATCATCCCGCAGAATGATTTCTTACAACGGGCGGTCGATTTTGATGATGCGGCATCGGTCGCGGAATTGCCGCGCTTGCTCCAACCAGTGGGTGAGCCGGGGGCCGCTGATGTGCCGGCCTGGGCACGCGGTTATGGTGAACTGATACCGTATAACCTGGCCGCGCTGGCCGACATCCAGGACGGTGATACACAACTGGCGGTCATCGCCCTGCAATACGAAGACATCGTGACGGCGGAACGCGCCACCTTCGAGTTAGAACGGCGCGTGATCGACTTCGCCAACACCGGCCTTGCCGGGCGCAATCAACCGCTGGTAGAACGGTTCGACGGTACGGTGAGTACCTTCACCTACACCGATGCTGAGAGCCTGCGCGGGGTGGCGGTCGTCGTCGTGCGGTATCCGAATCCCCCGGTTGCGGAAGAATTCCCGCCGGATGGCGGCCAGCCGAGCACCCCGGCGGGGGGTTATTACCAGGAATTATACTCGGCGTTAGGGCAGGGCACACTCTACCTGCTGTGGGATGTGCGAGCCGTCGAGTAGCTTACCATTCGGTTAAGGGCAATGGCTGTAACTACTCAGCCCTCACCCCAACCCCTCTCCCGAACGGGCTTTCAGCCCTGGGAGAGGGGCCAAAAACAGCAATATCAGCTTCTTTCCCCCTCTCCTAGCCGCGCAGT
>DAOTTZ010000184.1:0-6610 GCA_034437535.1 Anaerolineae bacterium | reverse complement strand
CGCAGTCCCGTCATCTTCAAGAGCACATTCGGATGTTGCTTGAGGTGTATATATCGCATGATCATGCCTGCCAGTTTATCTCACTTCACGCTATTTTGAAGGTTAACTAATCTGTTTGGATTTGTGATAGGGAATGGTGAATGCCTCGACGGCGTTGTACAGGATCATGTCGATAAGCTCTTGATGTTCCTCTGGTGAGGAACCGAGTGCGACTAATGCAAGGTTTTGGCTGACAGTTTGAGTGTGGCAAGGAGTTTCTCCCTCAAAGTGCGATATCATTCCAAGCCACTGCCTCATTCCTGCACTAAGTACGGTGTCTCCGGCTCATCCTGTATCGCGATGCTTATGGTACTGCCCATGCCATCGGTTGTATAGAGATGCCATGCGCCGGTATCCGCAGTGAGTGTTTCGCTGATTTCCGGGGCTTGCCCAACCCCTACCGACGCCAGGATGCCGTCGAGCAGGACATCGTAGGTGTCGCTTCCTTGCCCGACAATCAGCGTGGTAGGATCAAGCATGGACTCGCCACGAGCGAAGACGCCATCCCCCGCTACCGTCCACCCCTCCGGCACCAATGTAGACCAGCCAGCATCGGTGTCTTCATAGGTCATCAGTGGGATACCCGCCGTTGCCGGTGTCGCGCTCACATCCTCCGGCACCACAAAGCGGATGGCGGGCATCGCACCCAGGCAGGCACTATCCGGCTCTTGCATAGGATCGTTCAAGAAGTCTTGCAGAATGGTGACGGCACAGGGGTTGGTCAGGCCCAGGGTGTGTGTCTGTGCCGGGAACTCATACATGACACTGTTGACAAAGTTATCAGCGACTTGCTCCGTCCAGGTGACCGGAGTCGCCGGGTCAAACTCACCGGCGAAGCCCAACAGCGGAATGTCACTCTGTACGGGATCTGCTTCGATGGCATCAAATGTGCGTGCGCCCCAGGCGTCACAGACGGCAAAGATCGTCGCCGGGTCGCCATAACTGGCGTAAGCGGCGAAACCAGCCAGTGCTGGCGTCTCATTCCAGATGTCCGCCATCCCCTCAACTGATGAAGCATAGACCTCTTCGTAGCAATTCACTGAGGTAAACATGCCCAGGCTCACCGAATCAGTGAGGATGAGTGAGAGGGTCAGCGGGGTGACAAGGCCGGAATAATCCGCGTTGGCCGCATCGTACATGATCTGCGGGATCGTCGGGATCAACTGCGGCACCTGCAACCCGATGAAAATCGCGCCGACGTAATCCGCCCCGGTGATGACTCCATCGTAACTTTGACCCGTTACGGGATTGGTGAGGGGCAATGTCACCGGGTCGGCATCCAGGCGGGTGATGGTCTCGTAGAATAACGCACCCAGATCGGGATAAGCACTGGCGCAGGCTGAGTCCTCAGCGCAAGCGGTGAAGATGCGATCCAGCGCAAACTCTGCTTTGGCCGCCTGCTGTTCATACAGGTTGACCTCAACCGGGATGGCGGAGTCTGCGATGATGCTGGCGACGACTTCGGGGTAATCCCGCACGACCGTTTGTGCCAATCGCGTGCCATACGATGCGCCATAGAGGTGGGCTTGCTCGTACCCTAGAGCCTCGATAATGGCGACGACATCGGCGGCACTCTCAGCACTGGTGTATGCTGAGACATCCACGCCATCGGCTTGCAGACGGTCGGCACAGGCGGCGAACGCTTCCACGTATAGCGTCGCGGATGCCGCTGGCGAGAGGGCCGCTTCGAAATCATCGACTGACGCCTCCTGGACTTCCGGGCAAGCTAATGACGGCAATGCCTGCCCGGTGCCGCGTTGGTCGAAAAAGATCACATCGCGGTCGGCCAGCAGTGGCGCGATGAACGGCTCATAAAGAGCCGGGATCAAGTCCAACGTCGCACCGCCGGGGCCACCCTGCAAAAAGATCAACGGGTCGGCAGGGTCGGCGGCATTGCTCTGGAAGACCACGACGGGTAATGTGACGTTGTTTGGGTTGTCATCCGCCCGATTTTCTGGCGCGGATACGGTGCCACAGTCAACTGTCGCCCCCGCTGGCACCGGGAAGGTGCAATCCTGTTGTGTATAGGCTGGTGATTGCGCACTGGCAATCTCTACCGACATCACCAGGATGAACAATATCCACATCAGATTCATTGCCTGTCTTGATTGTGCTTTGCAGATCATGATTTATGCCTCCTTCTTGTTGTTATTGCTGTAAGTGATAAAAATGTAGAGCATGAGTGCCCAGAAGATGATGTCTAACATAGTTCGTATCCTTTGGTTTAATCGTTACAATCCAAGCATAGGGCCGAACCCGTTTTATGGGATCACGAGAGGGGGTGAAATCAAAATCCCCCTTGCGGGGGAATGTTGAGGTTGCTTCTACACGCTGAGGACTTGCGCTTATAGTTCCAGGTCATCCAGTGAAATTAAGCCTTTCTTCAGCGCGTAGATGACGGCCTGATGCCGGTGTTTGAGGTGTAATTTTGACAGCACATTACCGACATGCGTCTTGACCGTCTCCACACCGATGACCAATCTATCGGCAATCTCTTGATTGGTCAGCCCCTGGGCCAGTTCCAGCAGGATCTCGTTCTCACGTTCGGTCAGGTCAATGCCGGGGATGGCCTGCTGAGACATATCGCGCAGAACAGCACTCGCCACACTGGGATCAACCACCGATTGCCCCCGGTTGGCGGCGCGGATGGCGTCGAGTAGCAATTGGGGGTCACTCTCTTTCCGCACGTAGCCAATCGCACCGGCCCGCAAGGCGGCGATAACGCGCTCATCATCCGTGTGGGCAGTGAGGACGACAACCTGCGTATGTGGGCTAAGCTGGCGCAGTTGGCGCGTTGTCTCGATGCCGTCGATACCGCCCGGCATGTACAGATCCATCACCACCACATCCGGCAACCAGCTATCCATTTCACCCAGAAATGCCTCGCCGCTGGCGGCACTGCCCACAATCTCGATTTCCGGCATGGCACTTAAAAAGCTCTGGATGCCGCGCCGCACCACATGATGGTCATCGACCAGGGCCACTTTGATCGTCGTCATGTCATCACCTCCTGCCGGGCTTCGTCGCGCCATTGGCGATAGAGCCATATCGAGATGAATTGATTGATAAACAGAAGCACCGTCAGGCTCATGAACGAAAAGGTGATCCAGTGGTCGGCATTCTGCGGCGGGAACCGCATCGCATCACCCAGGTTGAGCGTCACCAGTTGGATCACGAGGAGCATAAACAACGAGATCCAACTGCTACGCAGTTCGCCGAGTCGTTTGTCCATCTCATCAATGCGCTCTATAGCTGGCATGTGATCGACCTCATCACGATATAGACTGTACATCTGGAAGAAGTGCCAGCCACTGATGGCAATAAATATCAGGCTGACCGCCACAGGCGTTAAGGCCGGCAACCAGGGATTGACCGTCAACTGCGGCACGAATACGGCGGCGACAAACGCGATCACCAACTGCATCATATGCCAATGGCGTTTTAACCATGATGCCGTCCGCCGGTCATTTTGCACAATTTGCAACAGCCTGTGTGTCTTTTGGTGTGCCTGCCGCCCGGTGATGACACTCATGGGGATACCGACCACGACCACACTGAGCAGGACGACCAGAATAACCGGCATCGCCCCCCCTGCCAGGAACTCCCCACTCCGGC
Organism: Anaerolineae bacterium; assembly: GCA_034437535.1. GTDB lineage: Bacteria > Chloroflexota > Anaerolineae > Aggregatilineales > Phototrophicaceae > J038. The sequence continues at coordinate 2,956 of DAOTTZ010000184.1, read as the reverse complement.
TGATCGCACGCCATAAAATCAAGCTGGCGGAAAAGATCGTCGCGGCGGCGGCCCCGCCAAATAACCAGTATTGGGCGATCACGGCTTGACGTTCGGCTTCGTATTGTTCAAACATCGGTTCCTCCTGCGTAGTGAGTTTAACAAGCGGGATGGTCACGGTCAGGTGTGTGCCATCTGCCGGGCGGCTGACAATCTCAAATTCTGCCTGGATGCTTTCTGCGCGACTACGCATATTGCCCATCCCCATGCCAGATGAAACAGCCGTCGTGTCGAAGCCCTGCCCATCATCATGAATGGTCAATACGACGTGAGAATCGTCTTTGACATAGAGTTTGAGATCGACGTGTTGGGCGCGGGCATGGCGGGCGATGTTGGAGAGTGCTTCCTGCGCGATACGGAAGATCACCGCCTGCGTGCCAGTCGGCAAGCGGTCATCCGGCGGCAGATCACCGAACTGCGTCTGCACCCGCGCCCCGGTGCGATAGCTGAGGGCTTCACATTGTTCGCGCAATGCTTCGATCAACCCCGATTTTTCCAGCGGTGCGGGTGAAAGTTGCTGGAGCAAGGCCCGCATCTCGACCATTGCTTCTTGCGCACTCTGTTTGACGTCGAGCAGAGCTTCGCGGGCGGCGGTCGGGTTATTTGCTAGATGGGCATGGGCCGCCGCCGCGCTGATGCTGATGCTAAATACCTGCTGTTTGATGCTGTCGTGCAAATCTCGCGCCAGACGTTTACGTTCTTCCTGGGCGGCTACTTCGCTGATCTGCTCGTACAGCCGCCCGCGTGCCATCTGGAATTCCTGCTGATTGGCGATCATCTGGTTGACGGCATGAGTCAATTCAGAGAATAGACCGAACGGCAACGCCTGCACCGGCTCTGCGGTTTGACCATCATTGAGGCGTGCCAGGGATCGCGTGATATTCCGCAGGTAAACCCACAATGGGGCACCCAACAAGACCAGAAGTATGATGTTGATCGGGATGCTAAACAGGAAGAGGGTGATTTCTGACAGGGCCAGCGGTTCATCAAGAATATTTAGAATAAGACCGGTGAAGATGCCCGCGCTCAAACCGATCAGGATGATGCTTAATTGAAACGCTTTCTTCTGCATAGTAAAACCTGAGGTATGATGAACGTTATAAGCACATCATAGACCATTTGATTTTACGCGACATCCCCTGCGGGAGTGATATTCAGGTGAAAAACCGCTTTCTTACCTAGACAACAGATTGATCGCTATTGTATGACTGCACACTTTTCATTGGCATGGGCGATTTTCATCCATATCACGCCATCGTGATGTGCTCCGGTATGGGTGGAACTGGTTTTATCAGCGCTGGATGTCTCTGACCGCACGCAAGCGACTTTAATAGCCGTGAGACATGGCTTAGTTAATTAAGTATCCTCCTAATTGCAGGATTATACCGTCATCTTCATCCTGTTACTCCTTCGATCACTTTTTGAAGTGGCTTGGATGAGTTGATAATCCGTCGCAACACATCTCATGTTAATCGAATGGGTCCTCGTTGCACGGTGTTAAACCGAGGCCTATTGCTTTGTGATTAAAATTGTGCTAAAGTAATTCTGTCTGGTACGTACCAGTGCGGTCTAGTTACGGATGAATATCTGCCTGCTCTGGATCAGAAAAATAATTAAGAGGTATATTATGTACGTTTATAAAAGAATACGCTTCGTTGTAGTCTTACTCGGCCTGATAAGCCTGAGTATCATCAGTCACACACCAGTCGCAAGCCAGGGAAACATTCTGCCAGCCTGGAACGATGTCGGTTATCGTGGGGTGGGCGTCTTGCCGTCCAGCGGCGACATCACAACTAATCCAGCCTGTATCATTACCCCTGGGGAGCTTTCCAGTACGTTCGGCGTCAATCCTGATGATGGTATTGACGATAGCCAGGGCCTACAAAGTGCAATCGATACCATCCGCACCAATTGCGCCGGTAATTATAACAATCTTTCATTGATTGAACTCCCCGCCGGAACTATCAACACCTCAACCGAAATCCACGTCGATGCCAGCTTTTTGATTATTCGCGGTCAGGGCAATCAGGGGCCAGGGCGCACAGCCATCGTCTTTGAACCGGGCAGTGATACAGTCTACGATGGGATCTCAGATTTTGATCTGGGTGACATGACCGACGCAGGGACGGCCAACGGTGGCTGGATCTGGCCGGGACGGGGTGCCTTCCGCGTACAGACTCGCGCCGTTGACTCGGACTACGCATCTGATTACGCCAATGCACCCGCCAACCGCAAAGACTTTTTCGAAGGCAGTGTGAATTTCCATTGGAAGGGTGGCATCGAAATCACGCAGAATGCCTATACCGGCGACACGACATTGGTCGTTGACAGCACGAACGGCATCGCGGTTGGACGTCCATTATGGGTGGGTGCGCCCAATACCCGCAATATGTACCAGCAACAGGGTGTTGATCCATCGGATTGGCGGTGGTTCGAATACATGCGCCAGCAGATCTTCACCGTGACCGCCATCAACGGCAATACTGTCACCCTGAATAAGCCACTGGAATTTGACGTACCGCGTGATAGCACCGCTGACGGATCAAGCGCAATTGACGGGCGCGTGCGAGACGCCAAGGTTATCCCGCTGGATGTTGTCGAAGGTGTCGGGCTAGAAAACTTCTATCTGACACAGATCGTGCCGGGCCATGATCCCGCCGAAGCCATGTACAACTACAATAACGTGGATCATACCCGCGCTATGCATGGTATTGTCTTCCGGTGGGTGGATAATGCTTTCGTCAACAATGTGAACACCTACATGACCGGATCACACGCCATCGTGACGGAAATGGCCCGCCACATCCAGGTTCAAAATACCTATCTGGATGGTTCCTGGAACAAGGGTAAGGGCGGCAACGGCTACTTCCGTTTGAGTAAGGCATGGAACAGCTTGATACAAAACAACACGATGCGC
>DAOTTZ010000183.1:0-40536 GCA_034437535.1 Anaerolineae bacterium | reverse complement strand
GTGACGATGTGACCGGCGGTGTCAATCACAAAGCCGGACCCCGACCCGCCAATGTCTTCCCCGCCGAAGCCGACATTGGTGCGGACGACGCTAATCGCGACCACACTCGGCGCGACTTGCTCGTATAATTCCGCACGAGTCAGGTCGGTGTCAGAAAGCATAACATCGGGTACTTCATCTTGTTGGATGGTCGCCGGGCTTTCTACTGTATTGCCGGTGGCGACGCTGGCGGGTTGTTCATATGCTGTTCGTAACGAGAATACTTCCCCGTTGTTGACCGGGGTTTGGTCTGCTTCACTGTTGAGCACCGCCATGCCCAAAACAAAGCCAGCCGCAAGCAAAAATGCCGCGACGACTGTTGATTGCAGGAGTTTACGAAGTCCCATAAGTTTTAATCCTCAAGTTGGATGACAAATTTAACCATCTACAGCCTATGAGGATTTTGTAAATTCGGTTTGATTGTCAAATCAGTCTTTTATTAGAAAGATCACGATGTGGTAATCGGCATGACAAGTTTTTTATGAAAATCGCTGATGCTCTCAAGCTCACCAGCCGGTGTGACGATGTAAGTGTCTTCAACCCGGACGCCGTAACCGTCTTCGGGATAATACAGGCCCGGCTCGATGGTGATGACGTTGCCGACCGCGAATTGATCCTGCTGGCTGAGGTGACTGATACGAGGCCGCTCGTGGATGGATAACCCCAGGCCATGACCTAACCCATGCACATACCCGCGCTGGGTACCGGGTTTGCTCCGCTGGGTGGGGTGGCCGGCGGCTTCGAAGTAATCTTGTACGGCCTCTTGCATTCGGTGTGTGGGTTTCCCCACGCCGAAGGTTTCCTCCGCGATGTCGATGGCTTGCATCACCTGGTCGTAAGCCTGCTGTACTGGTTCCGGCGCATACCCCAGGCACCAGGTGCGGGTCATATCGTGATGATAACCGCCGCCACGCTCACGCGGGAACAGGTCAAACACGATGCTCTGACCCAGTTGAAGCGGCATGTCGTCTTGCCCCCGGCTGTGCGGATACCCCGCATCCCGGCCTTGAGCGAAGATCATACCGGTGTCTTCCAGGTCATGATCTAACAGGGCTTTGAGGACGAAGCGACGTACCCGGCCAATGGTGAGCGGATCGCCCGCATCGTTGACGATTGCCTCCGCCTGAGCATGATGCCCCTGAATAAAGTCCCAGGTCTTTGCCATGACGGCATTGGTATGCTCTGCAACGGTGCGGATGCGGGCGATTTCTGTCGCGTCTTTGGTCAGCATGGCTTCATCAAAGAGTGTGGTGCCGCTTTCCCCGACGAATACATACTCCGCGTCCAGATCTGCCAGGAGTTGATGCAGGGCCAGGATGTGATGCAGGCGTCCGGTTCCGTAAAGGCCTATGCGCCCCGGTGCGACATCAAGCTGACGCAGACACGCCACCCAGAAGGCCGCCTGGGTGCGCTCCGGGTTGTTGTCGTTCTGCTTGTAGAGGTCATAGAAACCCATTTCCGCCATCGTGCGGACGGCTAGCCCGGTATGCGCGGCTTCTTCGATTTCCATGCTTTTGGCGATGATGACCGGCGCGGCATCAAGCGGTTGGATGACCAGCCCGCCGGTGATGGCCGCCCCACCTGTCACATAATCCAGCATCGGGCTATATACTTCGTCCACCGGGATGAGCAGGGCGGTTAGATTACGGTCTCGTAAGAGGCGCGGTAAATCAGCTTTCAACGGTCAAACATCCTTTGCTCTAATATCAGGCTGTGTTGCGCTCCCTGGCCCGCAGGAAAACTTCCAGCACGATAAAGACCAGCGCAAGGAAAAACATCGTCGGGATGGAAAGCACCCTCAACACCTGCAACCAGGCGATGATGATGGCAAACAGGCCCAGCCACACACTCTGCCGGACAATCACACCACCGGGGGGCGGTTCTGCCGTGACCGGGGTGAAGCGCATGTTCAGGTAACGCACCACTGGCAGGACGGTGCCCGTCACGGCGAGATGCAAGAACAAGTAAAACATCCACACGACCCCTAATTGCGGCACCTGGGTACTCACCAGCCAGAACAACCCGCCCCAGCCAACGACCATCATCAACACACCGGCCACCAGTACACCGATGTGATCGGTCGGTAGCCGGTTGAGGTTATCCTGGGCTTTCGTCATGGGTGATTATGACCTGGGGCGACGAATCGCCCCGGATAGAAGTTAGCTCTCAATGGTTTCAAGAACTGACTGAGACGTTTGAGAGGGTTCAATCTCATATTCTTCCTTCAGGAAGTTTGCCAGGGTTTCGTATTGGGCCTTAGCATCGTTGGGCATGTCTTTGTCGATGTAGATCTTCATGATCTCCCGGTGGATGTCTTCGCGTTCTGGGGTTTCCTTGGTAGCACGGACGAAGAAGCCGAGGGCGGCATCCGCTTCCCCTTTTTCTTTTTGTAAGTGGCCCATACTGGCGAGGGCCTGGGCGTATACTTGCCTGAGATGCTGGCGGCGTTCCTCTACCCAGGGCATGTCGATGGTCTCCAGGAAGGGGGAGGTATACAGGTCAATGGCCCGGCGGAGTAGGGTCTCGCGTTCTACGATGTCGTTGGTGATGGTCGCGTTTTCGATGGCTTCTTCGAAGTCATCCACGTCATAATGGCGCACCACTTTATCCGACGGCATGTAGAAGCCAGCAGAATACTGGGTCAGCTCATAGTTTTCGCCGTCAGAGACGCGATCTGAGATGCGTTCGCTAATTTTACGCTTGGTTACATGAAATACGTTGGTCGCCTCTTTGACGGAGAGAGTCGGCCAGAATGTGGCGAAGATGTCGTCACGGGTGACCAGCGGGTTATCTACAAAGTAGAAGAATAAATTACGTGGGAGTGCGCCATCCCAAGTGACGATCTCTTGACCATCAACCAGGGCGTGCCCGCGGCCAAAGCCATAAATTTCCAGTTGCGGTTTGTTTTCGTCTTCCACAGTAAACATCATGTCGTTCTTTCTATATTCGGTGCCGAGTACAATCGCTTTACCGTCTTTAACCATCTGTGACCAGGGCTTATGCAGGAGCATACGCGAGCTAAAAGCCAACTGCACATGATCTGGCAGGGCAGAGACGGTGGTTGTGATGAATTGGGTGAAGTGGTCGTCAAACGTCATGCGATCTAACTCATCGATGAAAAGCGTCACATGATCGGACGACACCGCCGCGAGATCTTGGACGAAAGCCTGGCCGAGTGCTGGCGCGTCGGCATCTGGCAGGGCCGCCCGGAGGTTGCTACCAAAGTCATCTAACACCAGGTTAAATTGTGCGACGAGATCGGTCATCCATTCCGCCACGGTCTCCATCTCGTGGGGTAAGGCATAATAGAGCAGGCCGTCTTCTTGCGCCGCCAGGAAGTGACCGAGAAATAACTGTCGATAATTCGTCCAGGGGTAAAGTAAGACCGCACGTTTGCCGGCAGAGCGTTCTCGAAATGATTCGAGCGAGACTCTTGTTACAATCTGATTAATCATGCAGAATGGCCTCTCACATTTCGCTCTGCTATTTGTAAGCTTACTAAATTCCTTCACTATACATTACCGGATTGTAGTCCTGAATTGATAGTATGTCAACCAACCAATTGATTAATGCAAGGGGAAATGACAATTTGTATAGGGAAATGCGCGGGGCTTTGTTAGCGGCAGAAGGACTGGTGTTGTTGTTGGCGACTTACTTCTTCTGGCATATCAGCAGTTTCCCGGCGACACGCGACGAGACCGGCATCGTCATGACGGAATGGAACTGGGCATTAATAATATTAGGGGGCGGTATCGGGTTGTATAGTGTCCTGCATCACCCTGCCTGGGTGCAGTTGCGGCGTTCAACCCGGTTGGCACTGCTAGCAACCGGCTTCTTCATATACGGGCTGATCTTGATGACATCGCCCATTCTGCGAGATGCGACCTTCGGCGTTGACCGGGCCGATTGGTTCTGGTTGTTGTTGTTGGTCATCCCATTCTATGTCATCCGGTTGATAACCCAACGCCGGTTATGGACGTTCGTCTGGTTGGAAGTCTGGTTTGCGGCCTTGCTGGGGTTGTGCATGGTCGCGGTGCTGGTCACACCGGAGGTTACCGGGTATCCGTCACGGGGGTTCGGGATGCTGATGCGCCCCATCCTGGGTATCCTCTGGGTGTTATTCCTGGTGGAATTGGCGCGGCATCAAGGCCGGATGGATGCGGTCTTGCATCTGATGATCGCCCTGGGATTGTTGATCGGATATGTCGCGCTGAGTGCATCCCAATGGGATTTAACCAAGTCGGGCGCGTTTCGTGGTTTGATCAACCGGCTGGACGCTCTACCAGACCTGGCACCCTTCGCTACGTTGAACCCCAATGAATTGGCCGGGGTGATGATCTGGTTGATCCCGTTGCTATTCGGGACGGCGTTTTACCCGTTTAAGCGGCTTCGCCTGATGTGGGTTGGCCTAAGTGCGGTGGCGTTAATCTTGTTGATGACCGCCCTCATCATCGGCCAGAGTCGCTCTGCCATCTTCGGCTTGATTATCACGGCGGTATTTGGTGCGCTGGTGTTCATGCCGCGCCGGTTTCGATGGGGGGCCTTGGGGGCCTTTATCCTGTTGCTGGGGTTGCAATTTCTGTTGTTGTTTAACCTGTGGCCGGGGGATGATGAAGGTGATGCGGGCATCCTGTCATTGCGTGATCAGATCACGGCATCCGAGCGATTTATGTACTGGGATGTCGCTTTTGACATGATCGGTGATTATCCATTGACCGGAGTCGGCATGAATATGTATCGAGATATTGGCCGGGTGCGGGTAGATTATCCGCTTGACCCGGACGCAGTGAACCAGTATCCGCCCCATGCCCATAATGAGTTCATCCAGATTACGACGGACTTCGGTCTGCCGGGGTTGGTCGTGTTTGTCGCATGGTATGCGTTGGCAGGGTGGATGTTGTGGATGGTGATCCAACGTGGCAGTCGTCCGGCACGGATGATCGCAGTTGCGGCAGGGGCGGGCTTGCTGGCCCACGCCATCTATGGCATGACGGACGCCATCCCAATCTGGGATCGATTTGCCTTTGTTTTCTGGTTAACGCTCGGTGTGTTGGTCGCACAATTCAAGTTAGAAAAGACCAATTGGCATAATGCTATAAATAAGCGTACTATAGACTTAAGTTAACAACATGGACATAACACCTTGAATTCCCACTATCAAATCGAACGCCGCTGGCAGACGCGAGCCGCAATTTTGGTTACGCTCAGTTTGACCTTGCTGGCGGGCTTCCTGGTGACCCCTGGCGCACCGAACATCATAACCGAAGGAGGCCGCGGCTTTGGCTGGCTGGTCTGCCTGGTTGTGTTTGTCCTCTCGGATACCCTGGCTGGTCGTCTGGAAAATGGATTGTGGGCAGGTTATTTGTATTTATCGGTCATAGTTGCGTGGGCCGGGTTCAGCCTGCCGCCTGCGTTGATGCTGGTGCTATCGGGTGCGTTGATTGCGGCGGTGTTACGGTTAAGCGGTTTATCGCCCTGGCAGATGCCGACAAGTTCTTTAGCGGCGGCGGCGGACCTGGCATTTAAGCGGATAACCACACTAGGGATTCCGGTGATCGTGGCCGCGCTGATTTATGATGTCATGGGCGGTGTTTTACCACTCACCCAGGATAATATGCGGCTGGTTGAGTTGGGGGTGGCGCTGACCATCGCGTTTGTTCTGTTGCAGGTGTTGGGGCATTTACTGGTTGACCCGCAGGTGCCAGTTCAATCATTGTTAGAAGCGGGACAGCGGCACCGGCTGTTTTCCGAAGGGTTGTTAATCATCGCCACTATGCCGCTGGTGCTGGTGTTGAACAATAACGGGGTGTTGCCATTCGGCTTGCTGATGGGATTGATCGCGGCACAGGCCGTCCGGCACCGGCAGGTTATGCTCACTCAGGAAGAACTCGTCGGGCGGATGGACGAACTGTCATTGTTGAACGATGTCAGCCAGGTTGTTTCGGTGCATCTGGTGTTGGATGATCTGCTGGAAAGCATTTATACCTGGGCTTGTCGTCTGGATCTCAATCTGTTTTACATCGCGCTTTATGATGACGAACGCGAAGAACTGACGTTTCCGCTGGTGTTGCGCGGTCAACAGCGCATCGATTGGTCCAAGATCCGCAAGTCAGACGATCATCTCATCCAGAAGATGTTGAGCCAACCGGAACGACTCGACCTGCCGCTGACAGAGGATACCATGAGCCAGACGACCTTGATTGACATGGCTCATGGGGGAACGCGGGTGCTGGGTTTTCCGTTGAAGGCTGGTGAGAAGGTCATCGGTGTGATGAGTATGATCGACAACCGGGACAACCCGTTACAGGATCGCATCGACTTACGCACGTTAGAAACCTTTGCGAATCAGGTCGGGCTGGCGATCCGCAATGCGACTCTTTACGAAAGGGCGGCTAAGTTGGCGAGTAATCTCAAACAAGTCAACGAAGCGGTGCAAGACATTATGTTCAATATCGACCGTGACTGGTCGATGAAAACGTCGTGCGAAGTTGCGATGAGCATCACTGGCGCACAGAAGGCCGCTATCTTCCTGGCGGAAGATGAGACGATGGCTTGTCGTTTGGTGCAGTCGGTCGGCATGGATAGCGTGCATCGGGCGTATTATGAAGCTCCTCAATTCCAGCCGAAAAGTGACAGCGACCAGATACGGGTGGTAACTGAGATCCAGGCAGAGACGCCGACCATTCTTAGTGAATTGGCGACAGTGGGTGGGTTCCAGGCAATGGCAGAGATCCCGTTGAAAGCCGGAAGTGTGGTCGTCGGGGTGCTGGCGGTCTTCCACGAGGAACCGCATGTCTACCAGGCCATCGAATTAGAGATGTTGGAGACACTGGCCTATCAGGTGACATCGGCCCTGGATAATGCAGAATTGCTGAATGCGTTAGAACTCTACGCGGCAGAGCAGGCGCAACTGGTGCATCTGTCGCGCATTTCGATTTCCAGCCTGGAAATTGATGTCGTCATCGCGGACGTCTCTGAATTGTTGAAACAGATGCTCAATACGAATTGGGTCGATATTGGCCTGATGCCCAAAGGGGCCAACTACATCCAGCTTTATCGTTCGGATAATGATACACGCCGGGCGATCTTATTGGGCGACCTGCCGGAGATCCAGGATATTGCAACCCAGCAACTGCGCGGGCCGATCATCTTTCATCGGTCTGATGCGGATATGTCAGATGACCTGCGGGAGTGGATGACGCTGGAAAATGCACAGACCGTCATTGCGATGATCTTGATCGCCGATAATCAGGTTATCGGTTTGATCCTGGCGGGGAGTGAGACGTATCGTCAGTTTGGGGAAAGTGAACTGCGCTTTGTAGAGATGGCCGGTAACCAGATCGCGGCACAACTCCACAATGCGGAGATGTATCAGATCACACAACTGGCCCTGGATCGTCGTCTGCAACAGATCGGCGTGATTGAGGCCGTCGCACAGCAAATTTCCAGCGCGTTAGACCTGGAAACGCTGATTTACAATCTGCTAGAGGCGACCTTGCGCTCGACGGTGGCAGATATGGCCGGCCTGGCCCTGGCTGGTGATGGTGACCAGGTGCGGATCATTGTTTCTCAGGTGTTGGATGATGGCACCGTGCGTCATTCTGAGTGGTTGCGTGATATGGATCGTGGATTGGTCGGTCAGGTCTTCCGCACGGGGGAGGCGTTACGGGTCAGCGATAATACGAGCCATTCGGAATATACATCGTTTCCGGGTCGAGAGTTTCGCTCGTCGCTGTTTGTCCCCCTCAACCGGGAAGCCCAGACCATCGGGGTCTTGTTGGTGGAAAGCGAAAATTACGCGCACTTCACCGCGGAACACGAACAATTTTTATCCAGCCTGGCCGGGCATGCGGTCGTAAGTATCCAGAATGCGCGTCTGCTGGAAGACCGTCAAGCGCAGATCGAAACGCTTTCCGATTTGCGTGATCTGGCGGTTCAACTGTCGTCCGATACTGATGAGTCGTCAGTTTTATCCGCCATTGCAGGGACTGCACTCAACATTTTACGCGCCCAGCACGCCGCCATCATCCACGACCAGCGGGGGATGTTGGTTAGCCTGTCGCAATCTGATGAAGCCATCCAGGAAGCCCCCCTGGTCATCCCGGAGACTGTACTGGATGACGCATGGAGTACGCAGAACGTCTTGATTATTCAGGACGTCCGCACGGATAATCGGTTTATTTCCTTCCCGAATTCTGAAGCGATTGATTACGGGAGTCTGGTGATTATCCCGGTTGCATTGAGTGAAGCTGGCGTTTATCTGCTGGTGACGGCCTTCGCGTTGAAGTCGCTCAAGCGGGATGCTCAAAACACCTTGACCTTGCTGGGGATTCAAGCGGGCGGGCACCTACGCAACGCCTGGTTGTACCAGCGCATTCGCTCACAGAACAACCGGATGCAAGCCATCCTCAACACGACCCGTGACGGTGTGATCCTGGTTGATCACGCCGGGCGGTTGGTCGAGGCAAATGGGAGTGCGCGGGATCTGTTGATGCTGGATTTTCAATCGTACCTGGGGCAATCATTGGCGGAAGCTATCTTGCCCATACTCTTGCCGGATTCTGAAGTTCACGCCCTGTTGAATGATACGCTGACCGCCCTGGATGAAAACCCGATGGAGACGATCACCACGTCGTATGAGATTACCCTGGGGGCGGATAAAATCCGGTATGTGCAGAAGATCGAATCGCCGGTGTTGGACGCTGGCGATCAGGTCATGGGCCGGTTAATCACACTGCGTGATGTGACCGAAGAGCGGTCGTTGGCCGCTTACCGGGATGACATCACCAATATGGCTGTTCATGACCTACGGAGTCCTCTGGGGAGCATCATCAGCAGTTTATTCCTCATCATCGAAACGGCGGAAGACTCAACCAGGACGGAAGAACTCAGCCAGATTGCGAATCTATCGCTCCAGAGCGCACAGAAGTTGTTGAGCCTGGTCAATAGCCTGCTAGACATCGCCAAATTAGAGAAACGCCAGATGCCGTTGCAACGCGATCCGGTTGATATGCGGCAAATCGTGCATGATGCCATCACCACATTGGCGACGCTGGCGGAAGACGCTGATGTGACCGTTGAGCAAGTCATCCCCCAGACGCTCCCGCCGGTGTTGGTCGATGCTGATAAGATCCGGCGGGTGTTGGTCAATCTGTTGGATAATGCGATCCGGTTCACGCCAACGCAGGAGACAATCTTGATCCAGGCGGAGCGGTTGGAGGATAAGGTTTATGTCACCGTTGCAGATAGCGGGCCAGGCGTCCCATTGGACGAGCGCGACCAGATCTTTGAGAAGTTCCGCCAATCCAAGCGGAATATGCCCTCACGCGGGGAAAAGGGGAGCGGGCTGGGCCTGACGTATTGCAAGCTGGCGATTGAAGCACATGATGAGCGCATCTGGCTGGCGACCGATGGGCCGCTCCCCGGTGCCTGTTTCATCTTCACCTTGCCAGTGCTGGAGGATTATGACGACATCACCGACCGGGCACCGATGCAGATGATGCAGGATGGTTAGTTAGGATGTTGTCACACAGACTGCATGGAGAGCCACAAGATGTTAGACTATGATCGTTCTTAAGACGATACGGTTAAAAGTGTGGCAGACCTGATGGTAAATCAACCGCGCTTGCGGCGACCCTTGCTGGCCCTCATCCCCTGGGTAACCGGCTTGATGACCCTGGCGGTGCTGTTTTTGAACGTCCCGGACGGGAACGTTATCAGCGAATATCTTTTGCAGGCGATTGTCTACGCTTTGCTGACGACCTTTACGCTCTTTTTCGGCGTGTGGTTGCGGCGGGGTGCGTTGAGTCCTTCCCATGTGATCGGGATGGTGGCCTTTTTGTCTTTACCGGCGGTGGCTCAACCGCTGATGACCTGGGCAATGTTTATCGGCGGGGCGACAGGTGCCACCCTCTTGATGTCACGGCGGCGCCAGCGCACCGGGTTGATGTGGTCGCAACGCTTTAGCAGTCTGGTGATGGTCACGGCGCGAGTCAGCATTAGCTTTTTCGCCGCCAGTCAGGTCTATCTGGCGACGGGGGCAGATCTGCCGATTGATACGGCCCGCTGGTTAGATGACTCGCTACAGCCGTTTGCTCTGTTGCTCTATGGGCTGGTGTACTTCACGCTGTATGTGTCGATCTTCGTGATGGAACTTTACATCAACGATCAACCACTCCGTGAGGTCTTCACCACCAATATCGCGTTGATTATCGTCATCCTGGTGTTACCACTTCCGTTCGCCTTCATAAGTGCGGAGTTATCCAGCGGGTTTGAACAACCGAGCGAAGTGATGAGCGTGGTTGGCCTGGCGGTGATTGTACTGGGCTTACATGCCATCAGCCGGTCGGATTATCAAACCCGCCGCCAGCTTGACGAGATGACCACGCTTTCTATCGTGACGCGCTCTATGCGGGCGCACCTGGATCTGGACGGCTTGCTTAAGACGATTTATGTGCAAATCTCTGATCTGTTCGACGTGGCGGATTTTACATTGGTCATCTATGATGACGCGCTAAGGCGGGTGTTGATTTCGCTGGTAATCCGCGCCGGCCAGCAACTGCCGGCAGATACCATAAACAATCTGGCGGATTATCCGTTGATCGACCACATCGCGACGACGCGTAGTTCGCTTTACCTGAAGGACAATGTGCGGGCGCGGGCCGGTGAGCGTGGGCTGGATGTGCCGCAATCGGTGAGTTATTCCTGGATGGGTGTGCCGATGGTCATCGAAGGTGACCGCTTTGGGGTGATGGCGGTTGGGTCCAACGGGCCACACCGCACATTTAGCCCTAACGATCTACGCCTGCTGACGATTGTCGCGGATAGCGCGAGCATCGCCATTGAAAACGCGCAATTGTTCCAACGGCAATCAACACGGGTGGCCCAACTCTCGACGCTCAACAATATCGCGTCGTTGCTTTCTGGTACGCTTTCCCCGGATAACGTGCTGGATACGATTGTCTCGTCCGCGTCTACCATCTCTGACGCGCAAGCGGTTGCACTGTATTTATTTGACGAGGACATGCTGACACTCGAACGGACTGCCGGGCTGACGGAGGCCTTTAACCGCACGAATTTCGCCCCGCAAATCCTGGGCCAAAGTGGAGAGTTGTTTCAACAAAAGCCGCTGGCAATCTCGAATATTCGCTCAGATTCCACCATGCCGGGGCCAGTGCGGCAGGCTCTACAATCGGAAGGGCTGGAGGCATTGGTGGAATTGCCGCTGGCCCTGGGGGATAACCGGCTGGGCGTCTTGGTGTTGTTCTTCCACGATGTCCAGAAGTTCACGGATGAGTGGTTAGAATTACTTCGCACCTATGCCAATCAAGCCGCCCAGGCCATCAGCAATGCGCGAACCTACGCCATGACTGACGAAGCATTCCAGCGCAGTGTTGAGCAGTTGCTCTCGTTAGCTGGCATCGGTCGGATGTTGACATCGACTATTGACCTGAAGACCATCTGCCGGTTGGTGTTACAGCATGTGATGGATGCGACCCGGGCCGATGCTGGCGTGGTTGCGCTGGCGGAGGATGATCGCCTTGATCTGATGACCTATAACACCGTCGAGCCGGATATGCTGGTGGATGGCAGTGCGATTGAGACTGGCATCAGCCAGCGGGCCATGCGGGCGGCGGAAGTCCAGCGGGTGGATGATGTCGTCCGGGAGGGCTTTGTTGATGAGCCACATCTAATCGGCGGGACGCGCTCACAATTGGGTGTGCCGATCTTACGTGGGCGTGAGCCGTTGGGTGTGATTACGGTAGAGAGCCGCCGTCTGGCCGGGTTCACATCGGAAGACAGTTACTTCGTCTCTCAGATCGCCAATCAGGCGGTTATCGCCATCGACAATGCTCGCTTGTTTGAGCGTATCACCGAAGCGCGGGATCGCTTGCAGGTGATCCTGGATACGATGGAGGAGGCCATCCTGCTGATTGACAACCGGGGCCGGATCGCGCTGGCAAATCCGCGTATTCAAGAATTGCTCGACCTGATGCCATTTGACCTGCTCAACCGGAACGTGCAGGAGGTGCTGGACGACCCGGACATGAAGCTGGCCGAGCGTATGGGCTTCCCGGATCAGCTTATCCTGCGGGATCTGCTGGGCAATCTTTCCGATGAATGGGAAGAACACGAACCGCACGTCTATGTGATAACCAACACCGAGGGCAACGTGCGTTACCTGCAACGGTTTATCATCCCGGTGTTAGATGATGCGGCGCAGACGATGGGGGCCTTGTTCGTCTTCTACGATAAGACCGATGAGCAGGAGATCAGCCGCACGCGGGAAGAACTAACGCGCATGATCGTGCATGATCTACGAAGCCCGCTGACAGCCGTCATGACTAGCATGAAAATCTTGCGGGATTATGTGCCGGAAGAAAACGATGTGCATAATCTGGTGCAATCCACCACTGAATCCGGTCGGCAGGCGGTGAAGAAATTATTGGGCCGGGTGGATAGCCTGCTGGATATTTCTAAGATGCAAAGTGGGCGTTTGAGCATCGAGCGGCGTTCCATCGCTTTCCAGACGGTGTTCGAGTCGGTCGCAGACGAATTGCGCCCGCTATCGCAAGAACTGGACATCCGTATTTCACAGGAGGGAGCCGGGAAGGTGCCGCTGTTGTATGTCGATCATGATAAGGTCGAGCGATTATTGCTCAACCTGTTGGATAACGCGCTGAAGTACAGCCCGACCGAAGATGTGGTCCGGGTGCGCTCATATGCACCGGGGGAGGCGGGCGCACAGGCTGGTTATGTCCGGGTTGATGTCATCGACAATGGCCCCGGTGTGCCGGATAATTACAAGGAATCGTTGTTTGATAGCTTTGTACAAGTGGCTGGTAGGCCGACGGTTCGGCGTGGGGTTGGGCTGGGGCTGTCGTTCTGCAAGTTGGTGACGGAGGCACACGGCGGCAGGATCTGGGTTGAAGATAACAGCCCCACCGGGAGTATCTTCGCGTTTACGTTGCCCGTCGCACCGCAGGCCCTGGAACCAGAGGATGACTCGCTGGTGGCGCAATAAAAACACACCGGATCCGAAAACCCGGTGTGGTGGCAGACCGAACAAGCGACTTGCTCTACTGCTCGGTGATGGTGACCTTCTGCATGACGTCCCCTTCTTCGATGGCATTGACGACTTGCATCCCGTCTCCGGTGACTTTGCCGAAGACCGCGTGTTTACCGTCTAGATGCGGGGTGGGGGTGTGCGTGACGAAAAATTGAGAGCCGTTGGTGTTGGGCCCGGCGTTTGCCATGCTCAAGATACCGGTGGAGTCATGCTTGAGCTTTAAAGCACTCGGCTCATCCTTCCACTTATAGCCAGGCCCGCCCCGCCCACTGCCGGTTGGGTCGCCGCCTTGAATGACGAAATTTGGGACGACACGATGGAAGGTCACGCCATCGTAAAAGCCTTCTTTTGCTAGGAACACGAAGTTATTGACCGTGATCGGCGCATCGGCGGCAAAAAGCTGGATGTCAAAGTTGCCTTTGTTGGTCTCAAAGTGAGCACTGTAGGACTTCTTCGGGTCGATCTGCATTTCTGGCGGCTTCTTGTATTGAGGCATTTGTTTTCTCCTTATGATTATTATGAGTTTATCAACGCGCTATGTGATATTTTCGTTTGTCTGCCACAAAATCAATAGCATTCTCTCAATTTTCGCTGTATCCTTAGATTATGTCGCTTAACTATAATCCATGATCGGTTATAATGAGAAGGTCGATATGGCACGCATACTCTATATCGAAGACGATGCTAACAACCGAATGCTTGTCCGGCGAATCTTGATGGTGGAAGGGTTTGATGTCGAGGAAGCCGACAACGCTGTTGATGGTATCAACATGGCACTGGAAAATCCACCGGATTTGATTCTGATGGACATCAGTATGCCAGAGATGGATGGATTGGTCGCCACCGAGCGCATCCGATCTGAACCGACGATTTCCGATGTTCCCATTGTTGCACTTACAGCAAATGTGATGGAAGGTGATCGTGAGAAGACACTCAATGCCGGGTGTGATGGCTACATTGGTAAGCCAATTGATGTAGACACCTTCGCAGACAATGTAAAAAGCTATTTAAGGTAAAGATGCATGACAACAGATAGGAATCCGATTGACCCGAGTGAGGCCCATGTCCTGGTTGTAGAGGATAACGTCCCGAACTTTGTGTTGATCGCACGGATGTTGGCATTTATGGGCGTCCAGCGGTGCGAATGGAAGACCTCCGGTTGGCAGGTTGTTCAATTCGCTGAAACGCTACCGCGTATAGATTTGATCCTGATGGATATTCGCCTTCCTTACGAGGATGGCTACCAGGCCCTGCAAAAGGTGCGGGCCAACCCCGCCTTGAAGGAGACAATTGTGTGTGCGGTCACGGCAGAGGCCAGCGAAGACCAACTGCGCCGCGCACAAAAGGCCGGGTTTGATGGCTTCCTGGGTAAACCGCTCGACCCGGATCGCTTCCCGGATCAGATTACCCGTCTGCTTTCTGGGGAAAACGTCTGGGAATGGAAGTAGCCGCGAGGAGACGGCCCGATGACATCCGACCTCAGCCTCTTAGGTGACCTGGCGCGAGCCATTGACCAGTGGGAGCAAGACGATCAAGCTCCATCCGATTTGCTCGACGCGACCTTCTCGCTGTTGTCGCGTGTCATACCAGAAGTAAGCGTCCTCAAACTTTATATACTGCGAGGGAATGCCCTCATCCCGACCGCCGCGACCAACGAAGAGCTGACGGCGGACGAGAAGCCTATCATCCTGGATAACCTGCAAAGCACGGTCTATTACCGGGCGATGTATTCCCAGACGCCCGTCTCACCGGATGAGGGGGAGTCCTGGTTTTATGCGCCGGAGCGTAACAACCGGCGGACGATTTTGCTCACCTTGCGTCTGTCCAAATCTTCCACCGGGGCCAGCCAGATCAATGATTGGCTCACGGTTATCGGTGGGGAACTGGCGGCGGCTTTTCAGCGGCGCGGGACGATGCACCTGTTAAGGCAACAGACTGAAATCTCCCAACAGCTATCCCAATGTCGCAACTTCCAGGATGTCGCCCAGGTGTTGGCAGATGCATTGGTCAACCGGGGGCAATTCCTGACGATTACGCTGGCGACGTATGATGAGGATGAGCAATTTTCCGGGTTGAACATCCTGTTGTGGGCCAACCGGCATCAAGTTCAAGAGTTGAATCTACATCTGCCGATGACGCTCGACGACGTAGGGCATCAAGTTAAACCGGTGTTTACCGAAGCCCAGGCGATTGTTTACACCGACATACCGAACCAGGACGGCATTAACGACTTTCTACGGTACACCAATGATGGACGCCCCCTGCAATCTGCGATTTCTATGCCGATGCGGTCTCAGGGGGAGGTCTTCGGCACAATCAACCTGTATGACATCCATACTGATTTCAACATCACGTCCGATCAACTCAATCTACTGCAATCCGTCGCCGACCAGGTGACCAACATTGTCTTGCTTCGTAACCTGACGACTGAAAGCGAATACTTTGAGGCGATCAGCCAGCGGCAGGCCAACGTGTTTAACGAATTGGTCGCTGGTCTGGATTATCAGGGCATGGCGAACGTGCTTACACGGCACATGCTTCAGGATAGTGACGAGACGTTGCTATCGCTGGGTGAACTCATCTATGACGATGCCCGGCGGATCAATGGGTGGGCGGTGAAAGCAGTCGGCACGAGCAACCGTATGCTGGATTGGGTGCCGGAAAAAGTGTTGCAGTGGGATGACCTGGGCGCGGCGGTGCAGAACGCGCTCAACGACAACGAATTGTACTATGTGCGGTCTGATGAAGATCGTGATCCGGCGATACACGGTGCTGGTCTGGTCGCATGGATGGAAAACAACGAGGCGATCAGCTTTCTCAGTGTGCCAGTGGCGACTGGTGACCAACCATTGGCCGTCATCATCCTGACTAGCCGGCGACCGAACGCTTTTTCCGAACAGGAGTTGGATGCCTATCGCAACATCTCCGAATTAATGGCGGCCTTGGTGGAGGCGTCTAAGCTGAGTGAGGAGACACAAAAGGCGCGGCAGGCCGTCGAAGATCTGGTGCTGGCGAATCGTTTGATCGCCACCGCCACCAGTTACGCCTATATGGCCCAGGCCATCACCTACACACTCGGCAAGCATCTGACCGGTGCAGTGATTACCTTGTTTGATCGTCCGTTAGAAGCGGGGGAAATGCCGCGCACGCATCGTATGGTCGGGTTCAGCACCGATATGGATGTGTACGATGTGGATGTGTCAATCGACCTGGAGCCGTTGGCCTCTCATCAGATCCGGCGTTTACAGGCAGGCACACCGGTAGAACTAGACGGACGAGTCATCGGCCATGTGTTGCCCGAAGACATCAAAGCGTCTATCGACTTTCAACCGCAAGCGTGGTTTGTCACATTTGGTCTGCGGTCGGGTAATCAACTGCTGGGCGTGCTGGGGCTGGCGAATGATGTGCCGATTGAATTGACCGAAGACGAGATCAACGCTTATTCTACGCTGGCTGACCAGATCGGCCTGTCGATTCGAAGCCAGGATTTGCTGGCGGAATCAGCCCAGGCCCAGGCGGTCGCTTCACAGTTGGTGCAGGCCAATCAATCGCTTTCTGTGGCGGGGGATACCAGTGAGATCGGTCGGGTGGTCTTGCAGATCTTGCCGGAAACATTCGATGGTGTCGCGTTGTTGTTGTTTGACAATCCAGCGACGGTAGATCGTATGCCTAACACCGCGACGATGGAAACGTACATCACCCGCGAGGCTATCCACCGGCCCAATGTCATCGATAAATTTCCACCGGACGAAAGTAATCTCGCGGCTGATCTTAAGCAGATGATCGAAGGAGAGGTCATCGAGATTGAAGATGCCCGTGATGACGATGATTCATCTAACCCGGCGGTGACAGCATACTTCCGGGAGCGTGATATTCACAGTTTCGTCACGGTGGGGTTACGGGTGGGCCGGCGGTTGCTGGGGTTTATGGTGTTGACGAAAGCGGTTACGGCCAGCGTCAACGCGGGCTTGTTAAATAATCTACGAGCCATCGCCGATCAAGTCGGGGTAACGCTGGAAAATCGCGCATTGCTCCGCATGATGGAAGACAGTCTGGCGGAAGTCAGCGCGTTGTATAACCTCAACCGTGAATTGCTGAATGCTCGCCGGGCAACAGATTTGCTGTCGGTAGTTTTCCACTATGCCGCACCGCGTGCCGATTTCGCACTCTTGGCCGAGATCGACTACCCCCTGGATGGTGATGGTGACACGCCGCATCAGTTCCGGGTGGTCTCTGCACAGGGGGATGTCTCAGTCGATCAAACCCCGGTTGCCAGTCAAGCCGGTTTGGCGGCGTTGATTGACCGGGAGCGAGAGATTCCTTTTCTGGAGTCGGTCGAGGAGATGGCACTGGCGAAAGATCTACCGGGTACTGCGGCCAGCGTGATCTTACTGCCGATTTATGACGATGCGCGACTTAGCCGGGTGATCGGATTGTGCTATACCGAACCGCAGATCTTTGACGACGCTACCCGGCGTCTTTTCACCGCTATTCGTGATCAGATCGAGATCGTCACCCAGAATCAACGCCTGCTAGGTGATGTGCAATCATCTGCCGCCCGCCTGGGGGATCAGGTGCGCGTCCTCCAGATGCTTAACCGCATCGGGGGGGTGGTCATCGAGGCGGATGACGAGAAGACGTTGTTCGACAATACTTGTACCGCACTGTATGAAGCCCTGGATGTCGATCATGTCGGGGTGACAATCTTTGACCCGGCGACGGAAAAGTTAATCGTCATCAGCGATTACCCGGAGAGCGGAGCTATCAACCAGCAGATGGCTTTGACCGATCCATTGCAACAACGACTGATGACGCAAAAAGAGACAATCCTCATCAATGACGTCCTCCAACATCCGGAAATCCTGGGTGAGACAAGCGAAATATTGATGCAAACCGACACCAATCACATTTTATTACTGCCGATGTTGGATGGACAAAATAATTACCTGGGGACGGTCGGCCTGGATGTCCACGACAAATCTCGCCCCATCACGCCGGATATGGTCAACGTGGCACAGACCATCATCGCGCAGGTGGTGATCGCGGTACGCAACATCCGTCTGCTGGCGGATACCCGGCGGCAGGCGGAGCGTATGGAGGCGGTCGCGACCTTTAGCCGGCAGTTACAGTCCACATTGAGTGTGAGCGAAATCCTGGAAACCGGGTTAGACAGCCTGGAAAATTTGGTGCTGGCCGATGTCATCGCGATTGTCCTGTATGACCCGGCCAGCGGACGCCCGCGCCGGGTTGGCCTTATGGATGGGGATGTGCGTAGTCTTCAAGTCACTGGCGGGGTCGCGGTGACGCTGGATGGCACATCGTTGGGGGTTGTCTGGCGGGATGAACAGGTCGTGAATGTGCGCGATCATCAGGCCGATACCGCACTGGCTTTTTCCAGCGGGGAGGGCGTGCGGTCGTCTATTGCGGTGCCGGTCTTCACACGCGGGGTCTTGCGCGGGGTGATCGAAATCGGCCGGCGGTACTTACAGGAGTACACGGCTACCGATAACGCTATCTTGCAACAATTTGCCGGGCAGTTCGCCGTTGCGATTGAAAATGCCGAAGTCTACCGGCAGAGCCAGCGTGTCGCCCAAAGTAAAGCCCAGGCGAATGACATTTCCAGCAAGCTCCAACAACAGACAGACATCGAGCAAATCTTAAACCTGACGATTAACGAATTGGGGCAGGCGTTGGGGGCCAAGCGTGGCCGCATCCGTCTGATGTCCTTAGAGCATATGCCCGATGAGCCGGAGAGTGACCGATGACGATCAACCGGATCCTCAACACAATTTTTGATACATCTGTTTACACCCGCCGGGTAGAGCAGTATCAAGCCCTGGTTGTCTACATCGTCACCGGCATCATGGCCGTGTTTTATCTAATTTACGCGCTGTTCGTCCAGGATTGGGAAGCCGTGGCTGGGAGCGGCGTGCTGAACGCGACCATGCTCGATGTCGCCCTGAGCGATCCTTTGCGCCGGCCTTCGGTTGTGTTTTACGCCCTTCTGATCTTGACCGTGATCGGCTTTGTGACGGTGCGCGTCGGGTTGTTGACGGTCGCTCGTTGGGTGCCGTTGACGATCTGGTATATCGCCGGGGTGTTGCTCTCTATCACGGCGAGTGATGCGCCAGCCAGTGCCGGGATGAACGCGACCATCTTGTTATTGATGGCGGGCTTGCTCACCGACCGCGATGGTCTGCTGGTGGTCTTAGCGGCTTCTGCTTTGCCCCTGGTCTTACGGGCTTCGGTGGATTCAGCATTTGCCAGCACACTGGGCCAGCCCACCGCGTTAAGCGTGCTGTTGGCTTTATTCGGCGCGGCGATACTGGTCTACCTTTTCTCACGCTTTAGTCAGGTCGTCCGGGCAGAAGCGGCGACTGAAGTCGCACAGGATCAATCGATCACGGCATCGGTATTGCGCCAGATCGCGTATCAAGTCGCCAACCGGGTAGACCAGCAGACGCTCCTACGTGAAATTGTCCGTCAGATGCGCGGAGCTTTCTCGTTCATCGACCAGACCCAGGTGTTTTTGGTCAATGAGAGTGGTACCCAGGCGCGGCTGGTCGCCAGCACTGATCTGCAAACCCAGGCACAGAACATCTCAATCTCGATTGGCAGTAACAGCGTGGTCAGCCGGGTGATCGAAACGGGTGGGAGTGTGATCGAAGGGCCGCAAGACAACCCGGGCCGAGAGCGTCTGCCGGATGCTGTCTTGCAGATGGTCGTGCCTTTGCGGATTGGGCCGCGCATCCTGGGGGCGTTGGATGTGCAAACCCGTGATCCTAACGCTTTTGAAGATTTTAATTCGATGGCGACCTTCCAGGCCCTGGCGGATAGCCTGGCCCTGGCGATTGACAACGTGGGGCAATATCAACAGGCCGAGGAACAGCGAGCCGAGAACGAACGCTTGACCCTGGAAACCGAGAATACCTTGCGCCAGGTCAAGCGGCTTAACGAACGGCTGACTGGAACAGCCTGGGGAGATTATCTCACCGCGTCACGCCGGTCATTATCGGCGACGGTAGACTTTGAAAGCGCGACATTCAGCCCGGATACTGAGATGACACCATCCCTGCGTGATGCGCTGGAAACTGACCAATTGGTCGAATACCGTGCCGATGACATCCAGACGATTGCGCTTCCATTGCGGGTGCGGGGTCATGTGGTCGGCGCGATGGAGTTCGAGATCGAAGACGGTAAGGACTTCACACCGGAGGACTTCGACTTAATGCGGGAAGTTAGCGAACGCTTCGGCATGGCGGTAGAAAACGCCCGGTTGGTGAATGAAAGTCAGCGGTTAGCCCGGCGCGAAACCCTGGTTAACCAGATCACGACTCGCATCCAGAGTTCAAATGACGTGGAGAACATGCTCAACGAGGCGGCCAAAAACCTGCATGATGTCCTCAGTGCGTCACGAGTAAGTATCCGTCTTGGATCACCCCCGAAGAATAACGGAGCGACATCATCATGATGCAGACGGTTCGTCTTCCAGATCAAATCCAGACCGAGCGCGATTTTTACCAGTTGATCCGGCGTCGCTTCTTGCTCACGTTCATTTATGGCACGATTGGTTTGACGTGGTTTGTGCTGTTACTCGGTTTGGCGATTGACGTCCAGCCAGAGACGGTGCAACGGTTGGTCGTCGGAACGTTGGTTATCACGTTATTCGGTGGCGGGGCGTTAACCGTCATCCGGTCAGAACGTTATTTGACAGCGGTCATCTATGGGTTGATCGTCATTTTGTCGTCGATTTCGTTGATCGCCCAGAATGATATTGTGGTAATCGCTGTCATCGCACTGGCGATTATTCCTAGCAGTCTTTTGCTCCAACAAACTGGCTATTATGCGACCAGCCTTGTCATAGCGTTGTCGTATCTGTTCTGGGCTGTGCGCAACCTGGGAGATGCATCGGATCGTGTCGAGGCGTTCGGGGCACTCTTTCTGACGCTGGTCGTGCTGGTGTTAATCAGTATCACCACGCGCTACTTTAGTAGCACACTCCAGCGTTTTGCTTACAACAACCGGCGCAGTAACGAATTACTCCAGGCGACTGCACAGGTTGGGGAGATCACATCGAAGATCCTTGACCTTGACCAATTGTTTAACGAAGCGGTCGGCTTGATCCGAGATCGTTTCGCCTATTATCATGTCCAGATCTTTCTGGTCGATGACGAACGGCAGTATGCCAATCTGGTTGCCAGCACGGGGGAGGCCGGCCAGCGTTTGTTAGCACGCAATCATCGTCTGGCTGTCGGTTCGCAGAGCGTGATCGGTCGGGTGACGCAGACCGGGGAAGTGGTGATCGCCCGTGATACCGACCGGGACATCGTCCACGCCCGGAACGAACTTTTACCAAATACCCGGTCGGAGATGGCCCTGCCGATCTTGGACGCTGATCGTATCATCGGGGCGTTGGATGTACAGAGTACGCGCAGTGACGCCTTCCGCCGCACAGACGTTCAGGCTTTGCAGACAATGGCGAACCAGATCGGCACGGCCATTCGTAACGCACGCTTGTTTGCAGAGCAAAAGGCCAGTGTGCAGGAAAACAAACGATTATTCTTCGAGTCTGAGGCTAACCTGCGAGAGATCCAGCGGTTGAACCGGCAGTTGACCTCGCGCTCCTGGGAAGATTATCTCGCCAGCCAGCAGAGTACCGGCGGTGTGACCATCAGCGATGTCGAGATGGTAGACCAGGCGGAATGGTCGCCGGCGATGATCGAAGCGGCCCAACGACGGCGGCCCGTCGCCGCTACCCGTGCGGACGGCCAACCGATGCTGGCGATCCCGATTGTGTTACGTGGGGAGGTCATCGGTGCGATTGAAGTTGAGGACGATAGTTCATCAGACGAAGCTGATGCGATTGAACTGATTCAAGCTGTCGCGCAACGTCTGGCCGTCAGCCTGGAAAATGCGCGTTTATTCGAAGAATCACAAGAGACAACCGCACAACAGCAACATCTGAATAGTATCGTTGGGCGGTATCAGGCGGCGGGTACGGTGGACGAGTTGTTACAGATCACCCTGGCAGAGCTTAACACGGTGTTCGGGGCGAAGGCCGGTCGTATTCGCATCGGCCAGGGGACCAACGGGCACCAGGGTACAGAGGAGGATCATACATCATGATCGCGTTTGCTCGGTGGTTAACGACGTTACGGTATCCTTATGATGATCCGTTGCAACGGCAACGTGCCCAGTTGTTGCAATATATTTTATCTTTGCTATTGGTGTCCAACGTTGTATCGACCGTGTTGATTACACTCAACAATTTGGTCGAGGGACAAGCTTTGAATGTGGGCGGTTTGGTGACGGCAGTGGTCGTCATCTTAGCCACAGTCGCCCTGACATTGGCGATCCAGCGCGGTTACGTCCGGCAGGTCGCATTTTTGACGGTGATCTACATCACTAGCTTGATCGCATTGCTCTATTTTACGCCAGCTATCGACGTTGACTTTGGCTCGGCGGCATTTATCGGCGTGTTCGGGCCAGTGCTGATCGCGGGGTTAGTCCTCGAACAGCGCGATTTTCTCATTATGTTGCCGCTTTCCTATGCGGTCATCCTCATCATGGGGGTGGCTGAGTATGGAACGATACAACAACTTTTTCAAAACGATGACGTCCTCATTGGATTTTTCATCGTGCTTATGTTGTCTTTGTTCTTGTTTTCGTCGGTTTCATCAGTCGCGCAGATTGTTTTGCTGAATCAGCGTGATGTCCAGCAATTGCGGACGCTTTCCAGGTTGACGCTTAATGCGAGCGAGAGCACCGACGATCAGGTCTTTGCCCATGCGCTGGATCTTGCTCGCAATGACCTGGGATATGGCTTCGCGCAAATTTTTCTGCTGGATGAATCAGGCCAGTTGACGCGCCGTTTTCGCACCGGGCTAAATATCCCGGAAGGTGGTGTTGTGACCGAAGTCGAAATCGGTGATGCCAGCGCGTTGATCGAAGCGATCACCACCAACCAGAGCGTGCTTGTATCGTTGGACGATAACATCGTGCGGCGGGGGCATTTCTTGCCATCGTCTCGTTTTGGGATCGCGGTGCCCATCCGGGTCAATCGTCAGATCATCGCGGTTTTGGATGTCCAGCAATCTCAGCAAGAACTTTCCGCGACAGATGAGGAGGTCTTGGCTAGTTTGGCATTGCGCATCGGCGCGGTGCTGAGCAGTGGCCGGACGATTGCTAACCTGCGTGAGACGTTGAACGCTCAAGAAGACACAGTACGCAGTTTACGCGCTCAATTGCGCGAGTTTAAGACCAGCCAGAGCGAAATCGTCGGTTTGACCTGGGACTCATATCTGCAAGATCGTGCGCGGCAAGCCATCGGCTTTGACCTCACACCGGATGATGCGCGTGGTGTGCATGTAACGGCGGCGCAAGATCTGCCTGATGACCTGCTGAGGGTTATGCAACAGGGCGAAGTGGTCATTGAGCGTGAGCGTGACCCACAGGTAGTACAGGTGCCGATTGTGGTGCGGGGGGAGGTTTTAGGGGCGATGGCCTTCGACGTGCCGCCAGGGCGACCGATCAGCGACCGGCAGATTGAATTCGCCCAGAGTGTGACGACTCGCCTCGCACTCGCACTGGAAAACAAACGGCTGTTCGAGCGGAGCCAGGCCCAGGCCCTGCGGGAACGGCAGGCCAATGAAGTCGCCGGTGTTTTGATCGGCGCGACCGATGTTAACGATCTCATCACATTGGCGGCGGATAGCTTCCGCGATGCCCTGGGGGCGGTTGCCACTCGCATCCAGCTTGATTCCGATGCACTGGCGGATGAACCCGAACAGACTAATCTGGAGCAAACCACATGATTCGCTTGCCCCGCGCTTTGAACTTTACGCAGTGGCCGATCTGGTTACGGTTAGCCAGTGCATTTGTGGTGGTGGTGCTGTTGCCCACGTTGGTCGCCTTCGTGCTGATCGAGCGTGAAGTACGGGCTATCGACCGTGAGAACCTGACGCTCTACCTGACCGAACGCGGGGTAGACCGGCGAGACTCCATCAGCGATAACTTCAGCCAGGTACGCGGCGAGATGCAACGGTTTGTCGATAACAATAGCCTGCGCGGGTTCCTCTTGCGGTTGATGGCTTTTGATAGCCGGGTGCCGGATGTGATCGACGCGCTGGAAGGCTACATGACACAATCCATGATTGGTAGCGGTCTGTTCGATAGCGTGCGCTTGATGAGCTTGGAGGGCGAGGTCTTGCTCACCAGCCGGATCGCGCTTTTGGGCGAGGTCGTCCGGGTGGCAGAGGTCGGCGATAATCTGGCGGATACCCCCGCGCATCGCGCCTTCCAGGATGCGTTAGAATTGGGCGACTCGCAACGTTGGGCCATTGTGGATGCGGCTAACCCTGACGAGACGATCCAGATCGAAATTGTCCAGGTGGTCTCCAATGCAGATGGCCCGGTCGGTTATGTCGTCGGCTCTATGAACGAGGTTGCGACGGTCTTCGACTTGTTGCAGGTCAACACGGTGTTTGTTGATACCAGTAGTTACCTGGTGACGGCTAACAATGACGTGATCGCGCCGCCTTCTGTTCGAGATCAAGCGGAGCAGTCGGCCCAATTTGCGCCGACTGCTGAGGCCCTGGCCCAGCGCACCGGCACGCAGGCTTATACCATTGACGATCAGGAGTATCTGGCGCATTATGCCCCCATCCTGGATACCCCCTTCGCCATCATCACGGAGACACCGCTACAAATCAGCTTTGTACAGACCTTAGACCGTATCTACGAGGAAGGGTTGCTGATAACGGCATTGTTCGTGTTTGGTGCCGGGTTTATTGCGCTTCTCGTCACCCGGACCTTTGTCCCGCCTTTGCAATCTCTGCGGGATGACATCAGCGCGTTGGATGATGGTGACTTTTTGCGCCCGATTGAGACCGCCGAACGCGCCGACGAAATCGGCCAATTAGCGCGGACATTCGCGGATACACGCGAGCAGATCCGCAGTTTGGTTGAAGATCAGGCCAGCCGGATCACCGCCCGTGTGCGCGACCTGCAAGCCACTCAGGAAGTTAGCCGTTTTGCCGCCACACAGCGCGACCAACAAGACCTCATGGACGAAGTGGTTGAGTTGATCGTGCGATCCTTCCCGAATATTTACCACGCCCAGATCTTCTTAATCGACTCCAAGCGAGAATATGCGGTGTTGAATGCCAGCACCGGGCAGGCCGGTCAGCAATTGTTAGCACGCGGTCACCGGCTGGCCGTCGGCAGTGTGAGTGTGATCGGCCAGGTCTCGGAAGAAGGACGAGTGGTGGTCGCCCGTGATACCGCCGGGAGCGAAGTTCACCGGCAGAATGAATTCTTGCCAGAAACACGGGCGGAATTGGCGATCCCGCTACGGTTAGGGGATGAGATCATCGGCGCGTTGGATGTCCAGAGTAAACTCAGCGGGAGCTTTAGCGAAGACCAGATCAGCATTTTGCAGACGATGGCCGACCAGATCGCCATCGCCATTGAGAATACCCGCCTCTACCAGGAGTCGGTACGCCGGCTGGCAGAGCTAGAATTAGCCAACCAGCAAGCGGCCCGCCGGGCCTGGCGTGAATATCTGAATTACCAGCGGCAGAAGGTCGTCCGCAGTGCCGCCGGGGCCGCCGATGACGAGATACCAGGCGGTATCTACCAGCAGGCTGTACAAACCCGCCAGCCGGCCATCGGTGAGCCAACCGAGCATGATACAATTCCGTTTGCAATTCCAATTTTGTTACGTGGTCAGTCATTAGGTGCGGTAGAATGGGAATTGTCGGTTGGTGAGTTTTCTCAGGATAAAGTCCAACTGGCACAAGAATTAGTCAACCGATTATCCATCAGCCTGGATAACGCCCGGTTGTTCCAGGCCAGCCAGCAAGCGACCGACCGTGAACGACTCGTCAACGAGATCACATCGAAGCTGACCGGCCAGACTGACATCGAAGAGATTTTGCAGACCGCTATTCGTGAAGTTGGGCAGGCATTACGTGCGCCCCAGGTCGATATTAACTTACAGCTACACCAGCAGGATAACAACGGCAACAGTCGTTGAGACCGAAGTTTTGAGGTAAAGAGATGTCCCAAAAAACGCGAACTGAACGCCGATCAGCGTCTAACCTGGGCCAACGCATTGTACGGCGCAATGTGTTATTCTTCGGCCTGGCATTTTTGCTTTCCAGTCTCATCGTAGCCTTGATCCTCAACAACTACTTTCGAGCCGATCAAGCTGAGCATCTTGAGACCGATCTCATCTTCTTGACGGAGCTTGTCGAGCGGGAGATCAACGGGACGGTGGAAGAACTGCTGGAGGTCTCCGCTTCGTCGGTGATGTTTGAATATGCTGAGGCGATAGCCCGCGTCACGACGCCGGAGGCCGTGGTCGATCAACCGGTTGATGGTCAGCGGATCGTCCTGCGCGATTTCGATAACTTGATCCGGCAGAGCGGCCAGGATTTCGACGCGGTGCGCTATATCTCCCGCGAT
This sequence comes from Anaerolineae bacterium, assembly GCA_034437535.1. Taxonomy (GTDB): domain Bacteria; phylum Chloroflexota; class Anaerolineae; order Aggregatilineales; family Phototrophicaceae; genus J038. The sequence goes on along the minus strand of DAOTTZ010000183.1, from coordinate 13,961 downwards.
GGTCGTGTCTGGGCGGAAGCCATCAACCGGGGGAATGAGGTTATCATCCAGCCGTATAATGAACGGCTCCTTGTGACTTCCCCTGGGCTGGAAGAAGCCCTGAACGAAGGCCAGGCTAGCCAGCCTTACCTCAGTCAATTAACACGCAACGACGAGACCGGCGCGGCATTGCTTTATGTGTATGTGCCGGTGGCGACTGTCGGCAATGCCCAGAACATTCTAGGGACGGTGCAACTCGTCATCCGCTTTGATCAAGTCGAAGCTTTCATCATCAGCCTGCTTGATAACCCGCTCATTGAGCAGGCCGAACGGCAGATTCTTCTGCTCGATCAAACCGGGCAGGTTCTGGCGAATTCCTCTCAAGGGACGCTCAACCTGGCCCCGATCCTGAGTTATGTGAGCAACGCCAACGACTCGTTCCTGGGGGATGAAATCGACGATCAGTTGGTTTCTGCCAACCAGATAACCACCTTCGACGGCCAGAACACGCCCTGGTTGATTGTGATGATCGACAATGAATTCCAGAATTTGCTGGATTATTTTCAGTTAATCGCCGGGATTCTGGCCTTGATGGCGTTAATGTTCGGTCTGGCGGTCTTGTTGTCGAATTACACAATCACGGATCTCTTGCGCCCGCTGGGGACTACCAGCGCGACCTTGCGCCGGTTATCGTCGGATTCTGAAGCAGAAGATGCCGGTAATGACCTGAACGCGATCACACGTTCTGCACAGAAGATCGCGCAACGCATTGACGACTTGAACGTTAACCTGGACGCCCAGGTTGAGCGGCGAAACCGTGACCTCAAGCTGGCGTCGCGCATCGGGCGGGAAGTCGCCACGCTGTACGACATCGACCGCTTGTTGAGCCAGGCGGTTAATCTCATCGCGGATGAACTGGGCTTTTATCATGCTCAGGTTTTCCTGGTCGATGATGCCCGGCTGAATGCTGTCCTGGTGCATAGTCGCGGGCGGGCGGGTCAGCGTTTGTTAGAACGGAAATTTAAGATTCCGGTCGGGTCGGATACAGTGATCGGCACGGTGACGGGCAAAGGCGAACCGGTGATTGTCAATGATACCGGCGTGCGTGGGGTGACGCACGGCTTTAACCCGCTCCTGCCGGAGACACGGGCCGAGATCGGCATTCCATTGATCAGTGGTGATGCGATCATCGGTGCTTTAGATATTCAAAGTAAAGAGCCGAATGTCTTCTTAGAAAGTGATCTGCCTATTTATACCTTGCTGGCGGATCAATTGGCGGTTGCCATCACCAACGCCCGGTTGGCAAACCAGACCGACAAACGTATTCAGCAGATCGACACCTTAAACCGGCAATTGACGCGGGCCGCCTGGGAAGAGGCCGACCGTCGCGCCAGCCTACAGACGACCTATCGTTATAACCTGGTAGATGTAGAGAAGATCGAGCCACAGACCGACCAGAACGGCAAATCTGATGTTCTCAGTACGCCGATTACTATTCGCGGCGAAGTCATCGGTGAGATGTCTGCCGACCCAGGGCAGGATAATGAATTCACCGAGGGCGATCAGGTTATCATGGCGGCCATCGCAAATCGTGTCGCCCTGGCGATTGAAAACGCCCGGCTCTTCCAGGAGACGCAAAACAGCCTGACCGAGACATCCACCCTCTACCAACTCAGCCGTTATCTGAACGAGGCCAACACGCTGGAAGACATTCTGCAAGCGTTGATCGTCTCCGTCATGCCGGAAGCCAATAGCGGCCAGGTCTGGATGTTCGAAGATTATGAGCGTGGCACGCCAGAGTGGATCATGCTTCAGGCGGATCTCATCATTGGCAACCGGGACGAAAACAACCGTAATCTGCAAGGGTTGCGGCTACGCATCCAGGATCATCCATTCTTGCATAATATGAGCCGTGAAAGTGTGACGTTGGTGCGGCAATCACGCCTGGATAATCGGATTGATAGCGGCCTGAAGTTGATCTTCCGCCGGCTGAGTGCCGAAGCCCTGGTGATTATCCCGCTGGTGGTGCGTGGTCAGTGGCGCGGCTTGATTACGGTAGGCTTCCCGAATACCCGTAAATTTACCGAGCGCGAGTCGCGGATTTATGGCGCGTTGACTGACCAGGCTGGTGTGGCGATTGACAATCGCTTGCTCCTGCGGCAGACCGAACAAGAAGTCGCCCGTAACGAGAATTTGTATGCCGCCAGCCGGATTATCAACACGGCGGAGAAGATGCAAGATCTGGTGTATGCGGCAGTGGCTACTTCCAACGACCCGACCCTGAACTTCGCCTTGAGCTTGCTGGAAGGCGAACTCGACGCGGAAAGCTGGCCGACCCGCGCCCGCATGGTGGCACAATCTACGGGTGGTGCGGTCAATGAGACGGATATGTTTTATCCGTTTGAAGTCAATGCGGATTCTCCGATGCGGAACCGCGAGCCGGAAATCATCATTGATGACACCCCCAGTAATACCAATGTAGACGAGACGACCCGCTGGATGCGCGAGCAGGGGTATCGCTTTATGGCGGTCTTCCCTTTGTTCAGCGCGAACCAGCCGATTGCGCTATTCCATGTGGCATCTGCGACCATGCGCGACCTGGGCAACAGTGATTATGAAGTCTACCGCGCCCTGACCGGCCAGATGAGCAGTCAGATTCAGATTCGTAAATTGCTGGAACGCACCGAGAAAGCTCTGGACGAGACCAGCCGGTTATATATCGCCAGCCGTGCGTTAGCCACCGCCCAGGATTTTGAACCGATCTATACCACCACCTTAGAGCATCTCGCCCGGCCTTTCGTCCAGTTAGAGGTTGACCAGGCGATACGGTTGGAATTGCTGATCGCCTGGCCGGAGTCAACGCCGTCGGCGACACACCTGGAACGAGTCTACCGTTGGTCATCAGACGCGGGGGCAATGCCAGGTACAGATCGCATCCCGGTGGAAGATGTGCCGTTTATGCCGCTGATGGCCGACCAGATCGAGCCGTTGGTGGTCTCTCCATCGGCGCAAGCCGCCGACATGCCAGAGCTACAAACTGCCTTGCAGGTCGATAATGTCGAAAGTCTGCTAGTGGTGCCGGTGCGCCGGTCGGCAGAGCGGTGGTTCGGGGTCATCGCGTGTTATGCCGCCCGACCGTACACATTTGACGAACAATATGTACGCTTTATCACCGCAGTAGCAGACCAGATGGCAATTGCTATCGACAACCTTCAGTTGGTGGATGAAGCGCGGTATGAGGCGACCCGTGCCCAGACTGAAGCCCAGCGTGCGGTCGCACTGGCGGAAGCCGCTCAGCTTAGTAATGAGATCGGCGATGAAGACGTGACCCAGGGCCTGGATATGGTGTTTGAGCGCATCGGCCAAATCAGCGGGTTTGATCGCTGGATGATGGTGCAATTTGTGGAGGGCAACCCGACCCTGTTAGAGACGATCATCAACATCAGTGATGAAGCCTTCGGTATGTACCCGATTGAAGAAGCGATGCCGGTGAGCGATGCTGTGCGGTTGACGCGCACCATTATCGTCAATGATGCCCGGTCTTATCCTGCATTTGGCGGGGATGAAAACCGGATCGAAAATTATCATCAATTGTGGGGGAAGCACATCGTCGCCCCGGTGACGGTGGGGGCCTCCACCATCGGCGCGATTGTCATGGGCCGCCCGCCAGACCAACCAGATTTGGATGACGGTGACCAACAGATCGTCGAGACGCTGGCGACCCAGGCCGGTATCGCGCTGGAAAACCGGCGACTGTTCCAGCAGACACAGCAGGAACAACGTAACCTGCGGTCTATCCTGGAGACATTGCCAGCGGGTATGCTCGTGCTGGACCCGGATACGCTCAAGCCGGTGCAGTTCAACCAGCAGGCGGCTGAATTGTTGGGCCGGGAGATTGACCCTGATGTGCCGTTTACAATCGAAAATTATCAATTACATCGCGCCGGGACAGACTTGCTTTACCCGGCGGAAGAAATGCCGATTTACACCGCACTAGAGCAAAACGAGAGTTTCTCGACGGATGATGTGGCGATTTATATGGCCGATGGGACGGAAATCGACCTGCTGGTGAACGCCGCACCCATCGCGACGACACAGGGCCAGGTCACCGCGCTGGTTGTCGCCCTTCAGGATATTACCAGCTTACGGAGCCTGGAAAACACCCTGCAAGAGAACCTGCGCGAGACGGTTTCGCTCTACGAGGCCCAGCGGCAGATTTCCGGCGCGGGTGATCTGGAAGAGGTGCTGGATGTCTTGATGTTGCACCTCACCCTGCAACAACCGACTGACGCTTATGTGATCTTCAACGACCGCATGGGTAACTTGGCGATAATGCGAAGCCAGCAGGACTGGGGGGGCGATGTTAACGTCTTGCATCCGGTTCTAAATGTAGATGACATGGTGAAGATCGATAACGTCACAAAATCTGATTTGCCGCCAGAGACTATTGATGCGCTGGTCGAACATGAGATCGCGTCGATCATGACTTTGCCGCTGAATGTTTCGTCACAAGATGAGCCGGTCGGTTGGTTAGTCGTGGCCGAAAATCGTAATTATGGCCTGGGACCAGATGAAGAACGGGTGTTGACCCAGCTCCGGGATGTGGCCGCCGCCGCCATTGACAACCGCCTGCTGATCCAATCTCAGCAGGCTACGTTGAACGAAGTGCGGAGCCTATACAATGCGACCAATTCCATCAGCCGGGCGATTGATGTCGATGACCTGGTTCGCATCTTACGTGAGTCGTTAGAAACGTTAGACCCGGCGTATATTTACGGCTACCTGGACGAATCTGCTGGGTTGCAGGATGGCGCGTTAAGCCTGTTTAACCTGCATGATGATGACATCACAGAGTTGGACATTTACACGATCATGCGCGGTTATGACATTCCACCCGGTGGTGTGTACATCAGCGATTTGAACGACATCAGCGAGACCGTTGAGGTCGAACGGCGTTTGATCGACGCCGGGTTGCGTGCGTTTGCCGCTGTTGAACTGCGACCCAAGCAGAAAGCCAGCGGATTGTTATTCATCGGTTATCGTGAACGGCGGCAATTTACTGAAACCGAAGACCGTTACCTCAATACACTGGCAGACGGTGCCTCGGTGATCTTTAACACGTTTATCCTGTTCGATCAAATCCAAGGGTCGCTGGAAGAGACCAGTACCCTTTATCAAGCCGGGCGGGCACTGACCGACGCCCGCAAGGCCGAAGACATCCTCGATGTGGTGGTGACGTATCTGGTCGCACCGCATGTCAAGCAGGTTTTCATCGCATTGTTAGAATCAGGTCTTGATTGGAGCGAGCCGGATGCGGCGGTGCAGATCGTCGCCGGTTGGAGCGAAGGCAATGTCGTCAACCTGGAAGGTGTGACGCTCAACCGGGAGGAATTCCCGGCCTGGGATATGCTCTCCAACGAATATGTGTTGACGATTGACGATATTTATGACGAAGCGGTGGTTGATGAGGTCAGCCGGGATAGCGTCGAAAGCCTGGGGGCGCGGTCGGTCGTGATTATCCCTCTACGGGTATCTGAGCGGGCGATTGGCGCGGTCTGGATCGGCTCTGACGAGCGGCACCGGCATAATGACCGGGAAGAGCGTACCTTCCAGGCATTTGCAGAGCAGGCGTCGCTCTCGCTGGAAGCGTCTTATCTACTCCAACAGACTGAACGACGCGCCCGCCAGCTAGAGACCTCCGCCCAGGTCAGCCAGAACGCGGCGCAGATCCTGGACATTGAAGAATTGATGTCGCGGGTGGTTTATCTCATCCGTGACTCGTTCGGCTATGACCACGCACAGATCTTCTTGATGGATGAAAAAAATGATTGGGCCGAACTCCGTGCTAGCACGGGTGAAGCGGGTGAAAAATTGCTGGCGATGAAACACAAGCTACAAAAAGGCTCGGCCTCGGTCATCGGCCAGGTGACGCAAAATGCCGAACCGACCATCGCGCTGGATACCGCTGATGCCGACGTGGTGCATAAGCCGAACCCGGTTCTACCGCTCACCCGGTCGGAAATGGCGTTGCCGCTCATCATCAAGGGTGAGGTCATCGGCGCGTTGGATGTGCAGTCGAACTCTCCCAATGCCTTTAACCAGGAAGACATCCGTGCTTTGACGACCCTGGCCGCGCAGATCTCAGTCGCCATTGACAACGCCAACCTTTACGAATCTGCCCAGCAACAGGCGGATACGATGGGCTTCCTATTCGAAGTTACGGCGGCGGCGGCGGCGGCGGAGACGCTGGATGAAGCGTTGCAAAAGGTCGCGGAGATTATGCAGGACACGTTGGATGCCTTATCGGTCGTGATTTACCTGCCGCGAACCTATGAAGATGAACTCCAGGACGATAGTAGTTATACACTTCTGGAACCAATCACGGCCATTGGTACCGATCAACCCCTGCGTCAGCTTGAGTCATTCAACATCGAAGACCAAAATAGCCGGTTATCAGAAATTGCGCGGATGCGTCAGGTGTATGTCATCGAAGATCCAACGCGAGAACAAGGGTATCAACCAGTGGCCAGTGAGGCGCGTTCTGGCGTGTTGATTCCGTTAGTCGCGACCGGGCAAATGTTAGGCTTAATCGCGATGGAAGACGCCCGACCAAATGCCTACGGGCGAGAAATCCTGCAACTGCTCTTGACGTTAACCGGGTCGCTCTCGGCAGAGGTGCAATCAATCCAGTTGCTCGAACAGCTCCAGCGTAGTAACGAACAACTCCGCGAATTGGACCGGCTCAAGAGCGACTTCCTGGCGAACATGAGCCATGAACTGCGTACCCCGCTAAACTCCATCATCGGCTTTAGCCGGGTGATGCTCAAGGGCATTGACGGCCCGCTGACGGAGATGCAGGAGCAAGACCTGACGACAATCTACAACAGCGGCCAGCACTTGCTGATGCTGATTAATGATGTGTTGGATCAGGCCAAGATTGCGGCGCAAAAGCTCGACCTCAAGTTCGTTTACTTCGAACTCAAGCCGCTGGTAGAAGGCGTGAAAGCGATTGCGATTGGGTTGGTGAAAGAGAAGCCCATCGACTTGCGGATCGAACTATCACCACAATTGCCCAAAGTCTACGGGGATGAGTTCCGTACTCGCCAGGTCTTGATCAACCTGGTGTCTAATGCATCTAAGTTCACCAGTGAAGGGTATATCGCGCTCCGGGTTTACCCGGTGATGACTGAAGATAATCAAACGATGGTGCGGATTGATGTGGAAGATACCGGCATCGGCATCTCTCAAAAAGATCAACCGTTGCTGTTTGAGGCCTTCCGGCAGGTCGATTCTTCGTTAACACGTACTGCCGGCGGGACGGGCCTGGGCTTGCCGATTGCCAAATCGTTAACCGAAATGCAGGGCGGCCAGATGCTTGTTGAGTCGGAGGTCAACGTTGGCTCGGTGTTTAGCATCACCATCCCGACCGAGCCTGTCGTCACCGAAGATGGTGAACCGTTACAAGCGGGGGATACGCTGGATGTCCCATTAAATCCAGATTCATCGGAAGACGAGTCATTCGACGCTGTGACCGACATGGCGCCGCTCAAACAGACGGGCGAACTGCGCGAGCCAGCAGTCCAGGAAGACAACGATGCGGATGATACACGCCCGGATACCCAACCTTCGCGAGAGGTGCGGACGACTGAGATGAGACCGGTCGGCCCGGTAGGGAATACGACTCAACGCATCGTCCAGCGCAAGCGAGAGGTGTTGCTGATTGAAGATAACAAAGATATGGTCGATCAGTTCCGCCGGGCTTTGCAACGTGAAGGCTTTGAGGTCTACGCCGCCGATCATCCCGCTTATGCGGAGGCGATGGCAAGTAACCTGCGGCCTAATCTCGTGATTATGGACGTGAACTTCTCCGACGGGCAGGGCTGGTCGATCCTGGAACAATTGAAAGACCGGGACGATACATTCGACCTGCCGGTGATCGTCGTCACCTTAAGCGATGATTCTGAGCGGGCGTATCGCCTGGGGGCGCATACCTTCATCCAGCGGCCTTTCGTGCCAGATGATTTGATCGAAGCAGTGCTAAAGGCCGAGGAAGAAAGCAACAAGGATCGCATCCTGATTATCGACGATGAGCCTGAAGCGATCCGCCTGTTGACGCAACTACTGAACGAAAACGGCACCTATCGTGTCTTCAGTGCGGAGACCGGTATCGAAGGGATTTCGATGGTCGCTCGTCGCCGGCCCGATCTCATCATCCTGGATTTACGGATGCCGGAGATGGACGGCTTTGAGGTCTTGCGCGAACTGCGTAACAATCCGGAGACATCCGACATTCCGGTATTGGTGGTGACGGGTGAGATCGACTTAAAATCTGAGGAGCAACGCCAGCTTGCTAATGTGCGTGTCCTCCGCAAAACGGATATTAGCGACGAAGAATTCGAAACATTCATCCGAGATGTTCGCAATCAACTGAAAACGCAGGGAGAATAACCACCCGTGATCGTCACGTCATCGACCAAACAGATCTCATTAGAATGTACGAACTGTGGCACCATGACCGACTTCCGCAGTTTTAACGGTGCTTGCCCGCATTGTGGCGAAACACTCGTCGAAGCGCGTTATGATATGGATCAAATCAATGTGACCGAGTGGCTAGAGCAACTCAAAAATCGCCCGGCTAACCTGTGGCGATACCATGAGGTTCTGCCGATTTATGATGTCGATAATGTGGTTTCCCTGGATGAAGGGGCTACCCCATTGATCAAGTCGAAAGCATTAGCGGCGGCCCTGGGCTTGAAGCATCTTTACATCAAAGACGAACGCCAGGGGCCGACGGGCAGTTTCAAAGATCGTCAGGCGACCGTCGCACTTTCCGCGTTGAAAGAGATGGCCGTCGATGAAGTGGTAGTCGCCAGCACCGGCAACGTCGCCATCGCTTATTCTGCTTATGGCGCACGGGCCGGGATCAAGCTGTGGGCATTCTTCCCCGCCTTGACCCCGAACGACAAAATGCGCGAAGCCGCCCTCTATGGGGCGGAGATCGTCAAGACGACCGGTACATATGACCAGACCAAGAAACTGGCGGCACAATTTGCCGGGGCGAAGGGGATCTTCCTGGATAAAGGCATTAAGAGCGTCGCCGCCATCGAAGCGATGAAGACGATGGCTTATGAAATCGCGGAGCAACTGGGCCAGGAACTCGAAGACGGCCAACGGTGGCGATCACCGGATTGGTTCTTGCAAGGGGTGAGTGGCGGCCTGGGGCCGATTGGTGTGGGCAAAGGCTTTCGGGAGATGCAGAGCTTCGGCCTGGTTGATAAGTTGCCAGCCTTCGGCATGATCCAATCTGCCGGGTGTGCGCCGATGGTCGAAGCGTTTGAACATAATCAACGGGTTGCCACCCCGATTGACGAATCACAGACGATCATCGCGACGCTGGCGACGGGTGATCCGGGCCGGGCCTATGAAATTTTGTACGATTATGTGCAGGAAAACGGCGGGCATTTTCTCTCCGCAACTGATGAAGAAGCCTTTCAGGCGATCCGGGTGTTGGCCCGGCATGATGGTATTTCGGTCGAACCGGCAACCGGCGTGATGTTTGCTGGTTTGTTCAAGATGGTACAGCAAGGGTTGATTAAGTCTGATGAGGTCGTCGTCGTCAATTGCTCTGGGCATACGCTCCCGGTCGAAAAGACGATCCTGGGTGACCAATGGCAAAAGTTGGTTGACCTCACCGAGACGCAAGAGACACCCGCGCTTCCGTCGCAGGATGATCTGGTGGCGGCGTTAGGCGCGGTGCAGGGGCGTGATACCAAGAAGATCGTCGTGATCGAAGACAACGAAGAAGCCGCCCGCCTGATGAGCCGCATCTTAGAAGCGCGTGATGATTGCGAAGTGAGCATGGCCCACAATGGCGGGGCCGGGATCAAACTGGTGAAGCGGGTTCGGCCTGATTTGGTCATCACAGATTTGATGATGCCAGAGGTCGATGGCTTTGAGGTGATCCGCACGGTGAAATCTGACCCGGAATTGGTCGATACCGCGATTGTGGTCGTCACGGCGAAAGAACTGACGGTGAAAGAACGCGATATGCTCAGTGAGCAGACAGATATGGTGCTTCAAAAAGGGTCGTTCATTGATGACGAATTTGTTGAGAAATTGATCGACCGCTTGAACTCATGAGGTGAGTATGTCTCCACAACACACCATTCTCTACATTGAAGATGACCCGGCCAGCCGTTTGTTGATCCAGCGGATGCTGGACAATGCCGGGTACCGTGTCTTGTTGGCAGAAACCGGCCTGCAAGGGATTGACATCGCTAAATCAGAAAATCCTGACCTGGTGCTGACAGACATCAATCTGCCAGATCTCAACGGTTACGAACTTACCACATTGTTGCGGCGCGAAGAGCAATTTGACGCGACGCCCATCGTCGCGCTAACGGCCCAGGGCAACGCGGCCCAGGCGACCGCCCAGGCCGCCGGGGTGACCGGGTTCTTAACCAAGCCGATTGACATCGAAACGTTTATCGATCAAGTCGCCTATTACCTGGAAGGCGGGCGCGATGAGATCGACGAAGACGATCTGCGGAATGCACAAATTGCATACACCCGTGAGGTAGTCGGGCGGCTTGAGGCCCGCATCCGCCGGTTAGAGCAGGCTAACGAGTCGCTCAAGAAGTTGGATAAGATGAAAGAGACGTTCATCGAGATCACCGCGCACGAACTCCGTACACCGTTGACGTTGATTTATGGGTATAGTCGCCTGCTGGAAGAAAATGAGTCGATCCGCAGAGTGGCTGAAAGTGACCCTGGGTTGTTGGCCCTGGTCGGCGGCTTGACGGAAGGAATTGAGCGGATGCAGGCTATGATTGAAGAGATCCTCACCATGAGCCGGATCATGACCAATCAGGTTGATCTATCGCTATCGCCGACCAACCTGGGTGATGTGATTGCAACCGCGCTCCGCCGGTTCGATGATGCGATCAAAGCGCGTAAGCTTGTCATTCATTTTGACCCGGCAGATTGGCCGCGCCGGATGCAGTCCGACAGTCAATTGTTGACGCTGGCCGTTAGTAATCTGCTGAGTAACGCGATCAAATATACGCCTGACGGCGGTGACATTCACCTGACCCTGCACCCGGCGGAGCCAGCGATGGTGCGCTTTAGTGTGCGTGATAGTGGCGTCGGGATCGCCCAGGAAGAACAAGACGCCGTTTTCGATCAATTCCACACGACGAGTGATGCCAGCCTGCATAGCACCAGCAAGACCGCGTTTATGGGGGGCGGCCTGGGCCTGGGCCTCTCGTTGTCGCGTGGCGTGGTAGAGGCGCATGGTGGGAAGATCTGGGTAGAAAGTGCTGGCTATGACCCGGATAACCTGCCCGGCTGTGCATTTTATGTCTCGATGCCACTGCGGACAGAACGCCGTCAGTACAAACTCAAAACGATGAACCAGACCGAAAAGTCGTCATGAGACGGTCTCCTGCCATACCGGCGACCGGCGTAATCGCCGCATTTGCCACACCGATTTTCCTCGGTATGTCGCCGATCTTCGGCAAGCTAGCCATCAATGCCGATGCCGATCCGTTCGCGGTTGCGGCCATCCGCACGGTGTTAGCAGTCGCCATGTTATGGGCGGTTTATCTGCTGTTCTTTCGGAAGTATGTCTTTATCTACCCGGCAGGGTTGTTAGGCTGTGTGGTCATTGGCGCGGTGAACGGCATCGGCTCGTTGTTTTATTATGGCGGCTTGGGCCTGTTGGATGCGTCTTTAGTGCAATTGCTCAACGGCATGTACCTGGTCTTCGCCGTGATGATCTCGCGCTTTGGCGGCCAGCGGGCCGATGCCCGCACCATGATTCGGGTTGGGCTGGCCCTGGTGGCGGTAGCGATGATTACCGGGTTTGACAGTCAATCGGTAAACTGGATGGGCGTCGGCTTGATGCTGGGTAGCGCGTTGATGTTCGCCGGGACGGTCGTTCTTAGCCAGTACGTCCTCTACGAGATGCCAGCCCCCACCGTCACGCTGTATATCCTGTCTACGATGGCCGTCGTCGTGACGATGGTGTGGTTGGCGGTGGGGGAACCGCTAACCGCCTCGGTGATCCAGGCCGCGTTCCCGCCGATTGCGATCCTCGGTGTGACGACGGCCCTCAGCCGGTTGGCGATGTTCGCCCAGGTCAAATTTATGGGTGGGATGCAGACGGCTATCGTGGCGATTATGGAAATTGCGGTCGCGCTGTTGCTGGCGTTCCTGGTGTTGGGCGAACGGTTGACGACCTTCCAGTGGGTGGGCGTGAGCATCTTATTCTTCAGTATTTTGCTGATCCGTCAGAAAGACTTACTCCCGCGTGGGTTCAACCCGAACGCGCTCCTGGTGGCGAACATGTCTAGTGTGCAATTCCAGCGGATTGCATTTCATCGAGCCTTCGGTACCCGTGATGACGACAACGAGATGGGCACCATGACGGCAGTCACCACGCAGGAACTTGTCGCCATCCAGCAGATGATGGGGGCGCGGTCTGGCGGGATCGACCCGTTCCCCATCCGCCAGATCAACCAGATGAACGAAGACTATCTGCTGAACATGCAAACCGAACAGATTGAGACCATCGAACGGGCTACGCCCGACGCGCTTATCCCGGATGAGGAAGACATCCGGGATAAGCACGAGATCGACATCCCGGATGAGATCAAGCCGAAGCCCGACGATGCCGACGATGAGCAGGATTAGGCCGTTGCCCCGTCAGATGTCGGGATCACGTCCACATCCTCTGTCGTGATGGGTTCCGGCGGTGCTTCCGGCACGTAATCCGGCAAGAGTGCTTCCATATTGCGGATCATCGGGATAGCGGCGATGACCAGCGTGCTAACCACGACCACGAGACCCGCCCTAACGAACATCAACCCCATACCAGATCCGAATCCACTGCCGACAAACGGTGCAAAGGCCGCCCAGCCCCCAGTGTTGACGGCTGGCTCGAAGACTTGGTCGGCCAGCGGCCCGACGATCAAATAAGCCAGTGGGGTGAGCAATAGCGACATCTGACCGAGGACGGCGAAGACCCGGCCCTGCACATCTGGGGCCACTTTGCGCTGTAAGATCGAGATAAACGGCGCGTTGACCATCGGTAACGGGAGCATGAACAGGAAGACCATAATGCCGATGACAATCGGATTCTGGCTCATGCCGGCGAATGTCAGATACACACCAGAGATCAAGAGGGCGGGTAGGATGGTATACATGCGTGGGCGGGTGCCGCCCCATACACCGATGATGATCCCGCCGATGAGACCCCCGATGTTCAACAAGCTGAGGATGACGCCGAGTGCCAGTTCGTCATTGCCGGTACGTGCCAGCACATAGGGCGTCATCAACTGCATGACGCCGCCCACGAAGAAGTTCACCAAAGAGACATACATCATCATGTAAAAGATCGGCTTGCGTTGCCATAAGTAGCGTAAGCCGCCTTTCATCTCCTGCCAGATCGATCCCTGCATCGCCTGACCTTCGGCGGTTAGTGTCGGGCGTGGGATGTGTACGAGGAAGAGGGCCGCTGTCGCGATGAAAAAGGTGAACAGGTCGAGCAAGATCGCGCCTTCTACACCAGCCACCGCGAAGACGCCCGCCGCCACCCCCGGCGCGATGATCCCGGCCAGTGGCCCGGCCAATTGTTGAATAGCGTTGGTGCGGTCGCGCTGGTCGTCCGGCACGAGCATGGTAATCGACGCTTGCAACGCCGGCCCCTGGAACACACCGAAGATCGCCTGGATCGCGCTCAGGGTGTAGAGGTGCCACAGTTGGAAGCCGCCGGACGCGAAGCTTATCAACAGCAAGAAGGTCGCCAGCGCTTGCTGTCAAGTCCCGCCTGGGAGGATACCACCGATTTACGGCTAAAGGGGACCACCACCGGACTAATCTCCAACTGGAGCAAAACGGCTATGGGGCCATCGTCACCTCCGGTTCAGGCTGGGTTACCTGGCGGTTGCGGGCACGGTAGCTGTCGCCGGTGATGACCAGCA
>DAOTTZ010000182.1:0-15873 GCA_034437535.1 Anaerolineae bacterium | reverse complement strand
TGTTCGGCGGGTCTTTCAACGCATTTTTCTTGACCTTGAAGGCTTTCACTTGTTCGCCTAACGAAACACATTACATTTCTCGCTTACCACGCGAGATCCCAAAGAGCCAATAAACTTAGGATGGAGGATGACAAATGCCTTACGATAGTCTGAAGCAACTGCCCGATAGCGTGCGCGACAATCTACCCAAGCACGCACAGGAGATCTATAAGGAAGCGTTTAATAGCGCGTGGGATCAGTACAAAGATCCAGACGACCGCCGAGGCGATGCTTCCCGCGAGGAGACCGCACACCGCGTCGCCTGGTCTGCTGTGAAGAACGAATACGAAAAAGGCGATGATGGGAACTGGCACCGTAAGTAAGATTTATCGCTGGTGCATGGTACGATATAATGGTTTGAGTCGGTTATACATCTTCGTGTAGATGTTATGATACAGATCATTGTAAATGGCATGGGTTGTTGCGACGGGTTCGAAGCGGTCGCGCACGCGCACCATGGCCCGCACCGCCGCCGGATAATCCGTGTGTAGGCCCATCCCGACCGCGCCATTGATGGCCGCCCCCAGGCCGGAGGTCTCGAAAGTGTGCGGTCGGACGGCTGGCAAGTTGAAGATGTCCGCCGTCAGTTGCATGGCCGCATCACTCTGAGAGCCGCCACCACTCACACGCAATTCTGTGATCGGGACGCCGCTTCGTTTGATGGTGCGGTCGGTCGCTTCGCGGAGTGCGTAAGCGATGCCTTCCAGGATGGCGCGGTAAATGTGGGCGCGGGTGTGAACATCGCTAAAACCGACGATTGCGCCGCGTGCTTCCGGCCCTGGCACACGGATGCCGGGTGTCCAGTAGGGCTGTAGGATCAAGCCTTCAGATCCTGGTGGTACTGCCCGTACCAGATCATCGAACAGGGCCTCCGGTGCGATGTCACGGTCAGCGGCGATCCGCATTTCTCGGTGGCCGAACTCACGCTTAAACCAACTGACCATCCAGTACCCCCGGAAGATCTGCACTTCCAGGCTGAAGCGACCGGGGATCGCCGCCGGGTAGGGCGGGATCAGCGGGATCACCTCGACATAGTTTTCATGCGTCGTGTTGATGGTGGCGGTGGTGCCATAACTCAGCGCACCCAGTTCCGGCGTGATACAACCACTGCCCAGGATCTCACAGGCTTTATCGGCACCAGCGGCGACCAGCGGCAGGCCGGCTGGTAAGCCGGTATGCTCGGCGGCTGATGCTGTCAGCGTGCCGATCTGGTCGCCCGGTTGCACCAAGTCCGGCATTTGCTCCGGCGTGACGGCCAGGGCTTCCCATTGCCAGCTATTGCCATCGGCCCAGCTTTGGGTCTTCTGGTCAAAGGGTACATACCCGACCTGGGCGGAGACGCTATCGGCAAAGCGGCCACAGAGCTTATAAACCAGGTATCCACTTAAGAGCAGGTATTTATGCGTGTTCGCCAACACATCGGGTTGGTGTTGCGCCAGCCAATTGGCCTCTGCTTCTTGCTGGAAGTACCGTACTGTGTCGGTGGCCTGGGCCAGCATAAGCAAGAACCGCCACTTCAGGCTCAAGGAGGGTAGCTCGGTCGCCCGGCGTTGATCCAGCCAGCTAATGGCCGGGCGGAGTGGTGCGCCTTGTGCATCGACCGGCACGATGGTGCCGCGCTGAGTCGTCAGCACGGCACAGGCGATCATCGACGGCTGGACATCGGCCTTTTGCCATAATGCCTGGCACGCTTCACCGATTGCCTGCCAGAATACCAGCGCGTCTTGCTCTGCCCAGCCGGGATGATCAGAATAATATGGCTCGATGTGGATCTGGTGCTTGGCGATTAACGCACCCGTTGTATTGAACATCAGGGCGCGGACGCTCTGGGTACCGACATCAATTGTCAGAATATGGTCACTCATGACACGTCCTTACTCAACTGTGTGAGCGATTTCTCAGGTTTGTTTGCTATCATCAACCGCATCATAACAAAAAACCAAGTGCTTGAATATCGGAAGGAATAGTGGATGCGTGATGTGGTTGTCGTCGGGGGTGGCCTGACCGGGCTGGCCGCCGCTTACGAACTGGAACAGGCCGGGGTGGCCTATACGTTGATCGAAGTGAAACCGCGCCTGGGGGGGAGCATCCAGACGGTGACGGTTAATGATTTTCGCTTTGATAGCGGGCCGATGGGTTATCCCCTGGCGGATCCGACCTCATTTGAGGCATATCTGAAATCTTTGGATCTAGTCGATCAAGTCTTGATGACGACCCAGGGTAAGCTGGCATTCCAGGCGGGGGCTGGCGGTCTGATCGACGCGCTAGCGGCTCGGCTTACCGCGCCGGTGATGACTCGAATGGCGGTCAGCACATTGGGCATGATGGATGCGACTCGCTATTCGATCTGCCTGGAAAACGGTATTCTGTTGGATGCACGCGGTTTGATCGTCACCGCACCAGCCCGTTATGCTGAGCGGCTTTTCCACACACTCACACCGGAGATTAGTTATCAGTTGTTGGATTACCGTTATGACACGATCACGCGGGTGTCGGTCGGCTATGCCGGTCAAACCGATCTCAATATCATGTACCCACAAGATAGCCCGGTGATGGAAATTACACAGGTAGAACATGCCGCACGTCTGCCGGGGGAGCAGGGGAGTGTGTTGCAGGCGGGCCTCCGCTTTGAGCCGGACGACTTACCCGATGACCCGGTAGGCGAACTGGCGGCCCTGTTACGCTGGCCGCTTAACCCGGATGCCGATCATATCGCTACCTGGCCGGAATCCGACCCGGCGATGTGGCGGCAAAGCGATCATCCCCGCACGATGGCGACGATTCAGGCTTTGTTGCCGCCGGGGGTGGCCCTGGCCGGCAGTGATTACGTGCCGACGACCGCCCCGCCCACGTTAGATGAGCGCATCCAGCAGGGGCAAGCGGCGGCGCGCCGTGTTCTGGCTTATCTTGAGTCATGAAACGAGCGCGGCACCTTTGCCACGCCCGAATCATGCTGTACAGAACGCTGTTATCAAGCCGCCGGGTTTATTAAACCCTGGCGGACGCATAACCTATTGTTGGAAGTCGTGCAAGATGACCCCTGTAACCGGAATGCCGAATTGCACGGTTTGGTAGATGTAGGTGTCGTTGTGCAGGACGCGCAAGGTAATGTCGCGGACTGTATCCACCACTTCGACCTCAAGATAGAAAGTTTGGGCCGGGGCGGTTTCCCACGCTTTGCCCCCGTCGATCACGTATTCGACGCCGTTCGGCGCGTTGCTAATCTCCCATTGGAAGAACACGCGGTTGGGTTGGTCTTCGGCCACCGGGCCGATCAACAGGTAGTGAAATACGGGTTCCAGTGTGCGGCGTCCGGCGTCGCCACCGTAGACGCTTTCCAGCCGAGAGCGGCGCGGTGCATCCCCCAGTTCATCGAGCCGGACGACCACCGCCGCCGTCTCAGCGTCCAGGGTGACGATGTTATCTTCCCACACCAGCAGACCATCGGCTGTCTCTCGCATGATCGTCAAATGGCTGTTATCCGGCGCGATGGTGATGCGTAGCGTCCCGATGGCACGGATTTCTACACCGTTTATCATCAGGTTGGCGGGGGCATCTGCCGGGGTGGTGATGGTAAGCGTCGGCGGTTGATCTTCACAGGCCAGGTAATCTTCTACAATCAGCTTAAAGGCTTGATTGCGCATCGGGTAGGCGTCGATGATCTCGTCAATCACGATCAGGGCATCTGCCCCAGCGGCCAATGTGCCGGATTCTGCGGGGAGCCAACCCAGAGCCGAGCGATACCACGCGCCAGAAGGCGTCTGCCCGTAGACTGTGATCGTCTGACCGGCAGGAAGTTGCCCGGCTCCGGGGGCTTCCGCATCTGGGAACTGGTGGAAGGTGACCGCTTGTGCGCTCGTAAACATCCCGGTGGGGAGGGTTTCGAGTGCGTCATCCCGTTCTGGGATGAGGGTCAGCCCTTCGCTGAGGGCCAACGTCACCGGGTCACTCCCCGCCGGAAGATCCGCATAGGTGCTGAGTTCGTCTACAGCACAGGTGCTTTCCGTTTGGGCATAGG
Source organism: Anaerolineae bacterium (assembly GCA_034437535.1). GTDB lineage: Bacteria > Chloroflexota > Anaerolineae > Aggregatilineales > Phototrophicaceae > J038. The sequence goes on along the minus strand of DAOTTZ010000182.1, from coordinate 11,816 downwards.
ATTGCGTGATTCCACTCCAGGTTAACAGGCATATGATGGAGCAGAGGATTAAGTGGCGGGTCAACACCAGTTCCCTTCTAAAGATTACTTGCGAAACCTTGATGACAGGTTATCATAGATTACAGAGCTTGTTATCACTCTATAAATGAACCTTTACTATGCCGTTTTCTGCACTATTCCAACCGGCAACCTGGGGCGACATTCTGGATGTTCGCTTCTATAAGCTGGAATCACTCCCGCCGGACGAGCAAATTGGCAATGTAACACTGGTGCCGTTTGTCGCCGAGGAAGTCTTGCTGGTGCATTTCCAGGCAATTGACCATGCGGGTACTTATACCGAATTTCCCGGCGGCACCCTGGAACCGCGTGAATCGTTTGAGGCGGTGATCCGGCGCGAACTGGGCGAAGAGGCCGGTGCGCGGCTCGTCTCACCACTGGGACTGGTAGGTGGATGGTGGTGCCATTCTCGGCTAGAGGAACCGTATCGTCCACATCTCCCGCATCCGGATTTTTGGCGACTGGTTTGCTACGCTCAGGTAGAAATCGTAACAGAACCGACCATGCCCGCCGGTGGAGAAGTTGTGCGGGGTGTGATGACGGCCCCACCAGCAGACGCTGAGAAATTGCTCAGGCCGGATCTAGCCGCGCTCTTGCGCTTTGTAATCGACCAGAAAAGGACAAACAACCGTGACTCGTAACGTCGCCATTATGATCTTCGATGATGCTGAGGTGCTGGATTTCGCCGGGCCGTTCGAGGTTTTCGCAGTAACTCGTGACATTAACGACCATGACACGCATCTGTTCAACGTCTACACCGTCGCGCAGACCGCCAAGTTAGTTTCTGCCCGTAATGGCCTGCTCGTCCAGCCGAATTATACGCTGGCGACTTGCCCGCCGCCGGACATCATCTTGATCCCCGGTGGACAGGGTGCCCGCGCCGCTATGCACAACGAACGGATTCTTGACTGGGTGCAGGCCCAGGCCCGCCGGGTAGAGCAGGTGCTTTCGGTATGTACGGGTGCATTTATCCTGGCGAGAGCCGGCCTGCTGAAAGACCTCGCCGCGACGACTTATCATACGGTGTTCGATACGCTGGCAGAACTTGAGCCGACCGTCACCTTGCACCGGGATCGACGGTTTGTCGATAACGGTCACGTCGTCACATCGGCGGGTATCTCCGCCGGGATTGACATGGCGTTGCACATCATCGCCAAGTTACACGGTGTGGAACAGGCCCGCTTCACGGCGGAGTTGATGGAATACAGTTGGGACGAAAGCGACACAGTGGCATTGCTGGCAGATTAAGCCGACGAACGACGAGATGGAACCGGGCTGGTTCCACCCCGTATAAGGTTACACAGCACCCGCAGATTGCGCTTCTTGCCAGCCGCGCTCCGCTAATGGGTGGACGTAGGGCCTCATCTGCAAGGCGTTCGGGTTGCTGGCGTTGCCCTGTAAGGCCCGCCCGACGATCCCCTGCAAGATAGCCGCAATACGAAACAGGTTATACGCCCGGTAAAAGCCGGGATTTTCCAGCGGGGGCCGCCCGCTGATCTCGCAGTAACGGTTGACGTATTCATCAAAAGAAGGTACCCCATGCGCGGTTAGATCCAGCCCTTCGAAGCTCGCCATGATTCCCTCAACATGCGGCCCATACCAGGGAAGCATATTATAGGTTAAATCTGCAATGGGGTGCCCTAATGTGCTCAATTCCCAGTCAAGCACAGCCACGATGCGTGTTTCTGTGGGGTGGAACATCAAATTATGCATTCCAAAATCCCCGTGAATGATGCGCGTCTCGTCATCCGCCGGGATGTTTTCCGGCAACCATGCGATGAGCTTATCCATCGCCTCGATGCTTTCGGTCTCGCTGGCCTTATATTGCTTAGACCAGCGTCCGATCTGCCGGGCGAAGTAATTACCGGATTTACCGTAATCTTCCAGTCCGACATCTGCCGGGGCGATGGCGTGGAGCTTTGCCATTGTCTCATTCATCGCGTCGAACACATCTCTGCGTTGTTCGGGTGTCAGATCTGGCAGGCGTGCATTCCAGAAGACGCGCCCGACCACAAAATCCATGATGTAAAACGGTGTCGCCACGACATCGGGTTCTTCGGCATAAAGATACATGCGCGGCACCGGGAAATCAGTCTGCCCCAGGGCGTGCATGACCCGGTATTCGCGGTCTACGGCATGGGCGGACGGCAACAACTTGCCATCCGGTTTCCGCCGCAGGACGTAAGTATGCCCTGGAGTCTCTAACTTATAGGTCGGGTTGCTCTGGCCGGCTTCGAAAGCATGAATTTCCAGCGGACCCTGGAAGCCATCCACATGCTCGTGCAGATAGGCTTCCAGCGCGTCCGGGTTGAGTCCTGTTGTCATCGCTTGATCAGTCATCGTTATTGCTGGTGTTTCTTGAATTCCAGGCGGGCAATGGTGCGGTTATGAACTTCATCCGGGCCATCGGCGATGCTCAGAGTACGGATCTGGGCGAAAAGGTAAGCGAGCTTGGTATCCTGAGAGACACCCGCCCCGCCAAAGGCCTGGATCGCCATGTCGATGACTTCGCGTGCCATGCGTGGCGCGGTGACCTTAATCATCGCGACTTCGGCGCGGGCACCCTTGTTGCCGATGGTATCCATCTTGTGGGCGGCATCCAGCGTGAGCAAACGGGCTTGATTGATGGCGATACGCGCTTCGGCGACCCGCTGTTGCCACAAGGTCATATCAGAAAGCCGCTGGCCGAAGGCTTTACGGCTCATCAACCGTTGGCACATCAGGTCGAGCGCACGCTCTGCCGCGCCAATCGTCCGCATACAGTGGTGAATGCGCCCCGGCCCCAGGCGACCCTGTGCGATCTCAAAACCGCGTCCTTCACCCAGGATGATGTTTTCCGCTGGCACACGCACATCGTTTAAGATGATCTCCGCATGGCCGTGTGGCGCGTCGTCATAGCCGTACACGTTCAGGTGACGCACGAATTCTACGCCGGGGGTGTCCGGCTCGACCAGGATCATGCTTTGCTGGGTGTAGGTGCTGGCTTCCGGGTCGGTCTTGCCCATCACGATCCAGATCTTACAATGATCGTTCATCGCGCCGGATGACCACCACTTACGCCCGTTGATGACGTACTCGTCGCCATCCCGTATGATGGATGTGCCAATATTCCGCGCATCGGAAGACGCGACATCCGGCTCGGTCATCAAAAATGCGGAGCGGATCTCGCCGGCTAACAATGGCTTGAGCCAGCGTTCTTTTTGGGCTTCATTACCATAACGTTCCAGCACTTCCATGTTGCCGGTATCAGGTGCAGAGCAGTTAAATACCTCCGAGGCCCATAGCACCTTGCCCATCTCTTCGGCCAGGGGCGCGTATTCCAGGTTGGTCAGCCCGGCCCCATATTCGCTTTCCGGCAGGAAAAGATTCCACAATCCTTCGGCCCGTGCTTTGGCCTTCAAATCTTCTATCATGTCCGGCGTCGTCCAGCGGTTGCCATTCTGCCCGATGGCGGCTTCGAAACGTGCTTCATTAGGATAAATGTGCTCGTCCATGAACCGCTTGAGGTGGTCGATCATGGTCTGGGTCTTGGTATCGTAATCGAATATCATCAACAAAACTCCTAATTCTTCATTTTCCACAACGATACCACATCCGCTAGCAATTTGCCCCTTCGGTTACATCTGCATTCTCGTTGATCCAGGCCAGATCTTCGACATCAGTTGCGCCTGTCGGGTCAAACGCCCACCAGCCCGCCAGACTGCGCCCGACGACCTCAACTGTATCGTTCGCGTTCAGGCTCCCGATGGCTGGTTGTTGCTCGGTGTTGGGATCTGCAAAGTAATTAATGCTCGCGTTGATGCGTAACTGGCATCCCTGGCCCGGTGGCGGCCCGGAGCCTACCCCCAGCGGGAAACTCTGACCGATAATATTATCGCCGCTGTCATAAGCCCGCGCTACCACGTCACCCCGTAGATTCGGCGGGATCGTCCAGTTGGCACGCCAGCCATCTTGCGGGTTGTCATCCAGGCCGATGAGTTCAGGTTGTGCGTCTGGCTCGGTGAGGAAGAAGCGAACACGGGTTATGCCGGAGGGTGCATTGACATAGGTCAGGGTCGCATTGGCCCCGCGCAAGAGCGACACATTGCCAGCATCCCCGGCCAATGTCTGGGTGATGCCGACACCACCCGTGCGCGGCACCGCCGGCAGGATGCGTACCTCACGCGGTTGGCTCTGGCCGCGCTGATTGCCGCCAGCATCCAGGGCTTCGGCGATTACATCCCCCAGTGGCCCGGCAGATCCAGCGCGATACACCAGGGTCGCTACGCCATCACCGACGCTGGTGTCACTCCCCAATAAGAGACGGCTGGCACCCTGTAGCGCGTAAAAGCGTACTTCCACTGTCCCGCCTGGTAGATCTGTCCATGCGATCTGGGTGTTGCTGTTGGCCTCCAGCAAGACGACGCCCGCCTCTACGGCTTGAACCGGCGCGAAGTTCACCGGGGCACGTAAGGCCGGTGGCGGTGTGTTGGTCGGTGTTGGGCTGGCCGGGTCTGCGGGTAGGCGTGGTACCAGTAATTGCTGGCCGGTCGTCAGTAAGTCAGGATTCGCCAGGCAATTTCCATCAACCAGGGCCTGCACATTTGTGTTGGCGCGTTCGGCGATGTCTGCCAGGGTATCGCCTGACCGGACAATGTACGTGAACCAGTCTATACGGCGGGTGCATTGTGGGGCGGGTGTATTCACCGGGAGTGGGGTTGTGGTTGGGCGTGGGGTGACGGTCATACCTGGGGTGATCGTCGGCTCTACGCTGACCGCTGTCGATTCCGGCAGTGGATCTTCGGTACTGGAAGAGAGCGTACAGGCGGCCAGGGTGAACAAGCTCAGGAGCAGAATGATCCCGCGCATCGGTTATCCTTTTGATTAAGTCGCTTATTTATCCCGCATTATAGGGGATTTTAACGCGCTGATGAGTCTACGGTTGACCACTGACGACCGGCAAGAGGGCGTCCAGCATCATCAAAGCAGAGAGGTTATGCACCGGGTGCCCCCGCCGGAAGGCTTCGGGCCGGGTGTAATCTGCCGGGGAAAAGTTGGTCATGTGTACGCGGTCACCCGTCAATCCACGCCCAGGGATGGTGGCCGCGACGAGATCGTAATCCCATAGCGGTACGTTATATTCGTCCGCCAGCTTGCGGATGATCTCATTGTTGGTGTTGGCTGGCCCTTCGAAACGGTCGGCTTTAGTACCCAAAATCGGCACCACGCCCTGAGCAATGCAATATTCGATGATCTCTCGCAAGCTCCGCTCTACCGAGCGCGGTACCCCGGCATCATTACTCCCCAGGCGGATGAAAAGAAACGCCGGGTTATGCAGGCGGAATTCGCACGTCAGCATGTGTTCGCCCGGTTCGCATGGCCCACCTGCCCACATCGGATCCATGACCGACCAGGTGTGTAGCCCGACACGCACCGCGATGCTATCGCGCTCGTGGGAGCCGGTAAAGTATTGTATGACGGGTTGGAGATAACTGTAATCTCCCAGGGTATAGTTTTCCCGGTCGAACGGTGCCAGGAAGTACGGGTTTTCGATGGTGCTATCCCCCAGCTTAGAAAATGCGGCAGAGTTCCGGCCCAGGGATTGCCCGGTTTGATAGATCTGGCGCACGGTGGTGCGGGTATCTTCCGGCAGGATGACAAATTGAGTCAGCGGTAATCCATTAAGTGTCCGGTCTGGCGGGGCGATGGCGACCGCCTGAATCCCTTGATCAGTGCGACCCGGCGGGGTGATTTCCGGCGTGGCTTCGATGCGAATCTGTTCGACCTGAGCCGGGCGCAGGGGAATGACCAACCGCTGGCCGACCCGTAACGGAATCAACCGGGCTTGATCGTTGAACGCCGCCAGGGCGTCCAGGGTGATGTCATACTGTTGTAAGATCGCGTCGAGTGTCTCGCCGGTTGTGACATCGTGGAACAAAATGCCGATTGGCTCTGGTGTCGGTTCCGGGGTGATCTCAACGGTTGTTGGTGTTAGGGTTAGCGATGGTTGCGGCGTCTGTGAGGCTGGCAGGGTTGGCTCTGCGGTTGACTCTATGACCGGGGTATTGGTGTGGGCTGGCTCAGCGGCGATTGCAAGTTGTGTTGGGCGGGCCGTTGGCGGCGGTGGGATCGGCTCGCTGGATAAGTTTTCCGCCCGCCAGACTGTCACGGTCACAACGCCAATCAGAATCAGCACAAAGGCCGTATACAGCCACAGGTCTACATTGGTTAGCCAGTCTTGTATGCGTCGCACAGATGATCGAAAGTATGCTAAAATATAGTGTCAGTCTAGCACAGAATATCGTCAGTGGCGATTGAAGACCGTAAGGAGTCAAATTGATATGGCGTTAGATATAGCCTGGTATGGGATGAATTGCTTCCGTTTTACCGAGCGGAGCCAGACGACGGTTGTAGCCGATCCATATGGAGACACGCTGGGATTGCCGCCACCCAGCTTTCGCGGGGATGTGGTGACGATCAGCCATGATGCCGTCGAGTTCAACAACATTGATGCGGTAAAAGGTCATACTTACGTTTTGCGTGGCCCTGGTGAGTACGAGATTGGCGGGGTGTTCATCTATGCGATTCCGCTTCATACTTACGACGAGGCCAGCGGCCAGATGACATACAACGTGGCACATGTCGTGCAGTATGGCCCGGTGAAGGCCGTCCACCTGGGGACGTTAAACCATATCCCAGAGCAATCGACCATCGAGCAGATTGGTGATGTCCATGCCGCACTGGTACCAGTCGGCGGCGGGCAGGGCCTCACCGCGAATCAAGCGGCAGAGGTCATCGCGATGATCGAGCCGAACTTTATCGTGCCCATGCAATATCATCTTCCTGATTTAACGATTGAACTGGATCCGGTCGAGAAGTTTCTCAAGGCGATGGGTGTTAGCAAAGTGACCGAGGAGGACAGCTTGCGCCTTACGACGACCAGCCTGCCAGAGCAACCTCAAGTGGTCGTGCTTCAACCGCAAATACAATCTTAATGCAAGCGTGGTATTTTGGTTGACGTTCACAGGATAGAAGGGCACAATGACTGATGAGTGTTAAGCTGTTAATGAACTGGGACATTAAAGACGGGCAAGATCAGGAGTACTTTGAATTTGTGGTGCGCGAGTGGCTCCCTGGGGTGAATAAGCTCGGCATCAAGACGACATGGGCCTGGTACACTGTCTATAGTCGCACGTCGGATACACCGCAGATTATGGCGGAAGCTGTCGCGGATGACCTGAACGCGATCCAGGGTGTTTTGGATAGCGATGAATGGTCAGATCTACATGACCAATTGCTGGAATACGTCAACAACTATCAACAAAAAGTTGTGCGAGTCACCGGGGGCTTCCAGCTATAAATAGAAAACCGTCGTCCGGCTGGGCGGCGGTTTATCTTTTGGGTGCTAGCGACCGCTCGGTGTGCGGTCGTTTTTTGTTTAGGCAGATTTCGCCGATTCGCTCTTATCGGATTTGTTGGTCTTCTCGGTCTTGGTACTTTTATCGTCAGCGGCCTTTTCTGTGCTGGTGCTGTCTTTCTGGGTGGTGGTGCTTTTAGCTGATTTGGATGCAGACTTGCTATCCGTCACATAAAAACCCGACCCCTTGAAAATAACCCCGGCACTCTGCACAACCCGCACGACTTTTTGACCCGTTTCTGGATCCTGGCTTAGCGGTTCGTCAGCAAACTTTTGCCGGATGTCAAACGTGGTGCCATCTTCACGACGATAGGTATAGACAGGCATAACACACTTTCCTCATAATTATCTCGTATCAACCCTTTGTATCATATCCGAATCATGTAAGAAAAGAGCAAAATTTAGAGAAAATTCTGATAGAATTTTTATAGTAGAGGCCAAAAGGATAATTTCATTTGACTAAAAATGTTCTAATTATCGGTGGTACAAGAAATATTGGTTATTTTTTAGCACGCCGTTTGATCGCCGACGGTCACCATATTACATTGTTGAACCGGGGTGTGACGCCGGACGACTTGCCTGATTACGTTGCGCGTTTGCGCTGTGATCGTACCGACGCGCAACAGTTGCGCCGTGCGCTCATCGGGCGGCAGTTCGATGTGGTGGTTGATATGACACTCTATAAAGCCTACGAAGCCGAGACCATCGCGGATTTGTTACAGGGTCAGGTCGAGCGGTACATCTTCATCAGTACCGGGCAGGTGTACCTGGTGCGGGATGGAGCCGAGCGTCCGTATCATGAAGATGATTACGATGGACCGCTCATCCCGGAACCGGCAGAAAACACATACGATCATGCCGAGTGGCGGTATGGTATCGAAAAGCGTTCGGTCGAAGATGTGTTGATTAACGCGCACCAGCACACAGGCTTTCCTTATAACTCCTTACGGTTGCCGATGGTCAATAGTGAGCGTGATTCATTCCACCGGTTATATAGCTATATTTTACGCTTGCAGGACGGCGGGCCGATCCTGGTGCCGGAGACACCCAATTATCCGCTTCGGCACGTCTATAGTGGGGATGTGGTCACGGCCATCACCCGCTTGATCGAGATGGATGATTACAAAGGCCGCGCTTATAACATCTCTCAGGATGAGACGATCAGCATTACCGCGTTTTTGCAAACCCTGGCGGAGATTATGGGGGCGGTACCCAATATCGAGTTTGTTCCTCGTGATACGCTAGAAGCACGCGGTTTCCTGCCGGATTGCTCACCGTTCAGTGACTTGTGGATGTCTGAACTGCGTAATGAGCGGAGCAAGGCAGAATTAAACCTGACCTACACGCCTCTACGAGACTATCTGGCGCGGATTGTCAATTATTATGGAGATCATCCGGTGCCGCCGCCGGTCGGCTATCGCCGCCGTAATGCAGAACGACAACTCAGGGAAATGTGAATAACGTGCCATCAAGCGACTATAACGAAAACTAACGGTTGGTTTCTTCCAAACACGCGGGGGATAGCATAGGCAAACAATTGTCAGAGACTTGTTATAACAAGATTTTGCCCATAACATTTGTCATCTTTCTTCGTTATTCCATACCAAAGTACCCTGTCTTAAGACGTAGATCAATGTAAGATCTGCTACAATGATAGGGTGAGATTAACCAATCCGCTTATTCATGGAGCGATCATGTCATACCGTAGATTGACCCAAGCCTCACGTGTTCTGTGGGGTGTTGTGTTGCTTATATTAGTCATAAGTCTTGGTTCCGCTTCGGGAGCCACCGCGCAGGAATCCACACCGGAACCCCTGCCGCCAGTGAACACCCCGACGGCAGAACCATCCCAAACACCAACACCCACCGCAACGACGGTACCGTCCGAAACACCGATCCCGACGGTGACGTTAGATCCCAATCTGGACTTTTTCGCCAGTGATTTTACCACTGGCAATACCACCGGGTGGATGCTGACGCCGGGCTGGAGTGTGCTGGACGAGGCCGGTAACGGCTACTTGAGTACCAGCGCACCCAACGAAACGGCTCTTATCAATGGTGTGATATGGGATCATGTCTCGTTGGTAGCACGCATTGGCCTGGCACCGGGTAACAGCGCGACCGTCGCGTTCCGGTCAGGCATACAGAGCTATACACTGACCCTGGATGCAACTGGCGGCTTGACGCTCTATAAGGATCAGACGGTGCTGGCGGTGGGGGTCGTCGTACCGGTCACAACAGATCCGGTGACGCCACCGCCGATGACATGGTATACCCTTTCGCTCACGGCTTCGGGCGGCGCGATTACGGCGTCGGTCGATGGTGTGGAACAAATCAATTATGTTGATCCGCAACCGCTCCTATCCGGTGCGATTGCGTTTAGTAGCGGTGCGGCCAATACCGGCGAAGTCCGGCTTGATGACGTTGTTGTTCAACGTCTGCCGGAGCCTGTGCCGACGCCTGTTCCAACAGAAGAACCCGTTGAAACAGTTGAACCGCTCGATCCAGAAGTGACACCGGAACCAACCGAACCAGGTGATCCAACCGTGACGCCAGAACCGGTTGAGACACTGGATCCGGAAGCAACCCCAGAAATCACGCCGGAACCGATCGAGACGCTTGATCCGGAAGCAACCCCAGAAATCACGCCGGAGCCAATCGAGACGCTTGATCCGGAAGCAACCCCAGAACTGGATCCAGAAGCGACCCCAGAGATCACGCCGGAGACCGATGCCGGTCTGGCTGATGAGATTGTCGCTAAGCTGGGCACTGTGCTGGCGGATACCGTTGAATTAACAACGGCAGATCAACTCGAAGAAGCGCAGAGCTACGCGGCACGCTACGGTGCTGAATTTGATGATGCCGACCGGATCGCGGTCAACGTATGGAACGCGACCGACGGGCCGATGGGTGACTTTATCGCGCTGGTCGAAACGGCTGGCGGCGAGGTCATCTATGTCCAGCCGGATCATCTGCAAGCTTACTTGCCGATTTCGAGCCTGGAAGCCCTGGCCGCACTGGATATGATCCAGGCGATTACGCTACCCGTAAAAGCTGTTTCATCGACCTCTGGCAGTCCAGCGGATGCTGACCAGGGCGAACTGACTCCAGCCGATCTCGTCAGTGTGGCGACCTTCGAGCAAGCCAGCGCGGTTCCGCAAGATGTGAGCCAGCCGAATGCCGGTGAAGGCAGTATACGCCCGCACAGTTTAGATATTCTGGGCGTCAATTCCTGGACGGAAGCAGGCGTAACCGGTGTCGGGGTCAATGTGGCGATTATCTCGACCGGATTTGGCAGTCACACCAGCAACAGCGATCAGAGCTGTGTCGCGCAAGCGGGCACGGTATGGTTTAATGGCGGTGCCAGCACCAGCTTCGGCACCGCGACCACCGGTACTGAGATGGCCGAAGTCATCTGTGACATTGCACCGAACGCCAATGTCTATCGCTACCGCGCCCAGGATGCCAACCGCACCGGCCAGGCTTTGAACGCGGCAATTAGTGGTTTCGGGTCATTCCCGCCTGCGGATGTCATCGTGGTCGGCCTGGATCCGCTTGGGGCGAACGGTGCCTTCCAGACGGCCCTACAAACAGCCTATAACCAGAATATTCCGGTCATCGTGGCCGCTGGTGATACCGGTGGTAACTTATCGACGTCCTTCACCTATAGTGGTGCCGGTACCGTCTCGATTGTCGCAGAAGAAACGACACTTATCACGGTACAGCGTACCAGCGGCACTCCTGTGGGCACCACGCTTTCGCTTGATACAGACAACTGGTCACAGAGCCAGGCCGCTGGTAATAATGTGCAATACACCAACCTGGGTGGTGGAAGCGGAAGCTGTAGTGGCACCACCTGTCTGTTCACCCTCAGCTTTAACGGTGCCAGCACCGCGAACTACACGGTATCGGTTTCTGGCGGTTCATCTGAGATATCGGTCACACCGTCGGATGAATTAGCTGTGACACCAGACGGCGGCGACCTGACGGAACTGGCGTCAGAAGATCTGGCAATCAGTGTGGGTGCGGTCTGCGCCAATCCGTCCGCGCACTATCCGATCAAAGCGTCAAGCTCACGCGGGCCGACCGGCCAGGACAACAACAGCAACATTCAGCCGTCGGTGGTAGCCCCGGCTGGCGTCAGTACATCTATCAGCCTGAATCCGCTTGGGCCGAACAATTGCAATTCCACCGGAACAGCTTTTGACGGTACCAGTTCAGCGGCGGCGCACGTCGGCGGTATGACCGCGCTCTTGCTTTCTAACCCGAGTATGGGGTCGCGCTTTAACACATCGGGTGCCCCGGCAGGTTTGGTGGTAGATAACATCAAACACTACCTGCAAACGCGCACCATCGACCCCAA
>DAOTTZ010000181.1:0-5042 GCA_034437535.1 Anaerolineae bacterium | reverse complement strand
CTGCCGTTTACATCCACCAAAGCCCGCCCTGATGCCTTGTGACCGATAATTTCAAACGATTTTCTGATACTTCTTCTGTTGCACAGGGAAACAATCGTTCTTATAATACATAGTCCATAACTATACGATGCGGGGCATAGCATGTCTGACACAGACGAGATCAAGGCGCGGCTGGACATCGTTAATTACATCAGCCGGTATGTCCCCCTCAAAAAAGCTGGCCGGACGTATAAAGCCTGTTGCCCCTTCCATTCGGAAAAAACGCCCTCCTTCGTTGTTGACCCGGATAAGCAATATTGGCGATGTTACGGTGCCTGTGCTGAGGGCGGAGATCTGTTTAGTTTTGCGCAAAAATATAATGGTTGGGATTTCCGCGAGGCGTTAGAAGCATTGGCGAAAGATGCTGGTGTTGAACTCCGCAAGCACTCACCAGCAGAGCAACAACGCTTCGAGCGGGAAGACGCTTTGCGCGGGTTGCTCCAGGTCGCGGCGGATAGCTACACGGGGCATTTGCAAAATCCACAAAATCAGCCGGATCATGATGCGCTGGCTTATGCGATGCAAAAGCGCGGTTTTTCGGCGGAGACCATCGAGAAGTATCAGATCGGTTTCGCCCCGCCGGGTTGGCGTAACATGCTGGATGAACTAAAGCAACTCGGTTATGACGAAAGCGACATCATCGAGGTCGGGCTGGCGGTCAAGAATGATAAGGGCAACGTCTACGACCGCTTTCGTAACCGGTTGATGATTCCGATCCGTGATGAGCGCGGACGTGTGGTAGGCTTTGGGGCGCGTGCGCTAGACCCGGAAGACAACCCGAAGTATCTCAACTCCCCACAGACTCCGGTCTTTGATAAGAGCAAGATTTTATTCGGCCTGGATGTCGCCAAGCGGGCTATCCGCGAGAGTGAGACAGCGGTAATCGTCGAAGGTTATATGGATGTCATCCAGGCGCACCAGGCCGGGTTTTACAACGTTGTGGCGCAGATGGGAACCGCCATGACCGAGACGCAACTCAAGCTGATTGCACCGCGTTATGCCAAGCAGATCATCCTGGCGTTGGATGCGGATGAGGCCGGCCAGAACGCGACCCGCCGTAGCCTGGAAGTCGCCCGTGAGACGTTGACGGCGGATTATGCCGGGCGGTTGTCGATTGACATGCGCGTTTTACAAATCCCTGGTGCCAAAGATCCCGACGACTTGATCCGGGAGAACCCGGCCCAATGGGAGCAGGTGGTTGCGTCTGCGGTGCCAGTGGCCGATTTTGTGATCCAGATGGAAACTGATGGCCTAGACCATGACCCCAGTCTGCAAGAACGCGAGTCGGTCGCCCGGCGCATTTTACCTATCTTGCTGGCGTCGGAAAGCAATCTGCAACGGCAGGAAAATCTGCAAAAGTTAGCGATGAAACTTCGCATCGGGGAGCAAGAATTGCTCCGTTGGGCCAATGAGCAAAAACCAGCCGATCAACCCCGCCCCAAGCCCCGGCCATCGCTACCCGCTTCACCGCCGCCCATGCCGGTGGATAGCGATATGGATGACGATGCTTACTATCAGGCCATCCAGGATATGGAAGATCTCGCGCCGGTGGAACTACCCGGTAAAGCCCGGCCCACCGGGGCAACGCCGGCCCCAACTGCCGCAGAGCCAGATAACGTGCTGGAACGGCGATGCCTGCGCCTGCTATTTTTGCATCCAGAGGTGTACTATCAGGTGAATCGACGCTTGCGGGAACTGGCCGACAATGACACCGGCTTACTGACCGGGCCGCTGGCTGATTTCGGCGTGGGGGATTTTACACGCGGTGATTATCGCGCTTTGATGCAGATGTTTTTGTTCGGCCTCAAGCAGGCCCAGTCTGATCTGGTCGATTTCTTGCGTGATGAACTCGACCCGGCCCTGATGGCGCAGATGGACTCGCTCTTGCTGTCGGAGGGAGAGGATATGTCCACGCGGGTTAATCATCGCTTCGGTGCCGATAGCGACCATCTGGTTAAACAATACGAGCGGCGCGTCCAGCCAACACTCAAGCCGGAGCGTGAAATTATTTTGAAAGCCTTAGAGATTCGCCAGATGCGCCTGAAGCATACCATGCACGATTTACGCTTCCGCATTATGGAGATAAGCCAGCAAGGGCGCGACCTACCGCTGGAGGTCGCCACCCAGAGCCGCGATGTCCAACGGGCAATCCAGCGATTAGACGCGGCCTTGCACGACCAGCGCCAATTGTTTGGGTAGTGATTGAGTAGTAGAGGATGATATGGCGAAGAAAAAGAGTAAACGGTCTTCTGATCTGCGTGACATGATTAACGAGTTTGAGGCCACCGATGACGATGACGATGACGATAGTCTGTTAATCGACAACGATCTCGACGACGACGAAGATGATGAGGACGACGAGGGCGATAGCGTCAACACCGACCTGGAACTGGTAGATGGTGCCGACGACGCCGATGAGGATAACAGCGAAGACGAAGCCCGCATCACCGCGATTTCGATGGCGGATGACCCGGTGCGAATGTATCTCAAAGAGATCGGGCAAGTGCCCCTGCTAGATACAAACCGTGAGATCTGGCTGAGTATGCAGATCGAGGCGGATAATCTGGTCAATGATCTGATGGATCAACTCGCCAGCGTAGAAGAGGGCGAAGACCTTCAGAACGGCCTGCCCAAGCTCATTGATGTGGTGCGGTTGGCCTACCAGCACATCACCACCAATTGGGCTGATGTCAACCAGATCGCCGGTGAATATGAGACCGACCCGCCTGATATGCGCAATATGATCGACGAGGTGCAATCCGTCACCAGCGAATGGGACTCCGACGAAAAGTCTTATGTGCGACGTTACCTACGCCAGAACGACTGGGGCAAAGACGAACGGTGGACGGAGCTGGCGCGGCGGTTGTTCGATGTGATGCAGGGCATCTTCTTGCTTCCGTTCGACCAGCAGATCCAGTTACGTGCTTACTTCCGTGAGCACGACGGCCAGATGCCATCACAGGAACAATTCGAACACTGGTTGTTCGAAGACGAAGAGTCGGTCGAGGATCTGCCGTATCATTTTGAACAGGTCGAACTGAAATCGGAAATGGCGGCAGAAGCCCTGACGCGGGCGAACCTGCGGTTGGTGGTCAGCGTGGCGAAACGCTATATGGGACGCGGGATTAACTTTCTGGATCTCATCCAGGAAGGCAATATCGGCTTATTGCGGGCGGTCGCCAAGTTCGACCATACCAAGGGGTACAAATTCAGCACCTACGCAACATGGTGGATCCGCCAGGCCATCAGCCGGGCCATCGCAGATCAAGCGCGGACGATTCGCATCCCGGTGCACATGGTGGAGACGATTAACCGGCTGATGCGAACCCAACGCGAACTCTTGCAAAAGCTAGGGGCAGAGCCATCCGCCGAGCAAGTCGCGCTGGAAATGGACATGCTCAGCCAGGAAGAGACCGAGGCGATCAAGCTCTTACGCAAGAACGGGACGCAACTTGACCCGGGGCTACAGCGCAAGCTCCGCCGGGCGGCGCAGAAGGTGCGTAAGATCATGCGGATCAGCCAGGAGCCGATGAGCCTGGAAATGCCAATCGGCCAGGAAGATAGCAGTCTGCTCGGTGATTTCATCGAGGATGACAAAATCATGGGGCCGGTGGATGCGGCCAGCCGTCAATTGCTCAAAGAGCAGATCCGGTCGGCATTGGGCGTGCTGAGTGACCGGGAGCGCGAAGTGTTGCAAATGCGCTTCGGGCTGATGGATGGTCAGGATCATACGCTGGAAGAAGTGGGTAAGCACTTCGGGGTGACGCGGGAACGCATCCGCCAGATTGAAGCGAAAGCCCTGCGGAAGCTCCGCCACCCAACGCGCAGTCGTCAACTACGGGATTACCTGGAGATGTAAACGCCGCTCATGGCGAAAAAGCTGACGTATTGCCCCATCTGCGGGGCAGAGTTGACACAACGAGAAGAGGGCGGGCGCACGCGCCCGTCCTGCGATGAATGTGGTTACGTTCATTATCATAATCCGGTGCCGGGGGTAGGCCTGCTCATCGAGGTTGACGACGGCATCGTCTTGATTCAGCGTAAGAATCCACCGCATCAAGGTGAATGGACGTTACCCAGTGGCTTTGTAGAAGCCGACGAAAGCGCGGAAGAAAGTGCCATTCGAGAAGCTGAGGAAGAGACCGGGTTAATGGTCGAGATCATCGAACTGATGGGCATTAATTCTTTCCCGGAAGGGCCGCCTGTTAGTGGAATTATGATCTTCTACCGGATGCGCCCGACGGGTGGCACCCTCCGCGCCGGGGATGATGCCGCTGATGCGCGTGTCTTCCAGCCGGATGATGTGCCGTTGTTGCCTTTTCGTACCCATCGAGAAATCATGGCGGAATGGCTGGCTTTCCGCCGGGATGGCCGGCGCGACCGTGTGACCTCTCAGCCGCCATCCTCAGAATTTTACATTCGGTCGTTTCACCGGGATGATATAGAGGAAGTGATCGGCCTGCTGGCGATGATACCGGCGAATCGTAACTTGACCCCGGACCATTGGCGCACGGTCGGCTTGCGCCTGCTGGAAGCCCCGACACTGGAAACATTTGTTGCAGAGACCCACGCCGAGCCGCGTATGCTGGTGGGGTGCATCGCATTGAGTGTGGCACGCGGCCTGACAGATGGTTATGGCATCGTCAATGATATGGCCGTTTTACCCACTTTTCAGCGGCACGGGGTCGGCGCGGAATTGCTGGAAGCGGTCATTCGCCGGGCCGGGCAGTTGAACCTGGGGTCATTGCTCGTCAACCGTGCCCGTACCAACGACCAGGCGCGGGCTTTCCTCGCCGCGACCGGGTTCAAAGAGATCGGTATCTTGCATCTGAAAATCCGCTGAGTATTCTCGGTTTGTCCGGTTGATGATGTTAAACTCAGCCTTATGTAATCAATCAAGGATGTTTATGTTTATCGATCAAACGTCGCGTATCCGACTGAATCCCCGCCAACTCCATTATGGAATCGCGGTAACAGATGTGGATGACGATGGTCAATTTGAA
>DAOTTZ010000180.1:0-16156 GCA_034437535.1 Anaerolineae bacterium | reverse complement strand
CCGGCGAATAGATCAAGCAGGGTCGCATCCTGAATATCGGTGCCGATGATGTTAAATAACGACTCCTTCACCAGATCTTTGATCGGTCGGGTACTATCGCCCGGCACCATCTGGAGTCGTAAGCCTTTCGCCCGTCCGGCGATGACTCGATGTGACATAAATTATATCCTTTGTCGATTCGTTAATGAACGGCGTCGCGCACGGCCCGCAGGTTAGAACGCGGCGTCAGCAAGCTGGCCGGCCCATCGGCACTGACGATTAAGCGGCGATGATTCATCTCTAGCAGGGCCGTCCGCACAGCATCGGTGGTCACGTTGGGGGTGTCAACATCCAGATGAGCCGGGCGCGTCAAGCCGCCGCACAAGGCACCGGGGAAGCTCACCCGCAACCGCGCCAGATCCACCCCGGCGAAATCAAAATGCAAGGCTTGCACCGGGTATGTCGCCGCGAGATCCAACATCGGCAACGGCCCCGGCAACGAAGCCAGCGTCAACCACCAATCACGCGGACGCTCGGCCAGCACCTTATCATCATACGGCTGGATTTCCGCCGCATATTCGGCCCGCGACATCAGCGCGTAGCTGGCACTCGACATCACATAGCAGATGCCATCGACTGGTGCCCGCCGCAAAGACTCGATAAAGCGCAGGGTCGTCTCGGTGAGTGTATTCAGGCCGCTTTGCAGACGATCCGGTTCTGTGCGCAGGTGATGCAGGGTCTGCGCCTGGCCGGCGAGCATCATCGCTTGATCAAGCGGACTGTAAATGGTGGTGAGTACCGGCGTGCTGGCCGCCATCTCACCCAACGCGGAGTCAATGAGGTGCAGGCTTTCGATGTGACGGCCCAGTTCTCCCCGGCGCGGGTCAAGCACTCGCAGGTTGGTCCAATCTAACGAGCGGCTGACGGCCGGCTTGCTTACCTCACGGTCGCCATCAATCGCACCCGCCCAGACTGTAAACGCGCCGTAATCAACCACGCCATACGCGCTAAACGGCGTCACCAGGATGAAATCCCAATCATACGCCCGCTGGAAACCGACCGTATACCGGGCGAAATCCGCCGCCCGTTGGTCATCCCCCGGCAGATGCCGCCACAACGCGACCGGGGCGCGGTCGGTAGCATCGCCGGAGATGGTCTTTTCCAGCCGTTCGCGTTTTTCCATCCGCCTAGAATGTTTCCATCTTGTAACCGAGATCGGCTCCCAGTTCATGCAGGCGTTGGTGGGCCATGCGGATGAACATCATCAGCCGGTCATCTTCGGTCAGGCTCAGGTTATTGGCGACACTTACGCCGTCGGCTTCGTTTTTAGCCCGCAGTTCATCCAACCGGCGGCGGGATTCCTCATAAGCAGACTTGAGTGCCTCAATCGCCTTGTCCGATTGTCCCATCGACCGCAAGGCCAGGCCCTTACCGTATAGTGCGTCAATATCGCGGGGATCCTGGTTCAGCACCTTATCAAACGTGGCAATCGCATCTTCGTTTTGTGAATTCCGGTGCAGGCCCCAGGCTTCGCCCACTAACTTCCTCAGATTTGCGTCGTCCGCCATTATTAAGCTCCGTTTATCATTGGGTAAACTGCCGTTATTCTACTGGGCTTCTCAGAGATCGTCAACGACAGTGACCTGAACCGGCAAGGGAAGCGCGTCGGTCGTCTGGTCGTTGAACCGGATCAGCCGCCCGAACGGATCGACCAATTCCGCCATCACCCGGTACGTCCCCGGCGCGATGCCAACCAGCCGGATCGTGTGTGTATCGAGCACATATCGCCCCGGCTTCCAGCGGTCGGTGGGGTAATCTGCTGGCAGTTGGGCCGGGGTCGGCACCCAGCGCACGCCGCTGTTCTCCCGCTCCAGGTAAAGCTGAACGCGGTAAGCGGTGGCCGGTGTTCGGGTCGCCCGCCAGGCCAACGTCAGGTCGATTGTCTCCCCGACCGCATAGGCCATATCCTGACGCGGACGATCATAACCGATCAAGGCCAGGCCGACCGGGGCTTCCGCGCCGATCTCTACGAAACCATCCAGGCCATGACCGGGCCGGGAATAGAGAGTCTGCGCCGCGCCGGGCAACGCAAATAACATGATCCCGGCCAACCAACCAATACACAACAACGTCAACAGGCGGGCATCCGGCACGTTGATATACGCCACATCATCCAGGCGATCTGCCGGTTGGAATCGCCGGAGCGCGACCAGCATCCAGATGCCCCCCAACAGCACCCCGCCCAGCGTGATCCCCCAGCCGGTGCGCCGCGCCTCCGTCGGCCCCAGGGTGACTGTCAGTGAGCCATCGATTGTCGGGCGCACGCCAATCGACGTCAGGCCGGTGGCGGCATTGACCGACACACGCACCGGTTCGCCGTCCAGCCGGGCCTGCCAGCCAGGGTCATAAGCCCGCAATACATCAAAGACCACGTTATCACGGGCTGTCACCAGGTAACGGTCAAAGTGTGTACCGGCATCCAGGTAACTGGCCTGCTTCTGCCCGGTGAGTAACAGATTCGGGATGCGAACCGGGCGGTCATCCCGGTAACTATCGATCAGGTCGCTATTGGGCGGGGTGAAGGGGGAAAGCGTGGTCGGCACGGCCCAACCCGGCGGCAAGACCGCCACCCCATACCCGCTTTGCTCGTACTGAATCCGGGCGATAGCATCGGTCTCTGTCAGGTCGGCTTGCCAATGGGGCGGCAACCAGACCGGCGCGGCCACCCCCAACACCAGCA
Organism: Anaerolineae bacterium; assembly: GCA_034437535.1. Taxonomy (GTDB): domain Bacteria; phylum Chloroflexota; class Anaerolineae; order Aggregatilineales; family Phototrophicaceae; genus J038. The sequence goes on along the minus strand of DAOTTZ010000180.1, from coordinate 13,437 downwards.
CCACCAACGCCGGGAGCCACACCCGCTGGAATTCAACCGGGAGGGCCGGCCCCCACAAACTGACGGCAGATCCACCCACCGCCAGGCAGAACGATGCCGGGCCAAGAAGCCACACCTGCGCCGGGAAGACCGCCACCCCCAACACCAGCAACCCCAGGCCCACCAGCAAAAACAGCAGATGATCCCACCCTTGCCGCAACCAGATAAACACACTCAACGCCGCCAACGTGAACACCACCCCATTCAGCCCGATGGTGACCTGTGCCGGATGCACCAGCGCGTTAAGATCGACCGGTTCCATCGGCAAGATCACCTGCGGCCACTGCAACAACCCGGCTATTGCCGGGCGTGTCGAGTCAAGCCAAGCGACAGCGGCTTGCTCTTGCCAGGCCGGGTACCAGTAAAATGCCGCCAGCACCCCGCCAGCAATCACCGCCAGTACGATCAACCCGCCGCGACGCAGACGCCGGGTACGAAACACCAGCCACAACCAATACACCAGGGCCACCCCGCCCTGGGCCACCACTTGAGTCGGGATCGTCAGCACGACCGCCGCCGACCAGACCGCCACCATCATCACATCCAGCGGGTGATTGCGCTCTATACCCCGGTTGACCGCCCATAAACCCAACGGCAACAGGGCCATCCCCAGCACAGACGGATAATCCCCCAGCACATAAGGCGCGGTATGCCCCAGATACGGGCTGAACACGTACAACAAGGCCGCCAGGATACCGGCCAACGCACCAGAAAACCGCAAGACCAGCACATAGGTCATCGCGCCGGCGGCGGCCACCGCCCCCACCATCACCAGCCGTAGCGCGATGATCGGATCATCGGGCATGAACACCGCCGCGATCCCGCCAGTTACATACGACAACCCCGGCGGATAATAGTTATAGATGGGCGCACCATACCCAAATAAGGTAGACGCACTCCAGCGCGGGTAGAGGCGCAGTTCGCCCAGGGCTTCGGCATACTCTGCAACGGCATAGGCATGATTTTCTGCCGCGTTGGTGGTCGGCACACTCTCTTGCAAGATGAAGGGCCAGGCCGCAACCACGCTGAAAAACAACACAATCAGGATGCCCCAATCAACGGTGCGGCGTGCTTGTCGCATCCATAGCGGCAGGTCTTGGGTTGGGATTTCGATTTGTGTCTGCATGGGGATATTGTACCACCGGTTGCAAACTCGCCCCCCCGATGCTATTCTGATTCTATCGACAACCCAGACTTAGAACGATAAATGACGATACGACCAGCCCAACCTGACGACATCGACCGGATCAACGCGCTGTTTCGTGAGCGGATCACCATACTCGCCCAGGCAGATGCTCGCTTCCGTCCCTTGCTCCACACGAGCGGCGGTTGGCGGGAAGGCATCGAAGAAGGCATCCACGATGGGCGTGTTTTTGTCGCGCAAGACACCAGCGGCGATGTCATCGGGTATATCGCCTGCATCGCGGTGGATGGCATCGGCGTCATCCCGCAGATCGCGCTGGACGCTCATACCTATCATGGTGGGGTGGGCCGGGATCTGTTCCGGGCCGCGCAACAATGGTTCGATGAGCAGGCCATCACGACGGTGGCGGTGGGTGTTCCCCGCTTTCACCCGGTAGAGCAAGCTTTCTGGCGCGGGTTGGGCGCAACGGAATGGCAAGATCCCAAATGGCAGACAACACCGGAATACCAATGGCTGATATTCTAATCCGCCCGGCCCAACGTGACGAAGCCGACCGCATCAGCCAGTTATGGAGCAGATTGGTACAATATCACCACGTGCTAGACGACAAACTCCCGCAAGAGGCAGAAGAAGGCCGCGCCCGGTATGCCTGGCAGGTGCGCGAACAAATCGCGGATGCTTACAGCCAGGTACTCGTCGCGGTCGCTGACCAGCAGGTGATCGGCTTTACCATTGGCATCGTTGCGGACTTACTGCCGCACACCTTCCAAGCAGAGACAACCGGCTTTTTAGCAGATATTTTCGTCGATCCGGCCTATCGTCAGCAGGGGATTGGGCGGCGGTTGGTGCGGTCGCTGGGCGCGTGGTTCAAGACGCGGGGTGTCCACCAGATGGAATGGTATGTCGCGGCCCGCAACACGACCGGGCGGGCCTTCTGGCAATCGCTCGGCGGGCGTGATGTGATGATTCGTATGCGGCTGGAATTGTGACCTATTCCGAACAACGCATTGACTATTCTCGACTATACTAAATAGCGTATTGTTAAACTAATTAATGGATGACGAGTGATGCGCCCTATCATACGGTATTGGATCGTTTTGTTGTGCTTGTTGCCGGTGTGGATCATCACGGCCCAGGGGGATGACCTCAGCGGCGTGATCGACGACGAGACGCCCTTCCGCGCCATCCCGCTGACCATCGAGAGCGACGGCACCGAGACCCTCATCGTCGAGATGCAAGCCACGGCTGGCGACCTCGACCCGTTGCTCTATCTGCTGGATGCGGCGGGCAATGTGCTGGCCCAGAACGATGACATCGCACGCGGCATACGCGACTCACGGTTGGTGTATTCCGCCATCCCGGCGGGTGAGTATACGATCATCGCCACCCGTTTCGGCGTCGATGATGGTGATACCAGCGGCGACTTCTTCCTGGAAATCCAGCGTGAGCCACTCGCAGACGAGACACCGCCTTATCGTGTCGCACCCGATGACCTGATCGAGGCGGGCTTCCCGGCGATGGAACCACAACCCACCGCCCAATGGACGATCCTGGCCTATTACGGCGCAGATACCAACTTAGAGCCGGCCATTCTAAGCGACATCAACGAGTTTGAGCTGGCCGGCGGCAGTGACGAGACCGTGCGCATCCTAGCTCTGGTTGATCGCACGCCGGGTTATACCGACACCGACGACGACTGGGAAACCCTGCGCCTCTACGAAATACAAGCTGATCTCAGCGGCGACGACGGTGACGTCTACCCGCCCACGCTCGATAGCCAGCCGTTGGCCGAATTAGACGAGCGCGATACCGGTTACGGCGAGACGCTGGCACAATTCCTGGTGTGGGGTATGCGCCATTATCCAGCGGAGCAGTACGCGGTGGCTTTCGCCAGTCATGGCGCGGGTTGGCGCGGCATCATCGTAGATGACACCGCTAACCATTCCATCCTCGATCTACCGGAGCTAAACGAAGCCTTCAACGTGGCGCGGCAAGCGGTCGGCATCGACAAGTTCGACTTTTTAATCAACGATGCCTGCTTGATGAGTAGCATCGAGTATTACGACATGGCGGCGGAGTTCTTCCGCCTGTCGATTGCCTCGCCGGAGATCGTGGTCAACCCCGCGCTGGATATGACACTGTTTACCGAATTACTCCGCGCACAGACGGCCCTGCCCCAGGTGAGCGAGTCGCTCATCCGGCAGTACATGGAGGTCGATATTTTCCAGACAAGCGGCTCCGACGCAGAATTTCTCTCGCAGGCTCTCACCGATCTGGAAGCATTTGCGCCGGTGCGAGACGCGCTGAATGCGTTCACGGCCATCTTCAATGCACAACCGGAGCGTCACATCAACGCGGTAGGGCAAGCCCGCGCCAACACTTACACATACAGCGGCTTCATCGGTGATGAAAACAAGATCGACCTGGGAGATTTTATGCGGCAGGTGATGACCAATAGCAACGACCAGGCGTTACAGGACGCCGCGCAAGCCGTGATCGAGGCCCTGGCGGTCGTTCGCCTGCAAGCAGAGGGCGGCCCGCGTGTGGCAGATCGCATCAGCTATTACAACATCTACTTCCCCGCCGACAGCGCAGACTTCGACGTGCGTTACCTGGAGCAGACTGCACTCACCAGTTGGGGTGATTTCCTGCGGACGTATTACAACACGCTCCTGCCGCGCCCCTGGGAATACGCCGACCTGGACGACGTCGAGATCCTGGATGCAACCTCACTGGGCTTTCATACGGCAGTACCGCCCCGCGTCCGTCTACTGAGTGTGTATCCACCAGTAGCCAGCATATTGACACCGGTCAACATTCAGATGGAGATCATCGGGCGGGATCTAGCACGCGGGCAATTTGTGGCAGATTTCATCCGTGAGGACGGGAGTCGTGTACGTTATCAGACCGCGCCGATTTACGCCGAAGTCGTGATCGCCGGGCAGGTGTGGGGCCTCAACGAGTGGGAATCCGGTGTGGAGACGTCTACTTTCATCTGGGATGGCTACCTGCCGACCATCAGTGACGGCCAGACGACCACCGTCGAGATGGTGACCGAGACCGACACCACCGCCGCGTTAGAGGGCCGCTACCGCATCGCGGAGACAGACGACTGGTCCGATGTCAGCGTGGTGTTCGACCTGCGCACCGGGTTGGTAACCAGCGTCGTGAGCCGGAGCGCGGCGACCGGTGCCCGCGCCGTCATCACCATCCCGCCGGGCGCGACCTTCCAGACGTATCAGAGCATCGTCACACCGGATGGCCGCACCATTCGTCAACCGGGCACGGTCTACACCTGGGGTGACCTGGTCTATGAGAGCGCACCGGCTCCTTCCGGTCGTTACGCACTCGGCATCCGGGTAGAGACCTTCGGTGGCGTGGCCGGAATCGACACAATCGAAGTCGAGATCGACAACAGCGACGTGACCGACGGCCTGGCCGGTTATCTCGACATCGACTATGGTTTCCGCGTGGTATTGCCGGATGATTTCGACGAACTCGGCTTCGACGAGGACAACGGCTGGTTCCAGTCCTTCGGCGAAGACAGTGACATCGCCGTGACGATCTATGAGGCGGAGACCGCCGGCACGCTGGCCGAAACACTCGATGAACTCACCTTCTGGCAGGGCCTGACGCTCACCGGCGAACCACGCCCGATCACCGCGTTCGGCGGGCAGGATGCGCTGGCGTTCGAGTATACCCTGGGCGAGTTCAGCGGGCGGGGCTTCATCGCCCAGCAGGGATTATTCTTCGATGCGCTGGCGTTCACAGTCGATGCAACAGGAGAAAATCCCCGCGTAGACGAGATCTACGACCGCCTGCTGGCGACCGCTGAGCCGGTCGAGGTGGCGGATAACCGTGATTGGTTCTTCGCGGAGCTAGAAGACGATACGAGTGGCAGATTTGCATCTTACCCTATCCGGCAGGATTGGCTGGATGACGCCGATGATATGTGGGATTATCACATCGACCCGGCGGAGCCGATGACCTTCGCCGCCGCCGCCATCATCAACAAGGATGACGGCGATCTTCTGCCGACTGCCGGCATCTTCGACCTCTTGCTGAATGAGCGCATCCAACCGAGCCGAACCGACTTCACCATCACCGACCGGCGTGACTACTTCGGTGCGTATCTGGTGTGGGAAGCAATTCAATACACCGCACAGGTCGATGGCCGCGACGTGATCGGCAGGTTGTACGCGGTCGGCGTGGAAACCACCGGCTACGCGATGTGGTTCGAGACACCGCTGGATGCAGAACCGGCCCGCACCTTCCGTGAGGTGTTCGAGCCGATGGTCGATGGCTTCCAGCCAGATGTTGATAATCCCTTCGCCATCATCAACCAGATGACCGGGGCCGAACCGACCGAGAACGTCTTCACCAGCGGTGATTTGCGTTTCACCGTCCCGCTGGATTTCACCATCGTGGAAAACTTCCCGGATCAACTAACGGCCATCAACGAGGAAACTGAGGCCGAGATCCGGGTGGATGTGATTACCGATGGCTTAACAGTCGCCGAGTTCACGGAGACCTTCTTCGATGAGGGCAACGCGACAATTGACGACCGCCAACCGGTGACACAGTTTGACCTGACTGACGGTGAGATGGTGCGTTATAACTTCGGCGCGGGGTGGTACGGGCGGATGCTCTACGGCCAGCGCGGGGACGCAGTGATTATCATCTCGCTGGAAGGCTTCGACCCGCCGAGCGATGCCGAATGGGATGATCTGCTGGCGCGGATTGAACTTATCACCGAAGAATAAAGGGGCGACTGGCCGGTTTTGCGGTTAATTAAGAAACGTCGTTGGCTTATCCGGGCGAAAGCATCTACAATAGAATTGTTATAATCCAGTTTATCTTCGGTTGGTAGGGACTATGGGACACAAACTCGCGATTGATTTTGGCACCACCAACAGCGTACTCGCCCGTTGGGATGCCGAACAAGACATAGCAGACATCATCACCATACAAGGGTTGAGCGACCCCAGCGGGGGCGGCCTGCCGCCTAGCATTCCGTCGTTGGTTTACGTCAATGACGGTGGTAAGCCAGAGGTCACCGTCGGGTATAACATCCGCGCAAACAATTATGACTCCAAGCAAGATAACCGGCTGTTCCGCAACTTCAAGCGTGGGATCGTCAGCACGCCGGCCCCGGAACCCCGCGACATCGACGGGACGAAATGGGCCGACCGGGACGCCGGCAAGTATTTTGTCAAACATTTGATCGAGCAGATGCCATTCGAAGACGATGACATCGATCAACTGGTGCTAACCGCGCCGGTCGCCTCATTTGAAGGGTACCTGGCATGGCTTAACAGCGTCATCAACGAAGTCGCGCTGGATAAGATCCGCGTGGTGGATGAAAGCACGGCGGCGGCCCTGGGCTACGCGGTGACGAAACCGGGTGCAGTGGTGCTGGTGTTTGACTTCGGCGGCGGCACGCTCGACCTGTCGCTGGTGCAATTGCCAGAAAACCGTGACCAGACCGGCGGCTTCCTCAGCCGGTTGATAAAAGGCGGCAAGGCCAACCAGCACACCGCCAAAGTCATCGCCAAAGCCGGGCGCATCATCGGCGGCAGTGATATCGATCAATGGTTGCTGGCGGAAGTCCTCAAGCGCATTAACTTACAACCGGCTGATCTGGCGGACGATTATGCCGCCGTGCTGACCGAATGCGAAAATGCCAAGATCGCTCTCAGCACGACGGAGTCCACAACGCTCAAGTTCAAGGCCGGCGGCCAAGATCACGCCGTCACCGTCACACGCGAAGAATTAGAGACCCTGCTGGAAGCCAACGGCTTTTACACTGCACTCCGCCGGGTGGTGGATAAAGTGATGCACGTCGCCCGCCAGCGCGGTATCTTCAAGGAAGATATTCATTACGTGTTGCTGGTCGGCGGTACTTCGTTGATGCCTTCCGTGCAGACCACGTTGGGCAAATATTTTACGGATATGGCCGTTCGCTCGGATAAGCCGTTTACCGCAGTGGCGGAAGGCGCATTGCAAGTCGCGGCGGGGTATGGCCTGGAAGATTATCTGATCCACAGTTACGGCTTGCGGCACCTCAACGAAGAGACCAGCCAGCATGATTACGACGAGATCATCCCGATGGGTAGCCGTTACCCGGTCGATGATCCCATCGACGTGCTGATGGGCGCGTCTCGTGATGGGCAGACCGAAGTCGAGTTTGTCATCGGTGAAATCGACACGGATGCTGTGGCGATGGTCGAAGTCAAATACGAGAGCGGTCAGGCGGTCTTCGTGGCCCAGGCCGCCAACAGCGAACAACAGATCGTCCCACTCAACGAAGCGGAAGCCGTCGGCATGCTTGCCAAGCTCGACCCGCCGGGCAAAGCCGGTGAAAACCGCCTACGCGCCCAATTCACGGTGGATGACCGCCGCCAGTTACGGATCACCGTGACCGATCTACAGACCAACAAGACGTTACTGGACGACCTCGCCGTCGTCACGTTACGCTAGCAGTAGGGAGAACAGCAACTCATGAGCGACATCACCGGACGCGAACCCAGGTTAGCCAGCGGGTATGTGAAGAAAGGCGAACGCCGGCTGTCTTTGCGCCGCTTCGCGACTATGCTCAACATGCTCCCGCCCGAGTCAGTGTCATTGGATGCGCTGGCCGTCGCCATCCACAACGAAGAATTTCTGGTGCGCTTCAACGCGGCGAAGATGCTCGCCAAACGCGGCGACCGGGACGCCCGTAAGATTATCGAGACCGCCCTGAACGACGCCGAACCGCCGACTCGTGCCAGTGTCGCCCGCCATCTGTACGGCTTTAGCTGGTTCGCCGCAGAGCCACTCTTGCGCGAGGCCCTGGAAGACAAAGATTACCGCGTGCGCGAAGCCGCTATCTATGCGCTGTGCGACCTGCGTGAATACAACGCTTATCAGTTGATGGTGGAAGTGCTGGAAAATGAAGATGACCGGGTGCGCGAAGCGGCTACCTTCGGCCTGCGCGATAGCCAGGATTCCGCCGCTGTGCCCGTGCTGGAAGTCTGTATGCGGGCCAAAGACGCCGATGTACGCATTAAAGCCCTGGAAGCCCTGGGCCAGAACGACACGCCAGAGGCCAAGCCGGTCGTGCGGCACGCCATGAACGACCCCGAACCGGATGTCAAATACGCCGCCGTCCTCAGCCTGCTGGAACTCAGCGGGGAGGAATGGCTCCAGGAATTATCGGGGATCATCGGGCGCACACACGGCGTCACCTTGCAGATGGTCTTGCGCGGCTTCTTCCACGCGACCAATTATCTCAAGATCAACGTCGGCAAGAGCAAAGCCGCCGATCTCATGATCGACGCGCTGGAAACCGCCCTGCTGGACGAAATGCCGGAAGTGCGGCAGGCCGTCATCTGGCCGCTAGCGTGGATGAACCACCCGCGCACCCCGGCCATCTTACGCAAGACGTGGAACCTGGAACAAGAGAGCGACGTCAAAGCAGAGATCGTCCGCATCTCGACCAGCCTGATGGCGGAAAATGCCGGGGCAGACGAAGAATCACGCAAGGTGGCCGATACCATCCTGGCCGAAGCCCTGGCAAGTGACGACGGCAAGATCAAGCGGGCGGCGGTCAACGCCCAGGCCAACCGTCAACGCACCACCAGCTAAAGCACACTTCAACCCACCGATAAGGGTCGCCAACAGGCGGCCTTTAATTTTATTCCTACACTATCGGTATAAAATCAAACTGGATTTATGAGATTAGTTATTCGTCGAGTTTATGAATCTACAATATATCAACCGAATCGAAGGGGCCGCGCTAGCCATCGCGCAGATCAAAGAAGCCTGTCATCACTACGACCAGATTAACCCGGACTCGCTGGTGGATGGGCTACCGCACCCGCGCCATGTAGAGCAATTGTTACAAAACATCCCGTTGAGCAACGTCAAAATCGCGCAGATCGACCGGCGGGCCATCGGGTATGTTTATGTGCGCTGGTGGGAAAAAACCGACGAGACCTATTGTTTTTATCACAACGGCGCGGTCATGCCGCAGTACCGGGGCCGGGGCATCGGCTCGACTCTGTTAGAGTGGGCGCAGGCCCGGTGCCGCGAACTGGCCCACATCCACGCGACAAATACACAAGCCGTCTATGCCAGCCGGGCATCAGAAACCGAACACGAAGCAATCACCCTGCTGGAAGCTAACGGTTATGATCGCGTGCATAAGGTCATCGAATTCGACGTTCCACCGCAGATCAACCTGCACCGGCCCGCCCTGGCCGACGGTTACAGCTTACAGACGATCCAACCGGCCCATCACATCGCAATCTGGCGCACCATGCTGGAAGCCTACCCGGATCTCGGCCAGCCCCGCCGGACACTCACCGCAGACGACTTCGCGATCTTCCGCCAGCGGGCGGCCACATACGGTGACCTGTGGCAGACGGCCTGGCGCGGTCAACATCACGTAGCCGGGACGGTGTGGTCACGGATCCGGGCTAATGGCGTGGGGGAGATTTACGAGATTGCCATCCACCCGCAAGACCGCGAACGTGGGCTGGCCGGGGCCTTGCTCACCCGGTCGATCAAAGCGTTGTGCCAGGCCAATGTTGAGAAGATCCGCCTGGTGACCGATCACGATGCGATCAAACGCTTATGCCTGGCACTCGGCCTTCAACCGATCAAGACATTTTATTACTATCGCCAACCCCTGGCATTATAAGAAAGGATGCTCGTTATGTGGCGACTCGGACTCATCGGCTGGCTGTGCCTGTTGATCTTGCCGGCCAACGCACAACAACCCGATGCACAACTCACGCTGGATCATGGCGGGATCATCACGGCGGCGGCCTGGAATCCTGACGAGACGCAGATCTTCACCACCGGCGACAACGGCATCTTGCGATTGTGGGACGCCACGACCGGCGATGCGCTGGCCGTCGTTGACCTGGGTGATCCCGTCGGCGGGGGCCTGTGGCACGCGGAAGGCTCCGCCGTGTTGACCTGGACCGATGGCGGCCTGGTGACCTCTTACACCCTGGCTGACGACACCCGGCGCACGTTGGATCGCGGCGCGACAGAAGCCAATGGCGCGGCCTTCAACGCGGATGAAAGCCGCCTGTTGACGTGGTACGACGACGGCACCGTCAACGTGATCGACACCACCAGCGGGGAAATCCGCCACACCTTCCAGCAGGGAACCGCCGTCTTGCAGGCGGGTTGGTCGCCGGATGAGACGCGCCTGCTGGTCTTCGAGGCCAGCGGCATCGCCCACTTCTACGACCTAATCAGCGGCGGCGAAACCCGCCAGTTATCGTTTTCGATGAATACACTAGGCGTGGATTGGTCTCCACAGACTGAGCGCATCCTCTCCTGGGGTGGCAGTGGTGCGGCCATCGTGTGGGACATCAGCGACGGGTTGAAGCTGGCCCGGCGCACGCTGGATCACTCGCGCACGTTCGTCAACGGTGCCCGTTGGGCCACGTCTGACGGGCGCGTGCTGAGTTGGGGCGCGGATGATACCGTCCGCCTGTGGGATGCCGCCTCCGGTGAGTCGTTGTTCGTCGGTATGCATACTGACTGGGTTTCTGGCGCACGGCTCAACACCGACGAGACGCGCATCCTCAGTTGGGCCTTCAACGAGATCCGCTTATGGGACATCGCCAACCGCCAGCCCGCCCTGCAATATACTCACGATAACATCGTGGTCGGCGCGGTTCTCAACGCGGATGAGACGCGCATCCTCAGTTGGTCGTGGGATATGACGGCGCGTGTGTGGGAAATCCCGCCGATGTGATACGCCAGAAGCCCACCGGTGAGACGCCCCACAGAGACGCCTGGATTATAATCAGCCCGAAACAGTAATCTGTGCTAGATTATGGACAGTTGAAACCGTTAAGGAGCATACTTTTGATGAAAACGCTGTTACGTGTCCTGGTGCTGGTCTTGGTCGCCGGTGGGATTAGTTTGTCTCAGCCTGCATCCGCCCAGACCAGCGAAGACGAAGAGAGTGAGACCATCCGCCGCATCGCCCAGAGTGTCGTCTTGATCGGTATGGTTCAGGGTGATGAACTCATCGGCCAGGGATCAGGCACCATCATCGACCCAACCGGGGTGATCTACACCAACGCACACGTCGTGGAGGGTACCAACGATCTGATTATCTTCATGCTGGAAGACATCCAGGAATTGCCGGTGGCGGTCTACCGGGCCACCCCGACCTTTGTCTCCGATCAGTTGGATTTTGCCATCGTCGAGATCGACCGGGACGCCGACGGTAACCCGCTGGATCCGTCTACATTGAATCTGCCGTTCCTTCAGCCCGCACTCAGCCCGGTCGATGTGGGCGACCAACTGCGCGTATTCGGTTACCCGACCATTGGCGACGGGTACATGGTCGTCACCTCCGGTGAGGTCGTCACCATCCAGAACGGCACAGTCAACGGCGGGCGGATGCCGGTCTGGTATCGCACCGACACCGAATTTTCCGCCGGGAACAGTGGCGGCCTGGCGGTAAACGTCAATAACGAATACGTCGGCCTGCCCACCTGGGTGGTCAGCGAAGATTATTCCGCCGGTAAACTGGGCGGCGTCCTGCCGATTGTGACGATCAACGCGCTGTTGACCGGTAGCACGCCGATGGCAGAAGGCGGTCAATCCGCTGAGCAAGGCCAGGCTGGGCAAGGCCAGAGCGACCCCGGCGTAGCACAACCAGACCCGGCCCAATTGGTGCCGTTTAACGTGGTGAACAACGGCGCGGTGCCAGTGTGCTACGTGTTGATCTCCCCGACGACTTCGACCGAATGGGGTGAGGATCGCCTGGGCGAGACCGAAGTCATCCAGCCAAATGCCGAGCGCATCTTCGAGATCCCGCCGGATTATTACGACTTGCTCCTGCTGGATTGCCAGCAAGAAATCCTGGCCGATGTGCGCGGCATCGAAATCTTCGAGGCGATGAACTACGCCTTCACGGGCGAAGCCGCCGCCCCACCGCCCCAGCAGACCGGCCCGGCCACCGGCATGGAGGTCTCCTGCGGTGATAATGTGAACTTCAGCAACGGGACTGAGGTGATCCTGCGTGGGGTACCCGCCGGGGAGAGCTATCGCATCACGGCCATCGGGCTGAACGGCTTCGACCCGGTGCTGGCTGTGCTGGATACAACCACCGGCGAGGGTAACTGCATCGACGACGCACCCGAAGCGGCTAGCTTCACATTGAATCTGCCTTCCACCGGCCCGGTGAGTGGCACACAGGTCAGTTCGCAGATCTTCTACACGCAAGAAACCGGCGTCGCGCTGGCCGACATCTCGATTGTGGTCGGCGGGTATAACAACGCGGGCGGTGAGTTCTTGCTGAGCATCGAAGGGGCCAACATCCGGCCCCAGGATCAAGGCGTTGATCTGCTCTCGGTGCGGCTGACTCCGGGCCTGGTCGCCTCTGGCGTGCCGGTGATCGCCTACATGGGCGGGCTGGAACAAGGCTTTGATCCGCTGATGTTCGTGGCCGAACCGCAGACCTTCGCCCCGCTTCAGTTGGACGATGGCACGTTTGTCGCCTGTGATGACGCAGGCACCCCGGAATGCTTCGGCGGCACGACCCCGCTGACCGGCTCCACCATTACCGTACCGGAAACCACCTACACCTTCACCCAGACTGATAGCCTGCTGGGTGTGCCGGTGGATGGCTTCGACGTCAGCGACGGCGCGACGCTGTACCTGGACATCGGCCTGAGTAGCTATCAGGGAGCCTCAACCGGGCTGTATGGGGTTTTGCTCCATCTGGCGACGGGGTAGACGCTGTAGAAATGGGGCGCATCCGACTGGGTGCGCCTTCGTTCTAATCTGACATAGATACTCGGTTTCTGCTATCTTATGTTGTACATATAGGCGAAGTTATCTCATCTATTTTGTTACGTAAAGATAGCAAAGGCATCATAATGAAGCGTTTTAAGTATGGTTTAGTCATCACATGTATTTTGTTTGGTATAAGCTGGAATAGCTTTGCGCAACCTGAACTAAGTGTAGGTACATTGTCTTATAGTCCAGATGGGCGTTATGTTGCTGGTGCAGCGGAAAGAGTTGGTATTTGGGATGGGACAACAGGTAATGAGTTGCTAAATGCAAGCATCAACTTTGAATATTCGGCCTCATTGATTTTTGATATAGCTTGGCACCCCAATTCAGGTAGTGTAAGCTAAGTGGTGTAAATGGCGTAACCGAACCATCCGACCTATCATAAGCAGATCAACCCAGAGAGGACACGTTATGCCCACAAATAACCCAACCGACCGCCC
>DAOTTZ010000179.1:0-3168 GCA_034437535.1 Anaerolineae bacterium | reverse complement strand
CATCCTGCCCATGCCATCAGCGCGGTAGAAAATGGCTCGGCCAATGCGGTAATCTTCATGCCGGGTGAGTATGTCTCCTCCTTTAGTGCAGTGGATAATCTCGCGCTGTATGCATATGAACACGTTGATGAATTCGTCTCTACTAATAGTGCGATTTGGGTCAATGACTCTTACGCTAATACCGGCGGTATTGCGGTCATTGATGTGAGCGATGTGATCATCGCCGGCTTCAATTTTGAAGGCTCCTCGCCCGATTACCTGGCGACAACACCGTCAACATCATTGGCGCGGGTCTCCCCAATTTTCGTCGATGGCTCGTCTGATGTTGAAATCGCATCGAACTACTTCGCGAGCTTTGATCGTCCGCTGACGATTTTTGGCACCGGGCCTGATCCGACAAACGACGTCCGGTTGCTTGATAACGTATTCGACGACTTCTTCGTTGAGAATGACCAGAGTACAGCCGCCTTGCAGATCTTCGGTAGCGGCTTGACCACACGCATCCTGGTACAAAATAACATCTTCCAGAACAATTCAGTTCCGCGTGATACGGCCAGTGCCAAGCAAGAGGCGATCCTGAGTATTCAGGAAAGCCAGGTGACGATCATCAGTAGCCAATTCCGCAATAACGAAGGCGAAGCCGTCATCGCGATCAACCAATGGTTTGGTGGTCAGGCTGATGCCGCCTTGCCGAAAGATAGCTTCCGTACAGAGCCTATTGAGATCTTTGGCTCGTTATTCCAGGAGAATGACCTGACCGGTTCATTGGTGCAGGTGCTACAGGGCGTTAACTTCGCCTTCATCAACAACACAGTCGTTGAAAACGTAATCAACGAAGGTGGGTTCGGCTCCAACGCGAATTACATCACAATCGGCTGGGACGGTGTCGGTACAGCCGGTGCCCAGCCCTGGCATGTGAGCGACCATGAGTTCGACATCCATAACAATCTGTTCTATCGCAACGACCTGACAGGTACAGGTGGTCTGGTACAGGCGGTCGCGGCGAGTGGTGCCGTCGGCTTGACTTGCTCAAGTGTTGATGGCCTCGGTAACAATACGGGTGCCCAGGGGAACTGGGTCATTCCAGATACGCCGTCTGGCCCGGTGCCGGGTGGGTCTTGTGGCTTGCCTTCCGCGGGGGCAACCCCGGATGGCAACGGCAACCTGGTGACCTCGACCATTAACGGGGTGGCATACGATATCTCCGATGAGTTGGATCGTGAAGCGTTCGAGACGCTGGTGTTCTTCACGACGGCCAATGACCCGAACCATCCGTATCGTCTCAATGCGTCTAATGTTGTGCCGACACAGTTAAACCCAGGTGTAGATCCGGGGCCATATGGTGCTGTGACGGCTGATAGCCTGGTCGATACCAACATCATCACCGGCCCGCTTGATCCGAAAGCCGTCGATGTGCTGGGTATTGGGCGTTTCTTCAACCAGCAGACGGAAGCCCCTGATAGCATCGACATCGGTGCTTATGAGACGGGTGATCCGGAAGACGTGCGTTTTATCAATAACGCGGTCAATGGGGATACGATCCCGCCGGATTCGCCCGGTGCGACCGGCTACAAGAACTATGTTGATGGTACGGGCGAATTTACCTTCGTTGGCCTGGAAGATCAGACGGTCTCAATTGACTTGAACCGTTACCTGACCGGTGGTTATCGTCCATATACCTTTAATTTGACTGCCAATACAACCATCCAGAACTTCGACCCAGAGACGCCGTGTGGCGGTACGTTGTTCAGCTTTGACCAGCCTACAGGCGTCCTGACGGTTTGCCCGCCGGATGACTTCCATAACGCTGACCTGACAAACCCGGCGGCACAAATCGTGTTTGAGTATGACGCGATTGGTGTTCTCAACACCGGGTCTGCGCTTGATGGTCAATTGACGGTGGAATTCTTGCCGCTGAGTGACAGCACCGCCCCCCGCGATGCCAATGGAAACGATGAGATCCAGTTTATTGTCACCGACCTAAGCACACCCATCAACACGGTGCTGGCACCGAACCCCAACTTCGCATCTGGTTTTGCACTTCCCGATCCGCTTGATGTGGATTATCCATTCGCTGTGAGCGACATCCAGGTCGATTTCACCGCGCCTGGTTTCACCCGTGACTTGTTCCCGGATGGGCTGACTGATCCGCAGATTAACACGCTTGTTCAAAATGCATACAATAGCACCACTGGTGAGTTCAGTTGGACGCCGCTACCTGGTGTGACGGGACGATTTGAGTTTACATACTCGGTGACCTCCGGGGATACTCGGGTACCGCCGAATTACACCTCGACGGCATCCGGTGTCAAGACAAATAATGCGCGGCGTGCCCAGGTGCGTATCGTCAATAGCATCGCGACACCGGGCCGATATGACAATACCAGCCTCAACGTGTTGTTTGCCGGAGACTGGCGTCCGATCTACTTGCCCCGTACCGATGTGCATAGCGCGACCTTGCATCGCATCGAGCAGAACAACCGGAGCTTTAGTATCAACTTCCTGGGTGATGCCTTTGTAGTTGCCTTCCGGGGTAACCCATCCACCGGGTCGGTACAGTTTGAAATTGACCACAATGATAACGGCCAGTTCTTGCCGCTGGATTCCTCCGTGTTGACGAATATGCAATGCTCGATCCTGAGCAAGCCGACTGTCGTTTCGACACAACTGCCTGACTCTGGTCGCTTTGTGTTCGGGTGCCAGGGGTTAGAAAATATCGCACCTAACCAGCTAAGGACCCTGCGCGTGACCACGACATCGAGTGCGCGTGTCAACCTGGATTACATCGACATTCGTGGGCGGACGCTGACACCGAACTTCTACAACGACAACGATGTGGCCCTGGTCGGCCAGCGTACAGGACAATGGCAAAATACCGACCGGAGTGACGCGATTGGTGGATCGTTGATGCGTAGCGATACGCAAGGATCCTCGATTTCGTTCAGCATAGATGGCAATTCCGTTGATACCCTGGCGATCTATCACACGGTCGATGACCGGCATGGGCCGATGCGGGTTGCCATCACCGGGTTGCTACCGTTCATCGTTGATACTGGCGATACAACCGGTGACCCGGAACGACAACAACCGTTCGTGGTGTCTAACCTGCCGTCTGGCACGTTGAACGTCACGATTACTAATGAGACGCAAGACCGGATCGTCATCGAA
>DAOTTZ010000178.1:0-27077 GCA_034437535.1 Anaerolineae bacterium | reverse complement strand
CTCTTCCAGGACAAATTCCCGCCGGAACCAATCTGCACCTGATTGTACCGAAGCGGTGACCACCCAATCTTGCAGGCGTGCCAGTGGTATCCAGGCGGTTAGATCTGTCTCTATAGCATCCAACCGGGAAGGACCGTTTTCTGAGAACAGGTAAAGCCAATCAGTATTGAGTAAGATTTTCTCATTCATATAGGCATTTTATCAACGCTCGTGATTTGAGACAATTTAGAATCGAATCAGAGATAGCCCGCGCATGGCTGGATGGGTTACAATAAGCTTAATTTGTATGCTTCGCAGACGATTAAGGATCTAAATTGATAAAGAATAAGACTCTGGTGGTAAGTTTGGCCGGTATCATGTTGATCGTCGGGGCGTGTGGCTCTATGGCAGACCCGGTGCCGAACGAAGCCACCCGCACGGCGGAAGAAGCCCAGGCCGTAAGTGAAGACGATGAAGAAGAAGCGGCGGTCGTCGCGCAGGAGCCAACCGCAACCACGCTCCCACCAACGGCCACCCCAACACTGATACCGCCGACCGTTACCCCGACGATGGCCCCGCCGACTGCCGCCCCAGCGGAACCAGCTGCCCCGGAACTAAGCCCGGAAGAAGAGAACATCATCTTTTTCATCCAGGACTTTAGTGATCCAGTTGCGGGTGAGGCCCTGTGGAATGCCAATTATGAGGTCGAAATGCAGGATGGCACGATTGGTGAATGGGCTTGTAGTACCTGCCACCTTTATGACAGTGACATGGCCGGCACCGGCCCCGGTATGCTGGGCCTGCCAGACCGCGCTGGTGAGCGTGTACCAGGCGAACCCGCCGAACTTTACACGTATAATTCGATCATCCATCCTAATGATTACATCGTAGAGGGTTACAACGCCGGGGTGATGCCGGTCGGTTATGAGGCGATTTTCAGTGAGCAAGACCTCTATAACCTGACGGCCTATCTGCTGGCACCGCGTGACGGTTGATGAGATGTAGGCATTCGGGGTTGTGCCAACGTGCCAGCCCATGTTTTCGGGCGGACAACATCAGTCCGCCCTCTACGGGGATTTTATAGGCTCAGTCTATGCGTTCTGCCCGGCGGATGGCGTAGGACAGGATGAAATCGGTCAGGACGGCTTGAACCAGCACATAGATCATCAACGCCAGCCCTAACAAAATGCCATACGGCACCTGCGCCCACACCTGGGCACCGAAGAAGCCGATGTACAAAAAGCTGATCCCCCAATCTCCCAATGCGGCGAAGCCAAACAAGATCAACCATAATACGACATCATCGACGGCCAACGCATCCACGCGAAATTGCTCTACCATGATGACCAACGCGGCAACTATCGTCACCCGTATCGCCGCCAGCACGATCTGAGTCAGCACGATATACGTCCGTTGTTTGACAAATGTAGAGACGAGCAAGCCCAACGCGGCGGAAAATCCCAGCGCGGTGACTGGCAAAAGCAAGCTGGCAGTCATCGCCATCGCCACCAGTAAAACAGCCAGCGGCAACGTGACATCGGGCACAATCGTCCCGGTCAGGTTGCGTAGATAATCCCCCTGGAAGGCGGTCAGGTCATAGAGCAAGCCCGTGATAAGCACCACCCGGAGCAAAATCAGCAGGATGACCGGAAAGCGCAGACGATAGAAGATCAACGCACTCCACCGGGTACGTAAGGTGAGGGCCGCGCCTTCGGTCGTCGTGCGTAGCGCGTCCCAGGTCTGGCGGCGGCGTTCCTCCCCGATTGTATTGATACTCATCAACAAGACGGTCAACTGAAGTCCGATTTGCAAGACCAACGCCGGCCAGAAGATCAAGTTAAACAACAATTGGCTATACGGCAGGTCGAAGGGATTGCGTTCAAACAAGTCACTGGCACTGGCATAGCCCAAGAATAAGAAGACGCCCAGGGCCGCAATGATAAAGAAAGCCCGCACCAAGCGGGCGGAGGTGGACATCGAGTCGGTTTGATTATCAAGCCGGTAGCGCAGAAGCGGATGACTCGGTCGCATCCAGACGGGCAATTCACCGATGATCCGTTTGATCATGTCTGTCCTCAATCACTTCTTGAATACGAATTTTCAGCGACGTCCGCAACATCTGCCGCCAGTCTCCCTGCGCCACATGCACCGTGCGACCATGCCGGATATAGTGTACAGATGTTTTCGGGATCATGCCAAGCTGCGTGCTGACAGCCTGCGCGTAAATACCCAGTTGCAGATGATAACGGCGGGCATGTTGGCGCAAACGGCCCGGACGAACAGCACTGGTCTTGTAATCGACAATGTGCCATTGTCCTTCAGCATCGCGGAACAAAATGTCGATCACCCCGTGAATGACAAAGCCGTCATACGCATAGATGAAAGGCAGTTCATGATATTTGGCCTGGGCCTGCTCGATCTCGGTGCGGAGGTCGCTCGTTTCGAACTTCATCAGCAGATCTGCCGCTTGCCGTACCGCGTAATCATTGGCAAACGACTCCGTAACGCCATAATCCCAGGCGTAGGCGGCTAAGATGGCATGATAGTGCGCCGGTTCATAATCACCGGGAAGATGCCAATATCGAAGCGCGGTATGTACAATTTCCCCAACCTGGCTTGGTCGAACCCCATGCGGTTGATCGACCGCAAGCCGGCGCACATAGGCCGGCGCATCATGCAAGACACGCCGCCGGAAGCGTTCTCCATACACGGCGTTTTCACTGGCACCGCCTAGATCTGCAATGTGCGTGGTCGCCAGATGCCGCGCTTGGAAGGTCCGGTCAACGGTCACTGGCTTCATAAGGAACGGCAGTTCGGGATCTTCATCCGGGTCTACTGGCACGAACTCCGGCATTGGTTTGCCGCCGGAAGCTGGCAAAAGCTCCACCGCATGATGATGGACGCGCAACGGACCGACTGTCTGATCGTGACTGGCGACAAAGCCATTATTGTACTGGTCGTAATAATCCAGCAGTTGCTTGAGCCAGCCGGATAACCGGTAGAAGCCACCATCTTTCAGGGCGGATTGCCCGCTGATGATGAGTAGATCCTGGGCGCGAGTCATGGCGACATAGAGCAAACGCAGGCTTTCGGCCTCGTCTTTTTCTTTATCCAGTTTTTTGATGTAATCATAAATGAAATTACCGACTTCTTTGCCCTGGTCAGGATCATAGACACGGCATCCCAGGCCAATCGCCGGGTCAACCTTGAGCAGAGATGTACCGCCTCTACCGGTGCGGCTGGTGTCGATGAGAAAGACGACCGGGAATTCCAGGCCCTTGCTGGCATGAACCGTCATCAAGTTGACGACGCCTTCCGTGGCGACACTGGCTTCACCCTCACGCACCATGCCCGCATCCAGCACCGCAATCGAACGAGTAAAGGCCCCCAGGCTGACCGTCCCGCTGGCCTGTGCCTTTTCTAGTAACTTTTCCACATTGGCCCGGCGTTGATCGCCACCGGGTAACGCACTGATAGTCGCCAGATAACCGGTCAGGTTGAGGGCCAGCCGCAACAACGCGGCGACCGTCCGCCGGCCAGCCTGCCCGTGAAGTTGGGCCAACGTATCACGGGCGAAAGCGACACGCTCGATCTCATCCGGTGGCAAGGGGGCATCAAGCCGGGCCAACGCCGTCCACAGAGTTAACGGTTGGTCGCCCTCATCCCGCAGACGGCGCAGAACGAACAAGGCGTCATCACTCAAGCCGAAGAGCGGCGACCGCAAAGCCACCGCCAACGCCAGATCATTTTCCGGGTTGGTAATGGCCTCAAGCAGGCTCATCACATCCCAGATCTCTTGCTGTTGATAATAGCCACGTCCGCCAACGGTAATGTACGGGATCTCGGCCCGTTTAAGCGCGTCTTCATAGATCACCAGTGACGACCCCGACCGGTACAATACGCCGATGTCACCATAAGTGACCGGGCGATAGGTTTTCTGCTCCCGGTCGTAGATGACGCGCTTTTCCTGCTCGACCAACTGGTAAATGCGGCGGGCGATGGCGGCCCCTTCCGCGGCACGCCGAGTCTCGACGTCTTCGCCCGATGTGCCGCCGATAACCATGATCTCAAGCGGTGGAGCCGGGCTGGGGGCGTCTTGCCGCTCGGCAGTCATCGCCTCTCCCAATTCCACCTGATAATCTGTGACCGGGCTTTCCGGGTCACGGACGAGGAATGCACCGAACAACGTATTAAAGGCGCGGATGAGGGGTGCATGGGTGCGAAAAGAACGCGACAGGTTCACAGCGTCCCCGGTGGGCCGCCCGGTGATTTCGGCCTGGACAGAACCAAACACGCTGACATCCGCGCCGCGAAAGGCGTAAATGCTCTGCTTTGGATCACCGACGACAAAGAGCCGGCCCGGTACATCCAGCGGGGCCAGGGCCTTGACGATGGCCCATTGATCGACGTTGGTATCCTGGAACTCATCGACCAGAATATGCTGAAAATCCTGCTGGTAACGGTCACGGACGGCTGGATGCGCTTCTAACAGATGACGTGTCCGGCGTTCCAGGTCGTCAAAATCCAGCACGTTATCGCGCCGTTTGGCGTCGTGATAGGCCGTCTGTACCGCGGAGATGAGATCGTGCCAGCCTGCCACCAGGTCAGCCGCCCGGCGTTCGTGATCTTCGGAAAACTCCGGCAGGACAGCCGCATTAAGGGCATCTTTGACGGCACCAAGCGCGGATTTTATCGGCTTGAGATCCACATGCGACCAGTTCTTTTGCGTCCCAACGTTCTTTTTGATCTGCCGCAGATTTTGCACAACTGCTGGCGTAATCGTCTCTATGTGGGGATAGAGTAATTCCAGTTGTGCTGTCATCTTATCATCGGGCGGCCAGGATGCTGGATCAGGGACGATGGCGTATAGCTCTGCCAGCAGGGATGGCAAACCGAGCGATTCGACCTGTTCGCGCCAGTGATTCAAGGCGGCCTGATAATGATCGTCCGGCACGGGTGGCAGGTCGGACGCGATCAGGGCGGAGTCGGTCAGGACATCTTGCAATTGCCGGGCACTGTATTCACTCAAGACATCCAATGCGGGTGAATCGGGATTGCGTGCAATGGTGTTCAAAACCTGTTCTACCGTATCTTGTAAAAGCAAGCGCGATTCGGTCTCGTCTAACACGGCAAAATCAGGCGGCAGGTTGGCTTCCGCGGCATTGGCCCGCAAGAGCGCGGCACATAACCCGTGAATGGTGTCGATGCGGGCGGAGTCCATCTGCGCGAGCAGAGTCTCCCAACGTTCGGGATGTTCTGCCAGGAGCCGTCGCTCATCCAATGCGGCCCGCACCCGGTCGCGCATCTCCTGGGCGGCCTTGCGGGTAAAGGTGATGGCGACGAGCGCGGTCAACGGCCAATCCGGGTTAGCCTCTAGCAAAGCCAGATAGCGCGAGACGAGTACCCGCGTCTTGCCACTGCCGGCCCCGGCGATGACCACCAGATTCCGGTCATGGATATAAACGGCCTTGCGTTGATCGGTGGTAAATTCCATCAGGTATTATCCTTCTGGGTGGGTGGCGGGCTGGGCCGTATGACCCAGGCGGCATAATTTATAAAATGAGCAATACCGGGTGCATTTTCCGTCTTCGATCCTGGGTGGGCGCACACGAAAATCACCGGCACGGGCACGCGCCAGATAAGAGCGGATGTGATCACGCCCGATTTCGAGTGTTTCCTGGTGATCGGATAATTTGAGGTCGCCCAGGTTACTTTGATTTTTAATCGACCAGAATAGCCCGCCGCGCACACGCAAGGCGGCATCATCTTGTGCCAGCAGTTGCTCTGTCGCCAGCAGATAAATCATCATCTGAAAGTTGCGCCCGGTCTCGATCTCCTGGTGGTTGATCTTGGCCGTCCCGCTTTTATAATCCATCAAGATCACATCATCATCTACGCGGTCGATCCGGTCGATCATACCGCGCACCTGGACGATGGTTCCGTCCAGATCAAGCCGGAGCGGTGGCATACCATCCAGGCCGAAAGCGGCTTCCAGCCGGTAAGGACGGCGGGTAGTGCCGCCAAAGACTTTTTCGATGACTGACTCACTCGTGGAGAAATCTGCCCGTAATAAGTCGCTCAGGTTGCGCTCGATGGTTTTTTGTTCATATTCCCACAGCGCATCCGCCCGGAAGCCGTAACCTTGCGGCGCAGTACGGAACGCGGTCATCGCTTCCTGCTTGAGAATCGCCAGGGCGTCGTCCAGATGCTCCGGTATGATCGTCCAACCGGCGGCACGGATGCGCTCGTAGGTGGCCTCAAGGATCGCGTGATAAAGCGACCCCAATTGCAACACGTCAAAGCCAGCCTCTGGTTCTTCCAGCGGTTCCAGTTGGAGTAACCGCCCGGCGAAGAAGCGAAAACCACAGGTACCGTATTCGTTAAATTGGCTGGCACTCCACACACGGCCTGGCCCAAGCTCGAACTCGATGGTCGTTAAGTTGGGGGGATGCAAAAGTTGACCGATATATTGCGACGGCGCAGTCCCCGCTAACCGGGCGGCTTCCAGACGGCTGTTGAAGACGATATGTGCCCATTGACGCGGAAACGTATGTTGAAACCAGCGGATCGCGGCTTGATCTGCGGGAGTTTGCGGCTGACTCGCAGTGGCGGCCAGGGCTAATTCATCGGGCGATGCGGCCAGACTCGCTGGCACCACCTGCCCCAACCCAATACGGTATACAGGTCTGGTAAAAGTGCGGCGCACTGCGTGCCATAGGTGACTGGCAACCCACAGTTGACCGTTTTGTGTCGTCGGGCGGGATAATGTGAGCGACCGATGCGCGATACTCAGCAACTCGTACAACAGGCCATCATCGGCCCGGCGTTCGGCTTGCGTCAGCAACGGGACACCCCGTTGATTGAGGGCTTGCCGTTCGCTATCCAGGTAAAGCGGATCTTCACCCAGGGGAGCCGGGAATAAGCCTTCACTCAGGCCGAGAACAAAAACATGGTTATGTGGCAGGCCGCGTGCATCGGTGACGGTGGTCACCAGCACCTGACCGAACCGATTCGGGCGCGGGTTGATGGTAGTTCGGTCAATGGCGCGTAGTAAATCTGTGTAAAAGGTCGGCCAATCCAGCGCACCTGACCGGTTACCGGCCCCCAATGAACCGAGTAGATCATCAGTCAGCAGAAATTCTTGAAGCACGCGGCGCATAGCGTCCAGCGCGGCTAGATCTCGCGCTACCATATCGGGTGGAGTCCCCGGAACACGGATCTGGGCGACAATGCCGCTCGGCTCGTCATCCGTCATGATCTCGTCTTCAGGATCTTGCGGGAGCCAATCCTGGCCGATGAAAGCATCTACCCAGGTGACATACTCTCGCACGGTGCCATATCGCGCCGGAGTCACAGAATCGAAAAATGCATCGAGATCGGCTGTCAATTGCTTGAAGTCGTCGGCAGAGAACGCACGACCGGCTAGCGCATCGTCGATGGCTTCGTCGTCTTGCGGTCGTACCGATTCGCGTAAGGCGGCCCGCCATTGGTCACGTCCGCGCACCACCTGCTGACGATGGCTGAGGCGATCTAACATATCAATTTGTTCGTCCGATAAACTGTCGAGGTACGGGGAGCGCAAGACATCCAGCACATCCCGGCGGGGGAAATCGTTCACAGCCAGTTGAAGCAGTGCCAGCAGAACAATAACCGCCGGATTTTCCGCCAGGGGTGCGCCGTAATGTAAGGCCAGCGGTAGATTGTACTGCTCGGCATAGGCCAAAAAATGCCCCCGATACAATGACCAATCTCGAATAGCGATCAGGACGTCATCCGGGGCGATGCCATCGCGCAAGATCAACGCCTTAACGCGCCGCAAGACCGCGCTGACCTCTGCCGCCAGGGTAGGAGATTCGATCAACAACACGCCCTCTTGCCGGGTCAATGTCGTCTCAGTTAGAGCTATGGGCGGTTGATTATCTGCAAAGATACCGCGCACCAGATACTTGATTTCCGAATGACGGTCGTCCGCCGCCGCGTCGTCTAGCGTCTGTACCTGGAGCTTGCCTTGAAAGGCGGCTTCTAAGCGGGCCTGGGCCTGGGCGAAACGCCGCCCGATGGTACGCTCTCGACCGGGGGCATGGGTTAAGGTAATCAGGGTGTGGTTGGCCCGGCCAGCCAGGCTTGCAAGCAAGTTCGCCTGTACCGGGGTGAATTGGTCAAAGCCATCAACCAGTAAAAAGTCGAGATCCGCCGCCAGGGCCGGTTTCTGCTCTAACGCGGATAAGGCCAGCCAGCCCTGCCCTTCCCGGTCGGCCAGATGATGCCGGATCAAAAAGGCCTGGTAGCGATCATAGATCAAGGCCAGATCATGATCCTTCTCGCTCTGGGCGGTGGCGGTGAAGGCGTGCGGCTCTACTTGATTTTGCTTCAGCTCGTAGATGAAATCACCGACGACACGGGCAAAGCCTTCGGTCTCTGCGATGGTATGGAAGACGCGCAAATCCGCCGCAACGGATGCGACCACCCGGCGCAGGACGTGGTGGCGCGTGGTGGCGTCGATGGTCTTCTGTGGATTACCGGCACTATCGAGCAGGCGGGCGTAGAGTTCGTAAAAGTTAAAGAACTCCACATTGAAGAAGACATCGCGCTCTGGGATGGCATCAACCAACCGTTGACGGAAAGCGGCCTCTTGGCGGCGGGTTGCCAGCAAAACCCAGACTCGTGCAAAGGGGTGTTCCATCCCGATTGTGATGAGCCGGTTCAAGCCATAACCCGTCTTTCCCTGGCCGACCGGGGCAAGAAGCAGGCTTGCTACCATGGGTGGGTCGATCCATCCCAATTGAAGAAGCCGCCGTTATGGTCTGGCTTGAGGTTAGCGATGAGATCCAAAATGCCGCGAACCGACTCTTGCGGGGTGAGGGACGCACCAGCCCCACCCATATCCGTCTGTACCCAACCCGGATGCACTGTAATCGTCACCAAAGATGGCAAATCCCCGTCCAGCGCACGTGTCATCATGTTGAGTGCGGCCTTGCTAGCGCAATAGGCGTAATGCCCGCCGGATGTCTTGTGCGATAGTGAACCAAGCTGAGACGATATATTCACAATCCGCCCGTGTTTGCTGGCCTGCAACAGCGGCGCGAATTGCTGAACCATCATCAACGGCGCAATCGTGTTGACATCAAAGGCCCGTTGGATCACACTGGCATCAAGCTGGCCGAAGCGTTGTTTATCACGGTCATCGAAGATACCGGCATTGTTGATTAACACGTCCAGGTGGTCGAAGCGGTCGCTAATCAACTGGAAAGCGGCCTGGCGGCTGGCGGAGTCGGCCACATCCAGCGGGATGACCGTGACGCGGTCGTCGGCTAGCGTTTTCAGGTCATCCGCCGCTGAGGGCGTGCGACAGGTGGCGATCACCTGTGTGGTGCCGTCTGCGTGATATTGGCGCACCATTTCCAAACCGATGCCACGATTCGCACCGGTAATTAAGACTGTCATGGCTCATTCGTCCTTCAGGATTTTTACGATTTTATCGACCGTGCGCTGGTCGATGCGCTCTTTAGCCAGGTAATTGGCCCCTAACCGGCGATAGAGTGAGGTCAGGTGGGTGGCCGGGACGACCGGACTTTGAAGTGTGAGATGAACGGTTGGATCATCCTTGAGAAATACGATCACACCGAATACCGGCAGTTCCGCTAGCCCTTTATCCGCAAAGAATTGGCGCAGAGCTTTGATGTCTTCCACGACCTCTTTGGTGGGGTTGTTCATCAGGGGTCGCCACTGGCCGCGCTTGTCGGCCCGCATCCAGTTTGATTTTTCGTTAAGGAAGCGGCCCTGGCTATCTAGCACGCGGAAGACCAGAATGCCCGGCTTGCCGACCAACACCGCGTCGATATAACCGACCTGACGGCGGTTGATATTGCGGATGAAAGAATAGGACTCGTCAAAGTGACGGCGCAGGTATTCCCCCGCCTGGTAAGCGATGGTATTCTCCGGTTTGATCGTCGCGGCGCGGATGGCAAAGCCAATGCCAGCCAACCCGGCGACCACGCCTAGAATAAGCAACGCGCCCCGGCTGAAGACCAACAAGGTATTCGCGTCTTCATCGAAAGGGATGACGTAGAGTGCCAGGCCCAAAACACCCAGGAAGATCCCACCGGTGACGAGAATAAAAGCAACTTCAAACAGCGCACGCGATCTGCGTGCGACGGTGTGTAACGGCGCGACGTTTTCCATGATGAGCGATTATGCTTTCTCTTCAGTATCGTCTGATGCGGTTTTTTCTTCGACTGGTTTATCAGTCGAAGCCGCTTTTTTGGTGATCTGCTGTTTGGCCCGCCGCGTGGCGATGGTCTCTTCCAACAATTTTTGCAACTCACCAAATTTTGGAAGCGGTTTGTAGATCAGCTTATCCGCGCCAGCCTTCTGCTTGACCTCACGCTCTTCATCCGGCGTGAGCTTATAAGCCGTGGTCAAGACGATGGCGATGTCACCCAGGGACGTACTCTTACGGATGCGCTCACCGACTGCTGGCCCGTTGATCTCACCGGGCAGGCGAATATCCAGCAGAGCCAGTTCTGGCAATTCACCCTGGAAGCGATCTTGATCGACATCATCAATCCACGCGACGGCCTCTTCGCCGTCAACAAATGCTACACCTTCAATACCCCAGATGCCGAACATCGCCAATAAGACTTCGTAGATATCCGGCTCGTCTTCAACAACCATCCAAGTGGACAAGGGTCTTTGCCACCTTTCATTTATGGAGATACGAACTTAAACTAAACTTATTCTATACCGAAATACCGTACAGATAAAATCATCGTCGGTTGATGCAAATTAAGTTATAATACCGGATAAACGATGCAAAATACAAAGGGGCGAACCTTGAACTGGTTGATCGTCGAGGATGAAGCAGACATTCGTAATCTCGTCGCCATGATGTGCCAGGTGTGGGGCAATACCCCGATGGCGTATGAAAGCGGCCAAAAAGCATGGGAATGGTTAGACTCGGTGGAAGCGGGGACGTTCAGCGGTGACCTCCCGGATTTCGCACTGATGGACATTCGAATGCCAGGCAAGCGCGGCCATGAGATCTCAGCGCGGATCCGGCAGGTAGACGCCATCCAGGATATTCCCATCGTGTTAATGACGGCCTTCGTGTTGAGCGAAGAAGAGATGGAGAAAATGAAGACCGAATATGGCGTGGATGAGATCATCAACAAGCCCCTGCCAGATTTCGACCGTCTGCGTGTCGTGCTTTACGATATCATCGAACGCAAGCAGAAGGAAAACGCGGCCAGGGCCGCCGGTGCCGAACCAACGCAACCGACCCGGCCAGCCAATCATACGCCAGCCACACAACCAGAGACACCTACTCCTGCGGAAGCACCCGCGCCAGCAGAGAGCGACACAAGCACCGAAGACGATGCATCAGACGACGCCGAAAACGACGTGACCGAGCCGGAAGCGGACGACACACCGGCAGAGGCAAGTGAAGACACAAATGATGATGACGATGCGGAAGGCACCCGCGGCTTGGACGATAAGACGCGGCCTTCGAATGCCTCATGACACAACCGACACCCGATAAAGAAACACAAGTCGGCGGGGTACTGGGGCGCATCAATATCTTCGGTGCGATTACCGAACGATTTTTCAGCCGGATGTATCGTGGGTTGCGCCAGCGCACCACCGCCGAACAAGAACGCGCCCACCGGCAACGCCGCCAGCGCGAACTCCAGGCTAAGATTCAAAAAGCACGGGAAGTGGTAGAACGTAATAAACGCCTGCGCGATGTACTCAAAAAGCGCAATGCTCAACTGGAACAACTGGATGGCATTCTGTCATCAATTGACGAAGGTATCATCATGCAGGATACCGAAGGCCGCATCGTTTACATCAACCGGTCGGCCCGTGACTTGCTGGGGAATCAGAAAAACTTTTGGGATTCCGACCTGGGGATGCTCTTCGGCCAATATGAAGACGTGACAACCAGTGACTCCGAGATTGTGCCTCTGGGTGAGCCAGAGCGCGTACAGATCAACGATCGCATCATCGGCGCACAACTGGCATCGGTCGGCAATCGTTCAGGAGAGCGGATCGGCACGATGATCGTGCTACGCGACGTCACCCAGGACGCCCTGGCCGACCGGTTGAAAGATCAATTCGTCACAGCGATTTCGCACGAACTCAAGACACCGATGACGGTGATTAAAGGCATGAGTGAGGTTCTGCGTAACCAGCCCACCAACCAACCGCCGAATCAACGTCTGCTGGAAACCCTGGGGCGCAACGTGGATATTCTGGATCGCATGGTGGTGGAATTGCTGGATGTCTCCGAAATGGGAGCCGGCACCTTTGATATACGCCAGCAGACAATCGACCTGGAGCAGTTGTTATGGTCGGTCATCAATGGGGCGCGGCCTGAGTGGGAACGGAAGCGGATCGACGTGATGGTGATGGCACGCGATGCCGCCGCTTTACAAATCACTGGTGATGAAGAACGGTTGCGGTGGGCACTAGGGCACTTGCTCCAAAACAGCATCCATTATACAGAAACCGGGGGCATGATTCGGTTAGAGATCGGCATAGACGAGGAAAACGACCGGTATTTGCGGGTTGATTTCGTTGATAACGGCGTTGGTATCGCGGAAAAAGACGTTCCGCACATCTTCGAACGTTTCTACCGGGGAGACCCACGAGACGCGGCGGGGAAACTGGTTGATCCACGCGGATTAGGGCAGGGCCTATACATTGCCCGCGTCGTGGCGGAAGCACACGGCGGCTACCTGGGACTCCTGCGGAGTAATGTGGGGGAAGGCAGTATCTTCACCCTGGTTCTACCAGTTCAGGACTAGTCCTTGCGGGGAGCTATCAACTCCCGTTACAATCATCATACAAAACTTAAAGGCCGATTAAGTATGGCAGGAGAAATATCGTGGGAGCTTTAGGATCATTCACGTTTGTACTCCATAGCCATCTTCCTTATGCGCGGTTAGCGGGTCGCTGGCCGCATGGCGAGGAATGGATTCATGAAGCGGCAAGCGAGACCTATATTCCGCTACTACGCACGCTTTATGACCTCAAGGAAGATGGTGTTCAGTACAAACTGACTGTCGGCATCACGCCGATTTTAGCAGAACAATTAGCCGACCCTCTGGTCCTCGATCACTTTGACCAATATCTAGACGACAAAATACAAGCGGCAAAAAAAGATATTGCCTACTTTGGGGCTGATACAGCACAAGACGAGGTTGAGGTCGATGAGGCGGAGGTCGAGACGACGCCGGGTAAAGAAAAATTCGCCGGGGAACCAGCGAAAGCGACGGCGACTAAAATCCATTCTACGGCTGATGAGCATCTGCAATATCTGGCGGAGTGGTATAAGACCTTTTATGAACGCATCAAGACGGATTTCGACGAGCGTTTTAACCGTGACATCATCGGCGCGTTCCGGCAATTGCAAGACGAAGGTTATATTGAGATCACGACAAGCGCGGCCACACATGGCTACCTGCCCCTACTCTCGCGTGATAGTTCCATCCAGGGACAGTTACAGACCGGGATCGAAAGTTACAAGCGGATGTTCGGCAAAGAGCCAACCGGGATCTGGTTACCAGAATGTGCTTATCGCCCGGCCTATGTTGACGAGAACGGAAATACCCGCGCCGGGCTGGAAAGCTTCCTGGCGAAGCAAGGGCTGAAGGTCTTCTTCAGTGAGACACATACAATCACTGGCGGTCAACCGGTCGGCGTGGCGGCCGGCGATGTCATCGGCCCGTATGGTGAGATCAAGCGGCGGTATGTCATCCCGGCGGCTACGCAATACCTGACGCCCAAACGCGATGTCACCACATATCAAGCGTATTACGTCAGTGAGACGGTAGAGGGCACCGACGCCGAGGCTCATTCCGGTGTCGCTGTGTTAGGGCGCAATAACCGCACCGGCCAGCAAGTATGGAGTGCAGACTGGGGTTACCCCGGTGACTTCGACTACCGCGAATTCCACAAGAAAGCCGGGACGAGCGGATTGCAATATTGGCGTGTGACGGGTGCCAAGACCGACCTGGCGCACAAAGATTATTATCACCCGGAATGGGCGGCTTATAAAGTCGAGCAACACGCGGAACATTTCGCGCATCTCGTTGGGGATCTACTGCGGGAATATTACAACGAGACTGGCGAACCGGGCATGATTGCCTCAAACTACGACACCGAGTTGTTCGGCCACTGGTGGTTTGAAGGGGTCGATTGGCTGGGCAAGGTCTTACGGCATCTCGCGCAAAACCCCGATGTGCGGTTGACGACCGCTTCTGAATACGTCGAGAATCATCCCCCGCAACAGGTTCTTCACATCCCGGAAAGCTCCTGGGGTGCAGGTGGTACTCACTTCACCTGGAGCAATGGAGAAACACAATGGATGTGGGCACCAATCCACGAAGCAGAAAGCCAGATGGAAACGTTGGCGCAAAAATATACTGATCCATCTGAGGATGAACAAGTCGTTTTGAAGCAGGCGGCGCGGGAGTTATTGTTGTTGCAAAGCTCCGATTGGCCGTTCCTGGTCACGACGGGGCAAGCCCGCGAATACGCCATCCAACGCTTTAGCCAACACCTGGAACGCTTTAACAAACTGGTTGATAGTCTGAATCGTGGTGAACCCGATGTCAAGCTAGCCCATGAGCTTTACGAGCTGGATAAAGTCTTCCCGGATATTGACCACCGCTGGTTTAGTTAAATAAATCTTTAACTTTGGGGTGTATCATCTGGTACACCCCATAATTTAGTATTGAGAGGAAAGGCTTTGAACGTTCTATTCGTCAGCGCAGAAGCCGTACCCTTTGCTAAGGTTGGCGGCATGGCTGATGTTGTGGGGTCTCTGCCGAAAGCACTCCGCCAGCAAAAGACTGATACCCGTGTCATCATCCCCGGTTACGGGTTCATCAATCATAATCAATACGACGTCAGCCATGTTTTCACCTTTCATCAACCGATGCGAACCGGAACTGCCGAAGTCCGGATCTTTTCTACCGTTCAAGACGGTGTACCGATCTATCTGGTGCAGTCATGGCCGTATTTCGGCAGGGAAGAATCAGTGTATACGACCTGGGAATGGGATGTGCCGCGCTTCATCTTCTTTAACCAGGTGGTGATGGGCGTGATCTGGGAATTGAACGAACGGCTCGGCTGGATGCCGGATACCGTTCACGTCAACGACTGGCACACAGGTTTATTGCCGTTTCTCATCAAGAACACCCCCGGCGAAGCGTGGGAAAATGTCGGCACCCTGCTTAGCATTCATAACATGGCTTATCAGGGCGATCATGTGGGCGGGTTTTTATGGGATGCTGGTGTACCAGGCCGACATCACCCCGAACTGATACAACGCGACTTAACCGATAACCTGCTGGCAATTGCCATCGCTTACAGCGACATCGTGACAACTGTCAGCCCGCGTTATGCGACCGAGATTCAATATCCATATATGGGGTATGGCCTGGATGACTTGATTCGATCTCGTGCCGGGCAGGTGCATGGCATCCTGAACGGGATCGACACAGAGTTATGGGATCCTCAGACTGACACCCGCATCCTGGAAATTTACAACGCCGACGACTTCATCAAAGCCCGCGCCAACAATAAGCGGTATCTTCAACAGCAGGCCGGGCTAAAGGTGGATGATGACATCTTGTTGATTGGCATGGTGAGCCGGTTGGTGTGGCAGAAGGGACTCGACCTGGCGGCCCCGGCCCTGCGCCAATTCCTGGCCGGGCACGAGGCACAATTCATCGTGCTAGGGTCAGGCGATCCACAATATGAAGCTGACCTGGGGCGCATCACCGAAGACTTCCACTGGAAATCACGGGCATACCTGCACTACGACGCGGCAACCGCCCAACAGATCTACGCCGGGAGCGATCTGTTCTTGATGCCCAGCCACTTCGAGCCATGTGGGATCGGCCAGATGATCGCCATGCGGTATGGGTCTTTACCACTCGTGCGTGAGACAGGCGGGCTGGCAGATACCGTCGAGAATTATGACAACGGCCCGGCAGATACTGGCACCGGCTTTGTGTTCCATTGGCAAGAGACCGGGGCGATCCTGGGGACGCTTCGCTGGGCGCATCAAACGTACCGGCATCAACGGGACGCCTGGCGGCGGATGCAACAACGCGCCATGCAGAAAGACTTTAGCTGGTCTACCAGTGCCGGTCAATATATTCACCTGTACGAAAAGACAACAAAAGAGAGATTACAAACATGAGAAATAAAGCGATTATTCTGGCTGGTGGTGAAGGCACCCGGCTCGCAAGCCTGACGAAAAAGCGGGCCAAGCCAGCAGTGCCGTTCGCGGGTAAGTACCGGATTATCGACTTCACCCTGAGCAATTGCGTCAACTCGAACATCTTCGATGTACTGGTACTGACGCAATATCGGCCCCACAGCCTGATGGATCACATCGGCAAAGGCCGGCCCTGGGATCTTGACCGCAGTTTTACCGGCGGCGTACAGATCTTACAACCGTACAAGGGACAATTCGACACTGATTGGTACGCGGGCACCGCCGATGCCGTCGCGCAGAATATGAACTTTGTCCGGAATGGCCGACCTGAATATGTGTTGATTCTCTCCGGCGATCATATCTATGAGATGGATTACGATGTGTTGATCAACTTCCACCGGGAGCGGGAAGCGGATGTTACCGTTTGCACCATCCGGGTGCCGCTTGATGAGGCCAGCCGATTTGGCATTCTGGCGACTGATGAAGAATACAGAGTGACCGAATTTGTCGAAAAACCGGCAAATCCACCGGGTAACCTTGCCAGCATGGGGGTTTATGTCTTCAATTATGCCGCGCTGGAAGAATACATTCGGCTCGATCAAGCTGACCCGAACTCACCGAAAGACTTCGGGCGAAGCATCGTACCGCGTATGGTGGATGACGGCCAGCGCGTCTATGCTTATCCTTACGGCGGATACTGGATCGACGTAGGAACGTTGGATGCATTCTGGGAAGCCCATATGGATTTGATCGCCGCGCCGCCCTCTATGAACCTGGGGGATCGGACGTGGGTCATTCATACACGCAGTGAAGAACGCCCGCCGGTGAAGATCCACGATAAAACAACGATTAAAGATAGCTTGATTACAGATGGGTCGATCATCGCGGAGGGGGCCGTTGTGGAACGGTCGGTCTTGTCTCCAGGGGTTTATGTAGGGCCGAACGCAGTCGTGCGTGATTCGGTGATCTTCAACGATGCTTACATCGAAGCAGGCGCGACGGTGGATCGTTGCATCGTGGATAAGATCGTGGTCGTCGGCCATAATGCCCGCGTTGGCAAGGTTGATGGTGCGATTACTTGCATCGGCAAGAACACACACATCCCCGCCGGTTATACCGTTGGCGACGGGTGTATCTTCGGGACGGATCTACGAACAGAAGACTTTGCCGACTTTGACAATAAGACTGTCCCCGCGTCTACTAATCTCGGTTATGCCCCGAAGAAAAAGTAACGGGAGATTGACACAATCGGCCTTCACGCATTTGATGTGAAGGCCGACTTAAGCTTTGCTAGGTCATGACGACGGAGTTATCCCCGCCGAATTCGTTGGTGGTGTATTTATCCGCTTCCCAGTCGTTGTGCCATTCGCCATCAACCAGATAACGGAATTCGTATTCACTTTCCGGGTCAAGCTTGACTTCCGCATAAAAGCAGGAGTCCGACTTGCGCTTTTTCATCGGATGAGTGGTCTCATCCCAGTCGTTAAAATCCCCGACCAGGGAGGCCTCTTGTGCTTCTGGCAGGGTATGAGTCTCAAATTTGACTTTGATAACCTTGCCTTTTTGTAGGGCGGTTTTCTTTAGCATATCCTCTTCCTTGTCATAATAGCCATTGAACAGGCAAGGCACATTTTAGCATAGGCGGCCCGCAATAAAAGACATAGATCCGATTACACTAGCACTTGTGCTTGTTTCACGCTATTCTTGATTATCGTGTGAAAGAGAGTAAACAGGAGTCGCCTGATGGTAAAACCGGTGGCAACAGTCAACGTCGTCCCCAAACTCCCCCGTAAGTTAAAACGCCTGGAAGAATTAGCCTACAATTTGCGTTGGGCCTGGGATTTCGACACGATCACTTTGTTTCGTCGGCTAGACCCGGACCTATGGGTAGAGACACGCCGCAACCCGGTGTGGATGCTCGGTCTCGTCAGCCAGGAACGCTTGAATGAGGTCCAAAAAGATGCGGCCTTCATGGCGCATTACAACCGTGTGTTAGAAGGCTTTGATGGGTATATAGGGTCGAAAGACACCTGGTACCTCAACCACTATAACCACAAAGACGAACCGATCATCGCCTATTTTTCGATGGAATTCGGCCTGACAGAGTGCCTGGCAAATTATTCTGGTGGGTTGGGCGTATTGAGCGGCGATCATCTCAAGAGTGCCAGTGACCTGGGCCTGCCTCTGGTCGGTGTGGGCCTGCTGTATCAAGAGGGGTATTTCCAGCAGTATCTTAATGCAGATGGATACCAGCAAGAGAGCTACCCGATCAACGATTACCCGAATCTGCCGGTCTCGCTCCAACGAGACAAGGACGGCGTACCGATCAAGATCAGTGTGCCACTACCGGGGCGGGAACTGTTCGCCCAGATCTGGAAGGTGGAGGTAGGCCGGATAAAGTTATTCCTGCTGGATACCAACATCCCGGATAACCCGCGCAAAGAAGACCGCAACCTGACCGACCGCCTCTATGGCGGCGACCGCCGGTCTCGCATTCGGCAAGAGATTCTAATGGGGATCGGCGGCATCCGTGCGCTGGAAACGCTGGGCCTGCGGCCTACGATCTGCCATATGAACGAGGGACATTCGGCCTTCCTGGCCTTAGAGCGCATCCGCCAGATGATGGAAGAAGAGGGCTTGACGTTCGAGCAGGCGCGTGAGATCAGCAAGGTCAGTAATCTGTTCACCACGCATACACCCGTCCCCGCCGGGTTAGAGCGATTCGGCTTCGACCTGGTAGACGAACACTTCACAGACTACATGAAGACGATCAACCTTGACCGGGAGCAATTCATCGACCTGGGCCGGGAAGATATGGGCGATTATGAGTTGTTCTCTATGCCAGTTTTGGCGGAAAAATTATCGTCTTCAGCCAATGGCGTGGCGCAACTACACGGCAAGGTCTCGCGTGGGATGTGGCACTGGGTGTACCCGGATGTCCCCGAAACCGAAGTCCCGATTGGTGCAGTGACGAACGGCATCCATATGCTGAGTTGGGTCAGCGGTGAGATGCGGACGCTATTCGACCGCTACCTCAACCCGGCCTGGCGCACTAGTCAAAACGATCCGGCCATTTGGCAAGATGTCGATGACATTCCCTCTGCCGAATTGTGGCGCACCCACGAAAGGCGGCGGGAACGGCTGGTCGGCTTTGCGCGGAAGCGTCTGCGTGAGCAATTGGAACGGCGCGGCCTTTCTCAGATGGAGATCGACACGGCGGATGAGGTGCTCAACCCGGAAGCCCTGACGATTGGTTTTGCCCGGCGGTTTGCCACCTACAAACGCGCCACGTTAATTATGCAAGATCTGGAACGACTGGACAGATTACTGAACGACCCGGAACGCCCGGTACAGCTTATCTTCGCTGGCAAGGCCCACCCACATGATGAGGGCGGTAAGGCGTTGATTAAAGAGATCGTGCGCGTTTCTCGCTTGCCACAATTCCGGCATAAGATCGTGTTCATCGAAAATTATGACATGCTGGTATGCCGTTATATGGTGCAGGGTGTTGATATCTGGCTGAACAACCCGCGCCGGCCCAAAGAGGCCAGCGGCACCAGCGGCATGAAGGTCGTGTATAACGGCGGGCTGAACTGTAGCATCCTGGATGGCTGGTGGGCAGAGGCGTATTCGCCCGATGTCGGCTGGGCCATCGGCAACGGTGAAGAATACAGCTCGGAAGAATGGGATCATCAAGATACCATCGAGGCGCAGGCTCTTTATAACGTGCTAGAGCAAGACATCGTGCCGACCTTCTATGACCGCACACGCGATAACCTGCCGCGTGGATGGATGGAAAAGGTCAAGTCCAGCATGAAGAAGCTCGCGCCCTACTTCAACACGCGCCGCATGGTGCAGGAATACGCCGAAAAGTATTACATGGATATGCTAGAGCGCAACTTCGAACTGGGTGGAGCCGGAAGCGATGTCGCCCGGCAATATGCCGAATGGCGTAATAAGATCAACCAGGTGTGGCACAAGGTCAGCGTAAAATCGGTCAATGTCTCCAGCACACATATCACCATCGGCACCGATATGGAAGTCGAAGCGGTGATTGAACTGGGTGACCTGACGCCGGATGATGTCTATGTTCAGTTGTATTATGGTCAATTGGACACAAGCGGCGAGATCCGCGATGACCGGGGTGAAGCGGTCGATATGACTGTTGCTTCTAACGGCAGTGGCAGTGAACACACCTTTAAGGCCAAAATCACGTATTCAGAAAGTGGTGATCGCGGCGTCTCGGTGCGGGTTCTGCCGCGTCATAATCTGATGACGACACCATTCCAACCGGGGATGATTACCTGGGCATAAAAGACGTTAACGTCATCACAACCAGGGGACGCTAGCATGTAGCGTCCCCTTTTGTTTTGTGGATCGTGGCGTCATTGCTTGCCGAAGATTAAAGCGGGGATGCGAGTCAGTTTCGGCATGTTACCGCTGAGCAACGTCTGCACGCGGAACAGACGACCGGCCATCCACATCAAGCCGAAGATGGAACCGATGAGGATGAATAAGCTCAATGATAGCTCCAGCGCGTTAATGTCTGAGACGACATAGCGCATGGTCATCCCCAGGGGCGATGTCAACGGGAAGTAACTAAAGAAAACCGGCAAGACGGCATCCGGCGTGTTGATGAATTGCCCGATAAAGAAGTACGGCGAGAGGATCAATAACACGATCACCGTGACAAAGCCCGACGCATCCTGTACCGAATTTGACAGGGCACCAATCCCACCGAAAAATGCGGCATAGAGCAAGTAACCAAGCAGGAAATACGTCACGGCGACGACCAGGATGTCAAAGGTGACGTTCATAGCCTCCAGGAAGGCGAAGGAATCTGACGCGATGCTCGCACCAATTATCAAGGCAACACCATAAACCATGACCTGCAACAAGCCCAGCAAGCCCAGCGCAAAGACCTTACCCATCAACAATTGGGTTGGCTGGACGGACGCAATCAAGATTTCGATGAGACGCGACTCTTTTTCTTCGATGACACTCTGAAGCAGGTAGCCGTTGGTGCTAAATAGCGACAGCCCCAGGATGATCGCCAGCACGTTCAAAAAGCTGAGCTGATCTTCTTCGCCAGCTTCGGCGGTTGCGTCGGGTTCGGTCGTCTCGAAGGATCGGATGTTAGCGGGCGAGTTAATCAACGCGAGTGATTGCTCGTTCACTCCCTGTTCGATCAACTGGCTGAAGAACAACTGCCGGACCGGGTCATCGTTGAAGACCGTGAATGAAAAACGCGGGGCATAAAGCTGAACTTCCCCACGCTCGAAGTAGTCCTCCGGGATGACGAAGTAGACATCGACCACATCATTTTCCAGCGCGGATTCTGCCGCCGCCTGTGTGCCAAAGGGTTGCATCAGGTCGTCAGCGAATTCACCGGGTTTGTCGAACACCCCGGTTAAATCCACATAACCGGCTTGTTCGATGTTTTCGATGTCAAATTCCAGGTTTTCCAGTTGGTCGGTCGGGCTGATGCCATCGCCACCACTGGTCGCATTGATGAAAAACAGCAGTGCCAGGGCCAGCACCGGCAAACCAAACGTGGTGAAGAGATAGCCGCCCCGCTTCAGGTTGCGGATGAACTCATACCGAAAGATGTTGAATATGTTTGACACGGTGTCTTAAGCCTCCTTGGTCGTATTCTGTAGCGCAATGTCGCCGTTGGTACGCAGAACGTTTAGGATGTCGCGCCAGGTGATCGTCTTGCCATACAAGAGCAAGCCCCAACGGAAGATCCGCGCCGCCAGGTAAACCACCAGCACCGTCACCAAAATCAACAGCACGAGACTCAACGCCATTTGCCACAACGGCACAGCGGTAAATCCCATCCGCATAATCATCGATAAGGGTGAGGTCAGCGGGAAGATCGACAAAAATGTGGCGACCGTACCATCCGGGCTGGTGAAAAATTCCGTCAACGTAAAGAGGGGGACGAAGTAAAGCGGAATCAACGGGATGAAAGCATACTGGTTGCTTTGTTGTTCGGAACCAGCCAGCACGCCCACCGCAGACAAAAATCCAGCGATGAGGAAGAAGGCAACCGAGAAGAAGACCAGGCCGACGACGATGATGTCGATAGGTAACGGCACATCTTCCAGGAAAGACAACGCTTCGACCTGCGGGCCTAAGATAAAGAACAACAAGGCCGCACCCACCCAGATGAAGATCTGAATGAACCCCAGTGCCCCCAGGCCCAACACCTTACCCAGGAGCAACTGGAAAGGTGTCACCGTCGTCATCACGATCTCGATGATGCGATTTTTCTTTTCCTCAACCAGGCCATTCATCAAGAAGTTACTGGTCGTCTGGATAGCCAGGAAAAACACGATGCCCAGGAAGACCGGCGTCAGGATTAAGACAGGCAACGCGGCGGCGGTCAACTCACGCCCGGTATCTAGCAGGGTGACGCGCAATTCTCGCACCGGGTCATCTAACAATCCGGCGTAAGGATCGCTGATGTCAACCTCCAACGCCAGGTTACGCACCAGAACATCCCGCAAGGCACGATTGGCCTGGGCGGGAACATTATCAGCCAGGCTATAACGCTCTACAAGCCCGGTCTGGCGATAATCCTGCGGCAAGACATAATAGGCGGCGATGGCCTCCGATTCCAGCGCGGATTCCGCCGCTTCGACGGTCTCGTAAAATGTAAAGCGATGAACAACTGTTTCCGCTTCATCGTCATTGTCGTCAAATTCTACGGTCGGTTCTGGCTCGGTGATGACGGTCGTATTCTGAACGATACCATATTGTGTGTTGTCGATGGTCTCTGCTTCGCCACCGGCAGACGCCAGAAGGATCACGACCCACAAACCGACTATCATCAGTGGGGTGCCAAAGGCAGAAAACAGATACGCCGGTCGCCTGAGATTGTAGCCCGCTTCACGCCGGGCAATCAGCAAGATCTTATGCACGGGCAACCTCCCGTTGTTCGTGTTCGCGCTCGATGTCTTCGGGTCGTTCCCCGGCGACGTCGATAAAGATGTCGTTAAGGCTGGGGACGGCGATTTCAAAGCGTTCAGTCCGGTGATCGGGTGAATCTGCGATGGCGGCCATCACATCATCCGAAGTAACATCTGGCTTCAGGTGCAGGATGTGGCCGTTGCGCGTGTTATGATCCTGCTCAACGTGGGTAACGCCGGGCAAACTCTGCCAATCACCCTGCCCGGTGACGACGACGGCATGTTGTGCGTACTGATTTCGTACATCATCCACCGGGCCATATAACATGCGCTGGCCCCGGTTAATCATCATCAGCCGGTCGGCCATGTTTTCGACCTGATACATCTGATGAGTACTCATAATAACCGCCGTTCCTTCGTCGCGCAGGTTGAGGATCATGTCTTTGATGACGCGGGTATTGACGGGATCCAGCCCGGAGAACGGTTCATCGACGATGATAATATCAGGACGATGCAAGATCGTGACCGCGAATTGCACTTTTTGTTGCATCCCCTTGCTGAACTCTTTGACCTTCTGCTCGGCCTTATCACGCAGGTCGAGTTGTTCCAGCAGGTCAAGCGACCGGGACCGGGCATCCTTGCTGGACATACCCTTGAGCGTGCCCAGGTAGCTCATGACGTCGATCACCTTGACGTTGCTATATAATCCGCGTTCTTCTGGCAGATAACCGATGCGATCTTTAACCGATTCATCGATAGGTTGGCCTAAAATCTTGATTGAGCCGCTATCCGGGCGCAGAAGATCAAGAATCATCCGAATGGTGGTCGATTTACCGGCACCATTCGGGCCGAGCATGGCAAAAATTTCACCCCGGTAGACCTCAAATGAGACGTGATCGACGGCACGAAATTGGCCGTAATTTTTTATGATATTCTCAACCGAAATAACGTTTTCCTGAGACATCTGTTCCTCATTTCAAACTGACTGATGTACGCACACTCATACTTATGGTACGAGGGATCGCTCTTTATGTTGCATTTTCTAAACTTATCGTAATTCAGGATAGCCCAAAATTATGGGGGTTTCATGGAGGCCAGCGGACGTCAATCCGCTGGCCGAGGGTATGATGTTTAGTCGCCGCTTTGGGCTTCGGGTGTGGTCTCGGCTTCGGGGCTTTCCAACTGATCGAGGATATTAGGAATGGTCGTGGCGGCCTGATTTGCTAGATAGGCTTCACGGGCCTCAAGCAAGCGTGCATCCAGCGTTGCCAGGGACGAGTCAAACTCGGACGGCAACGGATCGAACGGCACCCAGTTTCGCCACTCCGCTGTTTCAACCACGCGCCCGGTGCCAAATTGGGCCGTCTCCCAATCTCGCACATAAAAACGTTGGGCCAATTCAACATCTGCCGGGCCAGGGATGCGGGTGCCCTTTTCTTCCAGCAGGATGACGAACCAGTTGTTGCCTGCCGCCACCGGGCCGAGCAAATCGCCTTCTTGTGCTTCGTTGCGGAAGACAACTTCATCAAACTGGGGGACGGTTTCCTCCGGCACGTAAAGCCCGCTTCGTTCGTTGCCAGTGACCAGGGCCAGCGTATCTCCGCGATTACCCGCCGCAGAAGGATCTACCGAGACCTCAATTGCAACCGTGTTAAAGTCTTCGCCGGCCTCTAACCGCTCGATGACGGCCTGGGCCGCGTCTTCTGTTTCCAGCAGGATATGACGCACGTCGATCAACTGGCCGGATTGCACATCGATGACATCAATGATGTGCCAGCCGAATTCAGTTTCCACCGGGCCGACAATAGTGCCTATCTCCGCACTGAAAACCGCCTCGGAGAATTCCGGCACTGCATCTTGCGGGGTAAACGTCCCCAGGTTGCCGCCTGTGTTGCGGGTCGTCCCGTCGATAGAAAAGCGACGCGCCAGTTCACCGAAGCCTGCGCCGTCATCCAGCAGACTTAAGACCTGGTTGGCCTCGGCTTCGGTTTCCACCAGGATATGCCGGGCTTCCGCCACAGTAACCGACTCGTTGACCTCGATGACATGCCAGCCAAATTCACTTTCTACCGGGCCGATAAGACCAGGGTCTTCCGCCGCGAAAGCCGCATTCAGGACAGATTGCCCCACATTGGGCACAATCGAATCACGCCGTAGAATACCGAGTTCCCCGGCATTGCCCTGAACGCCGGTATCCAGAGTATATTCATCTAACAATGCATCAAATTCATCTCCGGCTTCATAGCGTTCGATGATCTCATTGGCGGTGTCTTCGGTGGCAACACGAATATGGCGCGTCCGCACGGCACCGATCTCATCGACCTCGGCTTCCTGACGCAATGCATCCTGTACAGCGGCATACTCTAGCGGGGCGACAATGGAGAAATCGACCTGGGCTTGAGACATACCAGCGTAATCAGCGGCCTGGGCATAAAATTCTGCCTGGGCTTCTTCAAAGCCCTCTGGCATCTGGCAATCGGTCACTTCCTGCACAAGCCCCAGCACGAGCGTAGCCCAGTACGTGTCAATTTCGCATTGGTCGATTTCAATACCGCGCACAGCGGCCTCTTGATGATAGAGGTACTCCAGGATCAGGGTATCGTAGACCGATTGGCCGATCTGTTCGTCATTAGCCAGTGCGTCCAGGATTTGCTGGACAGGTTGGGCGAACTGGTTATCGGGAGCGGTGGTATCCAGGGCGGCTTCCCCAGCCTGGGAGACCAGATCCTGGAAGGCGCGATAAGTTCGCATGCGGCGGTAGCGGATGCGCTGGGCGAATTCGTCCAGCACGAGTGTTTCATCGCCGACCTCGGCAACGATGAGATCCGGCTCGACGTCATCGGGTGGCTCTGGGATGGTATAATCTTGTGCAAAAACGGTACCAGCAAAAAGCAATACCAGGCTGACGCTGAGAAGAATCGTCTTTCGTAGCAAAGCAATTACTCCCTAATTCTTGACTGATTGTTTACGGTTGCTTTCTAGCATAATGGAAGCATAGAGAATGATATAGCCTGGATCGTAGAGTTGCGCCTGAATAAACAATGATGGTAAACTCAATAGTGGGTAAGTTGTAGGGATATAATCTACCGTTTTGGCGGTTTCCTGCAAGCCTATATTGATCTGTCTCCGCCAGACCAGAAGGTAATGGCGACATTATGAGATAAGCCAATACACAGACAGCCCGGGGTAAAGCCACCGGCCCCGGTCTCTGGGTAGCGTGGTTTTAGACAACTTGAAAGTCTAAAGCCGCACCGCCTACCCTAAAACGCCAGTTGGCGAGGTGGACGTTACCGCCACGACACGGCGAAAGGTTCGGAGACACCCGTGATGTCACAAAGGCTCTACCCTTTCGGGGGCAATCTGATAGCTATCGTTATGAGAAAGGAGAAGCGGCTTCCTCCATTTGCTAATAAAGCAGATGGCTTGCGCCGCATAATTCCGATGACAAATAACATCCTCGTAGTCGATGACGAAATCGGCGCGTTGACCCTGATCGGTATCATGCTTGAACGGGGTGGGTTTAGCGTTCTGAAGGCCAAGGATGGATCATCGGCCCTGGCCGTGCTAGACCAGAACATACCAGACATGATTATTCTTGACGTGATGATGCCGGGCATGAGTGGGATCGAGTTGTGTCAGGTCATCCGCGAGCGTGAAGATACCCAGAATATCCCTGTTTTAATTCTTTCCGCACGCGGTGATGCAGACAGCGTGATGCAAGGTATGGAAGCAGGTGCGAATGATTATCTACCGAAACCGATTTTGCATCACGATCTCGTCGCTAAAGTTAAGGATATTCTTGAAGAGAAGGCAAACAGCTAATTAAACCGTTATTATCCAGTTCACTAAAGTTATGCAGTTTTTAGGCGGCAAGGCGCTCATAAATATCATCAAGTTCAAGCCCCTGTTGAGCTAATGAGAAAACAAGGGCAATAGTTGAGCGTTGTGCCAAA
>DAOTTZ010000177.1:0-33977 GCA_034437535.1 Anaerolineae bacterium | reverse complement strand
CAGCGGCTACATTCGGGCATTGGCTATGCCGCCCCGGTCAGCCATACCGCCTGAGCAGTTGTTACTCTAAAAAACTGGGGGTAGACCATAGTGTTTCCTACTCGCCCTCATTGATAAATTCGATATTTCCACTGCTTCTGGTATCAGTTTGACGAGTTGTTCTTCGTGTTATCTGATAATCTGTTGTAGTTGGTTGTTGGTCTCCGGGTTGTGTGCTGGTGCAGTATGGACAAATCCGCCAATTGAGTTCAAGCGGCTGGTTGCATCGAATGCATAATTTTTTGAGTTGTGTGTGGCAGTGCGGGCATACTTGCCAGGTATCTAAGATACTTTGTCCGCATCCGGGGCATGTTTCTTTTTCTTCTATTTCCTGGAGTAATGCTTCTTCTTCAAGTGAGCGTTCGTAGGCTTCGCTTAGTGTTTCCTTTGGCCTTAAAAATAGGTATAAGAATAATCCTGGAATGTTGAGAATAGTGACTGCTCCGGTCGCGATTGTCTGAGTTATTCCGTCTCTTGAACGTGTACGAATGTCACGATAAGTC
This sequence comes from Anaerolineae bacterium, assembly GCA_034437535.1. Lineage (GTDB taxonomy): Bacteria > Chloroflexota > Anaerolineae > Aggregatilineales > Phototrophicaceae > J038. The sequence goes on along the minus strand of DAOTTZ010000177.1, from coordinate 33,435 downwards.
CAGAAGATCATGCCAACCCATATGCTGATGAGTGTCACGCCGCCATATATCGCGATTGCACTTGTTATTGTATCTGATGATAGCAGGTTCATTTTCTTATCTAGTCTGGTTTCTTTTTGCTGTTTTTTGACTATGCGAAACTTATGTGTCAATTACGATCATGCCGTTGATATTTTGCTGAGATGTTTCAACAAGCTCAACCGGGTTAATTGTTTCAGTTGCTTGCTCATAATGATACATTCCGACTTGTATGTGTTGAATGGCTTGTTGTGCATCCAGGCAAAATGTTTGACTTACCACATCGCCAATGTTCCATGCTCGTGTTGATAAGGCCGGTTGATCCGCAGTAGTGACACGGTTACGGTCATCGTTGAAAGCATGAATGGCAAATGTATAATCTCGATCTGGAATATTATAAATTGTCCACTGCAATTTCAGGCAATCAGATTGCCATTGATAATCGATGATTTCAATGCCGTTGTCAAATCGTCCGTATGATTGCGACTCGCTCAGACGGATCATTTCGCGCATTTTGATCTGGTAGCAACCTTCGCTCGGTGATCTAAGCTGAAATGCTTCTGCTCCGCCATCTCCGCATTCAGTTGTCAAAAGTGTTACATCGGAGTCTGCGCGGTAAATTTCGATGTTGTCCGGCTCAAACCGAATTTGACTATCATACAACAAAGCACTAAATACAGTCGGATCATTTTCAAATGTTATCGCATCGCTACCGACTCGTCCAACAAGCTGTGCAGGGCTTATTGTCTGGATTGTATCACGAATAGGCGATAAGTAAGTCATGGGTGTTCCAAATCCACCGGGTGTATATGTTGTATTGACGAATGACAATAACTGCAAAAACACAATTACCTGACCGATACTTATTAAGCTGATTGCACCCCCAGCTAATATCGTGATATGCGTTGTCCTTTTTATGTTTGTGGCTAAATCGTACAGTCCAAAACCTAGAATGATAAATCCGATTGGTAGAATCGGAATCAGGTAATGAATGTGGAATTCTGTCCAGGGTATGCTGTAGACGCCAATCGGGAAGATAAATGCCAGTAAACAAGCAATATCAATTGTGGAGCGTTCATCTTTCTGGCGGATTGTCCGTACTATCAACCAGATTACGCTAAAACTGATTGCAATAGGGATGACATAAAACAGATCAAATATGTCGAGACTTTGATCAAGATAATTTTGGAACTCCGTCGGCCCTGCCAACGAGTGGATTTCATCACCGGAAAGTAATAGCCCGGTCTGGCGGATTGGTTCAAGTGATAATTGTGTCGTTGAATTACCGTCTTCACTTGTGGTAACTGCGTTGATGAGATTTTGTGGGTTGGCGAGTCCAGCGTTATTCAAGCCGGCGGCATACGGTATGGTGAGTATGATGCTGACGGCGATACCCCAAATTGCGTAGCGCGTTATATGCTTTCTTCCACTCCACACGAGCCATATACTTGCCGGGATGATCACAAATGCGCCATAATGAATCTGTCCTATGACTATAAGAAGTGGCGTGAAGGCAAATTGCGCCCATCGCCGCTTTTCTAAGAAGCCTAACACACCAACAATCATCACAGCCATCACAAAAACAGGAAGCATATTCTGCGCCCAGATTTTGCGCGAAAAAATGACAGCCCAGGGGCTTACAGCGAACAATAACGCCACGACGAAGGCGATCCAGATATTGGTGTATCGCTTGACAAATACATAGGTAAACCCAACAGCAATGACATTCAACAGACCGATGAATTGAGTTGCCACCACCGGATTTGTCGTAAACAGATATGGAATCGCCAGAATATACACGTTAAACGGCGCATTAGGAAAGCCAATAGAAGACGCGATGCCCAAGAGTGGAAATTCACCCTTGTAGACCATATCAAGCGCGACAAGTGATAGGTTAGCTTCATCACGTTTGAACTCGATGATTTCTGGCCAGCCCATACGTAACACAGCCGCTACAATCAGCAGAAAGCCAACCAGCAGGATCTCACGACGATCAATCAAGTGTCGTGTCCTCAGGTGTTACGAGTGTAGCATTACGGGCATAAAGCGCGATCTCGTCGAAGTAAACGTCGAACTCGTGTCCTTCTGCGAAAAATTCAACCTTGGTGATGATAACCGGACGCCGTGTATCCGGGATCACATCGAATAAGTTACCGCTCTCATAGGTATACCAGGTGTCCTCGTAGATCTGTACATGTGGTTGTAAGCAAGAACTACACTGCTGGATCCAACCCTGCTCTTCTTGTTGTGGCGCAAGTGGCCGCGTGAAGACGCCATGTAACCATTCAAGCTCATCGTCACTATCTGCCGCCAGCTTATATTCAATCGATAACATGACCGGGCATTCCGTCGCAACCTGGCCGCATCCATTCAACGACTGATATTCCACGAAAAAACGCGCCTGCAAAGACAGATGATCATAAGCGGAGACATCCAGGCCATCCCCAAAAGTCTGTCCACAACGAGAAAACCCATTGGTATCTGCCGACTCTCGCACTAAACGAAAAGCATCACGCCCGTCAGGAGCTTGAGCCTGAAAATAACTGGCAAACGGCAGATTATTCGGTGGCCCATAGGTACATTCCCAGCCGAGTGGTGGCAGATCAATCACTCGTTGCCGGTCGGATTGCGGTATCTGGGCGATCTCTAACTCACCATTTGTCAACAAATTATTGAGATCAGGTGTGTTGATGAGTTGGTCGGTCTCTGCATCGAAGACACCCCGTTGTTCACGCGGGATCGAATACGCCTGATTGCCATCTTGCGTAATCAATACGACTTCGCCGTCAATATTGATGATTCGCATCTGCGTCTCTGAGGCAAAAATTGTAAATTGCCCCGCGCTGATTAACCGGACTTCATCGCCACTGATCCCAAAGATCGAAACCTGCACATCACGATCTCCTACCGGATTTAAGATGATGTCAATCTCACCTTGAAGATCACTGAGGTTGATTTCGAAGGCTCGTGATGACCAATCAAAACGTGGGCGCACCGCCCGCCCGACCCGGACGCTGGTATCACTCTTGAGAGTCGCTAGCATCAGCCGGTCGGCACGATGTTTGGGATCATCAAACGTAATAACCGCCTGAGACCAGGGATCGAGGCGATCCGTCTGGACGACTGTTTGCCCACCAAGTGACCGTTCGGCGTTTTCTGCTTGCGGGGCGGAATTATTTTCCACAATGCCGACCGTTCCCCGGCCTACATGTAAGGTTGTATCAAGCGAAATGGAGGATTCAAACGCGAAGTAATGAAGCCACAAGGTACTACCGATGCACACCATACAAAAGACAGCGAAAGCAATCAGCAGAACCCCCCAGGCGACTCGCTCTGGCGGAACCCGCAATTGCGCTCGAAATTGATCTTCGATTAACGTCACATCAGTCAAGACTTAGCACCTATAAAACAAGCGGTAGACTATCCGAACAGCCGTCCAGTATAATTATGCTTAAACTACATGGCAATGTGGAGAGGGAATATTTCCATGTCCGGACATAGTAAATGGTCAACAATCAAACGTAAGAAAGGCGCGGAAGACGCCAAACGCGGCAAGATCTTCACCCGGCTGGCCCGTGATATTATGGTAGCCGCCCGTGAAGGTGGCGGTGACGAAGACACAAACTCACGCCTGAAACTGGCAATCAACAAAGCCAAACAAGCGAACATGCCCAAAGATAACATCGAACGCGCCATCAAGAAAGGCACAGGTGAGCTTGACGGCGGCGAGATGGAAGAACTCACCTATGAGGCTTATGGGGTGGATGGAGTCGCTTTCATCATCGAGGTGCTGACTGACAACAAAAACCGTGCCCTGGCGGATATTAAGCATGTCATCAACAAACACGGCGGCAATCTGGCGTCATCCGGTGCGGTGTCCTATCAATTTGATGTCAAGGGCTACATCACCATGAAAAAGGACGACCTCGACTTCGAAGAGATTTTCATGATCGCGGCGGAAGCCGGGGCGGAAGACGTCACCCAGGAAGAAGACTATATCATCATTTACACCCCGCGTGATGACTTTGGTGCCGTCGTGCAGGTCTTAGATGAAGCCGGCTACGAAACGCAAGAAGCCGAACTCCGCTGGGAACCCCAGACAGAGACCGAGGTCGATCTTAGCGCGGCGTTGACCAACATGAAAATCATCGAGCGGTTGGAAGAATTGGACGACGTGCAGACTGTTTCGTCAAATCTGATGATTACGGCAGAAGTAGCCGAAGCCTACGAAACCGCCTGATGCTGACGCTTGGCATTGACCCCGGCACAGCGACAATCGGTTATGGGTTGGTACGAGAAGAAGCAGATGGCGCACTCCAGGCCATCCAGTACGGCACAATCAAAACAAAATCTAGTCTGCCCATGACCGAGCGGCTTAACATCATCTACGATGATTTACAAAGCATTGTCCGCAAATACAACCCAGACCGAACCGCTGTAGAAGAATTATTCTTCGCCAAAAACGTGACAACCGCGATTACCGTCGCCCAGGGGCGCGGGGTGATCCTGTTGGCCTTGACGCGCACCGGTCTGCCCGTCTACGAGTACAAGCCCAACGCGGTCAAGCAGTCGATCACCGGGTATGGCGGGGCGAAAAAACCTCAAATGCAAGAGATGGTTCGTATGCTCCTGGGGTTAGAAGACATCCCAAAACCAGATGATGCGGCAGATGCCCTGGCAATTGCCATCACAGATTTACACAGTATGCGCTATCAATCACTGGAATAAACTATGATCGCCAGTCTGCATGGAACCATCGCCGATGTGATCGACGATTATATTGTGGTCGTAGTCAATAACATCGGTTACAAAGTATTTACTACGGAATCAGCCCAGGCGCATCAAACCGGCGATGAGATCCATTTACACACCTATCTCGTCGTCCGGGAAGATGCCCTGACGCTTTATGGATTTCGCTCGGTAACACAACGTAAACTCTTTGAGACACTCATCAGCGTTAGTGGCGTTGGGCCAAAAGTTGCACTCGCCATCCTGGGAACGCTCAGCCCGGAGAATTTGCGTAACGCGGTCGTTCACGAACGAGTCGAAATCCTGACCCGTGTCCCTGGCATCGGCAAGAAGACCGGCCAGAAGATCTTATTCGAACTCAAAGACAAATTGGACATTGGGTTAGAAGCAATGCCGGTGACAGAGTTTGACGACATCAACAATGATGTTGTCGATAGCCTTATCGCACTGGGTTATAGTGTCGTCGAGGCACAGGCCGCCGTAGCCTCTATTCCGCCTAATGCCCCGCGCAACGTCGAAGAACGTTTACGCCTGGCATTACAATACTTTTAGGAGCAAAGTCTAACGTGTTGATCGGCAAACAGGTTCTTGTGCTTGATAAAGGCTGGATCGAACTGGTTGATCTTATGCCACACCCCGATACTGAGGTCTCCGGCGATCTTGCCATCGTCAATGCGGCTCGGGTGAGCTTCCTGGGTGAGAGCAAAGGCCCAGATCGTGATAAAAAGTTACTGTTTTATCTTTTACGCAATCGCCACACCTCCCCTTTTGAGATGGTCGAATTCAAATTTCGTTGCCGGGCACCCCTGGTCACCTGGTGGCAGTGGGTTCGTCACCGTACCTGGAACTTCAACGCGCAATCCGGGCGTTATACACCGTTTGCGGAGAACGATTTTTATGTACCCGGTATCTGGCGGCGGCAAGCAGAGGACAACAAACAGGCCAGTGAGGGCGAAGTCTCCGACGATGCTAATCAAATTCTCACGGAAAAGCTCATAGCTCATTATGAGCAGAGTTTTTCACTATACGAAACCGCACTGGAAAATGGTGTCTCTCGTGAGCAGGCCCGGTTATTCTTGCCAGGATTCAGTGTCTATTACACCTGGGTATTGAAAGTGGACGCACACAATTTAATGCACTTTCTACGCTTGCGGATGGCACGCGATGCCCAGTACGAGATCCGGGCATTCGCGGATGCCATCTACTATGAATTTTTCAAACCGGCATTACCCTGGACGGCAGAAGCCTTCGAAGAATATCTGTTGACCTAATCATCCACGATAAGCATATCCCCCCGCTGGAGGCACAGGTCAAGGCCGAGTGCATTCAGCGGGATGACCTGCCACGCATAGAACCCGGCTTGCGGGAATGTCTCTGCCGGGATGCTGGTCTCGTTGCCATCGACCAATACTTCATATAACTCGGTATCGGTTTCGTCAATCACTGTCACACGATATAGGGCCGCTTCATCCACCGGGAGCCAGGCAACGACTGGTGTCTCCCCAAGGAAGAAATTTCGGATCGTCGCTTGACTATCAACCGCAAAATCCCGACACGATGGCGGTTGTGTCGGCTGGAATACCGGCGTTCGGGTTGGTGTGGTGACGACAATTTGAGCACCGGCTTCATCGGTTGCTTCCGCCATATCCGGTGTCTCGGTCGGGGCTAACGTCACCGTCGGCGTCCAGGTCGGCGGGAGTGTGGGACGCTCCGGTGGGATCGTCGGCGGCAGATCAGCGGTTTCTGTCGGGGTGAGTGTTTGTGTTGGCGGCAGAGCATCAGCCGTTGCTTCCGCCTCTGGGGCGACGGTCGGCGGCTCATCTGTAGGTGCGGCTTCGGGTTCTTCCGGGGCATCACCACCACAGGCAGAAAGTAACACAGCCATCAGTACAAGCATCAAGATTCGCATAGCATATTCTCCATCTCAGGTCGTGCCACCGATGATTATCAGGCGGATCGACCAGATCGCGACAATCACCAATGCCAGCACACCCACAATCAAATAAATCTTTACGAGCGGTCGTGCTTCAGGATCTTCACCCACCGTACCGACAATCGTCAACCACCCTGCCGCATACATCCCCAGGCCAAAGGTGGCCGCAATCAACGACGGGACAATGCGTGTATCCGGCGAAAAGAAATTCCGCAGGTAAATTTCATCGATAATCGGGCTGACTGCCAGCGTAACCGCCAGGGCAAACGTCCCCGCGATGATGATGCGCGTCAGCCGGGGCAAACCCAACAATTGACCGATAAATCCATCCTCTTGTTTGCGATCATCGACCATTAGCTGTCATCCGTTGGATCGTAGCGATTAATCATAAAGGCAGACCCACGTTGAAAGTACTCTCGCATGGCAGACCGGGCCGGTTCTTCGATGCCGACCTCATCAATCGCTTCTAACATATACTGAAGCCATCGCTCCCGCGAGTCAGCATCAATCGGAAAGGGATTGTGGCGCATCCGCAGGCGTGGATGACCGCGCTCCTGGCTATATTCCGGTGGCCCACCAAAATACTGCATCAAGAAAAGATATTGCCACTGTTTGCCCGGTTCCAGATCATCGGGGAAGATCTGAAGCAGATGATCATCCGCTTCAACCTTAGCGTAGAACACATCAACCAACGCCTTGAATGTCGCCCGACCGCCGACCATCTCAAAAATCGTCTGTTTTTCCGTCATATGCGTTACAACCTTTTATTTCGGCTGGACAATTGTTTGTCTAGCAGTACAATCCTTAGTCAGTCTGTATTATAACGAGTCTCACACTTGTAAGGGAGCTTTCAAAGATGAAGAATGTTTTGCGCGGAGCCGGTCTTGCCCTGCTTCTGTCGCTTTTAATTGCCCCTTTAGCGTCCTTTGCCCAGGACGATGAAGACGCCAGCAATGATTTAGATGTAATCGTTGGGTCCCGTGTGGTAACCCAGGCGTTGGATGCAATTGCGATGGAAAGCGACCTGCCCTACACGCTGGACCCAAACGGGACAGTTGCAGGCATCGAACAATTTTGTAGCGGAAACGCTGTCGCCACTGGTGCGACCCGACCCCTGAGCATCGAAGAAGAAGCACTCTGCAATGCAAATAACGTCACCTTCGAAGAATATCTGCTAGGATATAGCACGCTGGCAATCATCACACCCCAAGATTTGACGTTTGCGGAATGTCTGTCACCCGCTGATCTTGACACGATTTTCGCCCCTAGTGCCCAGGGACAGATCATCGATTGGGCACAGATCGGCCTGGAAACCACCTCCAATGTCCCGCTGACGGCTTATCTCCCGCCCCGCAACACGGCCCTGTATAACTTGCTAGACCAACGCATTGATGGTTTCGAGTTGCGTGCTGATGCCGAACAACGAGCCACACCAGACGAGATCATCAGCGATGTTCGCTCTACCCCTGGCAGTATTGGCATTGTGCCATACAGCAGTGTGCAGGATGCGGACGGACTGCAAATCGTCCAACTCAATAACCCAGATGTACAAGCGTGCATCACCCCGACAGTCGAGACCATCGAAACGGGCGAATATGACCTTTCGGAGAGTCTGTATCTGTACGTCAACCAGGGATTCAAAGATTTACTTACCGATTTCTTGACGTTTGCGACCACCGAATCAGCCGGGACGGCCCTGCTAAACGCAGGCTACACCCAACCAAGCGATGCAACCTATGCACTGAATCAACAGGTACTCGCTGGCGAGGAACCCGCTGGCCGCCAGTTCAGCCGCGAGGTCGGCGCATTCGAGATCCCGGCCAATGTATCCGGCACGGTTGCCATCGGTGGCTCTGCATCACTGGCGAATTTCGTCCAACGGGCCACACAATCATTTTCGCAACAATATCCCGGCGCGACGGCAAACCTAAATATCGAAGGTCAACCCGCCGCCGTGCGTCGTTTTTGCAGTGGCGAGCTAGATATGATCTTCATCAACCGGGATCTACAAGCAAACGCCACTGATGACGCAATCAGCGAATTAGCGACCTGCGAAAATAACACCATCACGCCGGTCACGTTGGATCTCGGTGGTCAGGCCGTCGTCTTGATGGGTAACGCTTCGACTGACGAATCTTTCCCGGCTTGCCTGACACCGGAAGAAGTGCTGACGATCTGGCGCACTGACCCCGCCGCCCCCACCACCTGGAGCGACGTCAATGAAGCGTACCCGGAAGCCGATTTGATTCTGGTCATGCCGGAGGCCGGTGCGGTTGATTACACAGATATCTTGTTATCATCGGGGAGTGGCCCGGTTGAGCCGGTGCGCCTGGACGTAGCCGAGACCAACAATGATCCAGCTTATCGGGCACAAGCCGTCGCCAACGTAGCCAGTGGGCTGACTTACATGAGTTGGACAGATTATCAAGATCTGATCGAAAACGATGCATTGCCAGAAGGCGTGCGCCTGCTCGATATTTACAATGGTGATCCTGATGTCGATACATGCATCACCCCGGATGAGCAGACCATTGCTGACCAGAGCTATACTTACACGTTACCCGGTCGCCTGATCATCAGCGAACGCGCCCTGGTGCGGCCCGAAGTGCAAAGCCTGACCTGGTACTTATTCCAGGATAGCAATTATGGTCTTTACGACACATCCGGCCTGGCAGGGATCATGTTCGGCCAACTGCCAGCAATCCGGGAGACGTTACAAGCCAACTTCGACCAGGCATTCGCCGCTGACATCCTGCCGCCGACTACAACTGAAGGCAACCGGCGCGTAGAACTCGGCCCGGCCTTGCCGTTTAACCTCTTCACCGGGGAAGCAGAACCCACCGAAACAGAAACCGACGTGACAACCGAAGCCACGCCGGAGGCCACACCCGAAGCAGAGAGTGGCGACGAATAAATCTCCGGTTATACGCGATCAATCAAGCTGGCCCCTGCCATTCGCAGGGGCTTTTTGTTATTCTAGAAGCTGGCTTGAACAAATGACAGGAAAACCCTATGCGAGGCGAACTCGTCGCCCTTGATCTTGAGACCACTGGCCTCGACATCCATAACGATCACATCATCGAAGTCGGTATCGTGCGATTGCGCGACGGCACCGTCATTGATGAATTTTCAACGATGGTTAACCCACCAGTAGCGATCCCATCAATCACCACTCATATTACTGGCATCCAGCAGGAAGATGTCATCAATGCCCCTCGCATCGAGAAAGTCTTGCCGCAGATCGCGCAATTTGTCGGTGACGCTCCGGTTATCGCCCATAACATTTCGATGGATATGGGCTTTATGCAAGATCGCTATGGCATCCTAAAGGGCAATCTCGGCCTTGATACTTATGACCTGGCATCAGTGCTGTTACCCTCTGCCCCACGCTACAATCTGAACAGCCTGACGCAGATGTTCGACATCAACCTGGATAACGCGCATCGTGCCCTGGCCGATGCGCGTGCTACAGCATTGCTCTACTGGGCATTATGGCAACGCCTGCTCGAAATGCCAGCCTCACTGGTCAAAACGATTCTGCACTTATCACAAAATCTGGATTGGGGCACCCGGAGCGTCTTCGAGACTGCCTATAAACACAGCCTACCGGAAACTTACACGTCTCCCCAGTCACGAGATGCAATGCCGGTTACCGGCCAGCCGCTTTCCCCCCGGCAAGACGCTCAGGCTATCGACGCGGATGCCATCACAGATGTACTCGGCCCACAGGGCAAATTAAGCCAGCATCAGCCGGAGTTCGAACCGCGTGCCCAACAGCTTGATATGGCTCATGCCATCCGTGAGACCTTCAACGCCAGCCGCCACCACATCATCGAAGCTGGTACCGGTACCGGCAAATCACTTGCTTATCTCGTAACGGCGATTCAATGGGCAGTTGGCAACGATCAGCGTGTTGTCATCTCGACCAATACGATTACCCTTCAAGATCAACTTCTGCAACAGGATATTCCATTGTTGCAATCTGTGATGGAAACACCTTTCCGCGCCACTGTGATGAAAGGACGGAGTCATTACCTTTCCCCCCGCCGGCTCGAACTGGCACTGCGGCACCCACCCACCAGTTTGGTTGAAATGCGGACACTGGCAAAGATCCTGGTATGGCAGTTAGATAATGCCAGTGGTGACCGCAAAAATTTGAGCTTACGTGGTAACGCCGAATATAGCGTATGGCAAACAGTGAGCGCAGAAGATTATAGCCAGGCTGAACGTTGCTGGGATGAAGTAGAGAAAGATACACCCTTCTGCCGGGCACGGCGGGCGGCAGAATCAGCACACATTATCATCGTTAATCACGCCTTGCTCATTGCAGACGCACAATCCGGCAATCAGGTTTTACCGGAGTATGACTATCTCATCATCGACGAAGCACATCAGCTTGAAGATGCGATCACAAACGGTCTCAGCATCCATGTGAGTGACGGCGGCCTGATCGGACAGCTCAACTATCTAGGCGGTGTCAAACAGGGTGTGATGAGTGAAATTCTCAATACAGCCCGAAGCACTGGGACGGAAAAAGAGCGTCTCAAGCTGGAGCAATTCATCACCAGTCTTTCAGAAGCGACGACCGCGATGCGTGCCAGCATCAATACGTTCTTCAAAACGGCGAAAGCCTTCGTCGAAGATGCCCGCCCGAATCGCCATCAGGATTATGTGACGTTCCTTCGCATCGAAGACTCACACCGTCAATCTACCGCGTTTCATCGTCTGCAAAATAGCTGGCAAAATCTAACGCAGTTCTTCACGGCCATTCTCGAAGCACTGGGACGGCTCAAGCGTTTCTTGAATCGGTCAAAGACCACAGAGATCACACCGTATGCACAATTTATCGACCAGATGATCCAGCAATTAGACCGCACCCAGGCCATGCTCAACACACTTTGCATCGACAATGACGGCAAAACCGTTCACTGGTTATCGCTCGGCCAAACAGACAATGCGCCCACATTCCACAGCGCACCGGTTCATGTGGGCGAGATGATGGAAACTTACCTCTGGAATCAAAAGCAATCTGTCATCCTGACGAGTGCTACCTTGCGAACGCAAGGAGAATTCCAGTTCTTGCAACAACGGCTCCATGCGGAAGATATCCCGGCGTTAGATGTCGGCTCACCGTTCAATTACAAGGATTCCACTCTGCTCTACCTGCCGACAGACATGCCAGAGCCGAACGAGCGTAAGTCTTATCAACAAGCCGTCGAACGTTGCATTGTAGAATTGGCGGCAGAACTCCGGGGGCGGGTAATGGTGCTTTTCACCAGTTACGGTCAATTGCGGCAAACTGCACAGGTCATCACCCCAAGACTCGCACTCGGCAATATTACCGTATACGATCAAAGTGATGGCACGAGCCGCCAGAACTTACTGGATGGATTTAAGACCACCGAACGCGCCGTGCTTCTCGGCACGCGGAGCTTTTGGGAAGGCGTGGATGTCCCCGGCGAATCGCTCAGCGCTTTGATCATCGCCCGGCTTCCATTCGCCGTCCCGACCGACCCCGTCTTTGCCTCGCGTGCAGAATCGTATGATAATCCATTTTCACAATACAACCTGCCCGAGGCCATTCTGCGCTTCCGTCAGGGCTTTGGCCGCTTGATCCGCCGCCAGAGTGACCGGGGTATCGTCGTCGTCCTGGATGCCCGTGTGCGGACGAAAGGTTATGGGCCAGCATTCATCAACGCCCTACCAGAATGCACCATGCGCGAAGATACACTCGATAACCTGCCGCGCTCAGCAAGTCATTGGCTAGCGACGGACTAACCGCTATACTGAAAGTGACACACAGTAAAGAGAGAAAATGCGATGCGAACGCCCGACGGACGTGACTGCAAACACTATCATGCTGACTTTCATCGTGGACGAAATCTTCAAGAATGCCGGTTGGTTAAAGAAAATCCGGACTCCCTCCCCTGGCGGCCCGAAGATTGCACCCGATGCCCGGTGCCAGAGATCCTCAAGGCTAATGCCAGCCCGGATATGATCCTGACGCTGACGATTGCGCCTAAATTTTTAGGATTTGGGCGCAAGCTCGATGTGAGCGCATGGTGTGTGCGCCACAATATCGCCATTGATGACCCTTATGTGGGTTGTCCGCTCTGCAATGATGAAAGACCCGGCCTCGATATTTTCCGGCAGGCATTAGAAGGTTCCGATAACGAGGATGATTAAAGCGATCCTGCTGGATATGGATAACACGCTGATTCAGAATCCAGATACAGCTTTCGCCTATGCGTTTCTCGCATTGTTGGATCGGTTTGGAAAGCAACACTTTGATATTGCAGAGTTTGCGACGATTTATCGTCGCGCCCTCTGGAAGCGACCGGCACAACCAGACCTGACGATCTGGCAAGCACTCACCCAGGGAATTGCCAACCAAACCGCACATGATACCGACACCATCTCCGACGGACTCCATACATTCTATCAAGATCAATACCCGGAGCTAGAGTCTTGCATCACGCCGCAACCCGGTGCCTGGCAGTTCATCCAGAACTTACAAGACTCTGATTATCGGCTGGTCATCGCGACCAATCCCCTCTATGCCGCCAGCGGCACCTACCAGCGGTTAGCCTGGGGCCAGTTGCCACAAGATGGCTATGATTTCGTCACACATGCAGAAAACGTCCACTTCACCAAGCCACAACCAGCGTATTTCGCTGAGGTGCTGGCACGTATCGGCCTTGAGCCAGACGAAGTAGTTATCTTCGGCGACAGCGAAAAAAATGACATCGCCCCCGGCCAAACCTTACGTACCCACACCGCTTTTTTCGACCAGACCGACCCGGAAGCCAGTTTTCAAAAGTTTCTACACCAATTAGAAAGCCTTGAAGTCACTGAATCCATTCGTGAGCGGCTCCACCCGGCGATGATCGAACCGCAATATCGTGGTAACATCGCCGCTATGTTCGGCTTGATCCAAGACATTCAACCACACTACTGGTACCAGCACCCCGACCCTGACGAATGGTCACCGATTCAAATTTTGTGTCATCTATCTCAAAGTGAAATCAATGTACAACGCGCCAGGCTAGAGCGCATCCTGAACGAAGATAACCCCTTCCTGGCTCAGCCCAAGCCACCACCCCGGCCTGATCAATTTAACTGTTTGTTACAAGATGGTCTTCAGGTCGCGCATCAATGGGCCGCTGACCGGGCCGAGACCCTCAACATGCTCGACACACTATCCCCGGAGCAATGGAGACGACCGGCTAACCACAGCATTTTCGGCCCGACAACGCTACTCGAAATGGCGCAATTTACCGCCCAACATGATCGACTGCACCTGGAGCAATTGTGCCAGACAATCGGCAATTGCGCATAACAGAAAATAAACAACGTATTTCAAAATTGTTCGAGTTTTACAACTTCATAGTGATCGACTTTCCTGACTATACGGCGTGTGTTAACATTTGGCAGATTAAGGTGACATCTCAACAAGGTCTATGTCTTCTGTAATGCAAGTAACTGACCAACCTCCTGTCTGGCTGATTGAAATCCTGCGCGAACTGCGACAGGATGGTTACCGCTTGACATACATCAGCGGCCAACATGAGGAACTATCAGAGGCAAAATTGCACAAGTCAATGGGTCTCATCACCTGTGATGAAGCCGATAGCGTATGGTTACAGCAGATCCTGACGAAAGTTAAAAAACGCCCCTTACATATCCTGGTCACCGATGAAGTCAAGCAGACTGATTGTGCCGATTTTATCTTCCCGGCACACCCAGCCCTGCTAAGAGAGCAACTCCGTAATCTACTCATGCTCTATAGTGATAATCACAGTTTGTCGTCAGCCTTGCGACGAGAACAAATGCTCAACCAGGAGATTGAAATCCTGAAGAACGCGATTGTTCGTAATGTCTCTCACGAGTTGAAGACTCCCCTGCTCCAGGTGAAATCCGCTGTCTCGATGATGTCAGAAGACAGCCAGAATGATGATCTGGTCAACTATGCGACAAACGCGATGGCACGATTAGAAGGCCTGGTGAAAAATATCACCTTGCTGGGCAGTAGTCTGGATATTAATCCGGGGCCGGTCATCGTGCGCGATGCGGTTGAGTATGCCAAGCGCAATCTCAAACGCGCCTGGGAACGCCGAGACGCCACCGACCGTATTCAAACACATCTTACCAAGCAACTCCCCCCAGTCTATGCAGATAAACAAGGGTTAAGCACTGTCCTGCAACTCTTGATCGACAATGCCCTCAAATTCAGCCAGGAAGCAGTCGATGTCATCGCCCAAAAACAGGGAAATAAAGTTTACATCGCAGTTCGCGATTACGGCATCGGCATTGATCCTTCAGAGCTAGAGTCGATCTTTGAGTCCTTCTACCAGATCGACCATTCTTCTACACGCCGTTATGGTGGGGCTGGCGTCGGGCTGGCGATTGTCCGCTTAATCCTCGATCATCACAATACCCAGATTCAAGTCGAAAGTAAACTAAACCAGGGGACAACTTTTTCTTTTGTCCTCCCCCAAGTCACGCTATAATCCCTGCAAGCAGTCGCAAACCAGGGCATGACACAGTGTGAAAACATTACTCTTGGTCAATCTCGCCGCAACCCTGATGATGGTCGGCGTGATATGGATCATCCAAATCGTTCATTACCCGCTGTTTAATCGAATCGGCGCGGAAGCATTCCGCCAGTATGAAGCAGATCACACTGTGCTGATTACCTATATCGTTTTACCCTTGATGCTGGCAGAATTGGTGACAGCATTCTTGCTTGCCACATCACCGCCACCCGGCATCACGCCGGTCATTATGTGGGGCGCGTTCGGGCTAGTGGTTATCGCCTGGGCCTCTACTGCCTTGATCCAGGTTCCCCAACATAGCCGGCTCGCCAGTGGGTTTGATGAGGCGACCTATCGCTTGCTGGTGAATTCAAATTGGGTACGCACCGTCGCCTGGAGCCTGCGTGGGATCATCATGATCTGGGTGATGTCAGTCCTACTCGGTGACCAAGTGTGAATAGCCCATAAATTCGGCGTCGCTTCGTTGACCCGGATTTCTATATCGTGTACAATATATAGAAGATTTAGTTAGTTCTAAATATCACAAATTGATTAGAAGTTAGGCTCAGGCTGATGACAACAGGACAGGTCATGTCTTATACAGATAACGACAATGTGCAAACAGCGGTGCAATCTCCTGGAGAGATTATCGACCAGGCGGTAGAAGCGGTCGATCAACTTATGTTCGACGCTGTTGACAGTGAGGTTGAGGTCTTACGAGATGCTAGCCGGCACATTATCTCCGCTGGTGGCAAGCGCATCCGGCCCCGGCTGGTCATGTTGAGCTTCGCCGCGACAGGTGGAGCTGACCTCATGACAGCGACTGCCCCAGCCGCCGCCGTTGAACTGGTTCACACGGCCAGCGTCGTCCACGACGACATCAACGATCATGGCATGCTACGGCGTGGTAGACCATCAGTCAATTCAAAGTGGGGGCGCACATTCGCCCTGCTGACCGGTGACTTTCTGTTTACCAAGGTCTACGAGTTGATGGCACCCTTTGATGGGCTGAACACCATCTTATCCGAAGGGACAATCGCCCTGGTCGAAGGGGAAACACTCCAGGCTTATGCCGTCAAGCACGACCAACTCAATAGTGAAATGTACATGAAGATCATCGGGCGCAAGACTGCCGCCTTGTTCCGCTCCGGCGCGAAGATCGGCGCGACATTGGCCGGTGCTACCCAGGCCGAGGTTGACGCCCTGGGTAATTACGGCTGGAAGGTCGGCCTGGCATTCCAGATCATTGATGACATTCTGGATCTGGTTGGTAATGTCGAGCAAACCGGCAAGACCATCGGCATTGACCAGGCACAGGGTAAGGGCTTTGCTTCGGTCAGTGGAGATGATCCCGTCGCGGATGTCAAGAATAAATTACTCAAAGGGGATCGCATCGAACGCGCCCGGCTCCAGGCCCGGCAACTCGTCAACGAAGCGATTGACGAATTAGATAACATCCCCGACTCTCCCTTCAAAGACGAGATGGTAAAGTTGGCAAATGCCATCATCGACCGCAAGAAGTAGTCATCAAACAACCCACTACGCCTGATCCGGTGATAAATCATCACCGGATTTTTATTTTTCCCATGTAGACTATCCCATGTGCAGGCACAGCAGGGAGCTAAACGCATGAAACTTGTAACCGTCGAACAAATGCGAGCCATCGAAGCAGAGGCCGACTCGAAGGGCCTCCACTATGATGAGTTAATGGATCGTGCCGGGTATATCACAGCACAAGTGGCAAAAGAAATGCTGAATCATCTGGATGACCCGCGTGTGACATTTTTAATCGGCAAAGGCAATAATGGCGGCGATGGCCTGGTGGCGGCGGGGTATCTGGCGCAAGCCGACGGCTTCGACGTGCGCTGTTACCTGCTAGAAAGGTTAGACGATGCCGACTCCGCGCCCTACAAAGCCGCACAAGAGGCCGGTCTATTTATGGTGTATGCGGAAGACGACGATGGCCGTGTCATCCAGCATATGATTGCCAGTGCGGATCTTGTCGTCGATGCGCTTTTCGGCATCGGTGTGCGGTTGCCCTTGCGGGACACGGCCAGTCGCATTCTGAGACGTACCCGGCAAGTCCTCAAAACACGTAGGAACCACGTACCAGACGACTCGGTCATCTCGCTTGCAAAGCCGACACAAATGGCAAGAATCGCCACACCGCGCGTTTTAGCGGTAGATTGCCCCAGCGGGCTAGATTGCGACACCGGCGATAAAGATACCAACACACTCACCGCAGATCAAACGATCACATTTATCGCACCGAAGATGGGCCAGATGACATTTCCAGGGGCCGCCTCAGTCGGTCAGCTAACCGTCGCCACATTAGGTGTATCCCCCGAAGATACCGATACGTTAAATGCGGTTACGCTCAATGCCGCTGATCCGTTTGATGTACGGGGACGACTGCCAGCACGCCCCGCAGAGAGCAACAAAGGTACCTTCGGCAAAGCCCTTGTACTGGGAGGATCAAACAATTACCGGGGAGCAGTCGCCCTCAGTGCGGAGGCGGCTTATCGTTCTGGTACCGGGTTGGTGACGGTCGCTACGTCACAAACTATCGTTGATGCACTGTCATCGCATTTGATCGAAGTCACATGGTTAGCATTACCAGAAAAAGATGGGCATATCGGGGATGGAGCCGTTGAAGTCATATTTTCACATCTGGCAGATTATGATGCTATCTTGATCGGGCCGGGTTGGGGGCAAGACATACACAAAAATTATCTGTTAGAAAACCTACTCCAACACAATCCCCTACCGCCCAGTGTATTCGACGCGGATGCATTGAACATACTAGCTCAGCATGACTCCTGGTGGCAAAAGCTCCCACCACGCGCAATCCTGACACCCCACCCCGGCGAGATGAGCCGCCTCAGCCAGATGGACGTCGCCACCATCCAGAAGGATCGTATCAAAATTGCGCGTGAGAAAGCCGAACAGTGGGGTGCCGTGTTGGTGCTCAAAGGTGCCCATACCGTTGTTGCTGATCCCGAAGGCCAGGTCACCGTTATGCCGTTTAAGTCATCCGCCCTGGCAACTGCCGGAACCGGCGATATTCTAGCCGGGTTAATCACCGGTCTGCTGGCGCAGGGCGTCGCACCATTTGATGCGGCGGTCGCTGGCACATACATTCATGGGGTCGCTGGTGAATTAGCCGGCACACACGCAGAACGCGCCGTAATCGCAGGTGATGTCCTCACCCACCTGCCAGATGCCCTCAAAGCCATCACTCCGCATTGAGGGCATCCTGACGCCGTTGTGCCGCCACCTTGCCCTCCGCAATCCCCCGCCGGAGCGGATCCGTCGTCACATCTTTTACGGCCTCGCCCACATCTTGCGGGTTCAGCTTGATGCGTGGCCCGCGAAAGAGTGCGACCAACCCACCGATCAGCAAGCCCCAGATGAAACCGCCGAACAATTTATCGTCATCCCAGCGGCTAGTCTGCTTGCTCATCAGCCTTTTCCCCTTCATCGTGTTGGTCGTGAATTTGCTTGGATTGTGGATCTTGCCGTTTGATGGCTCGTCGGATGCCACCCAGTTCCCGCAAGAAAGTGCTGGCACCAGCCAGGAACGCGCTACTACGGATCAACGGGCGGGTGACGTTTTTACCCACAAATTGTGCTGTTCCCTTAGCAGAGGTCGCCGTATCACGGGTATCGGTCAAGATCGGTTTAATCTCGTTTTGAAGCATCAAGATCAACCGGGCGATCTGCATAATTAGCACAACCAGTGCCATAATCACCAGGATAAATTCCAGTGCCAGGATGATAATAAAAATATCACGGATCATACTGATGCGTGTCGCCGTCACACCGGAGGCCGATAACAACGCCAGGGCTAGCCCGGTGAGGAAGATCAACAAGATCAACCCGGCCAATCCCCCACCGATCAAAATCACATACCGCTGGAAGGACATCCCGGTTTCATCATCTTCCTGGTCATGAGCCGGGTCTAACTCTACCCCTGGTTCGAGTTGCGGCTTTCGTTCGTCCGTCATAATTATCTACTTCCCCTGCACGACTTGAACAAAGATCAAGGCCGCCACCGCCCCCACAGATGCCGGGATCATACGTATCGGCCCGATATTAAGTAAGCGAAAATCAATCAGCACACCCACCAGTTGCCCCAATACAAAGCCCACCCAGCCCGCCAGCAAAAACAATGCCAGCCGGCGGACATCGCCCCCTCGAATGAGATGGAACAACGCACCATAGAGCGTCGCCACGATAAATGCAAATGTTAGCGTTGGACCAGGCAAGACACCTCTCGTATATGCCGAGTTGTGGTACAATTTTGTACGCAAGTTTAGCATAGATTGCACGCACGTAAAAAGGTTCTGGAATCTTGAATACCATAGACCAGCGCATTCTCATCCCCACTTCACCCGATGTCATCTGGAATTTAATCAGCGATGTGACCCAGAATCCCACCTGGCAGGCTGATTGCCGCACAGTTTCGTTCTTGACGACGCATCACACCGGGCAGGGTATGCGTTACCGCCGCCTGGATGCCCGAAACAAAGAGCAAGTGATCGAGATCACCGCCTGGTATGACGGGGTTGGCTACGCCTATCAAATCGTCGATGGTACCCGTTACACCCATAATCGCGGGACGATCCGGCTTCAGGAAATTGCCGAAGGCACGATTGTGCAGTGGATGTTTGAATACGAACTGGGCGGATTTCTTAGCGGAGTCCGGAATGCGATCAGTACACGTCGCTCGGTGGAAAATGCCGTTATCGAGAGCCTGGAGTCGTTATGGCGGGTTGCAACCACCGGCCATCCACGCGGCGAGCAACACGTTTCACGCTCATTGATGCGTGACGCACCCGACGTTGAGCAACGTGCCAGCTATCAACCGCGTCATTCGTCTAGCAAGCCCGGCGAAGATCGTGAGCAACAACCGATTATCGACGAGCCACCGGTCACAGAAGATGATACACGGCCTCGGCCTGCCGCTACCGCACCGGAACAACCCACAATACAAGAACCCGACTTTCTGGCTGACTTAGACGAAGGTCAAGCACAACCAGCCACCGAGTCACCGGCTTACGAGCGTTTTCAACCACCAGCAGAACCCAGCCCGGCGGAAGCAGACGACGATCTGTTCGCTACGCCGCCACCAGCAGAAATCAGCCCGGCGGAAGCAGACGACGATCTGTTCACTACGCCGCCACCAGCAGAACCCAGCCCGGCGGAAGCAGAAGATGATCCCTTTGAACTCCCACGCATCGAGAATGACGAGCATCTTGACACGACCGACACCGCACAGGTGAGCGTGTTTGACATCTTTGGCGTACCCAAGCCCAGTGAAACTCAGCAGATGCGTGCCGTACAGCTAGACGATGATACCCCAACCGAAACAGATCCAGAGCCAGTAGTAGCGGATGAAGATCTTAGCGCCCCGGCGGAACCAGCACCGACGCTTTCCCAGGTGATTCCGTCTGTACAATTACAGCAACCGGTCGATCCCTCAGAAGTCATCGAGACAGGCGACCAACGGCTCGGATTTCGCGCCATTTTGCGCCGGCGGATGATTAATGTACGTCGTCCAAAATAAAAAAGCGTCTCGATATGAGACGCTTGAGGGGTGAGTGACCGGTCTCGAACCGGCGACCTTCTGGGCCACAACCAGACGCTCTAACCAACTGAGCTACACCCACCATATTATGCTGTAGAGTATATCAGGTTTCCACCGGAATGCTAGACTAATTTTTCCGCGACTAGCAGGATCGCTTCACTTCGTTTCAGGTCAATTCGATGCCATTTCGCTGTCAAATCGAAACGATTATAATGCGCGACCAGATCATCTAATGCATCGACTATAGCATCAGATCGCTGTCCAGTAATGCGGTAAAGCCATTCCAGGCCAGCCTGTACAAACCCCGTCGAGGTGAATTGACCACTCAGCACAATAATTACTTGCGCCCCAGGCCGTAGCACCCGCTCAAACGAGCGAATCGTCGCATCATCGCGGATAAAAGCTGTTGGAAAGGTGCAGACCACTGCCGCAAAGGTGTCATCTGGAAAGGGTAAATCTTGTGCGATGCCACGCACCAATACCGGCGTATAACCCTGCCGTTCCAGTTTCCGGGTTGCAATGCGCCCCATCGCCGCCGAAAGATCGTAGCCTATCGTTCGATACCCCATCGCTTTAAGATCACACTGAAGCGTACCGGTACCATGTGCCACTTCCAACACAGGGCCAGCAGACGGCGGTGGCAAGAACCCAAGCGCGGTTTGTTGCCAATCGTGCCAATCTCCCAGGGATACAATCCGGCTGACCGTATCGTAGGTGAAGGCCATTTCGTTATAGAGCAGGCGAAACCCAAAGCGGACGGTACGCCACCAGAGATTACGCATCCAACGCCTCTCGGATGACATCCGGTTGATCTGTAATCAATGCGTCGAGCTTTAGCGCGGCTAAGGCCCGCGCTCGTGCTGGATCGTTTACCGTCCAGGTATTGATCCAATGCCCCCTGGCTTTATACTTTTCGATCAACGCCGGGGTGAGCATCCGCTCATTCGGGTGGTACGCATGGTAAGTCATGCCAATGGCAAACCAGCCCACAAAAAACGGTAGTTCATCCGAGACCAGATACCCGATGAGGGCTTCTGGCAAGACGCGATGAAATCGCCGTAGGGCCAGCGGATTAAACGATGAGACGACGACTCGATCAACCAGATTGTGACGCCGTATACCATCAGCAACTAATTGCTCAATCCCATCAGACCGGAGCGCGGTTGATTTGATCTCAACATTGATGAATAATCGCTGGCCGATTGCCTCGAACACCTCATCCAACGTCGGGATCCGCACACCAGCATAATGTGATGCCTTCCAGGATCCAGCATCCAGGTTACGCAAGTCAGCCAGTGTCATCTGTGCCACCTCCCCTGTGCCATCGGTCGTCGCATCAACCGTGAAATCATGGACGACAACAGCATGACCATCGACTGAACGATGGACATCAAGCTCAACACCATCTGCGCCCAATTCTGCCGCCATTTCAAATGCCGGGATCGTGTTCATCGGCGCGTAATGGCTGGCCCCCCGGTGACCAAAGATCAGTGTATGCTCTGCATTAAAGGCATCCCGGAGTGACATCAGCGTTACTTCCGGCGCGGGCCAACGAGTATGTTGTCACCTTCGAGCCGCACAGCATACGTCGGCACATCGACTGTCCCTGCCGGGCCACGCAGAAATTCGCCGGTCTTCACATCGAAGCAAGCACCATGGCGCGGGCATTTGACGACCACCCCCTCCAGGTCACCATCCGCCAACGGGCCGTCGTCATGGGTACAACGGTCTTCAATGGCGTAAAATTCCCCCGCGATGTTATAAACGGCGACCCAGCGGCGGTTAATATCGACGACCAGCGGTTCCCCACCTGGTTCGAGTTCGTCGGTCGTGCCAATCACAACGAAGTCATCGGTCATGTTGATTGCTCCTGTGGAATGACAGATAACGCCTTCTTCTGCATAAAACGATAGATGCGCTCCAGGACGTTCGCACGAGAGGCAATCATGCTCAGCCGCACACCCGATTGATCCGCGAAGGTCTCAATTTCATCTTCAAAAGCGGTGACGACCTGCTCCGGTGTACAACCATTCAGGGCTTGCACCAGAATATACAGATACCCCTTTGAGATAAAGGACTCTGAATCTGCCACATACTGCACCCGCCCGTCTGCATCGCGTTCGAGAGCGATATAGGTGGGCGATGCACAACCCGGCACATGATTCTCGCTGGTCTTTTGATCCGGCGGCATGGGTGAGAGTTGCTCACCATAATCACGCAATGTCAACAATTTATCTTGACGGCTTTCCAGACTACCCAGGATCTCTGCCATTTCCAGCAAAAAACGCCGTGCGTCGTCTAACCGTTGTGTGTCACTCATAAGTTCACCTGACTAATTCTGCGGTTCGTCTTACTGCTTGCGCCCAATGATGGATCTCATCAGGCGTGTTGTAAAGATAAAAGCTAGCACGGGCCGTCGCAGAAACACCCAGTGCATCATGCAAAGGCTGAGCGCAATGATGCCCGGAACGCACTGCAATACCATCAGCATCCAGCATTTGCGCGATGTCGTGCGCGTGCAAGCCATCCAGCGTGAAGGCAATCAAACCACCTCGTTGATCGCCCGCTGGCCCGTGAATGGTTATCCCGTCAATATCTGCGACAAGATCATAGGCGAGTTGTACCAGTTCGCGCTCGTGTGCGTGGACGCGCTCCATACCGACTTGATCGAGATAATCAACAGCGGTACCCAGGCCGATTGCCTCCGCGATGCTGGGCGTGCCTGCTTCAAACTTATACGGCAGTTCGTTCCAGGTGCTTCCCTGCAAGGTCACCTGCTCGATCATATCGCCCCCACCCATCCAGGGGGGCATCGCCTCTAACAATGTCCGTTTGCCGTAAAGGATTCCGATCCCGGTCGGCCCAAGCATTTTATGCCCGCTGAAGGCGAAGAAATCAACATCTAACGCTTGAACATCAATCGGCATATGCGGCACACTTTGTGCGCCATCCAGCAAAACGAGTGCGCCGGCTTGATGCGCCTGTTGGATGATTGTCTCCACCGGGTTGATCGTACCGACTACGTTCGAGGCCTGCATCACACTCATTAGCTTGACCGGGGCCGACTCCAACCACGCGGTTAATTGTGCCATGTCTAACGTTCCATCCGGCAAAATCGGCACAAAGCGCAGATCAATCTCACGCTCTGCCGCCAGCATTTGCCAGGGCACAATGTTCGCATGGTGTTCCATCTGGGTAGAGATGACTACATCCCCCGGTTGCAGATTGGCCCGGCCCCAGGCTTGCGCTACCAGGTTGACCGACTCGGTTGTACCGCGTGTAAAAATGATTGACTCACGGTGCGGGGCGTTCAAAAATGCTTGCACCTTATCGCGTGCCATCTCATACGCGGCGGTCGCTTCTTCACTCAGCTTGTGGATGCCGCGATGCACATTGGAATGATATTGATTGTAATAAGATGACATCGCCTCAATCACCTGGGTGGGTCGCTGGCTGGATGCGGCATTGTCGAGATAAATAAGTGGTTTATTTGGGCTATGGCTCTGGTTCAGAATTGGAAAATCGTCTCGTATTCGGGTTAAATCCAACAGTATACCCCCTTTTGAAAAAGGCGTGTTCGATTATGTTGAACACGCCTTGTATAGTATATCACACTGAGAGAATAAACTTGGCCTTAGCTCAGGATCTTGGCCTCAATCGATTCCATCAGCCGGTCGCGCACACGCTCGAACGGAATGCGGTCAAGCAGTTCGTCGAAGAAGCCTTCGATAACCATCAATTCAGCTTGCGAGCGCGGAATACCCCGGCTCATCAGATAGTAGATCGGTTCTTCTTCCAGCGTGCCAAACGTCGCCGCATGTGAGCAAATCACGTCATCAGCTTCGATTTCCAGACCAGGGATGCCGTCCATGCGGGTATCATCACTCAGCAAAAGGTTCCGGCATGCCTGGAATCCGTCGATCTTCTGTATCTTCGGCAAAGACTTGATCATCCCCTGCCAGACGGTACGAGCGACATCTTTACCAGCCCCTTTGAACAACAAGTCCGATGTCGTCAGCGGTGCATTGTGATTCTGCTGGGTATCCAGGTCAAAGTGCTGATCTTTATCCGCAAAGAAGAACCCGGACATACGGGCGTTAGCACCTTTGCCGTCCACTTCCAGGTCGAGATAAGCTTTGGTCAACTGCGTGCCCATCGTCCCGTTGATCCAATCCAGGTTGGCATCACGGCCCACCCGCGCCCGCTGATGGCTGAACTCATAGGTGTTACGGTTCCAGTCTTGCAGGGCGACATAAGTCAGGTTGGCGGCATCGCCCACCAATAATTCAGTGGCGCCGATGTAAGCCGATTGTTGGTCAGCATGTGCAGAGGCATATTCAACTTGCATGGTGGCTTGAGCATTTTCTTCGACCACCACCAGCACATGGCCCAGGGTCGCGCCGGGCTTGGTGTTATACATCACGACGTGCAGTGGCAACTCTGCAACCTTGCCACGCGGAACATATAGGAAGACACCATGCGTCCACAATGCGGCGTGCAAAGCGGCAAATTTACCATCATCCGGGCGGACGGCCTTCATCATGAAGTTTTGGCGAACCAGATCTTCGTGTTCCTCGCTGGCCGTCACCAGATCGCTAAAGATGACACCCTGTGCTTTCAAATCATCAGAAAATTCATAATGCACCAGCTTGCCATCGACAAAGATCATCGTCCCGCCTTCACCGTCACCGACAAGTGGCTCACGGTTCTGGCTAGGCACAGCATCGATGTTAGCTCCGTTCGCTTCGATGAGTTGATCGGCTTCATCCCAGCGAATACGGCTATAATCGGTACGACGCCAGGCTTCATCTTTGGTCGTTGGCATCGGTAGTGTTTCGTATAATTCCCAGGCGGATTCACGCGCTTCGCGCAACCATTGCGGCTCGTCATTCGCCTTACTCAACGCTTTGACGGTCTCCAGTGTGTATCGAGGCGCAGACGGTGCATCCGTGCGGCGTCTTCTAGCAACTGCCACAGACTTTTTCTCCTTGTTTTGTCTTTGCTATGGGATGTGATGATGCGGCCAGGCCGCACCATCGTCTTTTTGCTTGTTGGTCAGGTTTACCCGATTGATCCTTCAAGCTGGATCTGGATCAGGCGATTCATTTCGAGCGCGTATTCCATCGGCAATTCCTTCACCAGCGGTTCCAGGAAGCCGTTGACGACCATTGCATTCGCTTCATCTTCACTCATGCCCCGGCTCATCAAGTAGAATAGCTGATCCTCACCAATCTTACTCACCGATGCCTCATGTCCCATCGTGACATCTTTCGAGTCAATCTCGATGTAAGGATACGTATCAGAACGGCTGTCTTCATCTAGCAACAAGGCGTCACAGACGACATTGCTCTTGCAACCATCCGCCCCTTCGGCAATCTTCAATAGACCGCGATAACTCCCGCGTCCGCCGTTCTTGCTGATCGACTTGCTGATGATCTGGCTAGTGGTGTTGGGCGCGAGATGCGTGATCTTCGCACCGGCATCCTGGTGCTGGCCCTGGCCGGCGAATGCGATTGACAACACTTCGCCATGTGCGCCTTCTTCCATCAGGATCACTGCCGGGTACTTCATCGTGAGCTTACTGCCCAGGTTGGCATCAACCCATTCCATCGCGGCATTTTTATACGCCACAGCCCGCTTAGTCACCAGGTTATACACGTTGTTCGACCAATTCTGGATGGTCGTATAGCGGCAACGACCGCCTTCCTTCACGATGATCTCGACCACCGCGCTATGCAGGCTATCCGAACTGTAGGTCGGGGCGGTACACCCTTCTACGTAGTGAACATACGCGCCTTCATCGACAATAATCAGCGTGCGCTCGAACTGGCCCATGTTCTGCGTGTTGATGCGGAAATAAGCCTGTAGCGGCATCTCAACCTCAACGCCCGGCGGTACGTAGATAAACGACCCGCCAGACCAGACCGCTGTGTTCAGCGCGGCAAACTTATTGTCATCATACGGGATGATCGTGGTGAAGTACTCTTTCACCAGTTCTGGATGCTCCCGCAGGCCGGCATCCATATCCATGAAGATAACACCCTGGTCTTCTAACTCCTTGCGGACGTTATGATACACAGCCTCAGAATCATACTGGGCCGTGACGCCCTGAAGGAACTTTGCCTCTGCTTCCGGGATGCCTAGCCGATCAAATGTATCTTTGATTTCCGGCGGAACATCGTCCCAATCACGCTCAGAGCGATCTGTCGCCCGAACATAATAATAGATGTCATCGAAGTTGATCTCATCCAGCAGGCCGCCCCCACCCCATTGCGGGGTCTCACGAGCGGCAAAGTGTTCGTAAGCCTTCAGCCGGATGTCTGTCATCCATTGTGGCTCATTCTTCAGTTCGCTGATCTGGCGTACCTTATCGGCATCCAGTCCTTTTTCAGAAATATAAGCATACTTGACGTCATCATCATGGAAGCCATACGCTGTGTCGTAGTCTTCGCGCACACCCCGCAGGGCAGATTCTTCGTCCGTCAGTTGCTTTTCACTCGGTACATAATCAGTCATATTTTACCACCTAATGACTTCTATTCGCGTACAAACTAGCTGGTCGGTGTCACGTACTTCTCGCGTACCCAATCATATCCTTGTTCTTCCAACCGCATCGCCAGTTGCGCGTCGCCACTTTCCACGATGCGACCATCAAACATAATGTGGACGTAATCCGGCTGAATGTGATTGAGGATACGCTGATAGTGAGTAATCACCAAAACACCCAGATCTGGCCCCTTCAAAGTCGCCACGCCCTCCGCCACAATGCGAAGCGCGTCAATATCCAGGCCGGAGTCAGTCTCGTCCAGAATGGCGATTTGCGGCTCTAGCACGGCCATTTGCAAGATTTCCGCACGCTTCTTCTCGCCACCGCTAAAGCCTTCATTCAGGTAGCGGCCAGCGAAACTATGATCCATATGAAGCTCGTCCATCTTGGCCTTCATCAACTTACGGAATGCCGGGATCGAAATCCCTTTACTTTCCGGGTCATCGGCCTTCATCCGTGCGTTGATGGCATGACGCAAGAAATTTGCCAGCGTCACACCAGGGATTGCAACCGGATATTGGAACGCCAGGAACAGGCCGGCACTGCTCCGTTCATCGGGTTCCATCTCAAGAATGCTCTCACCATCGACAAGAATATCCCCATCGGTAACTTCATAGGCCGGGTTGCCCATCAAGATGTTTGCCAATGTACTCTTACCGGATCCATTCGGACCCATCAGCGCGTGGACTTCGCCTTGCTTGATCGTCAGATCAACCCCACGCAAAATTTCGGTCTCTTCACCCTCGACCGAGACATGCAAATTACTGATTTCCAGTGTCACACCCATTCGGCGACCATCCTCCTGTTTTCAATGCAGACTTTAAGGCCAGTTAAATTTTCCCTGTACCTGCAGGTTAACTAGGTGTAGTATAGCAATCGGGCATACGAGTGTCAATATTTATGATAGCGATAATAAATATTATGATGCATGACTCACGGAATGCTCATAGAATATAGAAGATCATGATCTATTTAATTGACTTGCCTCCCCCACTATGCTACTATCCAAGCGAATAAGATGCTGAAAGGACAGATTACATGACGGATCAAGTTCAGAGTAAAGAAGACGATTTACGCGAGGCATTACGCGCCGTTATTGATCCCGAAATCGGGATGAACATTATCGAACTCGGCCTGGTACGCGAGATCGAGATTGAAGACGACCGGGCACACATCGTCATGATTATGACGACTCCGTTCTGCCCATATGCCCCGCAACTGCTGGAACAAACCCGCCGCACCGCTCAGGAGCACCTGGAAGTTCCGACCACCATCGAAATGGGACTTGGGATGTGGGATCCTAGCATGATGGAAGACGGCGCGGCAGACGATTGGGGATTATTTTAACTAAAATGCCGGACTAACAACGTCCGGCATTCAATTTTTATATCGACCAGCACCGGCTCAACGTGGGCGATGATTGATGATAAATGTTCGCGGCTCGATATAATCCCGCTCTAGCCGGCTAATATCCAGTCGCGGCCAATCCCCTGGCTTATTTTCCAGCATTGTCCCGCGCACGACATCGAAATGCAGATGGGCGATCCAATTACCCCCGCCCGTGCCAATTTCACCGATTTGTTGTCCCCGCTCTACCCGCTGGCCGACCTTCACCCGGACGTTTTGCATATGCCCATAGCGCGTGTAATAGACTGGCCCGGTAGCAGTAAACAACGGATCGTGTCGAATGATCGTCAAATTTCCCCAGGGGCGCAAACTGGCCTGATAAATCACCTGACCGGAAGCCGATGCATAAACCGGACGCCCAATATCCGCATTGCCAAACCGCCAATTGAGATCTGCCCCGGTATGATAAGCCCGCTGGCTGGAAATATACCCCGGCACAGTATCCCGGCCAAAGCCGGTCGCATCACGCCATTCCCCAAACCAGTAATTGTTGCTGGTGTTGATGCTCCCGGCGCGTTCCTGGGCCGTCCCAACGGGTGGATCAAACCCATCTGCGACCGGAATACCGGGATCAACCACCACATCGTCGTCGTCGGTTTCCACCCGGATCAGTTGGCGCAGACGAAGCGCGTCAAAGGCGATTTCCCGTCCGCTTTCACCCGTCACATCGTTGAGAAACACCTTGCCAGCATTGGTCTGATTCTTGACCAGATCAAAAATCCCCAGCGGCACCCACTCGTTGCGATAAATCGACTGGTTAAGATCAATGATGACCTCGGTATTGGTGCCACGCATCCCATGCACCTTGTAGCGGGCTTTCTTCGTCGTGGCGTGCCGTGCCGGGATGAAGGCCGAAATCTCATACAAGCCGTCGGTCGGCAGGATCGTCTTGTACTCTACCCAGACCTTGCTGGTGGTTGGCTCGGTGCTGGTATAGAAGTACGTCCAGCCGAAGGCCCCTGCCGCCGCTTTGAACTCTTGTTGCCCGGTGTAAGTTCCGCTACGGTAACCGTCTTCACCTGGAAAGATCAAAACCTCCTGGCCGAACACGGTATTCGGTGGGGGCGTGTCTCCTGGTTCGTTCGTCTCAGGGGGTTCCACCGGGATATTGACCGCATCCCACTGGCTGATGACCCCGTACCGCCACCAGGTCAACCCACGCATCTCGTATTTGGTCGTCGCCAAGGAAACAGCCCGCTTTTGCTCCGTGACGGATGCACTCGCACCCTGCAAAATCGGGATAAGCGGTTTGCCAAAGCCACCCCACACCTCGACACTTTCCGCAAATGTATCATGAACGGTGCGCCGGAAGGTACGCCAATAGTTCATGGTGTGGATGCTATCAACAAACGGAAACCATTCATCCGGGAAAACGGTCTTATAATGGGCGCGGCGTGGATCAACGGCCATGCCAATATGATAATTCGGCGGCACCCCCTGGCGAACTTTCGTCATCAACGGGCGAATTGGCTCCGGCCCGACTTCCCAGTAATTCTCAAAGGGTTCGACATCTAATATAAAGGACTTTACACCGGGCACGTTACATGTCTTGATGATAATGTCGGCTTCACCGTCGATTTCCACGCCTTTCAACACAGACCAGGCGTGGAACTCCAGGCCGAATTGCGCCAACGTTTGCACCCAACGTGCTATATCACTCGGCCCGTTGACTGCCATATCGCCGGAGTCAAAATCACCCTGCCAGGCACTACCATCCCCCACCTTGACCAGTAAGCCAGTCACATTCGGCGTGTTCTTCTTGACATTGGCCGCGATCTGCGCGATGGTCTGCTCTGAGACCACTTGGCCCTTCCAATGCCAGATCAGCACACGACCATCATAGGGTGTAGGCGGGAAATCAGTCGGCGGTTCAGCATCGACCTCGTTAAAATTGACGACCGAAGTAGAGACCCACCCCGCCGTCGTAAACTGTTCAACCCAGACCCAACCACTCTGATTCGAAGCCGGATAATAGCGTACCAACGTCTTATCGCGGATGTCCCCAATATCTGTATAAGTTGTCCCTGGCCCATTGCGGACATTGGCGAATGTTGATTTAGTATCTGCGACAGCGGCATTGCCAGGGCCAGCGTTAGCAGGTTTTGGCACAGGTGCTGGACTCATAATCAGTCTCCTCAGTTCGAATTGGTATACCGATCAATATAGTATAGATTCAATATTCCGGCAAAACCGCACGTTAACCGCTTTCAAACGCGGTCAGATCTGCCTTGCAGTTGTGAACAGGATTGAGTATACTGTCTACACATCGGGGTATGGCGCAGCCCGGTAGCGCGCTTGCATGGGGTGCAAGAGGTCCCCGGTTCGAATCCGGGTACCCCGACAAAAAACCGCTCAATTGAGCGGTTTTTGTATGTATCAAGGCCCCCCGCGCAGGTCAGCTTCCATCCGTTCGATCAAAGCATCTAATCCATCCTGGACAGTTCGAAACCGGATCTGATTGTCGATGACAATCGTCTGTATGTCGTCACGCTCCTGGTTGATGTAGGCTGTCAACTCCTCGACCGTGCCAGTCATCGCCACATAAAGCGCGGCCTGTGTATCTGCCGCACAATCAGGAGCCGGGAAACCGACCAGATATTGGCGGATGTCATCTAAAATGATGACTTGCTCACGCAGGCCACGACGTTCCATGTTATTTGCCCGGTTTAATAGATCGGTAAACTCCGGCACCTGGAACACTACAATCTGTAACCATCTTTCAAGCGTGGTCACCTCATCGCATGTCCCTTCGACGATGGGTTCAGGAGGCGGGTTGATGAGCAACGGCTCGACCGGCTGTGACCGACAGGCCGCTAAAGCCAGTACAAATACCAGTATCACAGAACGCCACATGGCCTATTCTCCTACGGCAATCACACCATCGACATTACAAGAATTATAGTCATTGCCCAGAATCACGGTGAAATCGGTATCGCGTCCGGGGTCTGGTTCTACTCGCACATTATCGGGATCCACGTTGAGATATTGGGCAATCTCCGCCAGACTACTACCCTTCTGTTGGCCGGTATGATCGATCAAAATCGTCTGCTCAACCGTTTCATCCGCATCGCCAAACGGAGTCGCCAGGTATCCTTCCCATTGCAGACGTTCCGCCGCCACCCGATCCCACAAGTTATTTGAGGATCCGTTAAAAACGGCAATGGTCGCGCCCTGCTGGATCAACTGACTTTCTGATGGAGGCCGGTAGAAATCATTCATTAACTGCGCCATCGGCTCCGGTTGCGGCAATTGGACGTTCTGCGCCTCAACTGTGAAGGAGGTCGTATGGTATGTCGGGATCATGGTGTAGCTCTCGATGCGACTGACATCCAGCGACAACATCAACGGCAACAACCCGATGATGTCATTCAACTGCATGTCCGTCTCCATGATCTCAAGCCCTTTGTTCCACAACTCGCCTACATTGTTCAAGTTGACGGTCGTCACGGCCTTGCGCCACATCGAGCGCAATAATTGTTGCTGGCGTCGGCCACGGTCAAAGTCTGAGCTATTGCGCCGGGTGCGGGCATACCACAAAGCCTGGGCACCGTTCATCTCGTAATAACCAACGTCAACTACGCGCAGGCCCTCATCACCGACTTCTTCCGCACCATCCGGCAACTCAGCGGCGATTAACGCGAAGTCTTCGTAAGCACAATCAACAGCGATCTCCACCCCGCCAAGCGTGTCGATAATTTCCTTGAAGCCGGAAAAATCGACCTTGGCATAATAATGTACATTGATGCCGAAGTTGTAGAAGATCGTCTGCCGTAACAGACCAAAACCGCCCCCCGTCCAGCCGACGGCCTCACCGATGCCATAAGCCGTGTTGAGTCTTTCCATCGCGCCATTGGTCGTCGGGATGTAAACGTACAGGTCACGCGGCAGGCTGAGCATATTCACCGTGCCAGTATCGCGGTTGATCGACACGATAATCATGGTATCTGTACGAACGGTGTTATCGTCTACCAGTTCGTCATCCCCCCCCAGCAAAATGATGTTGAGCAGATTATAATCCCGCTGAACCAGCGGCACCGCCGTCGGCACCTCTACCCCATTGAGGACGGTTCCCGCCTCCGCACTACGTGGCAACAACGGCGTCGGCAACGGCCCGATCTCGGACGATGGCGTCAACGTCGGCGTTATCGTAGGCGTCAAGGTCAATGTCGGGGTCGATGTAAGTGTCGGCGTGTGAGTCTCGGTTGGAGTCGCTGTGTTGGTTGCAGTCGGATCGTTGGTCGCAGTTGATGTCGCGCTTGGCTCATCAGTCGCGGTCGGTTCGCCGGTTGCAGTCGGCTCGTTGGTCGCTGTAGGTGCGTCTGTCACGGTCGATGTCGGGGAACTCGTAACGGTTGGCTCCGCCCCATTGGCTGGTGTATTGGTCGCGAAGATTACCGGCCTGGGGGTGTTGGTCGCAAACACAACCTGCGACTCGTCCGGTTCTTCATTATTATCCGCGCCGCTCAATATCGCGCTGATGTCTGTCATCGGAATCGATGTCGCGCTCGGCTCGTCTGTCGCTGTTGGTTCGTTCGTCGCTGTTGGCTCGTCTGTCGCTGTCGGTTCGTCTGTCGCTGTTGGTTCGTCTGTCGCTGTTGGCTCGTCTGTCGCTATTGGCTCGTTCGTCGCCGTCGGTTCTTGCGTAGATGTCGCAGTT
>DAOTTZ010000176.1:0-40652 GCA_034437535.1 Anaerolineae bacterium | reverse complement strand
GACGTAAAGGTAAGTTATCGTTACGCCAAATGCGCTATCAAGCCGCACTGAATGAAGACTTTTTGCTAGATGTCTTGCGATCTTAACTCTATTTCATGCCTTCAACCTGGCCAGAACCCCGGCCAGGCTGGCAGAAGCTACCATCGGCAACGCGGTGAAGAAGGCTACCAGGGTAAGCGGTGTCGCGTTACCGGTCTGTTGGAAGATATAAATACCAATAGCAAGACCACTGATGCGACTCCCGATCAGCGAAAGTGTCTGCGTGATGATTAAGATGTAGAATGTGCGTAAGTTGTACGTGCCCATATAATACCTCCTTTTATAAACAGTCTACACTGGTATACGCAAAAAAGGAATTTTATGTTCAAATTAGTTCAAATAGGTAAAACTGCCGCCAGTGTTGACTGGTGGAATCGGGTTTCAAACGGTACAATACCGCTAGACAACAAAGACTTAACCAAGGGACATCGGCTTATGGATCGTCAAGCAAAAACTTTCCTTGCGGTCTTCACGTTGATGGGGTCTACCTTCCTGACGATAAATCATATTGTGGAAGAAGATCCAATCGAGGCGTGGTGGCTGGCGGGGGTATTATTTTTTATCTCGATGGTGTTCTGGGCCTGGTTGCTTTCTGAAAGTGACGAGATGACGGAGGCTGGCGCGATGATTGTCTCCCCGGAGGCAGAGGCCGCCTTACCCAGGGCGCAAGAGTGGATCATTTCTAAAGAACTGGTGGCGGAAATCCAGCAGGAAGCAGAGCAACAACAAGCGGTAGAAGAGCGACCGGCGGCAGAAGAGCGACTGGCGGCAGAAGAGCAACCGGCGGCAGAAGAACCTGATTCTGTGGAGCCACCGCCTGTGGAGAGCGAAATCGACCTGGAAGACGACGAACGGCAGACGGTCATTGATGAAGTCGTGGAAAATGGCGACGAAGCCGACGTGGTGCAGGATACCCTGAACGGTGATCCGGTGGCGGAAGCCGAAATCGCCGAAGCGGAGGCCGCCAAGCCGGAGGGCCAACCCCAGGAAGCGGCAGAAGTGGTCGAAGATGTGACTGCCAGTGATGAGCCGACGGCCCAGGAACCAGAAGAATTTAAGGACACGGTCACGGAGCCAGACGACCTGACGCGCATTGAAGGGATCGGCCCGAAATACCGCGATGCGTTAATTGAGGCTGATATTACGACTTATGCCCGGTTAGCGAATCTCTCCGTAGAGCAGATCGAGACCATCGCGCAGGATGCCGGGATGCGCCGCTCTGCCAGTATGGCGACCTGGGCGGAGCAAGCGCGGCTGGCGGCAAATAACGACTGGGACGCGCTGGATGCCCTGCAAGAGCAACTCAGCGGCGGACGACGCGACTAGCGAACACGGATGCTATGCCGACCGTGAAACGAACGATTTTAAGCACCGGCGGATCACTTCCAACGATCCGCCGTTTTGTGTTGTGTATAGTCTCTATCGCTGATTTAGTGATTTCGGTCAACTAACTGCTTTTATTATCAACCCGGCGGCAATGCCTGCGCCGTCTTCCGCCTGGATGCGCCTGCCGAGTTCGGCGGCCTTTTGGCGCATGGGGGGATACGTCGCGGCGGTGTGGATGGCCTGCGCCAGATACTCTGCATCGAGGGCATGGTTCGGCACTGGTTTTGGCCCGGTGCCTAGTTCGGCCACCTTGCGCCCCCAGTCGAATTGATCGCCAAAGAACGGCATGACGACCTGCGGCACACCACTACGAAACGCGGCGGCGGTCGTCCCGGCCCCGCCATGATGCATGATCGCCCCCATGCGTGGGAACAACCAGCTATGTGGTGCGGCTTCCAGCCGGAATATATCGGCGGGGAAGTCGTCGTCATTGAGTCCGCTCCAA
The DNA here is from genome assembly GCA_034437535.1 of Anaerolineae bacterium. GTDB lineage: Bacteria > Chloroflexota > Anaerolineae > Aggregatilineales > Phototrophicaceae > J038. The sequence continues at coordinate 38,782 of DAOTTZ010000176.1, read as the reverse complement.
CCGGTGAGTAGTAATCCACGCTGGCCGGTACGCCGCAGGGCAGAAAGTACGGTATCGCGTGTGTGTTTCATCGTGTTCGAACGCATACTGCCAAACCCGATGTAAACCGGCGGTGGGCCATCTGCCAGGAAGTCTTGTAGATCCGCCGGGGGGTGCCAGTCGGTCGGTTCATCGAGGAACCAATATCCGGTCATATGGGCATGGGGCGGCCAATCCGCCGGGCGTGGATAAATATGCGGGCTGATGGCGTACAGCACAGGTGGGATGTGATTATAGCCTTCCGCCAGCGGCCACTGGATCTGCGCTGGTAATTCCGGGTGGCCCTGTCGCCGTACATAATAATACGAGAAGCGATTGGCCTGCCAGAAAAATTGGGTGAACAACCAATGTGAGACGCGATTGACTAGACCACGTAATACCGGCGGAGAGGTAATCCCACTGGTAGGAAATTCACGAGTAGGCATCATGATCGGTTGGAGTTGTACCAAGAAATCTGGCACGTTCTGCTGGCGGGCGATGTGATGGGCCGGAATGCCGAACAAGAAGTTATAGACGATGGCATCTGCCCCGGCACAGGCCATCTCTAATTCTTGGAAGACCGTCACGGCAATGGGCATCGCGTATTCCTGGATGATGCGTGAGACGCGCAGTAAATTCCCACCGCCTTGGTCGGCCAACCGCCGCGCCAATTCGGCTGTGTCGCCAGTCAGCGGCGCGAATTCCAGCCCGTAGGACTCGACGAGTGACTCAAAACGGGCTGGGGCCGCCAGCCGCACCGGGTAGCCTTCCGCCAGGAGCCGAACACCCAACGCGATGAACGGTTGTACATCCCCGCGTGAGCCGTAGGTCAGTAATGCAATCATCAGCTTATCATCCTGTTAAAACAAAAACCGCCCGTTGGTCTTGCCAACGAGCGGCTGATTTGCTGTGCGCCAGGCGTTATACGCCAGAGGTCTCGATTTCTTCTTCGATGGTTTCCATCGTCAGTTTGTCATCTTCGCCGACATCGACGCGGACAATGCTTGCCATCGGGAAATCGCCGGAGAGGATGCCGTCAGAGAGGCGATCTTCCACCTCATTCTGGATCAAGCGGCGTAGCGGACGGGCACCGTATTCGGGGTCGTAACCCTCTTTGGCGAGCCATGTCCGGGCGTCTTCGGTCAGGTCAAGCGAGATCGCGTGTTCGATCAACCGTTCGCTCACCTTCTTCAGTTCCAGATCAACGATTTGCTTGATCTCGTCCTGAGTCAGCGGGCGGAACACAATCGACGCATCGACACGGTTGAGGAACTCTGGCCGGAAGGCGCGGCGTAGTTGATCCATCACCTTCTTCTTGAGTTCATCGTATTCTTCCCGTTCATTAGCGGTTTGATCCATCGGCAGGTTAAAGCCGAGGTTCGTCCCACGCTTGATGGTATCCGCACCGACGTTACTGGTCATCACGATGATCGCGTTGCGGAAATCAACCCGGCGACCGCGTGCATCGGTGAGTTGGCCTTCTTCCATCACCTGGAGGAGCATATTAAACGCCTCTGGATGGGCTTTTTCGATCTCGTCGAAGACTACGATGCTATAGGGGCGGCGGCGGATAGCTTCGGTAAGCTGGCCGGCGTCTTCGTAGCCCACGTAACCGGGGGGCGCACCCACCAGCCGGGCGACGGAGTGCCGCTCCATAAATTCGCTCATATCCAGTTGGATGAGAGCTTCTTCGCTACCGAATAAGAATTCGGCCAGGGTCTTGGTCAATTCAGATTTACCGACACCCGTCGGCCCCAGGAACATAAACGATCCAATCGGGCGGCGTGGGTCTTTAAGCCCGGCGCGTGCCCGGCGGACGGCCTTGGCGATAGCCACAATGGCTTCGTGCTGGCCGACGATGCGCTTATGGAGTGCTTCTTCCATGTCCATCAGGCGTTCGGTCTCTTCCGCGGCCAGGCGCATCACCGGGATGCCGGTCCACATCGCGACGACTTCCGCAATGTCTTCACCACTCAGGCGCGGTTGATTGGTCTCTTCGTTCCAGTTGGCCTTAAGTTCGGCCAGGGTCTCTTCCAGGCTCTCTTTGAGTGACCGCAGTGTCTCCAGACGCTCATCGTCGTCCGGGGCGTCTTGCTCCGCGATGGTGAGTTCGTCATTTACATCTGCCAGGTCATGCTCGGCGCGGCGCACCTGGGCCGCTTCCGGGCTTTTATACATACGCAGTCGGGCCGAGGCCTCATCAATGAGGTCGATGGCCTTATCCGGCAAGTAGCGATCTGGCACATACCGTGCGGAAAGATGCGAGGCCTGTTCGATGGCTTCATCGGTGATTTCGACGTTGTGATGTTCCTGATACGGTTCTTTGATCCCCTGAAGGATTTCAATTGTCTCTTCGATGCTCGGTTCTTCGACTAGAATTTGCTGGAAGCGACGTTCCAGCGCGGCATCGCTTTCGATGTGCTTACGGTACTCATCGAGCGTGGTCGCGCCGATGCACTGAAGCTCACCGCGTGATAGGGCGGGCTTCAAGATGTTGGCCGCGTCTACACTGCTCCCGGCGGAGCCAGCACCGACGAGCATATGCACCTCGTCGATAAAAAGGATTGCATCGCTGGACTTCAGTTCTTCGATTACGCGCTTGAGGCGTTCTTCGAACTGCCCGCGATACATCGTCCCGGCGACTAACGAGCCGACATCGAGCTGTAATACGCGCTTATTCAACAGGAGCTTGGGTGTATCCCCGTTGATGATGCGCTGTGCCAGTCCTTCGACGATGGCCGTCTTGCCGACACCGGGTTCACCGATGAGGGCGGGGTTGTTTTTACGGCGGCGTGATAACACCTGGATCACTCGTTCGATCTCGGTTTCACGCCCGACTACCGGGTCGAGCTTGTCTTCTGCCGCCGCCGCCGTCAGGTCGGTCGCCAATTGATCGACCAACGGGGTCTTTTCTTGCCGCGATGTGCGGCGATTTTGCGTCTTTTCTTCTTTGGTACTGCTCGGCGTTTGCGTTGGGCTTTCCTGGAGGACGCGGCGCGTCTGACGGCGAACTTCCTCCGGGCTAATCCCCAGCCGTTTCAAGACGTCAATCGCGACACCTTCTTGTTGCCGCACCAGGCCGAGCAAAAGATGCTCCGTCCCGATGTAATGATGCCCCATACGGCGGGCTTCATCGACGGCAAGTTCTAATACTTTCTTTGTCCCTGGGGAAAGATCTAGTTGGGTTGGTGCGGTTTTTGTTGCCGCGCGGGTCAAGCGTTCGACCAATTCTTCCACACGGTTTTGATCTAACCCAAGATCGCGCAGAACACGACCTGCAACACCACCATCTTCACGCATCAGCCCTAACAGCAGGTGTTCCGTGCCGATGTAGTTATGTTGCATCCGTTCGGCTTCTTCTTGCGCCAAGCTCAGCACACGCCTCGCTCTTTGCGTGAAACGTTCCATTTTGTTTGGCACGGTACAAATACCTCCGTTGCCACTATCTTGATTTTACAATCCGATCGTCATAGCTAGCGATTAGGACGCCATCGGAACACACAATCACATTATAGCACACACATCGCCACAACGTGAAACCGAACGCGCTCAGCACTTCGTTAGAAATATGCAAAATAAGAGCAAGAATCGGTCTCTTGCTCTCATTTAACGATCATTCAGTCGTGATTTCGTTATTTATCGTCAGAAGTTTCGGAGGCGAACGTCTTCAAATCATGGTCGAGATACTCGGCAGAGTCAACACGTTTGATGCTCAACCCCAGCCGGCGGTTCTTCACGTCGATCTTGACCACGCGCAAGGTTAGCTCATCACCTTCGGAGACGACTTCTCGCGGGTGGGCCACCCGATTGTCGGATAACTCCGAGATGTGGATCAACCCTTCGATCTCTTCCGCACCAATCAGGCTGGCGAATGCGCCGAATTTCGTCATCTTAGTGACGACGCCACGTACCAGATCACCCTGTTGATAGGTCGTCGCCACATCATCCCAGGGGTCGGCCTCTTGTCGTTTGATGCTCAGGCCGATGCGCTTACGTTTTTCCTCGATGCTGATGACCTCGACAGTGACCGTTTGGCCGACTTTTAACACATCGCGGGGATGGGTGATGTGCTTCCAGGTGATTTCCGTCAGATGGACGAGACCTTCGGCCCCGCCGACATCGACAAATGCGCCGAAGTCTTCCAGGCTGACGACGCGCCCTTCAACGACCTGGCCGACACTCAGTTCGTTGATGAGTTCGACCTTGCGTTGTTCGCGTACTTCACGCGAAGCAGATCGCTCGGAGAGGATCAAACGGTTGCGGTTGCGGTCAACCTCCATCACTTTGATGTAAATGGTATCGTTGACCATGTCGCTAAAGCGTTCGTCGGGTGTGCCACCGCCTGCTTGACGTCGGCGGGCATCGCTGATCTGACTCTGCGGGACGAAGCCACGCAGACGCCCGAAGCGTACGATTAAACCGCCTTTGTTGTAACCGGCGATATTGCCTTCGTAGATGTCTTCACTTTCGGAGAACTGCTCGGCCTTTTGCCAGTCCAGTTCTTCCAGGGCACGGGTGATGGACAGAATGATGTCACCATTGTGGTCGTTCGGGTTGACGACATAAACATCAATGGCCGCCCCTTCGGTCAATTCTTCGATGGTAGAGCGATTCATCCGTTCGATTTCCCGGCTACGGATAATCCCGGTCAGGCCATCACCCAGATCAACCGAGATAGAGGTCCGCGAGGTCTCTTTAATCGTGCCGGAGACTAATTGGCCGCGCTTCAGCGGCGAGTCGCTATCGTCAGCGTCTTCGTCCCCGTCATCATCGTCGTCGTCAATATCCGTAGCCGACTCAATATCGGCTTCGTCGTCTTCGTCTTCTTCTACTTCGTCGTTGGTTTCTTCGATTTCACTCTGCTCGGCGGTGCTTTGCTCGACCGCGCTCTGCTCGGCTGTGGTGTCTTCATCGGTAACTTCATCTTCGTCGGTGTCGTCTGTTGTTGTGGCGACAGCCTCCGCGACGGGTTCAACAGGAGTTGATTCCGTTTCTTCGGGGGTAGTTTCCACGACGGGTTCTTCGACTATGGATGTCTCGTCAGGTGTTTCGTCCGGTGTGTTGGTTTGTTCTTCGGCAGAAGTCATATTCTTTGCCCCTGGCGTGCTCGATTCCAAATGACCTTACACAGTCGCTCGGCTTCCCCGGCTAGCCGCGCCTTGCTTCTTCCGTCCGTAAGCCCACACGACCGACTTTTCACGCTCGATTATAACCCCAGGGGAGACAATAATCAAACGGCAGTTTTATTTATCAGGCGGAAGCCTATATTACTCCCACGAGAGCCGGGGAGGTAACGCCCCCGGTGGCGCGGGGTTGCCAGGTTACGCGGGTCGAACCAGGAGCCACCCCGCATCACACGGGCATGGCTCCCGCTCAGGTCTTCCCGGCCATCTTCTGCCTCATAAGGATAATTGTATTCCAGGGTTTGCCAGTTGCGGCCCCAGCGAGAAGTCGTCCATTCCCACACATTGCCTAGCATGTCGTGTGCGCCCACCGTGCTGACTTGCCCATTACCCAGCACCGACCAGGTGCGATCTAGCCCTAGCTCTGCACTGTTGATCGCCCGGTAAGGAAGCTCACCGGGGGGCTGGGCGGCTACTTCCCATTGTACTTCGGTCGGCAGGTGCCAACCCTGACCTGTTTCTAATGACAGCCAGCGGGCGAACGCCAGTGCAGTATACCAGGCGATGCCGACGACGGGTTGGAGCGGGTGATTCAACTTGTCATCGTCCCAGAATGCCGGGCGGATGGGTTGTTTGCTATTTTGCCATCGCCAGCCCATCGTCGTCCAGAATTCGGCCTGGGTGTAACCGCCTGCCCGGATGAAATTGTGGAATTGCCCGTTGCTGACGGTCGTGCGACCGATGGCAAAAGTCTTCAGTTGGATGGTGTGGCGCGGCTGGTGGGCGGTGTCTCCGCTGGATGCACCGATGAGATAATTGCCGCCGGGGACGGGCCGTGTCTCAATCATTTAGGACGCTTGAACGCGACCTTCGCGCCATCAGTCTCCCACGTCATGCTGACGAGTTCCCAACCGGCATTCCCGTATGTCCTTAATTTTTCTGTAAAGTGGTCGGCGTCCATATGAACGTCGATTTCTGGCTGATCTTCCGCGACTTTACTATCGGCGATGTAGACTACCAGGTAATCCCACTTTTGCATGTCGCTGTCTCCTTAGTCTATTGATTGACCGCATCTGCCCTGAGTATAGCGTATCACTGTGCCACTGCCACCGCCGATGCCATCGCCTGTGTATGAGACAGGCTGACATCCCATTCCGTCAGCCCCAGTTCCGCCGCGATGCGTGCCGCATCGCCGTGCAGATGTAAGCGCGGTCGTCTGCGTGGGGTGTTCACGCGGATCTCGATCTCGACCCATTTGACATCCCCGATGCCAGTGCCGATGGCTTTGGCGACGGCTTCCTTCGCCGCGATGCGAGCCGCCAGCCGGTGAGTCTGGTTGTTGCAATCGGCGCGTTCGCCCGCCGTGAAGAAGCGTCGCAAGAACCGCTCGCCGAAGCGATCAATGCCATTTTGTACCCGCTGAATTTCGATCATATCGATGCCACATCGAATCATGAAGTTTGCTTTTCGTTTGAATGCGTTACAATGTGAAAGAGTATCGCGAAAGGGACACACGATGGCAGAAGCAAACTCTGAACGTGAGATGCAGACAAAACCGCTGACACCGACCCCCAATCCGCCACTGGCGACACTGCATATTATGGCGCATCTTTATTGGGTGCGCGAGGCACACGACCCGCTAGAAAAACGACAGGCGGATCTGCTGAACTTCATCACTGACCTGCACGAACGGATGAACGCCCCCAATGATGAGGCCAGCGTCCCACTGCGGACGTTTCTACTGGGTGGGCAGACGATCATCCTGGAAGACCTGGCCGTCTTGCGGCCCGACCTGGTGACCTTGCTGGTGATCTATAACGCCGGTGGCCGGTTGGAGATCGGCCCGTATTATGTGACCGTTGATGAGACTCTGGTCGGTGGTGAGTCCATCGTCCGCAACCTGCTGAGGGCGCGAAACAACGCAGAGCAGTACGGGATCAAGCTGATGCCAGTCGTCTATTCACCAGAGGCCGGGGCGCACCCGGCACAACTCCCACAGATCTTACGTGCTTTTAGCATCGACGCGGCCTTTGTACAGCATAGCGCGGGGGTGCCACATCTACCGTTCCGCTGGGAAGCCCCGGATGGCAGTAGCATCCTGGTTATTAACCACGCTGATGATGAGTCTCCGGCGGTCAGTGTGCAATCGCAACGGCGAACGCGACCTGACGGGCCGTTTTTGTGGCTTTATAGTCTGTCGGATGATGCTGGCACGTTGAATGACATGATCGCCTCATTGAATATTCAGATCGGCTTGCCCCTCCAGCAGAGCACACTTCGAGAGTACGTCGGGTCGTTACGGCGTGAATTGCCGGATAGCGTGCGTCCGTCTATCGGCGGGGAACTGCGCCTGCAAGCTCTGCGGGAGAATGCCTACTTGCATCCAGGCACGCTTTCGGCGCGGTTATACCTCAAACAACGACATATGCAGACCGAGACGCGCATGTTACGCATGATTGAACCCTGGCTGACGGTCGCTTTACCACAGGTGACGGCCCCCCGCCGTAACAATCTGCTGGCTTTGTTGCGACGGGCCTGGGGGCTGATCTTGCAGAATCAAGCGCGGTTGGCGTTGGGGGGCAACGGGTCAGACGCGACTCATGCCGCGCAGATGCACCGCTACCGGCAGATTCATGACATTCTGGATCATCTGGAAGTGCAAATGTTGGCAACCCTACCCGGTGAGCTACATCAACCCGGTCAGCACCCGGCAGAGGATATGACGTTTATCCAGGTATGGAATCCGCTCAACTGGCCGCGCCAGCAAGTGATCGAAATTCAATTGGATCTGCCAGCGGGCAAGCACCCGGCGCGGCTTTCTGCCGCCCATGCCCCGGATGATGATGTGTTGTTCGGGTGGCGACCGGAGACAAAAACCTTAATCTTCCTGGCAGATTTGATCGGGCTGGGGCATACCGGCTACCGGCTAGACCTGAGTGATGATCCACCCGGTGTGGAAAGGCACGGCATCCGGCGGTTTGCTGGCCGGGTGATCGCCAAGACAACCGGGGAGACCTTGAGTGTGGCCGATGGTAAGCTCAACTGGCGACACGCCGACGATACCATCATCGAAGATGTCCTTCGGTTTGTCGATGGGGGTGATGCCGGAGACACGTATAATTACAGCCCGCCAGAGCCGGATGTCATCGTGCAGGCTGATCTTATCGACAATGTAGAGATCGAATCCACCCCGATCTACGAGCGTTTGATTATCACGCACCGGATGCGGATCGCCCCGGCTTTATCGGAGGATCGCGGGCGGGATCGCGGTCTGCGCTTGCTCCAACTGACGACGACCGCCACCCTGTACGAGCATTTGCCGGGCATCTACTTCCACACTCAGTTCGAAAACACAGCTAAAGATCACCGCCTGCGCGTACACTTGAAGACCGGCGTACAGAGTGATACCGTCACGGTCGATAGTCCTTTCGCATTGACTCAACGGCCCGCCGCGCTCGATGGCCCGTCGATCCCGCCGCGTCCGAATACGGAAGGCGTCATCAACACGCAACCGATGCAAACTCTGGCGGCGGTGCAAGATGATAACCGGGGCATGGTGCTATTGGCTTCTGGCTTGCCGGAGTACGAGGCGATCCCGACCGATGACGGCCTCGACCTGGCCCTGACGCTGGTGCGGTCGGTTGGATGGCTCTGCCGGGATGACCTGCGAACGCGCCCGGTCGCGGTTGCGCCAGTCATCGAGACGCCGGACGCGCAATGCCTGCAGACGATTACGGCGGATTATGCGCTGGTGGGTGTGCCATCAGGGGAGCAAGCCGGGTTATTACAACGGGCGACGGCCTTCACCACGCCGGTACAAGCCTACCAATATGACCAACTCCCACCCGACCGGCCCCGCCGCAGTTTCCTCTCCATCGTGAGCAATCAATCATTAGGGGCGACGAGTGACGGCGACGGCGCGATCTTGACCGCATTCAAGCCGCCGGAGAACGGTAACGGCTGGATCTTACGACTGTTTAACCCGTTGCCGAAGCCGGTCGAAGTTTACCTGACTCCGTATCAACGCCCGGAGCGGGCCTATCTGGTCACGATGTCGGAGACGATGGAAGGCTACATCGACCCGGATGCCAACGGGAGCATTGCCGTCACGGTTAACCCTTACGAAATCGTCACGCTCTGGATGACATTTGAACCCCGTGAGTAGCGAAAGAAGCGATTATGCGACTGCAAGATCTGAATTGGATGGACATCGAGAATTATCTTAAGACAGATGATCGGATCATCCTGGTGACAGGCTCTACCGAACAACACGCCTACCTCAGCTTGTTGACCGATGCGCTGATCCCGGCGCGGATGGCGGAAGCCGTCGCCCAGCAGACCGGTGTCCTGGTCGCACCGCCGTTGAACTTCGGTGTCAGTTACATCTTTCGGGAATTTCCTGGCACGATCACGCTGAGCGAGCCGACTTATCACGCTGTCCTGCGTGAGATCTTCGAGAGCTTGCTCAAACAGGGTTTCCGCCGGTTCTTCGTGCTAAATGGGCACGGCGGGAACAGCCTGCCACAGCGTATCATGACGGTGGGTGAGGCCGAACCGCTCAACGTGATCTGGTATGATTGGTGGAAATCTGCCGCCGCCCGTGACTTTGCCGCCGCTAATGGTTTGACGATCAACCATGCGAATTGGGGAGAAAACTTCCCTTTCAATCGCGTAGCGGAGTCGCCGTCCGGGGTCAAAGCGGAGATTGATCTGGGCGCAGTCCAGCAGAATACGAACGCCCGTGAGGTGATGGGCGATGGCAACTTTGGCGGACCGTATCAGGTGGATGACACGTTGATGACGGGGCTTTTCTCCGCGGTGGTGGCGGATGTGATCGAGCAAGTGAACAATATGAAGGAGTAACGGATATGCAAAAAGCAATAGTGGACATCAAGCTAGAATATTGTGCGCCGTGCGGTTATACTGAACGGGCCGTCACGACGGCTAACGACATCCTGGGCGAGCGCGAGATGGAAGTTTATATTCGCTCGTTCCAACTGATCCCTGGTAGCCAGGGTGTGTTCGAAGTCGATGTCAATGGTGAGCGTGTCTTCAGCAAGAAAGACCTGGGCCGCCACGCCGAACCCGGTGAAGTCAAAGACCTCGTCCAGCAGAAGATGCAAGACCTACTCCCCGAATAGCCTTTGAGCGAGCCGCCGGTCAAGCTACCGGTGGCCGCTTTTTGCTTTCCCGCTGATTTTGATCTGACAGTTAACGGCATCATTTGCTGGTTCTTTTTGCCGGGTGGATATGCTAGTATTTGGGTGTTTTTTCGCATTGTCTACCAGGAAGCCTGTTTATGCTTAAACACCCTGTTTTAATCAACAGTGTCCCGAAATCAGGCACTAATTTGCTACAGAGTATGCTTTTACGTATCCCGGATACAACCCTGAAGGCGTCGGTGGGTAAGGCATTACGAACCAACAACTCAGCGGAGCGTCTACAGTTAGTACAGTCAGCGATTAAAGATCCAAAACCTGGGGATGTTTATCGAGGACATATCCCCTACGAACCAGAAATATCAGACTGGTTAAGAACCCAGGGGGTTAAAACGTTGGTGATCTTCCGCGATCCGCGTGATCAGACGGTTTCATTAACAAATTGGGTTATGCGTGACACACAACCACGCCATGATTTTTATGCAAAGTTTGCCGCGCTAGGCGATTTCAATGCGCGTCTAATGGGGGCGATCAAAGGCATTGGTGCCGGGCGCGATGCGTATCATCTAACACTTGAAGATCAACCCAATATTCGTTTGATGTATATGGTATTTGCCGGGTGGCTTGATGCACCGAACACACATACATTGTATTTTGAAGACATCGTAGGAGATTCGAAGCATAAAAGTGATCATGTCGATAAAACGGTTGGAGAGATGCTAACGTTTCTCGGTCTTTCACCTGAGCCAGCCCTGATCCATGATATTGTGTCTGAGGGCATGAATCCAAAACGAACACAGAAGGTATTCCGCAAAGGGCGTAGCGGAGATTGGCGCAATCATTACACGCCGGAGCATATCGCCGCTTTCGAACAGGTCGCGGGAGATTTGCTCTCACAACTTGGTTATGATGACCGTTAAGCCTGCTCTTTGGAGTGAGAGTAGCCTGGTTGAAGATCTAGGACCACAGTCCCAAATAGACTCAAAAGCGGCTAGCGGTGGTGGCCGCTTTTTGCTTTCCCGCCGACTTTGCCCCACAATCAACCTATAGATAACGACTAGGAGCGTGATATGCGCGGATTTCTTTTATTCTGCTTATTCTGCTTTATGGCTGGTGGCGTTTTTGCACAGGATGACGACGATGGCCCGCCGCCGGTACAAGTGCCAATTGTCATCGAGCAGGCTAACGTCAGCTTGACGGTTGATGGTGGTTTCGACCTGACGATTGACGGTAACCTGGGGACCGGCTGTGACATCGACCCGGTAGTCGAGCAAATCATTGACGAGCGCACGTTGCAGGTCGAGATCTACCAGCTTGTGCCGGCGGATGTCTTCTGCCCGATGGTACTGGTTCCTTACGAAGCGACGATTTCGCTGGATGTTGAGATCGGGCTGGCGCAGATCGTGGTCAACGATGTTGAGACGTTCGACCTGCCAGGCGCACAGGCCGCGCCGGAAGTTCCTACGGCCCGTATCCCCCATCAGATCACGGAGGTGGTGCTGGTAGAAACTGACGACGAGCCAACCAGCCTGCGTATTTCCGGCGTTCAACCGGACGGGTGTGATTTCCCGGTAGCGGTCACATTGACCCAACCGGCAGAGGACGCGGTATACGTTACGATTGTCCGCGAGATCCCGGTGACGGTCGATTGTCCCGATGAGGTCATCGACTATGAGACGATGGTTGAACTCCCGGAGGATCTGCCAGCTTCTACGACAGTAGAAGTTAACCGTTGGGCTGGCCTGTTGATTGACCGGCTTGATGATGGTTGGACTTTACAGCAGGGCCAGCGGCAATCCTTGATCGTGGTCAACGTTGATGAGATCGTGACGGAAACCGGCGAAGCGGCCTTACAGGTAGAAGGAACATTTATGGATGGATGCGAAACGGCGTTACGGTCACGGGTTGAGCAAGAAACAGATACGCTGGTCGTGCAGGTGTATCGTGTATTTGTACCGGAAATTCAATCTTGCCCGGTGATGATCCTGGATTATCGCACGATCATCACGTTTGATGAGGTGGAACCGGGGGATTACGCTTATACCGTCAATGGCATAGGATTGGGTGTGCTGATGATTAATGAACCAGAACCAGACCGTGCAAACCGGGTGCCACATGTGATCGAGACCGTCAGCGCGACAGTTGAGGATGGTGCAATCGTGGTCAATGCGGTTGGCTTTATCCCTGATGGTTGTGAGTCAGAGACTCTGCGAGAAGTAACGGTTGATGATGAAACCGCCCAGGTAACGCTGTACCGGAACATCCCGCCCGGTGTGATGTGCCCGATGAACATTGTCGATTACGACGAGACCTTCACCCTGGACGATGTGTCGCCGGAGGAAATCACCCAGGTGAGCGTCAATAAGATCATCGCGGAGATTGAGTGAGTTCGGAACAAACAAAGGCAGAACAGCGTCTTTAGCACACAATCAATGGGTAATGAGGTGTATCATGCGACAAATGAGAAAAATTGTTTTGCTTGTGCTGGCTGTGCTGACCATCGGTGTGACCGGCGTTTATGCCCAGGACGATCAACCTGAAGAACCGGACGAGCCGACTGTTGCCGTGACCGTCTACAATGAGGGAACAGCCCTGGTGCGGGATCGGCGGGTGTTTGACATTCCGGCGGGCGTTTCCACCATCGACTTTACCGATGTGGCCGCGTCGATTGATGCGACATCGGTTAGCTTTGTCTCTTTAACCGATCCGGATGGTACCAGTGTGCTGGAACAGAATTATGTGTACGATCTGGTGAATAGCAGTGCCTTGCTAGAGCGATACGTTGATCAAACGATCACCGTGACGGCAGATGACGGCACCGTCTTTAACGGCACACTCCTCAGCGGGCGCAGTGATATTATCCTGCGGAATGACGATGGGCAGGTGATCGTGCTGGATCCGGCCCAGGTGCGTGATATTCAGTTCCCGGCTTTGCCGGATGGCCTGATTACACGCCCGACCTTGCGCTGGTTAGTCGCTAGTGCCGAAGGCGGCCAGCAGACCGTCGAATTGACCTATTTGACGGGCGGTATTTCCTGGGTGGCAGATTATAACGTTCTGCTGGGGAAGGATAACACCACGCTTGATCTAAATGGTTGGGTGACGCTCAACAATACTAGCGGCACCAGCTACGAAGACGCCCAACTTAAGCTGGTAGCCGGTGACGTTAACCGGGTTTCCGCGCCACAGGTTGTTCCTCAAGCTGAATTCGCAGAAGCCGATGCCCTGCGGTCGGCCCCGGCAGGTGGTGGGGTGGAACAACGTGAATTCTTCGAGTACCAGCTTTACGAGGTCGAACGACAGGTGACGATTGCCGATAATGAGACCAAACAGGTGGAGTTCGTCACCGGGGCGAATATTCCGGCGAATACGTACTTTGTCTACGATGCGACCGGCCAATTCTTCTATGGTTACGGCGGCCCGATCTCCGATCCTGGTTATGGCAACGCACAGGGCGTGACCACGGTGCAGAATTACCTGGAATTTTCCACCGGGGAAGACGACGGTCTTGGGGCCGATCTACCGGCGGGCCGGATCCGTGTGTACCAGGAAGATGTCGATGGCGCGGCTCTGCTCATCGGTGAAAACCGCATTGACCACACACCGGAAGGCGAAACCGTCGATATTTACCTGGGCAATGCCTTTGACCTGGTGGGGGAACGCACCCAGACCGACTTTAACCGCATCAGTGATAATGTCTTGCAGGAGACGTTCGAAATCCGCCTGCGGAACCGTAAGGACGATGAGACGGTGGAAATCCGTGTTCCAGAGCGGCTCTACCGTTGGAGCAATTGGGAAATCCTTGAGTCGTCGCTTCCGTTCGAGCAGTTGAACTCATCGACTATCGAATTCCGCGCCGATGTGCCGCCAGGCGAAGAGGTGGTGCTGACCTATACTGTTCAGTATAGCTGGCCGCGTTAATCAATCGGCAGAGTGAAGAAAAAGCGGCCTCCGGGTCGCTTTTTTGTTGCCGGTTCTACCCACAGCCGCCCCCGATGAAGCTGTACGATGCTCTGTGAGATTGACAATCCCAGACCAGCACCCTCTACCTGAGTACGGCGGGCCGCCCCGGTACGGTAAAACGGCAGAAAAATGCGGTCGGCATCATCGGGGGAAAGCCCGTCGCCCGTATCCACTACTCCGATCAAGATACAGGGTAGGATGACATCATCCGGGGCGTGGGGGGGCAGGGCGGCGCGGTCGTTGATCCTTTGCGCTGTCACCTGGATCAAGCTGTCTTCCGGGCTGTACTTGATCGCATTGCTGATTAGATTAGTCAACACTTGCTCGACCCGATCCATATCCAGCGCGATAGGCGGCAACTCACCGCTCAGGGATTGCTGAATGCTCTGCTGACGTTCTTGAGATTGGGGTGTCAGGCGTTGTACGGTGCGGGTAATAACCTCACTGATGGGGGTGTGCCCCAGGTTGAGTGTAATCTGCCCGGCGTTGGCCCGCGTCAACTCGATGATGTCGGTAAATAATGTGTTGAGATAGAGCGAACTACTATGGATGATCTCCACGTATTCACGCGCCAGGTCGGGCAGGGCATGATGATCGTAGGTCTCCAGGATGAATTTGGCAAATCCCCGGATCGACGTCAGGGGGGTACGCAGTTCGTGCGAGATGCGCGACAGTAATTCTGACCGGAGCCGTTCGGAGGTGCGTTCGGGTGTGATGTCGTGGAAGGTGAAGATGCGCCCGATGATGACCCCGGCCTGGAAGACCGGCGCACTATACCACTGAATATCGACCGTACTGCCGGTGGGGCTGGTAGTCTGGAATTCGCCTTCGGAGACGAAGTGATCGTCATTGACCAGTTGTTGCCAGGTGCGGGCCAACATCCGCCGGGCGTCTGCGCCGATGCTCATTCGGTCGATGAGTTGCCACAATGAAAGCCGGATTTCGGGCGGCGTGATGCTGAACATACTCAGGAAGCGGTCGTTGATCGTCAGCACGGTTGAGTCGTCATCCGGCAAGATCATGATGACGCCATCGGTGACGACATCCAGCAGGGCGGCGCGGCCCTGTTGGACGAAATTCGCCTGACGCTGAAGGGCACTGGCTAACGTGCTCATCGTCAAAAATTCGGTGACGATCTGATAGGTACGGATGTCGTGCGAGTCGAACTGGTAACTATGCGGCGCAAGGATGGCGATCATGCCCAGCGTTCGTTCGTCAGATTCTAGCAACAAGATCGCGGCGGAGTATCCCTCAGCATGTTGGCTGAGTTGACGAAAGAACGGATCGTGATTGTCGATTGGAAGATCCCGGATGTCGTGCAGGATGACGGTCTTTTTCTCTTGCAATCGCGTCATCAAGGGGTGGAGTGTATCGACTGAATAGCGTGATCCGATGCCGGCCTGTTGGCCGTGTTGGGCCAACCAGGAGCCGACGATTTCGACATAGTCATACGACTCCTGCCGGTTTTCCGGGTCAATCGGCCCGAAGAAGAAGATCAAACAACCGCTGATGTTGACATCGAAGACGTAATCCTGCAAGATCTGGACGATATTTTGCGGAGAGGGGGCTTTGGCGATGGCCTGGGCGGCGGCGGCGATGGTCTCGGTCGTCATCAAGCGTTCGCTCAGATGTTGGTTTTCGATAATCGTCTGGATGATGTCAATATCTGGTGCGATGTCAACGATTGACTTGAGCGAAAAGGCCGCTGTTTCTTTGGAGCAAAGCACTGCGGAGCCGATGATTTCACCATGTAACGTCAACGGATAGACTAGCACACTTTGTAAGTCAATATCTGGCAGATTTAACGTGTCGATAAATGGTTGTGCGTTGTGGTCGTCGGTGTGAGATTTTACCCAGTGCAACAGACGATGACAGACCTCCGGCGATAGATCCTGGTTATCGACGGAGGCATAAATCGCCGTGCCGTAGATACAGCCATATCCCGCGTTCAGGCGATCCGCCAGGGCATCCAGCAGATGTTGCAATCGGCTATCAGTTTGGGTACGAATATCTGCCAGATTCATGTCTTAACTACTCGTATCGCGCTCCATGCTGGGCGGGCGCACGGTGAACATATAACCTACGCCCCGTTCTGTACGGATATAGTGCGGGTGGTGGGAGTCGGTCTCTAGCTTACGGCGTAGGCGGTGCATATGCACACGTAAGGTGTCTTCGCCCACGTCTTCCGACGGCCATACCCGTGCGATCAACATTCGATTTTCTACCACACGGCCCGCATTCCGCAGGAGCACATGCAACAGAATTGACTCGGTCGGCGTGAGGCCAATCGGATGATCGTAGATGAGAATACGGTTGTGTGCGAAGTCGATCCGCAAGCCGTCATCGACTTCGATCATCGGTTCGCTGGCATAATCCAGACTGGGCATGCGTGATAGCACCACCTGGATGCGGGCTTCAAGTTCGCGTGGTTCGAATGGTTTGACGATAAAGTCTTCCGCATATTTTTTCAATCCCTGGACGATTGTTTCGGTATCGCTGGTGGAGGTCACGAAGATAATCGGGACATCGGCCATGGATTTGATCTTGTGGGCCAGTTCGAAGCCGTGCATGGTTGGCAAGGTCAGGTCGATCAGCACGATGTGGGGGAAGCCTTCTTCGCGGACGTGTTCGAGGGCGTCCGGGCCGTCGATCATGGCGGTGACGATATACCCGAACTGGGTCAAATAGTCATTGATTAACTTGCTAATATTGTGGTCGTCTTCGACAAGAAGAACTCTTGATTTCTTCATAAATCCGCCTCACATGAACGTAAATATAACGAAATATATAGGGAGACTATACCCCATTCGCCAAATCCCGTCAAAATAAACTTAAGTTCCTGATACAATGAAATCAGTCAGATACGCTAGAGGATAAAAGCATGGCATCCATCACCCGGTTGATTATCAAGCGGCGGCGCGAACGCAAGCAGAAACGGCGTACCCAGGCCCGCCAGCAGTTATTTTTGCTGGTTGGGGTTGTGGCGTTTGTGGTGTTTGTGGTTGCGCCGGTTGGGGTCGTGGTAGGCAGTGTGTTCGTCACATATTCTGATGCCCTGGCACGCTTGCCCCAACCGGAAGAAACGATCTTCCTGGATCCAGCCATCGGGGCGACTGAACTCTACGATGCCACCGGGCGTACCTTGCTCTTTGCGGTGGATGACCCGATGGCGGAAACACGCCAGTGGGTTGACATCAATACCTTGCCCGATCATGTGCCAGCCGCGACTGTCTTATGGGAAGATCCAGATTTTTACGATCATGCAGATTTTAGCCTGTGGCGTTTGGGCGGGGCGTTGTGGCGCAATTGGACCGGGGATGAACCCGCCCCGCCGGTGCCTTCCATCACCGGGCGTATCGTGCGCGGGGTGATCTTGCAATTGCCACCGGATCAGCCGGTTTCATTTGATGATCGTGCGTTAGAGATCGCGTTGGTCGCGGAAATCGAGCGGCAACATAGCCGCGAAGACATCTTAGAATGGCACCTGAACACCAATTTCTACGGCAACGGGGCTTATGGCATCGAAGCGGCGGCTCAGGTTTATCTCGGTAAATCTGCGCGTGACCTGACGTTGGACGAAGCCGCACTGCTGGCCGCGATCCCGACTGCGCCACGCTACAACCCTGCTGACGACGAGACCCGCGCCCGTGACCGGCAGAGCGACTTGCTACGGCGGATGCTATCTACCGGGTTGATCACACAATCTGAGTTCCAGACCGTCATTAACCAGCAGACGATCATCCAACCCAATGCCGGGCAAACACCCGATGTAGCGGGGGATTTCGCGCTATATGCCCGCGAACAGGCCGAGACGATTCTCAATAGCATCGGCCTGGATGGTGCCCAATTAGTCTCACGCGGGGGGTTACGGATTATCACCACATTGGATCTCGACCTGTACGACCAAGCGGATTGCATCTTGCGGGCACACCTGGCACAGCTACGGGGCGGCACGGTTGATGATATAAACACACGATCAGGTGCGCCCTGTACCGCGCTGGAATATCTGCCAGAGATGACAGAGACGCCAGCCATCGTCCCCCCCACAGATGGCAATATCGTGGTGATCGACGCCCAAACAGGCGAGATCCTGACGATGAATGGCATTACAACACAACCGCTGTTTCAACCGGGTGCGACACTTTACCCGTTTATCTATCTGCATGGCTTCATCAACCCGGAGCCGAATTACACCGCCGCGTCGATGGTGCTGGACATCCCGAAAGTATATCCGGGTGCGGTAGAAGACGCGATCTACGTGCCGGGCAACCCGAACGACCAATATTACGGTCCGATGAGCTTGCGAACGGCGATGGGGGCCAGCCTGGTGCCACCTGCCGCCCAGGTCGCCAATACGCTCAACATCAATGATGTGATCCGCCAGACGGCCAACCGTATGGGGATCAACACCCTGCGGGATGGCAATTATCCGCTGGAACTCTTGCAACGGGGCGGGGCTGTCTCCGCATTGGATGTGGCGTATGCGTATACTGCGTTCGCGGGGTTGGGGGAAGTCAGCGGGGTGGCGGTGCCGCCGGTGGCACCGGGTTTGCGGGAGCGTGATCCGGTTGCGGTGCGGCGCATTGAAGATGCGGAAGGCAATGTGCTGTGGCGTTATGATGAGACCGAAATCGCCGTGAGCCGTGTGCCGTTTATGGAGACCCGGTTGGCGTATCTGGTCAACAACATCTTGAGCGACAGCGATGCCCGCCGTGAGGTGTTCGGTACGGGCAATCCTTTTGAGACGATGCGCCCGACGGCGGTCGTCAACGGGGTGAGTGCCGACCAGGTGGATAACTGGACGGTGGGGTATACGCCGCAACGGGTGCTGGCGGTGCATCTGGGCCGGGCAGATCGCGGCGCGACATCGCTGGATGGCTTCGCGTTAGATGGCGCGGCGTTAGTCTGGCGGGCACTGACGGATTACATCCATGTGCGTGATTCATTACCGGCGACCGAATGGCAAATGCCCGATGACATCGTTCAGACCACCGTCTGCGAGATTTCCGGTATGTCTGCCACGCAAGCCTGCGCTCAAAATGCGCGTAATGAAATCTTTCTGGATCGCGGGCAGTTCCCGCCGCCGGATACCTACTGGGAAGACGTTCGCATCAACTCTCAGACGCAACAGCAAGCGTCAATGTCTACCCCGCAGGAGTTAATCAACGTTGTGTCGTTCTTCATCCCGCCGGAAGAAGCCCTGGATTGGTGGCAGACCAACGACCGGCCCCTGCCACCGGAAGAAGTCGATACAGTCAGCCGGCCAGATTTCTTGAATTCGCCGGTCATTCTATCGCCAGATAATTACGATACAATCGGCGGGGTGATAGAGATACGCGGGAGCTTGAACGCCGACGGGATGCAAGATTATCAACTGCAATATGGGGCCGGGCCGAACCCGACAACCTGGACGAATTTGACCGACCGCCGTACTGAATTTGTCGCCAATGCACCACTGGCCCAATGGGATACGACCGGGCTAGATGGCACTTACATCTTGCAGTTGCAGGTGGTACGGCAAGATAACAGTGTCGAGAATGGATTTGTGCAGGTCATCATTGATAATGTGGCCCCGTCTATCGTGTTGACGCTGGCTGATGATCTGTCGCTCGACCAACCGGTACAATATCCGGAGCGGCAGGTGATCCCGCTGGTAGCTGATGTAACCGATAATATTCGGATTGATCGAGTTGAGTTTTACGTGAACGGTCGCTTTATCATTGCGGATGACGAATTCCCCTACGAATACAACCATAGTATCATCCGAACCGGTGATGAGACCTTCACCGCTGTCGTCTATGATTCGGTGGGGAATAGCAGTGAAGCGGCGATAACCGTTGCGGTGGTGCGTGGTAACTGATGAGGAGTTGAATTTGCATGAGCCATTCTAAGTCTGTCGAGGATTTCTTGAAAGCGGTCTATTCAGAGACGATCACCGGGGAGGCCGACCGCGCCACGACGACGGCCCTGGCTGGCATATTAGATATTTTGCCACCCTCAGTGACCGATATGGCCCGGCGTCTCTCTGACGCTGGTCTGGTGGATTACCGTCCCTATCGCGGGGTGAGCCTGACGGACGCCGGGCGTGAGATCGCGCTGAAAATCATCCGTCGCCACCGGTTGATCGAGCTTTATCTGGTTCAACGCCTGGGCTACGCCTTGCACGAAGTCCATCATGAGGCGGAAAACCTGGAACATGCCGTTTCCGACCGGTTCATCGAAGCCATCGCGGAGAAACTGGGCGATCCAACGGTGGATCCACACGGCGATCCGATCCCAACGGCGGAAGGTGAGATCATGACGCCGGTTTATCGATTGTTATCTGATCTTCAACCGGGGGAAGTTGGGCGCGTCCAGCGTTTTATGGCGTCGAACGATGTCATGCTACAGCATATGCTAGAACGGGGCTTTGTGCTGGGGGCAACGGTGCGCGTCGAACAGGTCGATCCTTTCGACGGGCCGATCACCGTTTCGATTGATGATCAACAGCAGGTGATCGGGTATGCTGTCGCGCAGTGTATTCACGTCACGACTTAATCCCTGGCGATTGGCAGATCAAAGCCGAAGACGCTCCCTTCGCCATAAGTGCTTTCGAAGACAATCTGTCCGTTGTAACGGTTGATAATGTTCTTGATGAGATATAGCCCCAGGCCGGTACCTTCGACATCGCGTGTCTCCGGGCTTTTAGCACGGAAGAACGGCTTAAACAGGCTGTTTTGTTGTTCCTGTGGGATGCCATAGCCGTTGTCAATGACGCGGTAGCGGGCCACAGTCTCATCCGCATCCAGCGTCACCCGGATCGTCCCTTCGTCGTCGGTGTATTTAATGGCGTTACTGATGAAATTCACCGCCGCTTCGCGCAGTTGGGCTTCATCCCCGACGACCGGCAGTGGTTCCGAAATACTCTCTAAAGTAAAGGTCTGGTTCTTAAGCTCTGCTTTGGCGCGGGATTCGTCAAAGACTTCTGCGATGATGGCGGTCAGATCAACCGGATCGAGGTTATCCGCACTCATGTTTTCGACTCGTTCCAACGATAGAATATCTTTGGTGATGCGTTCGACATTGCGGGCGGCGCGTTCGATATTCTTGATGTAATTACTCACGCGATCTGTCAGGCTAAACTTTTTGGTTTGCATCAGTTCGGTATAGCCCAGGATCACACTCACCGGGTTGCGGATGTCGTGCGCGGCGATGCGGATCATATCCGTCTTGATCGACTCCAGATCAGCGACTTGTGAGTAAATCTCCTGGAGTTCATGATAACGATCCTGCGCGACCTTATACAGACGGGCGTTCTGCGCGGCCACGGCCACCCGCGACGTGATGAGGTTCAGGAAGTCGAACACATCATCGGTGAATCGCTCTAGGTAGGGGGTTTCCAGCACCATAATGCCGACCAATTCATCATAAGAGAGCAAGGGTAAGATGATCTGGGCCTCGGTTCGTTCGTGGATGGCAACGTAATCTTTGGCGTTCGCCACGTTCATAATCCGGCGGGGGGTCTCATCGGCCATGACCTTCTGTACCAGCGTCATGCGGGGGAGATACTCTGCCGGGTCGAGTGTGCTATAAGGGCCGATGCTTTCCATCACCCGCAGGTCATCATCTTCGCGCATGGCGATGAAGCCGGTCTCGCCCCCGCTCAGGCGGATGGCGGCATCCAGCGACATAGCAGACACGAATTCCAGGTTGAGTTCCTGGCTCATCTCATCATCGACCTGGTGCAAGACCTGTAACTTCTGGATGTATTCTTCACGCTCGCGCAGGGTGGCCTTGCGCCCGCTGATGTCGCGCACGATAAACTGGATGCGGTTATCGCTGATGGGCTTTGCACTGACTTCGACATCCAGTGGTTGGGCCGTCGCATGTTGGAGCAGACGCTCCGCCACCAGGCCCTTGCCAACTGCCAATACATCGTCCTCCGGCTGGATCGGCTTGACGATCTCGCGCAGTCCCATCGCGGTCAACGTGTCGTTATCCCACCCGGTCATATGGCAGATCTGGTCATTGGTGAGGATGATCTCCCCGTGAGAGTCGGTGATGAGGATGCCATCGAAGGCTTCTTCGATCAACGAGCGGTACATCTGCTCGCTTTCGCGCTGATGCTCGATGATGCGGGCGCGTTCTAGCGCATAGCGGATCGACCGTTGAAGCGATGCCGGGCGTAACTCTACCTTGTCGATATAATCTGCCGCGCCGGATTGAATTGCCTCAAGATCCAGGTTGTGCTTGCCGTGTCCGGTCATCATAATCACCGGCTTGGGTAAGGAATCGACCTCGGCCTCACGCAGTAAATCCAACCCGGTCACGCGCCCCAGGTGATAATCAACCAGGTAGACATCGTGCTTTTGCTGGCGGATCGCTTCCAGCCCTTCCTGGTATGATCCAACCCAATCGACATCAAATTCTTGATCGGCACGGGCCAGCATTCGGCTCGTCAAGACATGATAGCTAGGATCATCGTCAATCAGCATGACCTTGACGTTTGGCATTAAGAGACCTTTCTCACTTTATTTGACGTGTGTCGGCTTGATCTTAAAGATAACACGGGTTTCTTTTCCGCGCAGGTCGGGCATTGTCTCATAAAAGTCATCGCGGCCAAAATAACGCCGGGCAAGTTGATGAATGTGATCTAATGCGCCGTCTTCGGTGATCTCGATAACGTGCCCCCGCAATTCGATGTAACGATAGGGGTTTTCCGGGTCGATCACGAGGACGGTAACTTGCCGGCGGTCACGCATATTCTTGTCTTTCTGGCGGCCTTTGGCTGTGTTCACCCAGATCAAGTCATCCTGCCAACTAAACCAAACTGGCGTAGCCTGGGGTTGGTGATCTGGCATGAGGGTGACGAGCGTACACACGATGGGCCGTTGAAGCAGGTCGAGCTTGTCTTCCGGTATGTTGGCCGGCATCGGGTTAGTCCTCTTGCTTGGTCTGGGTCGCCGGGGTAATCCCGGCGGCACGGGCACGGGCTAAGATCGTCTCTGCCGCTTTAATCATTGGCATGTCCACCATCTTTCCATCGTACACGAAAACACCGCGCCCGGCGGCCTGATGCCCGGTGTTCGCATCGAGCAGAGCCTGGGCTTGCTCGACCTCTTCCATTGTCGGTGTGAAGACCTGCTGGATCGGGTTGATCTGGCGCGGGTGGATCGCCAATTTGCCGGTATAGCCCATGTACAGGGCTTGCTCGGTACTGGCGATGAGATGGCTATCTTCGGCGGTCAGGTCGATGAAGGGGGTGTCAATCGCCTGGAGGTTGCGGGCTTTGGCATACAGCACCAGCTTACTACGGGCGTAGAAGACTTCCCAACCGTCTGGGGTGCGGGTCGCGCCGATGTCACCCGCCAGGTCTTCGGCCCCGAAGATCAGGGCGGAAAGCCGCGGGTCGCTATCGGCAATTTCACTCATATTGACGAAGCCCATTGCGCTTTCTACGATGGCAAGCAGGCGGATGCTCCCGTCGATCCAGCCGTATTTTCGTTCCGCACGGGTGAGATGCTCTGCGACACGATGAATATCATCTGCCGATTCAACCTTCGGCAAGACGTAGCCATTTGGTCGGCCTTCGATGGTTTCAGTAATATCCGTCACCCATAACGTCTGCTCGTCACGGACCGGGTGGATGCGTACCAGCCGCTCGGTCTTGCCGAAATCGACCTCTTGCAGGGCGGCGCGAGTGATCTTGCGGGCCTGGTCTTTCTGGTCGAAGGCAACAGCGTCTTCGAGATCCATGATGACCGAATCGACGGATAGCCCCGCTCCTTTTTCGATCTTCCGGCGGTCGTCGCCGGGCATAAATAATAATGCGCGTCGAATGGACATAAAATTTCCTTATCTTATAATTCGATGATGTGGCCTTCGTCGGGACGTAATAAAACATCATTTAAGTGTATGGTTTCGCCTTCGCGGTCGGCATTGGTCGAAATCGCGATCTGGCCGGTTCCCTCCAGACGAAGTTCCAGGTCATTGTGGGTCAAGTTTAACACGATTAGCCGATTTTGGTCATTAAACACCCGACGATAAGCATAACACCCGGCAGGCACATCCAGCACCGGGTAATACCGGCCACTGTGCAGGGCCGGGGTTTGCTGGCGATAGATCAACAGCCGGCGGTAAAAATTCAACATGGAATGCGGATCATTTTGTTGGGCCTGCACATTGACCGTCGTGTATTCCGCGCCGACCGGGAGCCAGGTCTCGGTCTCTGGTGGGCTGAAGCCAGCATTCGGGCTATCGTCCCATTGCATCGGGGTGCGGCACTGGTCACGGTTGAAGTTACTTTGTCCGCGTGCTTGTGGATCCTGGGTTTGATCCTGGGGTATGGGGATGTTGGTCATGCCGATTTCATCGCCATAGTAGAGCGTTGGCGTGCCGCGCAACGTCAACAAGAGCATGGCGGCGATGCGTGCTTGCGCCAGACCGTAACGGCTGGCGATGCGCCCAATGTCATGGTTGCCCAGCACATAATTCGGCCACCCATAGACCGGGACCGCCGCATCATAACTTTCGACATAAGCGCGGATGGTCGCCGCGTCCCAATCCAGCATCAACAGGCCGAAGTTAAACGGCAGGTGCAGTTCGTCGCCGTTCCCTGGTGTGCGCTGGCGACCATAAAACGATGCGAATTCGTCCGGCGTGAGGACGTAAGACAACTCACCGATGGCGACGGTCTCCGGGAACTCATCGAACACAGCGCGGAACTGGCGCATGAGATCATGCGTGCCGGGGCCACCTTCGCTGTGGATGCGTAATTGCGACCACATGACCGGCTCATCGGGTGTCCAATCCGGGTTTGGTGGATTATCGTGGAACTCCGGGTCTTTTAATAACCGGTCGATGACATCCATGCGGAAGCCATCAACCCCACGCCGGAGCCAGAAGCGGATCGCATCGAAGATCGCCGCCTTTACATCCGGGTTGCGCCAGTTTAACTCCGGTTGTTGGGGGTCGAAGTTGTGCATGTAATATTGCCCGGTGGCTTCGTCGAACGTCCAGGCTGGCCCACCAAAGTACGATAACCAGTTGTTCGGTGGGGATCCATCCGGCATAGGGTCATGCCAGATGTACCAATCACGCTTGGGGTCGTCTCTGCTACGCCGGGCCGCCTGGAACCAGGGATGCGCGGCTGACGTATGATTGGGAACGAGGTCGAGAATCACCCGTAAGCCCTTACTATGGGCGGCCACCAACAACTTATCGAACGTTGCTAATGTGCCATAATCGGGGTGAATATCAGTGTAATTGGCTACATCGTAACCAAAATCAGCCATCGGTGACGGAAAGATGGGCGAAAACCATACCGCATCAACCCCTAGCCATGCCAGATAATCCAGCCGTTGCCGGATTCCTTCCAGATCTCCGACACCATCACCGTTCGCATCCATAAAACTGCGTGGGTATACTTGATAAATAACACCCGTTTTCCACCACATAGCGGCCCCTTTGAGCATCGGTCTCTTTGTTATTCTAACGAATCCGGCGGATGAAATCGACGGATTGCAGGCGACTTTCTAGCAGATAGGTGATATAGCCGAGAAGTAGACGTTCAAGATTGATGTGGAGTGCATCAGCAAGAATCAGGGTGCGAACCTGCGCGAATGGACTCCGCTGAAGATGACGCAAGACCTTGAGCGTATCGAGGTCAATCGGCTGGATGGTCTGGGCGAAGTGGGCGGCCTGGGGGCTGACGACGCCCCCTTCCGCATAACTGAAGAATTGGTCTTCCGGCTGGATCATCTCCCGCGTGAAAACACATTCGGTCAGTTCCGGGCGAAAGCCAACCGCATCCAACAAGTGGATCTCAAAGTAGCGTACCGTCAACCGTAAGTCGTTCGTCTCGCACAGCCAACCGAACGCCAACGCCAACCAGTCGAACACATCGGCGGTATCTGCGTCATTGTCGAGTGTCATACGGTCGGTCAACTCTGCAATGTAACTGGCGTAGGCGGTGCGTTGCAGGTCTTCGCGCAAGGCTTGATATGGCTCGGTCATCTCCGCCTGAGAGACAATATCCAGGTTGCGCCCGACGTTGATGAGCAGATCGACCTGCGTGAAAAGCTCGACATGACCGGTCTTTCTGCTGGTGGGCTTACGGGCACCTTTCGCCAGGGCCTGGATCTTGCCATGTGCCGGGGTGAGGATCGTCAGTAAGCGGTCGGCTTCGCCAAAGTTGCGGCGTTTGATGATTAAGCCGGTGGTACGAAAACTACGAACTTGTTTCGGCATCGGTCAAGTCATTTACATCAAAACTCAACGGTAAAAGCTCTGCCAGTGATATATCGTGGTGAATGTTTCCGTCCAAATCGGCGATGATGACGCGCAAGGTCGGCGCGAATTCTGCAAGGGCTTGCCGGCAAGCTCCACAGGGCGAGCCGCCGTTGCGGGTGACCAGGGCGATAGCCTCAAACGCACGGGCACCATCGCTAACGGCCTTAAACAATGCGGTACGTTCGCCGCACATCGTCACCGGGTAGGCGGCATTTTCGATGTTACAGCCGGTATAGACGATACCGGCGGTTGTCATCAACGCCGCGCCGACCGGATAACCGGAGTAGGGGACATAAGCGTTATGGCTGGCCTGAATCGCCTGATTGACCAGGGCGGTCGTGTCGAGCATGACGTTATTCTTTCGGTTGGTCTGATGCCGGGGTTGTTTCCAGCGTATCCTGCGTATCCTGGTCGGGCTGGTTGCTTTGCTCGTTGCCTTCGTCGTCTTCGTCGTAATTGTTCGGGTATCGCTGGACGTAGACCTTGCGAATGCGGCGGCCATCCACTGATTGAACCCGCAGGAAGAACTTATCCGTCTCGATCACTTCGTCAATTTCTGGCACGCGTCCGAAAAATGTGTAGATATACCCGCCGAGTGTGTCGCTGTCTTGAGTCGGCAAGACAACGTCGATCAAGTCGTTAAAGTCGTCCAGATCCATCCCGGCATCAACGGTATATTCGAAATCGCTGATTTGCTCGTAATCTTGTTCTTCGTTGATGTCGTACTCGTCCTGGATGTCCCCGATAATCTCTTCAATGATGTCTTCGATGGTGACGAGGCCCGATGTGCCGCCGTATTCATCAACGACGATAGCCATGTGGATCTTGCGTTGTTGCAGTTCTTGCAGGAGTTCATCGGCGCGTTTGGTATCCGGCACGAAGTGAGCACGCCGCATAAGATCCTGGATGGTGCGCTGGGTCTTGGCTTTGCTGTTATACCAGCTTGCCAGCAGATCCTTAGCGTAAAGCACGCCGCGAATCGTATCGAGCTTTTCTTCATACACCGGGATGCGAGAAAAGCCGGATTTTACGAAGATACGCCCGGCTTGTTCCAGGGTCTGGTTGATCTCGACCGCCGTCAGGTCAATACGTGGGATCATCACTTCGCTGACGAACGTCTTGTCTAACTGTAAGACGGAAAGGATCATGTCTTTCTCGTCTTCTTCCAGCGTACCGCCGCTATGACCAGCGTCGATCAACGTCATGATCTCCTCTGCCGTGATCGTGTTGACTTTGCCACTGCTCCGCGCTAATGAAGATAAGAGCTTGCTGGCGCGGACCATCAGGCTGACGATAGGCCGAAAGCTCCAGACCAAGCCGCGCATCAGGCCGCCAGCAGTATAGACTAGATTATCGGCATAGGTTCGACCAATGGCCTCCGGGACGGTATCGCCCAGCACGATGACCACGCAGGCCGTAATGACCAGCGTGACAACATAAATGATAATCCCGTTACCATCGCCGATCATCGGTTGGGCCAGCGCGACGACCCCTACAGCGGCAATCACAAATTTGATCAAGGTGTTAATCGTGTAGTAGGTGATCTTGGTGTTGCCACTGGTGATAACGCGCAATAATTTTCGGGCATTGCGGTCACCATCTTCTGCCTGATCCTTCAAAATGCCCGTGCGGGCGTTGATCAACGCGGCGTAAGCTACGCTGGTGATTGCCTGCAACAGAATCAGACCAAGAATCACAAGTAAACCGTACACAGTAGAGTCATTCAAGACAAGATGATCTTTCGGTCAACGGAAATAAACGGCACAGAGCCAAAAACAAAATGAGGTAGGTGTTGAGGAACGTCGTCTGACACGCTAGGGACATGATTGCTTGTTTACGAATGAGGATAGTGTACCATAGGCGAATAGGCACCTGCAAGGCGTCTCAGGATGGCCTATAATAATGGGCAGACTGGTAACACTTGAGAGGTTGAGAATGGCTTACGGTCGGCTGGATGTGTATTGGCCTGATAATGACGAGTTCGACTCGTTCCTGCTGACGCAGGAGACGGTTTCCGTCGGGCGGTCTAGCGGGTGTACCATCATGCTTGATACAGATACGATCTCGCGCTATCACTTCAGCATCCGGCAAACGGATGGTGAAGTGTGGATTTCTGACATGGATTCGGTCAACGGGACGTTTGTCGATGGGGTGCGCGTCCCGGATAACGACGAACGGCCTTTACACGGCGGTGAGGAAATCCAGATCGGCCAACTTCGCATGATCTACTATGCGGAAGATGACCAACCGACGATGGCACTGGATCAACAGGATGTTGATACACAACGTTTCGAACGAGAAGATTATGGTTTTCGTGTGGATATTACCCCGCCGGATAGTGGGATTCCGCCAGGGTCACATAAGTCGGTCGAAATTCAGGTGACGAACGTCTCAACCGAAGCCCAGGTCTATACGGTAACCGTCAGCGGTTTGCCAGCGGGTTGGGGCCGTGTGAACCGGCCTTCGCTGAGGCTAGACCCCGATGAGACGGGTGAAGTCCTGTTGAATATCAAACCGCCACGCCGCAGTGATACCGCACCGGGAGAATATCCGGTCACGTTGATTGTCGCCCGGCAAGAAGCCCCCGACCAGTTGATCGAAGCCTATGCGCTGGTGGAGATTTCGCCTTACAACGCCTTTGCGCTCGGCTTGAAGCCCAAGCATGTCACACTCTACGAACGCTTCAACCTGATCTTGCATAACCAGGGAAGCGCACCTCTGCCGGTGTTCGTCAGTGGGGCCAGTGCAGACGACGCATTGCGGTTTGAAATTCCCTGTGCCCAGCGTGTGCTTGGCCCTGGGGAACGGGTGGAAGTTAAAGGGAGTGTGCAGGCCCGCAAACGCCGGTTATTCGGCCCGCCGCAAGATCGCCCGTTTGATCTGCTGGTTCGCTCGCGTGATGCCGCCGGTTTCTTAACCGCGATGCGCGGGCACTTCCAGGATGAGGCGATTATGCCGCGCTGGTCATTGTATGCTATTGGCGGGCTGGCGGCAGGGATCGCCGGATTGCTTCTATTTGCGTTGGCCCTGGTTTTCAGTGCGGATGCCCCCGAACCACGTATCGAGTCGTTCGATGCTGGCGGTGTGACAGACATCGCCGGGGGCGATCTGCTGACACTCAATTGGAGGGCCGCAGACGCAGAGTCGTTCGTTGTGCGCGTCAACGATGATCCAATCTTGATCGACCTACCAGCGGATACAACCAGCGTTGTGCTGGATACCTCTGCTTATGCCAGCCAGAACATTGTCATCGAGTTGGTCGCCTTTCGTGGAGAGGCCAGCGACACACAAAGCTTGACCGTCAACGTGATAGAAGCCTTGACGTTGCAAAATTTTGATGTCATCCCGGCGGAGTTGGTGCGAAATGTGATCTCGACGATCCAGGTGCAATGGGAGGTAAATGGCGCGTCAGATACGTTCCTGGTAGGTGTTGAATCGATCCGCCGGGCGGCGAATGTGCCGGTGGAGGTTGACCCCAGTTATGGGCCGCGTGGCAACCTGGAGCTTGAAGGCTATGTCACTGATGACTTTGTGTTGGAATTGGTGGCACGGGGCCGGCTGGGGAACGAAATCGCCTGGCAGGAGTCAATTACGGTGATTGATCCGATCTGCACGCCTTCGGTCGTCCCTTTCCGGCTTTATTCTGAACCGCGCCGTGATTCCAACATCGTGCAGACTTACGACGCATTACCTGGCCCGCTGGTGGTTGATCGTGTCGATCAAACCGGGGGATGGGTGCGGACGCGCATCGAAGGCAGGCGATTCGTCTGGGGGGCACTGGATGAAATGACCTGCGACGAGACCTTCAACCCGGCGGATCTGCTGATTGAGATCGTCTTGCCACCGGCCACGCCGACCCCGGCCCCGACGGTGACGCCGCCGCCATCTGCCACGGCTGAGGATAACTAAATGATACGGCTACTTCTCTCATTGATATTGGGCATCGGCCTGGGGATCGGCATCGGCTTGATTATCGGCTGGGGGGTCTTCCCGGCGGAGACGGTCGGGAATCCGATTGAAGCGTTGGCCCCGGCGCACCAGGATGATTACACCGCGATGGTTGCGGCGGGCTTCCGGGCGGATGGTGATACGATTGGTGCGGTCGAGCGTATCGAGCGATTGGGCGTGATCGACGTGCCGGCATATGTGCGCGAGACGACCATCCGCTTTATCGAGACTTCGCGCAGTGTGGACGACATCTATCATATGGTGGCTTTCTCACAGGCTCTCGGCCAGCTTACGCCGGAAATGGAACCGTTCTTACAGGTACAACAAGCCCCATGACCGATACATCTTATCGTCAACCAGAGCAGACCAGCGCGGCACGGCAACGCCAGCGTAGCCGGTATGATCGTCCCCGGCGTACCATCATCTGGACGGCGTTACTGTTCGGCATGATCGTCGGCATGGTGGCTGGCTTGAGTTATGCCTGGGTGCTGGCCCCTATTGCAGAAACCGATGTCGCACCCTGGCAACTGGCCGATAGCGACGAGACCGATGATCTGCTGGCCGACCAGGATGCTTATCTCATCGCGTTGATGATGGAATACAGTTATCAGCGTGATCTGGCGGTGACGGTGCAAAAATTGGTTGATCTACGCCTGCCGGGGAATGATCCGATTCAATACGTGGCGGATAGTGCCTGCCGGTTAGTACGGGAGGGTTTCGTCAACAGCAATAACCGGCGGAACGCGATCCGCAATATGATGACCTTTTACCAGAGCCAGGGCAAGACCGGGTGCGCGGATAACCTGATTATGAACGAAGGACCACGAGCGACCAGTGAACCAGCCGTGATTATCTTGCCGACATCGACCCTCCTGCCGCCAGCGACCAAGACCCCGCCACCCGGTGAGACGCTCCCGCCTTCACCCACGCCAGACACATCGGGTGCGATCAAAACGGTGCCCACAGCCCCGCCGCGTGCAGATTTCGAAGTGGCGTTCATCGAACCATTCTGCCGGGAAGAGATCCCCGGTGTGATTGAAGTGCGGGTGCGGGATCGTCGAACCGGCGACGAACTGCCGGGGTTGCCGCTCCGCGTGCGGAGTGCCGACGAAGAAAGCACGTTCTTCACCGGCCTCAAGCCGGAACGTGGGTTAGGCTATGCGGATTATGAGATGACTGAGGGCCAATCGTATATTATCGAGATGCCCGGCCTCTCTGATCCATCGACGACGCTGACGGCCAGCCCATGCAATGACGAGATCACTGGTGACCCGGCTATCCGGTCGTATCGCGTGGTGTTTGTCGGCAGTTGATGACCTTAGAAGTCGTTTGACAAGTGCGCGAGGGCACTGCCCTCACACTCCCGGCAGGGGACGCCAGTTCCTTGTGGGGTATGGGGTGAAACCCCATGATTTTGCTTTTCAAATAGCTTCTTAACGGGTGGTGGCAAGGTGCAACCGGGCGTATCCCTGGCGGGTCGGTTGCGCCCAGGCCAGATACAAATCGCCGCGTTGGTCACTCGTAAAGCTCAATTGGCCGATTAACCCCAGGTCATCCAGGGTCGTCACCGACTCATAACCGACGACGCGCCCTTGCTGGAAGTAAATGATCCCCAGTTCAGAGCCGATCTGCACCGCGACCGGCAGATAGTCGCCGGTGGGCTGGCCTGGTTGTGCCCAGGCGGCCCATAAGGTGCCTGCTTCCGCTGGGAGTGCGCCCGCACCCTGATAACCGGTCTCCAACCGTTGATTGGCCCGCAAAACAATACCCAGGCGTTCTGGCCGGGGCCAGGTGCCATCTGTAGCGCGGGCCGCTACCCAGGTTTCGCTGGTTCCACCGGCGCGGGTAATGTTCCAGAAGGCGACCGGGCCGACGCGGTGAAAACCACTGATGCGATCACCAACTGCCAGGGCCGGTGATGGGCCGAGTGGTTGCACCGGGCCGAGTGTCTCGGTTGTCACATCAAAAGTGGCCTGTGTCATCATCTGGCCGGGTGCGCTCAACCAGGTCAGGCGGATCGTTCCGTCGGGCTGGTGCTGTGCGACCGGCCAATCGACCCCGCCGGTCAAGCGGACGGCCTCACGCGGGCGGGTGTTGGCGTCAAAGTATTGGGCATAGAGCGTCGGCTCTGCGGCGGGTGCGGCACTCATAAAGGCCCACATTGATCCATCCGGGTTGGGGATGACGCTGTAATGATACGTCCGGCTATCGTGCGTGATGAACGCGCCCCGTTCGGCGGTGCTATCAGTGCCGATGTTGAGTGCCCATAGTCGTTTGCCGTCAGCAGGGCGATCTGGATCTGCATCCAGCCATAACAGATGTAAGCGATCTCGCCCGGCCTGCACAAATTGATGATCTTGCGGGAATTGCGTCAGCACTGGCAGGCGTACCGGCTCGGCTTGATGTATATCGGTGAGGGTGTGGTAGGTGTCGGTTTCATCCGCGCTGACCCAGGCGGCCATGATCGTGTTGGCTGTCGGGTAGATGGCGGGAGCATCAGCCTGCTGGACGGTATCAAGCATCTGGACGCGCCCCCAGACCGATGTAAACGGCGTTGGCTCCGGCGGGAGGCTGGCGGAGGGGGCCGCTGGCGCACAGGCACTCAATGTAATCATCAACACGATCAAAGATAGCCGCATGATTAGTCTTCCATAAGTGGCACCAGGTCATCCGGGCCTTTGTAATCGATGCGGTTCGGTGCGTAATATGCGATTGTTTGGACGACATGCCGCGCACTATCCCAGGTGATATTCGGCAGGACGGCTTCGCCATCATCGCTGAAGTAAATGCCAACGTGATAGCGTTCTTCCCCGCGCAATATAAACCGCTTGACGAACCATCCCGCCGGGCCGGAGACATGCGGGGCGACCACGACTTCGACCGCTTGAATTTCTTCCCACCGCACGACCTGTCCATCGACGACCATTTCAGCCCCGTAAGCGTCAAAATGCCGGGCCAGATGACCTTCTTCGGCATCGCTCAATGTCGTGACGTCCGGGCGTTGGTCAAGGGGTTGTAAATACGGCATAAACTTAACTTCACTCCGTTACTTATTCTTCGACAACTTCAACAGCGATGAAAGACTCATCACTCTGGGTGCCATCTGGTCGATACGCGATAGCGGAGAACGAATACAACCCAGGTGATTCGGCAACCCAGTTCATCTCTGCCCGGAACTGACGCGGTGACCCCAGGTTGGGTGTGGCGGCATCGCGGTAGGTTACACCGTCGATCCGTAGTTCGATGCGAGCGATGCCACTGGTGTTGTCTTCCGCGTACAGGTCGATGATGAGTTCGGCTCCGGTCAGCACGCGGGCGTTGTTGGCCGGGCTGATGAAACGCACAGTAGGTAGATCGGGTGTTGGGGGTGGGGGTTGGCTGGAACTGCTCAAGTTGCACGCGCTGAGAATCAACAAGAGACTGATGACGATGCCACACATTTTACCCAAGTTGCGTCCTTTCTCACTCATCATAAATTATGAGACCTTTAGCCGGTAACTGCAAGCAATAGTTAGCGGATGTTCATTGTGAAACCGGCAGACCTTCGATCTCCATGATTTTAAGCGCGTTGGTTGTCGGGCTGGGGCCAGGCCGCAGAATGTAATCAAACACCATGCGCTTGTCTTCCACATGTTCGCGGAAGTGATAATTGCTGATCTGCGGGATGTCATCCGCCAGCTTGACCAGTTCCAGGTCATGGGTGGAAATCAAACCCAGGCTCTCCCCGCCGACCATCGCCCGGATGAACGACTGACTACCGATGAGTCGTTCTCGGTTGTTCGTGCCCCGGAAGATCTCGTCAATCAGGAAGAACAGCGGCAGGTCATCCGGCTGGCGGGCCGCGTTGAGCAGGGCCTTTAAGCGGCGTACTTCGGCGTAAAAGTATGAGATGCCGTCTACGACGGAGTCGGTGACTCGAATGCAGGTGAACAGCCGGAACAGGCCCAGGTCGAGCTTGTCCGCATCGACTACACTCCCGGCATAAGCCAACGTCATGTTGACTCCGACCGTCCGCAAAAATGAACTCTTGCCGGACATATTCGAGCCGGTGATGATGACCACATTGCCCAGGCCATCCAACGTGAAATCGTTGCGGATTCGTTCCGCATGTGGGATGAGCGGGTGGCCGAGGGTGGTCGCTTGAAGATGATCGCCATCACGAAAGCTCGGCAGGGTGTAAGTTGGATTGAGGTAGGCGAATTCTGCCAGCGCGTTGAGTGCTTCCAGATCATACCAGGTATCCAGCCAGCGGGGTAACGACTGCGCCAGGTTGCCCCGTGTGCGGCCCAGGCGATACGCGAAGAACACATCCCAGGGCATCAGCGCGTTAATCATGAACCACAGCACCGGGTTTCGTTGCAGGCTGGCCGCGCTGACGATGACCGTGATCTGCCCTAACTGCCCAGAGGGGCGGCTTTCTGCGGCGTGGAAGGGCTGGCAGAGTCGCGCCAGATCGCTATCGGGGCGATATGGGTAACGCTCTAGATGGCGGAAGACGGCCCGAAGCCGTACCAGCGCATTTTGCAGGGCGGATGCCTCATTGAACAGACTACCGAGGCGACTCCATTGCACGCCAGAAAGCAACAGAAACAACGGGAACGTGACGATCCAGACCGGCGGTAGCAGATCCAGGCGGTTAAGGATGAACGTCACGATGTTGAAGACGGATAGCCCGGCCAGCAGAAGCACGACACCGAGCGATACGGTTTGCGTGCCAGCGTGATTTTCCAGCCAATCGAGCAATTTCTCACCGTTCCATTTGCCGCCCCTGGGATTTGCCAGGATCGACTCAACGCGCAAGCCCTCCCGGAACTTCTTCAAGGGTAAGACGCTCTGGAGTAGAGCTTGCCGCTGTTGGATGGTCGTTCGGTCTGGTTGACCTGCCGCCAGGAGCCAATCAAGCAGGCGTTGACTGCCGCCGCGTGCAATGCTGGTATCCAGCAGACGATGTAAGCTGTATTCACCCACGATGTCGATGTCACGGGCGTAAGGATGCTCTGGGTTGGCATCCGCGACATTGGGCGGGATGTGTTGCCAGTTCAAGGTCATGCGGGCGATTTGGTCTCGTTTGATGCGCCGGATCGCGCTGAGGCGGTCTTGGGCGGCCTGCACCCGGCGGTTGATTGCCACGAGGAAGGCAAAGCTCATCAACCACAGGGCCGTGACGATCAAGCCGATGGTATTGCCCGTGCCAAACGCGAAGAACGTGACCACCAGGCCACCGAAGAACCCCAGTAGACGCCAGGTTGCCAACTGATCCAGCCGGGCGGAAAGTGTATTGACGCGCCGTGTCAACCGTTCGATGTTGCGTTGGAGCGCGTGATAACGATTTTGTCTTATTTCGTCCAAGATTTATTCACCTTTATTCCACATGGCATGTATGATATAGCAAGGAAGACTGATTGCAATGATGAGGCCGTTATGCGTGTTGATGTAATGACGTTGTTTCCGGGGATGTTCACCGGGCCGATGACTGAAAGTATGATGTGGAAAGCGCAAGATCAGGGCTTGTTGGATTTGCATATTCATGACATCCGAGAGTATGCTGAAGACAAGCATCGTAAGGTCGATGACACACCGTATGGTGGCGGCGGCGGGATGATCCTGCGGGCTGATGTAATGGTACGGGCGATTGAAAGTGTGCGCGGCGCGGCGCAGATGCCGGTCATCTTGCTTTCGCCACAAGGACGCACATTATCTCATGCGGTCGCGGCAGAACTGGCGACTCATGACCGTTTGATGCTGGTCTGTGGGCATTACGAAGGATTTGATGAGCGGATCCGTCAGCTTGCCATCACCGATGAGATCAGCATTGGGGATTACGTGTTGACCGGGGGTGAATTGGCGGCAATGGTCGTCATTGATGCGACGGCCCGGCATTTGCCCGGTTTACTGGGGGCGGAAGACGGCCACAAGCGAGATAGCCACGCAGACGGCTTGCTTGAGGGGCCACACTACACCCGCCCGGTCGCGTTTCGTGGTTTGACGGTGCCGGACGTGTTGCAGGCGGGCGATCATGCCGCGATTGATCGTTGGCGGCGCGAACAGGCCATCCGCCGGACGTGGCAGAACCGTCGTGATCTGCTATGGAACGCGACCCTGACCCAGGACGACCGGTACTTTTTGGCGACGCTGGCGGAAGAAGACGCCCGCAAGCGAGGTTGAGACCTGGACTCAATTCATATATACTTTGGAAGTCTGCGCTTGATTCACGATAGAGAGGCTGTATGTCCCAGCAATACCGTAGTGAAGCTTTAGAGGACAAGCTCAAGTCGCTTCATACGATCGTCGATGGCGTCAAAGCCACCGTCATCGTGAACATCGACGGCTTGTTGGTCGCCGCCTATCCTGCTGGCGATGAAGAGAACCCCCATGAAAACCCAACCAGTAGCCCACAGGTGGCCGCTATGTCTGCGACATTGATCGGGCTGGCAGAGCGCACGCTGAAGCGGTTGGCGCAGGGTGAATTAGAACGTCTGCTGATGGAAGGCGAAGACGGCGTGATGGTCGTCTACCCGGCAGGCCGGGCGTCTTTGGCTGTGCTGGTTGATAAAGACGCCCGCATCGCCAAGGTGTTATTTGCCGCGAAAAAGGCCAGTGCAGAGATCATGGAGATCCTCGGCAATTAATTAGGCTTTCGCGGGGACGATGTTCAAGCGTATGACGAATTTACCCAGGCGGATCTCATCGTTATCGGTGATGACGGTGGGATGATGTGCGCTGAGTTTGTGCCCGTTTAGATATGTCCCGTTGCGGCTTCCCAGGTCTAGCAATTCGAGTTGTTGTTGTCGTAAGCGGATCATCGCGTGGCGGCGGCTGATGCCGAATTGATAGGCACCATGTGGCCCCAGGTCAATATCAGCATTAGTCTGTGCGCTGGGGTCTGCCCGGCCTAATATCAGGCTGTTGGTCAGGGTCGCGTTCAGCATGATGTTCGCTTCCGTCAGGTTGAACTGAAGCTTGACCTGGCCTTTCAGCGGCCCGGTCTCACGCTGAGATTGGCGTTGATAGGACTTTCGCTTTTAAGTTGTCTCGAGAACAGGAATACGTGGATCACGGAGTTCTGCTCGGAGGTATTCGTACAATAAATCACGCACCAAAGCATAGAGCGTCTTGCCGACGTGATCGGATTTGACCTTGATGGCAAGCCAAGCCTGATAGCAACAGGCAATATGATTGCGTTGCGGGCGTTGTTTACGACACTGGCACTTCTCGATGCCGGTCAATTGCTTCAATTCACGGTGCAACTGCTCCACTTGCCAACGGATAGCATTCTCGTTTTGAACATCGTCCGCGCTGAGTGAAGCGTCTGAGTTGGTAATGACCCAGTCAATGTCGCCGTTTGGGGCAACTATCTTGAAAAGTCGCACGAGAAAGGGCACTTTCTTGAGTTTGACCATGACCCCGGTTTGCAACCGCTCGTCTGTCCAGTCGATCTCATCGAGATGTTTGTAGCCTTCTTCTTTGGACACACTGACCAGGCGGTTGGACTTCAATGTCGTGAAAAAGACCATTCCCAGCCGATGAACCAGCTTCAAGTTCTCCCATGAACCGTACCAGCTATCAAAAAGGATGGTTTTCGCTTGTAATTGCTTGTCATGAACCGCGTTGGTGAGCATTTCACGGAAGTGATCGTTCTTCGTCTTGCCATCCATCTCTTTGGCATAGATGCGGAAATCGACGGGCAAATAGTCTTCACCATCGCTATGAACCAGATTCACCACCCCGATACCATCCACCAGACCGCCTTCATTGCCACTCCACTGCCGCTTGACCAGCTCCATCTTTCGCGCATATTTCTTGGCTTGCACGCTGTCATCCACAATCAGATAAGCGTCTGGGCTATCGTTCAATAGCGGACGAACCTGTTCCCACAGGTGGCGTGCTGTTAAGTTTTCGCGATGCAGATAATCATTCACCGCATCGTGACTGACATCGTCTAGGTGGTCGGCTAGATTCGTGCAGGTGTAATTGATCGGTGTGCTAATCAGATATTCGATATAGTCTTTTTTTGTTATCATGCCTCTATTATAACAAATCGTTTGCTTCATGCTCCCAAGCGAAAGCCCTAGTTGATCTTCTTCCTGCTGGAAGCGGCGAACGGCTTCTTCCGCCGCTTCCAGCATGTCGTGGGTCGTCCGCCCGGAATGTTGATCTTTGTCGTTTGTTTTGTCGTCCATGTTTATCCTTGTGTGTGCCATGTAGACTTAATTTAGCAGTAACGAGTGATTTCGACTAGTACCGCGTCTAGCAAGACATGATGGATAAGAAATGGTATAGTCATCAAAAACGGGAGATGAC
>DAOTTZ010000175.1:0-53656 GCA_034437535.1 Anaerolineae bacterium | reverse complement strand
GATGAGGCATCACTCAAACGACATGTTGTTGCGCTTGAACTTGAACGCAACAACAAACAGGCAACTGTCGATTGGCAATTCACCTGCGATGATGCCCGCGTCAAGCTCAAGCGTCTTTATCCATCTTATTCAGAATGATGGGGTACTAGCTGTTTTCTTCTACTTCTATATGTGGGCGCATCGTGTGGAAGTCTATCCCCAAAAAACGTTCCAGCAAGGCACTGCGCCACATCAAGCGCAGGCTGGCCCCACCGAGCAACGCGATCAACCCGATGAATAGATAATCAGATACCTGTAAAAGCTCCAGTTCGAAGAAATTGCGGAACGGTTCGATGAGCAGGATCGTGACGAAAACACCGAACATGCCGGCCATCATAATCGTTGGTCGCCAATCACCGCTGTAGGCATCCCCACCTGCTAGAGCCTGGACGGGCGGTTCTACGAAGGGAATCAACATCAAGCCCATGAAGATGAGCAAGGTTGTCAGGGCGGTACGGGCGGTGTTGATGCCCAGTTGCTCCTGGGCGGGCGTCAAACTTTCTGGCAGATAGTAGTAATTCATCAGGTAGAGGGCATAAACCGCCAGCGCACAGATGGCGATTGTCAACGCGGCTGGGATGACGAAATGAATAATCGAGCGGAATAGATTATGCCGGGGGACGCCGGTACGTGCCCAGGCCGCCAGGGCAAAGGTCGGCACGCCAACGGTGATGAGCGTGACCAGGGAAGCATGTTTGGGGATGAACGGGAAGAGTTGCGCTTCCGCGATGATGCCAGCCCCCAGGATGATGCAGGCGGCGTAGAATGCGCGAGTCAGGAACAGCCGTATGATGTCTTCCATGCCGTTGATGATGCGCTGACCTTCCATGAAGGCGGCGGGTAGGGCGGCGAAGCTATCGTTGAGCAGAACGATGTCAGCGACGCCGCGTGTCGCCGCGCTCCCACTCTGCATCGAAATGCCGATGTGCGCTTTTTTGAGCGATAGCACATCGTTTACGCCGTCGCCGATCATCGCCACATAAGCCCCCTGCTCGCGCAGGATCGTGACCAGCATCTCTTTTTGCTCCGGCGTGATGCGCCCGAACACGGTGGTTTCGCGCACCGTCTGGAGCAGAGTGGGCGCGTCCATCTCTGCTAATTCTGGCCCGCTGACGACTTGAATATCACCGGGCATCCCGGCTTGCTTCGCCAGGGATGCGACGGTGTGTGGGTTATCGCCGGAGATGATCTTCAATTGAATATCAGCCTGCATGAACCCGGCCAGTGTCTCTTTGGCTTCTGGGCGTAGTTCATCGCTAAAGCTGATTAGCCCGACAGGCTGTAAATCATCGGGTAGCCGGGGTGTTTCATCCGCGTTGTACAGTGGGCCGGTGTGTGGGCTATAAGCCACCAGTAGAATCCGCAGGCCGGATTCTGCCCACTCGTCCATCTGGGTCTGGCCGATGTCTTGCCCGCCGGGCAAAAATGGCTTGATGAATTCGGGTGCCCCCAGGACGTAAGTGCCGTTGCGGTCGTCATCGTTGAAGGTCAACGCGCTGTACTTGCGGGCTGATGAAAACGGGATTTCGTCAACCGGGGTGCGGGCCTGACCGGGCAATCCCTGAGCGATAGCCTCACTGGTGCGGTTGCCGGCGCGGGTACTGCGGGCATAATCGCCCATCGCCGCTTTGAAGTCGTCCGCGTCACCATCCAGCGTATGCACGGCGTGATACACGATGCGGTTGGCCGTGAGTGTGCCGGTTTTATCCAGGCATAGTATATTGACGTTGCTGATTGATTCGACCGCGTTCGACTGTTGGATCAAAGCACCACGCCCGGACATGCGTAACGATCCCATCGCATAGGCGGTCGCAGTCATCAAGATCAACCCGGCGGGTACCAACCCGGCGATTACGGCGGCGGATTGTACCGTCTGGATGGTGGAAACGGCCCGCACCGCGTAGGATGCCCCATACAGTAAGCCGAAGATGGCCGCAATCAACACCAGGATTCGCACCACAAAGTTAATATCGCGTTGCAGGGGGGTGCGTGACACCCGGAATTGCTTGGCGGTGGCGGTTAACTTATTGGCGAAGCTCTCCGCACCGACGCGGGTGGCCTCATACGCCCCGCTCCCGTTGACGACGAAACTACCGGAAAATACATCATCGCCGTTTCGCTTGGGGATCAAATCAGATTCGCCGGTGAGTAAGGACTCATCACATTCTATCCGGCCCTCCCCCCGGAAGATGCCATCGACCACGATCTGATCGCCCGCTTTGACGACGATGAGATCCCCCAGGACAATTTCACTCGGATCGACCGTCTTTTCGATGCCATCCCGGATCACCGTGGCCTGGGGCCGGGTGAGGAGCGCGATTTTATCCAGCTTGGCCTTTGCGCGGAATTCCTGCACCACACTGACGACGACATTCATCATCACCACGCCGACGCTAACGATGGCATCCCCCCACAGGCCGAGCAGGATCAAGAACGCGCCGATAGTAAACAAGACGATGTTGATGAACGTGAACAGATTTTGCCGTAGAATATCCCAATAACTACGGCTGGTCTCAATGCGGATGTCGTTGCCGTCGCCGCGTTTGCGCCGGGCACTGGCTTCTGCTTCAGTCAATCCGGTCATAACCGGCGGCTCTTGTATGATCGCCTGGGCCACGCTGTTTTCTCCTCATCTTTACACGATCATTAACTCAAACACGGTACGGCAAAGACCGTCACGATGTTGCAAAATACAAGAGGATCAGGCTCACCTGATCCTCATCAATTATAATCGATAGTCGATTGGGCGAGCTAACGCCGGATGCCGGTGCCGAAGATCTTACCCGGCAGGTTAAAGCCATACTGCTTGAACTGCTCCACAAAGCGCGGGCGGAAGCCGGTCGGCTCCAGGTCACCGCCGCCTTCGTGTGAATACCCCGGTTCGCGCTGATTTTCCGTCCGGTAGATGAAAATATCCTGCAAGACGACGCTATCGCCTTCCATGCCCTGTAGGTCAGAAATCTGCACGACCTTACGAGATCCATCCTTGAGGCGGCTCTGCTGGATGATGAGATCGACGGCGGCGGCGATCTGTGACCGGATGACGTCAACCGGCAGATCCATGCCAGCCATCATACACAGGGTCTCCAGCCGGGCGACTGCATCGCGTGGGCTATTGCTGTGGACGGTCGTCAAAGAGCCATCATGGCCGGTATTCATCGCCTGGAGCATGTCTAACGCTTCGCCAGAACGACACTCACCGATGACCAGCCGATCCGGGCGCATACGGAGCGTGCCCTTGACCAGATCACGGATTTCTAGCCTGCCGTCATGCTCGGTGCCAGGGATGGGGGGCGCGGTTTCCAGGCTGACGACGTGCCGCTGGGCCAGGTCTAGCTCGGCGGAGTCTTCTACGGTGATGATTCGTTCGTCATCCGGGATGAACGAACTCAAGACGTTGAGCAGGGTCGTCTTACCCGACCCGGTACCGCCGGAAACGACGATATTCAAGCGTGAGACCACACAGGCTTCTAAGAACTTGCCGACATCACGGGTGAACGATCCAAAGCCGATCAAGTCATCGACCGTCAATCGTTTATCCGGGAATTTACGGATGGTGATGGTGGTGCCATTCAGTGCGGAGGGCTTGGTGATGATGTGGACACGCGAGCCATCCGGCAGGCGGGCGTCTACCATTGGGTTGGCGCGATTGAGCGTCCTGCCAATGGGACGAACGATCCGCTGGGCCGTCCAGATGACGTGTTCTTCATCGTCGAAGACGACTTCGGTTTCTGCCATCTTGCCGCCCTTCTCCGCAAAGATGACATCTGACCCGTTGACCATAATTTCAGAAATCGTTCGATCCTGAATCATCGGTTCGATGGCCCCAAAGCCCAGAATATCGTTGAGCAAGCCCTCTTTGAGCATCTCGTATTCTTCGGGGCGCAGTTCGACCTTCATCTTTTTAAGCACGGTCTTGAGCCGGTCTTCGATGATCTTGCATTTTTCCGGGTCGTTACGATCCCAGAAGTCGGCTTCTTCGGGGTGGGCGGTTAACTTGGTGCGAAGTTGCTTGCGGATCTTCTTCAGGGTTGATTGTAAGCGGCGTTTGGGCGGCACCTCATACCCTGTGTCAAGGATTTCGCCTCCGTCCAACTCTCCGATGAGTGGGATGGGAGGTGCAAGTTTTACCTCTGCTTCGGTAACCGGCTTTTTGGCTTTCTTGGGCGATGACTTGGGTTGATCGTCGGCAAAAAGTGCATCGAGATCAGCACTGGCGAAGTCTTCGTCGTCGTGGTCATCGTTACCACCTGCATCGCGCATCCGTTTGGAGAGAAAAGATGACATCAGCGTCCTCATAAGTTTACAATTGCAACAGTACCCCTAGTTTACGCTGAGACGCCGGGATCGGTCAAATTAAGGGTACGGCATCGCACAAGAATCAAACGGAGTGAAAATGCAAATCAAAACATACGATCTCCCCCTGGAGACAGACGGACACGGCGATATGCGTGATGTGACCCACGCCTTGCAATCTACCCTGGGTGATAGCGGCCTGACGACTG
This sequence comes from Anaerolineae bacterium, assembly GCA_034437535.1. Lineage (GTDB taxonomy): Bacteria > Chloroflexota > Anaerolineae > Aggregatilineales > Phototrophicaceae > J038. The sequence goes on along the minus strand of DAOTTZ010000175.1, from coordinate 49,112 downwards.
GCACACTCACCGCGTTTGTGCCCGGTTCGACCGCCGCGCTAACGACCATCGAATACGAGGACGGCGCATTGCAGGATTTCCGCCGTCTGTTTGAGGAAATCGCCGCTGAAGGGCGGACATACCAGCATAATCTGCGTTGGGGGGATGGCAACGGTCATAGTCATGTGCGGGCGGCGTTGCTCGGCCCGTCGCTGACGATTCCGTTTCAAGCCGGGACACTGCGCCTGGGGACGTGGCAACAGGTCATCCTGGTTGATTTTGACAACCGGCCCCGCCAGCGCACACTGGTTCTCACGTTGATGGGGATATAAAAAACGGGCGACAAGATCTGCCGCCCGTTATCATGCTATACGACGATGTTGACCTTCGGCTCTTGGCCTTTGCGGGCCGGGATGAAGATCACCTTTTTCGGCTCTTTGCCGTTCAAAAAGCGTTTGGCGGCTTCGCTGGCTAACGCGACCTCGATGGCCGCGTCTTTTTCAATATCCAGCGCGACTTGTGCTTCGCCGCGTGGCTTGCCATTGACCATGATGACCAGCGTGATGCTGTCTTCCTGTGCTTTGTCGGCATCATATTGCGGCCAGGGTTGCGCGTGGATGCTGTATTCCAGGCCCAGCCGTGCCCACAGTTCTTCCGCGATGTGGGGCGTGATGGGTGCCATCAGCCGCAGTAAGATGTTCATGGCCTCCTGCCACACCGTTTGACCGACCTGGCGCGTCTTGACGAAATCTTGCAGGTGGTTCTTCAGTGTGAACAGCCCGGCCACCGCATTGTTAAAGTTGAACCGTTCGATACTGGTGCCGACGGCATCAATGGCTTGATGAACCTTGCGTTCGACATCCCGGTTGATCGCGTCGTCGCCTTCGCCGTCGGTGGGTGGGCCGTTGACGACCAGATCCCACACATCATTTAACAGGCCGATGACACCTTTAGTGCCGTTTGGATCCCAGGGGCCGCCCTTTTCCCAGTCGAATGCCTGCATCAAGTAAGCGCGGACGACATCGGTGCCATAAGCATCGACCAGTTCATCCGGGTTGACGACATTGCCCTTGCTCTTAGACATCCGCTGGATTTCCAGGTGATGCTTCAATTGGGTGACGTCGTTCTGGCCGTCGATGGCGGGAATCTCGATTGTCGCGTCGTCGGTGACTTCTACAATGCGGTTGACCCCGGCCATATCGACCGTCATGATCTTTTCGGTACGCTTCATGATCTCACCGAAGACGCCCTCAAACCCGGCGGGGACGGCATCCGGCCCGTCGATGACCTGGACGTGATCGGCGAATAACTTATCACCCTGGTAACGTCCGGTCGCCAGGATCCAATCACCGGGACGCTCCGCACCCAATACCTGGCCCTGGTTCCGCAGTTGCAAGAACGGCTCATCGAATAAGCCTTCCGGGTCGCGCCCATGTTGGCGCATGATCTCGGCTGTTTCATCGAACATGCCCAGGTCACGCATGGATTTCTGGAACCAGCGGGCATACAACAAGTGCATGGTGGCATGTTCTGCGCCGCCGGTGTATGTATCCACCGGCAACCAGTAGGCCGCCTCCTCCGGGTCGAACGGTCCGGCATCAAAGGCCGGAGACAGGTAACGGAACCAATACCAGGACGAACACATAAACGTATCCATGGTGTCGGTCTCGCGCCGGGCCGGGTGGCCGTCGCTGTCGGTCGTGTTCAAGAACGGCTCGTAGTACGTCAACGGACTACGCCCACTCGGTTCGAAGTCTACATCCTCCGGTAGCGTTACAGGCAAGTCGGCTTCGGCTTCGATCTCACCATCTTGCCGGTAGACGATGGGGATCGGTGCGCCCCAGTACCGCTGACGGCTAATCAGCCAATCACGCAGGCGATAATTGACCGATTCTTCACCGATGTTGTTGGCTTCCAGATGGTCGATGGCGGCGGCGACGGCCTCACTCCTGCGGCCTTTCTCTCCGTTGTGATAGGTGCCGTTGATCGGCCCGCTGTTGACGACGGTACCCGGCCCGGCATAGGCTTCGTCCATCGTCGCTGGGTCAGGGATTTCGTCCGCGCCGTCCGGCTGGATGATAGGCGTGATCTTCAGCCCGAATGCTCTGGCGAATTCAAAGTCTCGTTGATCGCCATACGGCACGGCCATAATCGCGCCGGTACCGTAGGTCACCATGACGTAATCCGCAATCCAGATCGGGATGCGCTCATCGTTGACCGGGTTGATGGCATAGGCCCCGGTGAAGACCCCGGTCTTCTCGCGGTCTTCCGCCGTGCGCTCGATCTCGGTGGCCTTGGCGGCTTGCTCGCGGTAAGCATCGACTTCGGCGCGTTGGTCATCGGTCGTGATCTTTTCCACCAGCTTATGCTCTGGGGCCAGCACTATGAAGGTCGCGCCCCACAGCGTATCCGGGCGGGTGGTATAGACGCGCAGTTCATCCCCGGTGGATTCCACCACGAAGGCGACCTGTGCGCCTTCACTGCGCCCGATCCAGTTGTTCTGCATGATCTTGACTGGCTCCGGCCAGTCGATCTTATCGAAGTTCAGCAATTCGTCCGCGTGTTTGGTGTAGCGGAAGAACCACTGTGTCATCATCTTCTGCACGACGGGCTGGCCGGTGCGTTCGTCCTTGCCGTCGATGACCTGCTCGTTTGCCAGCACAGTCTGCAAGGTCGGTGACCAGTTCACCATGGCTTCGCCGCGATAGGCCAGGCCGTTCTCGTAGAATTGCTTGAAGAACCATTCGGTCCAGTGATAGTAATTCGGATCGCAACTGATGGCCTCGCGTTCCCAGTCGAACATCGCGCCCATGCTCTTTAATTGCTTCCGCATCCGTTCGATGTTGGCATATGTCCACTTGGCCGGGTGGATGTTGCGCTGGACGGCGGCATTTTCTGCTGGCAGGCCGAAGGCGTCGAAGCCCATCGGGAACAGCACATTATAACCTTGCATCCGCATGTAGCGGGCGCGGGCGTCGGAAGGCGTCATGGCGAACCAGTGACCGATGTGCAGATCACCGCTGGGGTAGGGCAACATGGTCAGCGCGTAGTGCTTGGGCTTATCCCAATCGACCTTACTGCGGTACAGGTTCGTCTTTTGCCATTGGTCTTGCCATTTGGTCTCAATTGCTTTTGGATCGTATCGATCAGCCATAGGGTTTCCCTTGTGATTTTCGAATCGAAGAAGGTGGGCGTACAAAACGCCGCTGATTGTAACATTCGGATGGGAAACTGGCAGGGGGGGCGCGACGATGAGCCGCTACATAAGAGAAGAGCGGGTCACCTCAAACCCTGTGTCGATGGTTGTCCACATGCTGGGTTTTTCCTTCTGCTAACCGTAAACGTCTTTTGTAGTGTAACACACCCGCCGATTAGGAATCAACGGGTGTTAGCGGTTCTTAACAGTTCAGGTCAGTAGGGGCGATGATAGATCGGCTGGGGGCGTTCGTCAGGATCATCGGTTTGGAAGGTTAACCGGGTGATGGACGCGGTAGCCGGGTAACCGTCGCTGATGCCGCTAGCTTCCAGCTTGAGCCGATCTTTGATCGCCACGTCTACGCCGGAGAAATACAGGAAGGCAAAGGTCACGACGTCGCCGTGAGTCACGCCGATGACTGTGCCTCTGGGATGGGCTTGCCGGGCGGCCTGTATGAACGTCAAAGCCCGGTCACGCACGTCCAGCGCACTTTCGTATGGGGGTTGGTTACCGGAATACAAGTCAAATTGGATCGCTTCCATCTCCTCAAGCGGGCGACCTTCATGGGGCGAATGTACTTCATCCAGCCGTTGCTCTGTGCTGACCGTTAAATGGGGATGATGTGCCGCGATGAAGCGGGCGGTTTCTTGTGCGCGTTGTTGTGGGCTGGCGTAGATCGCTTTTGGTTGGTGTATAGCCAGATCTTCAGCGGCGGCGCGAGCTTGCTCCTGGCCGAGATCGCTCAAGCGAAAGCCGGGGATGCGCCCATACAAGATGCGCTCTGGGTTGTGGACATCACCATGCCGTACCAGATAGATGGTCGTCGTCAAAGGTAATGCCCCCCCTGCACCATGCGTGATGGCACCCGCACTGCGATTGTCTCTCCGCTGGCCGTCTCGATGCCATCGGCCAGCACCGCACAGGTGACAACCGCCTTTTTATCGCTTAGTTCCGTGATGCGGGCCTGCAAGACGATCTCTTTACCATGAGGAGTCGGCTGGCGGTAGGATACGTTGAGGTTGCCAGTGACACAGGTAATCACCTCTCCGCCGTCATCCGGCAGACGCCCGGCACGATGGTAAAAAGCGGCGATAGCGGTGCCGATGCTGTGGCAGTCAATCAAGCTGGCGATCAAGCCGCCGTAGACCACGCCCGGAAAAGCGGTATGCGCATCCCAGGGGGTGAAGCGGCAAACGCCGAAGTCACCGTCCCAGTGAGTCTTGATGTGCAGGCCATCCGGGTTATTGGTGCCGCATCCATAGCAGATCGCGGTCTCGGAAGGATAATAATCTTGAATTGGCTTGGGAAATTTCACGGATTCGCTTCTCTTTCGTTCAAAATCAGAGTCATGATCTCGGCGTCGATGTTGCCCCCACTGATGATAACACCTACGCGCTTATCTGCCGCCCGGATGACGCCGCTGAGCAACGCAGAAAGGGCCAGTGCGCCGGACGGCTCTACCACTTGCTTGAGCCGGTAAAAGGCGAAGCGCACCGCCGATTTAATCGCGCTTTCGCTGACCGTCCGCATATCGTCCACATATTCCCGCACCAGATGAAAGGTGTAATTCGGCCCAAGCGATGGCGTGCGGGTACCATCCGCGATGGTAGATGGATTATGCACGGTGTGCAATTGGCCGGTGTGGAAAGACCTGGTGGCGTCATCGGCCAGTTCCGGTTCGATGCCGATCACCTTGATTTTGGGGCTGCGCTCTTTCGCCGCGATGGCGCACCCACTCAGCAGGCCGCCCCCGCCACAACATACCAGCAGAATATCAAGATCAGGTACGTCGTCTAACAGTTCCAGCGCGGCGGTGCCCTGCCCGGCGATGACATCGGGATGATCATAAGGCGGCAGGATGAAATAACCGCGTTCAGACGCCAGACGCTCCGCCAGCACTTTACGATCTTGCTCATCGGGGTTGTATTCGATCACGGTTGCGCCGTAGCCTTCGGTCGCGGCTCGTTTGGTGCTTGGGGCGTTCTGCGGCATGACGATGGTCGTCTTCACATCCAGCAGACGACCGACCAGAGCCGTCGCCTGGGCATGATTACCAGAAGAATAGGTGATGACACCGCAGGCTTTTTGCTCGTCATCCAGTTGGCTGATGGCGTTATAGGCTCCACGAAACTTAAACGCGCCGACGCGCTGATAATTTTCGCACTTGAGGAAGACCTCACCGTTGACGCGCTGATTCAACGTGCGGGAAGACATGACCAGTGTTCGATTGGCGATCCCGTCCAAACGCCCCGCCGCTTGTTGTATGTCGTTAAACGTTACCGTATCCATACTAATCGCCAGCCTTTTTGATTAAGTTTACCGGCTGTGGCGAAAAATGCGAATAGATCGTCAGTCTTTGTCGTCCTGCAACCCGCTAAGATACCCGGAAAGCCAGCGCATCGTGTCGATGGCACTCTGCGGTTCCTGGTCGCCGGCCAGCAGTTGTCGTTCGATGTCTTCTTCCCGGCGGATGAGGGTGGCTTTACTACGCCGGTCGGCCATATTGGTGATTAAATCGGCCAGTTCGCGTAGGTTTTTCGCCAGCACACTGCGTTCATCTGGCGTCAGTTCACTGCCGCGTGCATCCAACTCTGAGCGCACCGTCAACGGATCAAAGTTGAATTGCTGGCGGTTAGTGTCGAACGAATCTGTCAGGGCTTGCAGGATGGAATATGCGGTGCCGATGGCATCGGCGAATTCTTCCAGCGACCGTTTGCCCATCATCTTGCGGATTGCAATCGCCGTCCGTGTGATCGACCGCGCCCATTCCAACGATTTGCGGTTGTTGAGCGATTTGTCAATCTGCTGTAAGCGGGTGATCGGCTGGTTGCGTGCAAAGGTGCGCCACCAGGTTATCAGTTGGTTGCGGGTTGGGTTGCTCCAACTGGTTTGTGAGGTGATCTGTATCAGCAAGGTGACTTGCTGGCTTTCGTCTTCCAGCGTTTCCAGGTGGGCCAGCATCCGCCGGATGACGACCCGTGTGACCAGTTCGGAACGTGCTTCGGAGGCGACATCCAGCATCCGCTGGAGTGCATCATAGGGTGCGGTCAGGGATTGATTTTGCTGGAACATGCGGGCAATCTGCTCGATGTATGGCAGGCTAGCTTCCACGCTCCAACCGACCGCCCCGACGATTCGCAAGAACAGATCAACGGCCTGCTGAGGGCTGAGGCTGTCTTGCTCGATCAACTGACGCATGTATTTGACAATTCTGGCCGGTTTCAGGTTGCTGGTCTCAAAGCTCGCCAGGATGATGTCGAAGGTCGTGTCTGGTGGGAGCAAGTGCTGGCAGATGCGTAAGAAGGTTTCGGCATCGTCGGCCAGCACACTCTGCTTGATGAGCATCTGCTGGGCTTCGTCAGTCGCCCAACCGCGCCCCTGGTTGATTAAGTGATCCAGGATCGTGGACGGTTGCATTTGTACGGGCAACACCGGGGCACTTTCTTTTTGATGAAGGCTCCACAGATAATCAACCGTCGCCGCATCGAACACCGCCGCCGCCTTCGGATTGCTGGCGGCGTCTTCCAGGGCGTGGGCCATCAGGATCAGTGACATTTCTCTGCTCAGCGCGATGGTTTCTTTGACGGCTTCGGCGTCATAATCGTGCAGGGCCGGGCCGACGGGCGGCTCAATCGTCGCCAGTAATGCGTCATCTGCCAGCAGATCTTCGATTAAGTCGGGCACACGGCGGGCCGTAAATGCCAGCAGACGCCGCCCTAACTCGCCGTCTTTATGGGTGAGGGTCTGTGCGGCGCGGATGCCATCCCGCAGGACGATGCCCAACTGGTAGCCGGGGGGTTCATTGGCGATCAACTTGAGCCAGGTCATCACCGTTTCCGCATCGCTCCCCTGTTGGAGCACGATTCGCATCGAGATGACCGCCGCCGAATGTAAGATGGGGATCCAGCGGTCGTCCAGTTGCTCACTTAAGGTCGTCCGCACGAAGAAGTAAACCGCGTCCGGTTCGTCGTTGAGCAAGGTCTCCAATTGCTGGATCACCATGTCGTAGACCGTGTTGTCTTTTTGCATGAAGCGATGAATGATGGCAACCGCCTCGGTATCACGCTCCGTGAGGGCGACACGTAAAAGTTGCTTCATGTATTTGATTAGCAAGGAGCCGGGTTGCGGTTCTACGCCGTTAAAGACGGCTTTCAACACATCCGCCGGGATGTCATCGTCGCCGATATTGACGACAGCATCCAATTGCAAACGCTCCGCTACGTCATCTAATCCGCTTTGTAAAGACTTGCCACTCATGAGTTGGATCGCCATGAGTTCCATCGCCCGCAGGTTGGTGACAAAGGCTTTCAGGTCTTTGTCGCTCCACATAGTTTCCAGGCTTTGCACATACGGCACACGCAGAGAGTCATCAGTTGGGAGTGTGGCCCCGTTGTTCATATCAAGCGTGTAATGCGCGGTCTCTGCCGGGTCTTCGCTGAAGGTAATCATGGTTGTGGCTTTGCTCAGGTCTGCCACATTGGTCGCAAACGTCAGGTCGGGCCGAGCGGGGGCCGGTAGGAGCATCATCAAGCCCTGCACCACATTAAGCCGGTCTTCCAGCCGATGCGGGAAGCCCCGTATTACCAGATGGTGTTTGCTCAACACAGCCGCTAACATCTTCAACACGGTACTCATATCTCCAAATTGGCTGATGAGTGTGTTGAACAAGACCATACGTTTGTCGGATGTCCAGGTGGGGACGGGTGGCACCCGCAATGGCTCAAGCTCGACCTCTGCCGGGTTGTGTGGGATGGACTCCTCGATCATCTCTACCAATGAACCGATGTTCCCGGCCAGTGCTTGAAGCACGCTACGGGGGAGCCGGATGTGTTGGTAGATGACTTGCTCCGGGTTGGCTTCTCTCGCCATGACCCGTGATAGCAAGAAGTTATCGTCGCCATCGTGGAAGATACCGACGGATTGAGTCGCCCGTTGCGTTTGGGCGGGCATCGGGTCTAGCGTGATAGCCGCCTGCCAGATGGTGGCGTCTTCCGACGTGAGCGGGCCACTGCTTGCCAGCAAAGCCGGCGAAGCCTCCGGGGTCAACCGCCCATAAATTAAATGATCGAGCGCATCAATATCAAACGTCATAGGCTATGCCTGTAAATATGTGTTGGTGCGCCATTGTATCGAGGTTTACGTCCCTTGCAAGGCGTCAATCAGATCGTCACCTTGTAGGCCCTGGTCTAATGCTTCCAGCAGATCATATTGCCAGAAGATCAAGCGCAGTAATCGCTCTCCGGCGGAATTCTGCACGGTGACAGTAATGCGTCCCGGTAGTGGGCCGGGGGTATCATCCTTACTGACCGTTCTCAGAACGGGTATAAGCCCGGCGACGGCCTCGGTATCCTCCGCGAGAATCAACAGATCGAAGTCGGTCTGCATGACTTCGGAATTCACGACCTGATTCTCTTCGCCCAGGCAATTTTCCCCGAAAGAAAATGCGGTGATGCTGGCCTGGACGCCATCCGGTGGGGATAGAGCCGCCGTGAGTTCGGCGGATAGCTCCGGCAGGGTTTCGGTATACCGTTGCCATACACATGCCTGGGGTGCGCTTGCGGTGGATGCATCACCCGCACCGGCGGCGGGTGCCGGCACCTCTACTTGAGGAGCGGATTGTGGTACTAAAAACAATATCACCAAGCCGATAGCCAGCAGAAATGCCAGGATAAACCCGATGGGCCAGTTGTTGCCCTGTGGTGTGACTTCCATCAATTATTTTACCTCACGTCTAGTGAAAATGGGGCAGGACATCGCGGGCGACCATTTCTAACCCTTCGATGTCGTCTTGATCCAGCCATTGGAGCATGAATCGCTCCACGCCAGCCTCAACCAGTTCACTGATTTGATCGATCCACATCGTCGTCGTCCCGACGATCAAGCCACGTTTTCGCAGGCCGTCAAAGCCAAGCTGTGCACTACGGTTGTTGATCTGGGTTTGCAGGTCGTCGTCATCCCGCCCGAAGACGGTGCCAGTCATCAAAGACCGCTTGACATCGCCCGGTTTGCGCCCGTGTTCTGCCAGGTAAGCGTCAAGCTGGCTGTTACGCTCTTTGAATAGATCAAGCGGGGCATAGACCGCGTTCCACTCATCGGCGTATTGGGCGGCCATCGGTAGCGTTTTGTTCGGCCCATTGCCGCCGATTAAGATCGGTGGGCCGCCTTCACGCTGGGGCCGGGGGAGGAGCAAGGCGTCATCCAATGAGAAATGCTTGCCCTGGTAAGAGACATGCTCGTCGTTGTGATAGAGTCGTTGGGCGATTTCCAGCGAGTCTTCCAGCATTTCATACCGGGTCGGGAAATCATGGAACGGGATGCCGAATTTCTTGTGTTCGCGCTCTTGCCAGCCAGCCCCCATGCCCAGCACCAACCGACCGCCGCTTAAGTCATCGACCTGCGCCGCCATCCGCACCAGCATAGCCGGATGACGAAACGTAGGCGGAGACACCAACTGGCCGAACTCGATGCGCTCTGTGTGGGTGGCGGCATATGTTAATGAGATCCATGCTTCCAGCGAGTCTTTATCTGGCCCGCTAGCGTTGGTGTAATGATCGGAACGGAACAGGCATTGATAGCCTAATTCCTCAACTGTCTTGAGCAAGCTATGCCAGCGTTGCCAGTTGAGTCCATCCTGTCCTTCGATCATGATGCCAATCTGCGCCATGCCGTTCTCCGTTTAATTTCTGTTTGTTGATTTACTTTTCTACCATAACATAATTCTCTTGACTTGGCTTGGCGTTCTCACGTTTTTGATAGATTCGCCACATCTCCACGACGATGACGACTGTAGGAATCAACCAACCAAATCGTTGTGACCAGTCAAACCGGGCTTGTGGGAAGGCGATAACCGGGATCGCCGCTAACCAACTGACGGCCAGCATCCAGCGGTTGTTGAGGGTGGTCATCAGCGTGGTGCAATGATAAATGGCGAAGTATGGACTGCCGAGCAATGTCGCGGCGGCGAACAGCCGCACCCGCGCCAGATGACCGACATCTGCCGGCCACAGCGCAAAGCCCCATGCCACCAGACTCAGCGGGAAGAAGACCGACGAGTTAAAAAAGCGTGTCGTCGGGCTGAGATCTTCCAGACTTTCCAGCCAGAACGGAATCCAGCCGGGGTATGCCAGCAGACTGACGAGCAGGATCCCCCCGGCGGAGGCCGACGCCCATGCCAACGGCATCAGACCTGCGCGCCGGTATAGCCACCAGCCGTATAATAGCACGATGCCATAACCCACCTGGACTTTCACCAGCAGGAACAACACCGCCACGCCGAACCAGACCGGATGCCAGCCGCGATGAATCACCAGCCAGCCCAACGCGATCCCGACCAGCGGGAAGACCTCAATCTGCCCGTGCCACACCATCCACAAAAAGGGGAAACTGAGCAGGGTAATCCACCAGCGCGTGCCGAGTGTGGCCGTCGCCCAGTAAGCCGCTAGGATTGTCACCACCACCAACGCCGTCCAGCGGAGGGGAGAGGGAAACGGTGGAAGCAAGATCAGCGGTTCGAGGAACAGTTGCGTCACACCGGGGATGGTGGTCTCTGGCCGCCAGGGACGCAGATAATAATTAAAGCTATCGTACCCGCCAGGGAGCAGGACTGTCATCGCCACCAGGCCAATTGACACCCCCAAGAAGATCACGATGGGCAGATAATTCGCATCTTTGTTTTGTTCCATGCCTGGCCTTTTGTGCTAGAATCAGCTACATAGGTCATTCTAATGGACAAGTGATATGCAAAAAAGCGCAATAATTAAATGGGGCCTGGTCGGTCTGGTCTTGATCGGCGTGGGGGTTGGCTTCGCGCTGTTCTTCATGAACATGGACACCTCCGAAAATTCGCTTGGCATCGACAATATCTTCTATGCGTTCGACAATTGGGACATCCGGTATGATGTCGTCAACGGCTTGCGCAACCCACCCTGGAGCGTACTCCCATTGGTGCCGGTGGGGCAATTGCCACTTCAGGCCGCGTGGGGGGTGCTGGTTTATGCCACGTTGATTATCAGCGTGTTGAGTGTGCCGGTGGTGCGGAAGACCTGGTTGTATGGTCTGGCGATCTTGTTGTTGGTGGTCAGCTTTCCTTCATTGCGGAACATCGCGGACGCGAACCTGGAGGGGATTCTGGTCGGCGGGGCGGTATTGACGGTGGCCGGATACCGGCGCAAAGATCCGGTTCTGCTGGCATTCGGTGTGCTGTTCATCACGGTGAAGCCCCAGGCGTGTTTTGTGCTTTTGCCGATTCTGGCGTTATACGTTCTGTTGACCTGGGAACCGCGTGAATGGTTGAAGGCCGCTGGCATCGTCTTGCTGTTCGTCGTACCAACCATGCTCTGGAAAGGAGAGCGATGGTTAGCGGCTGTCGGTGGGACGTACCAGGCCGGGAGCATTATCGACATCAGCATTTCTGCCGCGTTGGAACGTACCGGAGTCGTGCCGGATGTCGTCATCTGGGCGGTTATGGGCCTGATCTTGCTGGTGGCGGTCTTCATCGCGCTGAGAAGTGACCGCGTGCTCGACCGCGAAAAGGCGGCCATGCTGATGATTACGTCGATGCTCCTTGCGCCGTATGTAGCGGGTAATAGTGTGTTTACCGTCTTGGCGGTGGGGATTATCCCGTTGTTTTTGAAGTCGCCCTGGCTGGGCGGTATTTTGATCGCCATGATTAACGTGCCGTTTTTGTTCCTGGGCAACCGGCAAATCCTGGTGGATTATCAATCGTACTGGTGGACGTTAATCCTGGTCTTGTCCTGGGTGATCTTCAACTGGCGCATTTACCAGCGCGAGATCGCGACGGATGCTGTGCAGGACGATGCCCGGCAAGACCCGGACACCGTCCCGGCGATGTGATGATAACTTAGCCGGTGGTCTTCATACCGGCGGCGATGCCGCTGATTGTTTCCAGCGTGATCTTCAGCAGACTTTGCGCTTCTTCGGAGTCCGGCTCTGCCTGCCGCAAGAGGCGCAACAACTCCACCTGAATGAAGTTCAACGGATCGACATACGGGTTGCGCCGTTCGATGGAGTGCTTGATAACTGGCAGACGGTCAAGCAATTCATCATACCCGGAGACAGCACAGATGTATTCGGTCGCCAGGGCATGCTCCTCTCGGATGCGGGTAAAGATGGCCTCGCGCCATTCGGGATTTTCTACCAACTCCGCATAAAGTGCGGCGATGCCCATATCGGCCTTGAGGACGTCTAACTCGACATTTTCGATCAACGCTTTGAAAAACGGCCATTCTTGATACATCATCTGGAGTGTGTCCAGGCCGTCGGCGTTGTCTTCACAGTAGGCTTGCATGGCAATGCCGATGCCGAACCAACTGGGGATGATCGCCCGGTTCTGCATCCAGCTAAACACCCAGGGGATCGCCCGGATCGCCTCAAACCCACCTTTTTTCCGCTTGGTCGGGCGAGAGCCAATCTGCATCAAGGCCAGTTCGTTGATGGGCGTGGCCTGTCGCCAGTAATCCAGGAAGCCTTCGGTCTCATAGACGAGATTTCGGTAGGCTTTCCGGCTGGTATCCGCCAGGATGGTCATGGCGTTGACCCAGGCCGGGTCAATCACCTGCTCATTGGGGTTGGCTGTCTGCATCAACACCGCATGGAGTACCTGATTCAGATGCCGATGAGCGATGGCCTGATTGCTGTAGCGGTAGGCGATGACCTCCCCCTGCTCGGTGATTTTGATCTCACCGTGTAATGATCGCGGCGGTTGCGAGCGGATGGCGCGGTTGGTTGGCCCGCCCCCACGCCCGATGCTCCCCCCACGACCGTGAAAGAATTGTAAGCGCACACCCCGCGCCTGGCAGACTTCGGCCAGAGATTCCTGAGCCTGATACAAACTCCAGTTTGAGGCGAGATAACCGCCGTCTTTATTGCTGTCGGAATAGCCGATCATGATCTGTTGACGCAAGAGGCCGTCCTGGGTGCGGCGGGCCTGAAGATAGCGGCTGTACTCATCATTGTCGAACAGGGTCGTCATGACCGCTGGGGCGTTCATCAGGTCGTCTACCGTCTCAAAGAGCGGGGTTATGTCGAGATCTTCCGCCACGCCGACTTCACGGGCGAACAACAACATGGTCAGCACATCGCTAGGATGCTGGCTCATGCTGGCGATGTACGTGTTGATCGACTTCTTGCCGAAGCGCCGGTGCGCTTTGGCGATCATGCGCCAGGTGGCGATGATGTTGTTGGTTGTCTCGGAAAATGCCGGCTCTGAGGGGAAGATCGGACGGTTGTTGGCGATTTCACGAGTCAGTAACGTCTGCTTGACATCTTCCGCCAGCTCCGCATAATTTTCTGCCAGTCCATAATGCTGGAAGATCTCTGCGATGGCTTCCCGTTGTAAGCGGGCATCCTCACGAATATCCAGCGGCACCAAATACAGCCCGAAGACCTCTACCTTGTGGATCAACCAGCCTAGCGTGCCACCGGCAGAATGCCGGCTCTTGTTCTTTTTCAGGCTGTTTGCCACGATCCGCAAATCTGAGAGCAGATCATCACTGGTCATGCTGGTATCAGATTGTAACTGGTCGTAGATGGCGGCCATCACTTCGCGGTAGATCTCGCCGGGGTATTGGGTTTGCTCTGCGACGACGGTCGGCCAGCGGGACGCCAGTTCGACCGATGGCGGCGATTCTTCCTGGTCTTGTGTCAGCCGGTCGCCGATGTAAGCGATTTCGGTCAGGTAGACTTCGCGCACAGCTTCGCGCATCCGCGCCAGTGTGTCCAGCGTGACCTGGGGCGTGACGTTTGGGTTGCCGTCACGGTCACCGCCCATCCATGCGCCGAAGGTCAGCACAGGCGGCAGTGCAGACCAATCGTCCTCTGGATAGTAGCGTTCCAGCGCGGCCCGTAACACCTCATAGACGTTGACGACACCGGTCATAATCACATTGGTGAGGAAGTAGAGACCGTATTGTACTTCATCGGTAACGGTGGCTTTGGCGGCGCGAGTGGGACGGGTGAGCCACAACTGCTCGATCCGGCGGATAATATCATCCTGGATGAATTGTTCTTCTTGTGGGAGCGGGTTGCTTTGATCCAGCGTGTAGAGCATGTCGGCCACATCGCGCAGTTTAATCAGCACTTCCTGTCGTTTGGCTTCGCTGGGGTGGGCCGTCAGCACCAGGCGCACACGGATTTGTTCAAGCATCTCACGGATGCGCTCCGCAGGGACGCCCTGTTCGCTTAGATCGCAGATGGCCCGTGTCGTGGATTCGCTCACGCCACGCTCGATTTCTCGCCGGCGCAATGTGCGAATGCGGTGCTGTTCTTCTGCGATATTAATCAACTGAAGATAATTGCTAAATGCTTTGGTCAGCATCCGTTTTTGGTCCAGGGTGGTATCCTGGATTAATTTTTGGAGGGTTTGGGCCGCACCGGGTTCTTCTTGCCGGCGGTCTTTGGCGGCGGCGCGTACATCTTCCACTAGCTCGAAGATCGCTTCGCCTTGTTGCTCGCGGATAATCGTACCAAGCATATTGCCCAGTAATTTGATGTCTGCACTCAATGGGGCGAGTTTGGCTTCTAATTTGTCTTGCGTCATAACCATGTAATTGTTGCTCCAAGTCTAACTCGTCTCAACCTACGATTATGCCTTAGATTACGATAAACGTCGAATACGAGTCAGCACATCGGGGCGTGGTTCCATCGTGGCCCCCATAAAAGGTCGCACCGTCTGCCGTAGGAGCGTGAAATCATACTGCTGGAGTAGACGTGCCAGCACCACCCGGCCCTCGACCTGGGCAAAGGCCGCCCCGATGCAATTGCGCGGGCCACCGCCGAATGGTAGGAACGTATATGGCGGATGCTTGACACCCGGCGCGAAGCGTTCCGGGTCGTATCGCGCCGGGTCTTGCCAGTAATCCGGGTGGCGTTGCGTCAGGTAGATCGAGTACAGCACGCGGCTTTCCGCCGGGATGTGATAACCGTCGAATTCCAGATCGGTAGCGGTAAAGCGTGAGCCGAGATGAATCGGCGGGTAGAGCCGTAAGGTCTCGTTGAACACCTGCTTCAAGTAGGTCATTTCGTTGAGGGCCTCATATGTTACCGGGCCATCGCCTAATACAGCGCGTACCTCCGCCTGCGCCTGGGCCAGTGATTCCGGGTGGGCACCGAGTAGATATAAGGCCCAGGCCAGCGACGCGGTACTGGTATCGTGGCCGGCGATAATCATGGTCATCAGTTGATCGCGGATCAGGTCATCATCCATGTCGGAACGGATCAGCACGCCGAGTAAGTCTTCGCGGTCGTCCGGGTTGGCGCGGCGGTCATGGATGATGCGATAGAGAAAGTCATCGATCTTCCGCAATTGGTCGTTATAACCCAGTGGGGACAGCCGCTTCCAGACGACCCAGGGGCCGGGGGAGATGTACTTGACGGCCCGGAGCACGCCCTTCCACAGACGGTCCAACTCCGGCGTGAAATCAACGCCGAACAGTGTATCCGTCAGGATGAGCAGGGCGATCTTCCGCATTTCTGGCAGGAGGTCGTAAACTTCGCCATCCTGCCAGCGGTCGGCGATGGTATCCGTTCCGCGTACCATCGCGTCGATGTGGGTGACGAGCATCTGTTTGTGCAGGGCCGGGTTCATCACTCGGCGGATGCGATCATGCGATTCGCCATCTTCCATCAGTACGCCATGCCGCAATAGGATCTGGATCGGTTCGCGCTCCATGCGCCATAACACATGGTCACGGGCTGTGATGAGTAGAAAGCGGCTGGCCTCCGGGCCGACCAGCATCGTCGCGTTGAAGCCGGGTAGCGGAAGCTGGAACACGTCGCCCATCTCCCGGTGGAAGACTTCCAGCGCACCGATGATGCTTCGCCGCTTCCAGATGCCCTGTAATGCCTTCAGCCCGATCTGAGGTTCTGGCTTGGGGATGTCGCGTAGAGCCATGAATCTTTCCCGTTGTAAGACTGTCAAACATCCCCAGTGTAGCGAAAGACAACAAAAAAGCCGAGGTGCGACCCCCGGCTTTGCGTAATTCTATGTGGTTGGTGCTTATTCGCGACCGCCGAAGATCGACAGCAGGAACAGGAACAGGTTCAGCAGGTCGAGGTAGAGCGTGAGCGCACCCATCACGCTGAACTTGAGCGCGAGGTTGCCGCCGTTGGCGATCTGCGGGTTCATGCTCATCTCTTTGATCTTCTGCGTGTCGTAGGCCGTCAGCCCGGTGAAGATAATCACACCCAGGATGCTGATGATGAAGCTCAGGCCATCACTGCCGATGAAGATATTGATGACACTGGCGATGATGATCCCGATCAGGCCGATGAACAGGTAAGTGCCCATCTTGGTCAGGTCGGCCTTGGTGGTGAAGCCGACAAAGGTCATCGCGCCGAACAGAGCCGCCGCGCTACCTGCCGCCGCATACACCGGGGTCGGATCATAGAAAGTGTTGACGATGGTCTCTCCACTGGAAAGCGTGATCGTCTCCGACAGGAAGGCCACCATCAGCGATGCCAATGAGAAGCCCATCACCGCCGCGAACAGGAAGAACAGGCCCAGGGCCATCCCCGGCGAGAGCCAGTTACGGTTCATGCCCATGCTGAGCGCGATCACGGTACCGAAGATCGCGATGATGGTGATGATGCTCATCCCCGGCTGGATGCTGAGTTCGAGCAGGCTGGGTGTATTGCCGACCACATACGCGGTCGCCATCGTCACCAGCAGGCCCAGGCCCATCCACACGTAGACCATCCGCATAACAGCGTTGATCTCTACACTGGGGACGGAAATCGGACTGGATTGTTGTTGCATGGCCGCCTCACCGAAGCGGTCATTGTTGTTATTGTAAAAAGCCATCTTTTTCCTCACATACTCAATCTGTTTTGACAGGTCGTGTCAAGTATATCACGATGTTGCACAACACATCATTATTTTAGCATTATAGATGGATTGAGACGCTGGCACACCCCCATTCAATAGGGGGTCATGTCGTCTGGATGAGTGGCAACCAGAAGCCGAAGCGGCTCCCCTGGTTTTCTACGCTGGTGACCCAGACTTCACCTTGATGTTGTTCGATCACGTTCTTGACCAGGCTCAAACCCAGGCCGGTGCCTTGAATGCCTTTCGCATCCGGCTGGTTGACGCGATAAAACGACTCAAACACATATGGCAATTTGTCCTCCGGGATGCCGATGCCTGTATCGGCAACGGTGAAATTAAACCGTCGTTTTTCGAAGTCAAAACGGGCGATGACCGCGACCTTGCCCCCCGGCGGTGTGTATTTCAGCGCATTGGTGATTAAGTTCTCCATTGTCTGCCGGATCAATACCGGGTCGGCCAGGACGTGTGTGTTGACGAAATCGAGATTGGTCTGTGCGCCGAAGCGAATCTGCTTGCGCTCCGCCTGGGAACGTAGGTGACTGACGACATCATCGACAATGGGCTTGGGGTGGAGGGCTTCATGCAGTTCGAGCGGCGTCTGGCGGATGCTCTCGATACGGAGGATGTCTTCTAGCAAACGATCCATCCGATTGGCCGAGCGCAGAATCGCCGTGACGTGATCGTGAACGGGTGAAACCGGATCAAACGTGTCTAAGCCGATCATATCTGCATAGCCGATGATCAACGCCAGTGGACTGCGTAGATCGTGTGATGCAATGCGGAGCATCTCGTCTTTGAAGCGATCCAGGTCACGTAAGCGGGTGATGTCGTGCATGACGACGACATACCCGGCAACGGGTTGATCTGGGTTTCCCCAGGCGGCCATCGTCACCTGATAATCATGTTTGAGGGTCTCGGAGGTGACGGTATAACTCTGGTTTTGGACGGGTTGCTTGTCGTCATCCAGCGACTCCAGCAAGAATTCGCAGATGCGATCCAGGCAAGAGTCCCGGTTGGGCATGTCGGTCAGACGTTCGCCTTGTGTAGCCTGGTGAGAGGTCGCACCGAGCAAAGTGAGCATGGCATCATTGGTGACCAGAATCCGCCCGACATGATCCATAACCAGCAGAGTATCCGGGAAGGCTCCCATAATGGCCTTAAGTTGTTGGCGTTGGGCATCTAACTGCTCGAACAAGCGGGCGTTATAGATGGCAATAGCCGCCTGGTTGGCGATGATGGTCATGAGTTTGACGTGATGCTCAGTGAAGTAATCCTCAGTCGGGCTTTCCACCGTGATGATCGCCACCAAATCATCTTGATGGATGACGGGCACACACAGCGCACTCTGTACGAATTCCCCGGTTGCCCGTTCTGGAAGCCAG
Organism: Anaerolineae bacterium; assembly: GCA_034437535.1. GTDB lineage: Bacteria > Chloroflexota > Anaerolineae > Aggregatilineales > Phototrophicaceae > J038. The sequence continues at coordinate 30,712 of DAOTTZ010000175.1, read as the reverse complement.
CGCGGGTCTTCTTGAGCATTTTTCACGATGCCGATTTTGCGATGGGTTTGCACCCAACCTGCCAATCCCTGTGTCAAGATGCGACGAACGATTTGCTCTACCCGGTCGGCACGGTGTTCTTTGATGTGGATGATGTATTGCCAATCAACCTGGCCGTCTCGAAACAGGATAATACTGCCATTTGTCGTTTGTACGACCTGGGTACACAGGCGCAGAAGTTCTTTTAGTAGATGGGTTGTATCTAAATGTTGAAATAGGTCAGAAATTTGTAGGAGGATTTCAACATCTTTGGCGGTGGTGTTATCGACAGTCACGGGTCAATCCAAATAACGTCAGGACTATGCAGACAGTGTATACCAATTCACGCTAAATTGAGCCGGTCTTAACGGTTTCTTTACAGTGGCAGAGGGCATGTGCCCTCCACCCAATGATGAACTAGAACGGAATATCATTGCTTAAAAGGCCGGCTAGCAGATCAACGCTAGCTTGCACATCACGCACATCGACCGTTTCGCTGACGGTGTGGACGTAACGACACGGGATCGAAATGCACCCGCTAGGGACGCCAGCCCGCGAAAGCTGGATGGCGGCGGCGTCGGTGGTGCCCCCGGCCAGTAACTCTCGCTGGTAGGGGATGCCGTCTGCTTCGGCCCGCGATACCATCCAGTTGACGATTTGTGGCGGCACGACCAAACCGGGATCATGAACTTTGATGGCCGCGCCACCGCCCAGCTTGACCGCCATCTTCGCGCCTTTGATCTCGTCACCACTCCGGGTCACGTCGAGCGCGACCGCGACATCCGGGTCGATGTTATAGGCGGCTGTCCGCGCCCCACGCAGGCCCACTTCTTCCTGCACCGTAAAGGCGAAATAGACTTCGTTCGGTGCGGATTTGTTGAGCTTACGCATGGCTTCGATGGCGACGACACATCCAATGCGGTCATCCATCGCCTTGCCGACCAACCGCTGGCCGCGCTCGTCCATCGGACGCCAAAACCCCGCCGGGCTACCTTCTGGGATGGTTGCATCGCCGTTGCCATCGTCCACGTCGATGTAAAAGTCGTCGAGTTTATCTCCGCCGCCGCTTTCTACACCAATGACACCGATGGTGCCGTCCTCAAACCTGACACGGTTGCCGCGCAAGGTAGCGGTCAGCAGGCCGCCGATGTTGGCGAAGCGCAGGTAGCCGGTTGTCTTTTCGCGGAAGGTCGCCATCAGGCCGATCTCGTCCATATGGGCGGCGACCATCACCTTTTTTCCACCGCTACCGATCTTGCAGATCAAGTTCCCCAGCGGATCAACGGTGATCTCGTCCGCCAGGTCGGCGACTTCATCTCGAATCAAGTCACGGATGCCGTGTTCATAGCCGGATGGCCCCCAGGCTTCCGTTAGTTTTCTTACCAGGTCTTTCACGATGATTTGCTCCTCTTGTATTCCACGCGGAAGTTACGCGATGATCCTTCGCGCAGGTCGTCAAAGTTTGCTTGCGTTAGCCCGTATTGCTCGAAGCGGGCCAGGTCGTCAGTTGAAAGCGGCCAGGGGATGCCCTGCGCCGGGTCATCCGGTTCGCGGGCGTTGCAGATGACCAACAGCGTACCACGCACAAAGGACGCGATCTGCTCGATGGCCCGCCCCGCCTGTTGGTAGGGCAAGGCTTGAATTGTGCGTATTTCCAGCACAAAGTCGAACGCCTCCGTCCAATCTGCCGGTGTCTCGAACAGGTCATAGACATGATAATCGACCGTGCTTTGTGGGAAGCGTTCCCGCGCCCAGTCGATTGCGGTCTTGGAGATGTCGAACGCGGTCACGTCAAAGCCCCGGCGGGTTAACGCTTCGGCGTCATCCCCCAGGCCACACCCGATCACCAGCGCGGTCTGCCCCGCACCCTGGATCTCGTGCGCGTCTAACCACGCGGCCAGCATCGGGTTGGTCTGCATGTAGGCCCAGGGGACGCGCCCTTCGCCCTGGCTGGCGGCAGAATACAGCGGCTCGAACCAGCCGGAGGGTTCATCCCTGGCCCATGCTTCGCGGATCAGGTCAGGTACAGATTTTCCCTTTTCGTCGTCAACCATGAGGATGATTGCCTCAGTTCGCAAACGAGTCGAACGTGATCGCGTTCAACGCCGCTTGAACCAGTGCGACCATGTGACCATAATCGGTCTTGCTCATGACGGCACGTGGACTGTGAATGTAGCGACAGGGCATGGCGATCACGGCAGAGGGCCGGCCACTCCCCGCGATATGAATGCTCCCGGCGTCGGTACCACCGCCCAATTGCGTCTTGAGCTGGTACGGGATGTCTTGCTCATCGGCGGTCTGCCGCAGGAAGGCCAGCAAACGCGGATGTGTAATCATGCTTCGATCCATCACCGTGAGCACCGGGCCATGATTCACCTTGCAGGCCGGGTTCGGGCTTTCGTCTGCGTCCGGGTCGGCGGCAGGGTTCGGGATGTCGTGGGCGGTGGTGCCTTCCAGCGCGATGGCGACATCCGGTTCCAGGTGTTGCGCGGCGACCTTCGCCCCACGCAGGCCGATTTCTTCCTGCACGGTGAACGCGGCCAGAATATCAACCGGATAAGGCCCACCCTGTAAGATGTCGATCAGCACCGAGCAACCGACACGATCATCGAAGGCTTTGCCGCGTATCATGGTGTCGCTCAGTTCGGTGAATTCGCTGTCAAACCCGATGCGATCACCAACACTGGCCTTGCCGCTGGCTTCGTCCTTGCTGTTCACGCCGATGTCGATCCGCAGGCTGTCTAACTTGGTGACGGTTTGATTGCGATTCTGGTGGATGGGCGTCCAGATGATGACACCATTGATCGCTTTATCGCCGATTTTGACACGCAAGCCGGGTAGAATGCGGTCGTCGATGCCGCCGATGTTGCTGAAGCGGATCAAGCCGTTGCTTTCAAAGCCGGTGACCATAAAGCCGACTTCGTCCATGTGCGCCGCCAGCATGACACGCGGTTTGCCGTCCCCGGTGCCGCGCTTAATCGCGGTGATGCCGCCGAGGGCATCGACTCGTAAGTCGGTCACATGATCGCGGATCGCTTCTAACACCAGATCACGCACCGCGTCTTCTTTGCCGGAAATACCGATAGCGGTTGAGAGAGCTTCTAAGTGTTTCATGCCTCGGCCTCCTCCGTTGGTTGCGTCGAATCCCATTCGATTGTGTTCAGGAAGTCGCCATCCAGCCCGGCGATGAAATGCGCCAGCAGACGCCCGGCCCGCTCGATGTCTTGCAGGTCGAGTGTTTCCACCGGGGAGTGCATGTTGCGGATGGCGATGCTAATCAAGACCGTCGGGATCCCGCTCTGGGCGACCTGGATAGCCCAGGCATCGGTACCACTGCGTCCGGGGATCGGGTCGTACTGGAGCTTGATCTCGTGCTGTTGGGCGGTCGCTTTGATCTGCTCACTGAGTTTGATGTGAAAGTTCGGGCCGATGCCCAACACCGGGCCTTTGCCCATCTCGCGCTGGTCATCCTGGCTGACGCCCGGTTGGGCCGCGAAGCACACATCCAGCGCGATGGCGACATCCGGCGCAATGAGTTCGGCGGCGGTCGTCGCCCCTTTAAGCCCGGTTTCTTCCTGCACGGTGGCCGTCGCGTAGACATCCCACTGATGTTTCATCCCGTTGAGGGCGTCCAGGCAGGCCGTCACCGCCGCCACACAAGCACGATCATCGAAGGCTTTAGCCGCTAACTTTTTACCCTGGAGTTCGATCATCGCCACATCCGGCGTGATGAGATCGCCCAGGTTGACCAATTCCGCCACCTCATCTGCTGGCAGGCCGACGTCGATCACCAGATCGTTCATAGTCGGGTATTTTTTGCGCTCATCAGCGGCAAGAAGATGGGGCGGCGTGGCGGCCACCACACCCTTAAGCGGACGCTGACCGTGTACGATCACCGGCTGGCTGAGCATCACCCGGTTGTCGATACCGCTGATGCGATGCACGAAGATAAAACCGTCCACGATGTCGCGTACCATCAAGCCGATCTCGTCCATGTGGGCGGCCAGCATAATTTTTCGGGTTGGTGTGGTGGGGTCGGTCGCTCGCTTGATCCCGACCAGGCTACCCAGGCCGTCCTGCTGGAACTCGTCCACAAGGTCTTTCCAGGTCTCGCGCACAATCTCGCGGATCGGCCCTTCGTGGCCGGAGGGGGCGTGGGCTTCCACCAATTGTTTAAGGTGTCCCTTCAAATCGAACAAAATTTACTAACTCCTTAACCATCTAATAACCATAGCTAGATTGTACCATCGTTATAGCCGACTGCCAGCATCTCGCCATCCGGCGACCAGGCCACTACGCCCACCGCTTCGAAGACCGCGACCGGGCGCGGGGTCTCATCACGGATTTCCCACACGGTCGCCTCTTGAAAGTTATAAGTAGCGACATATTCCCCGGTGGGGTGCCAGTGTATGCCCCGGAAATACGCACCAGTGTGTTCGAATGTGGTGGCGACTGGTGCATCCGGTGCATCGCCCCGCCACAGGCAGACGAGATTATAAAAACGGTTGCTCCCGAACAGATAGCGGCCATCCGGGCTGAAGGCTATTGCATGGACTCCGTCGCGATTCGCATTGTCTTCGTCGGATGAGTCTGAACAGGTATAACGGTCGATCAACTCACCGGATGGCGTGATGACGGTGCCTTTCATCGCGATACGGTCGCTAGCCGGGTGCCAACTGACGAACTCTACCGGCCAATCTGCCCGGTAGATGATCTCCGGCGGCAGAGTGAGCGCGTCGAACGACATCAGGCGCACAGTGGCATCTTCGCCGCCGCTGATAATACGGCTACTATCCGGTGAGAATGCCAGCGTTTGTGGCCCGACCAATGCGCCCTCACCAGGGAAAATCGTGTTTTCATGCAAATAATTGGTATACAGTCGGCGTTCGCCGGTTGCGTTAAATTCGTAGAGTGATACGCGCCGGTCTTCCCCGCCGACCGCGAAGCGTGTGCCATCCGGTGACCATGACACCACGTTGATCTCGCGCAGGTTGGGATGAATGTTATTTGCCTGCTCGATTCCGGTTTCAGCATCCCACCAGCGTACCAGGCCGTCGTCATGACCGCTGGCAAGCATCGAGCCATCCGGGTGCCATGCTAGCGCACGTACTGCATCTGCGTGGCCGCGTAGCACCTGGGCCGGGGTCTCCGGGCGGGGTTGATCGAAATACGCCGGTGATTCGATTGGTTCCGGTTGCCAGCGGTAGAGCCGGTTGTCCCACGCCATGCTGATGACGTCGCCGTTATCCGCCCAATGCAGGGCCTGGATCGAGCGGGAATGACAGCAGGCTTGCGCCACGAACGCGCCGGTCGCCACATCCCATACCTGGATGGCGGACTCGGTGCGTGTCTCGAAGGTACCGGCACCCGTCAGGATTTGCCCGCTATCCGGCGACCACAGCAGAGCATCAATGTGCCCGGCCTGAATGGCGCGATACAGTGCGCCGGTCGTCGCGTCGTAGATCCGCAGGCTGTTCTCACTTTGCGAAAGATTGAAATTCTGGCGGGCACCGATGGCAATCCAACGCCCATCCGGCGACCAGGCGACGACTTCGACGGCACGAGAGTTTATCCGCTCGACCTTGAAAATTTCGTTTATCTCGTCATCGTAGACCGCCAGCGAGTCACGCTCTACGATGGCAAAACGCGCTCCATCCGGACTCCAGAGGATGGGCCGCCGGGATAGCTCCGGGGGGAGGTCTACCGGTATCATCTGCTCTTGCGCGGCATCATACGCGACGACGCCGGTCTCATGTTCGCCGATGAATAAGGTCTCGGTGCCAGGCCGCCATACTATGTTGATGAAGCGTGCGTCCGACGAAAGATCACGAACCAACCCGACTGCGAACTCATCCCATACACGAACACGATTGCGACCAATGATCGCCGCCAGATATGCACCAGATGGCGACCATCGGACATCTGTCAACCGGTCATCAGTTTCGATGAAAATGACTTGTTCGAACTCCGCTGTGTAGAGATACAGGCCAGCATCCCCGGTGATTGCAATCTGCCCGTTATGAGGATGCACATCCACCGCGTTGATCGACCTATAGCCGAGTGTTGATCCCCGACTGAATGGCTCCGGCTCGTCCGCATGGGCTGGAACGAGCCAGAGCAATGAGAGCAACAACAAGCTGATTAACCGCATCATGGCACGGGCGTATCCGTCGGCGGCAGGAGCGGTGTCGGTTGGGCCGGCGTATTAGTTGGCGCGGGTGTGCTGGTCGGTGGTGGTGTGCTGGTTGGTACCGGCGTATTGGTCGGCACCGGCGTATTGGTCGGCACCAGGGTGTCGGTGGCCGGGGGTACTGGTGTATTCGATGGAATCGGTGTATTGGTCGGTTGGGGTACCGGTGTCTGCGTCGGGAATGGCGTCAGTGTGGGGGCCGGTGTTGATGTGCTGATGAAAAAGGGTGTGTTGGTCGGCCCGGCGGTCGGCACGATGGCGGTCGGGATGAAGATCGGGTTGTTAGGTGTCGGGCCGAGGTTGCCGACTGGCGTGCGCGTTGGGCGTGGCGTGAAACTGGGTAACGGTAGATCGGTCACGGTTGCATCTGCGCCGATGGGGGTATTGGTTGGGATGGTTTCGGTTACGTCGATTTCGTCGGCATCGGATGGAGCCGTCGCCCATAACAAAAAGCCAAACGCATAAAACGGTAACGTACCGAGAATGACAAAAAATAAGATGGTTCGGATAACCGTTCTGCGACGTTCAAACGGATCGTATTCGCTCATCTCACCGTCCTGATAGGATTGAATTAACGTCTTTCACTATACCACATCCAGCAGATTGCGCGACTAGATCGCAGTGTGAATCCTACGATCAACATACGCCGGGAAAAATCGCCTTATAATTTGGCTACATTAGATGCCGACTTACGCTAAACACACAGGGTACCATGACGAAGAACTCATTGACTCAACCGCATCAAGCGGATTATACGATTCCGTCCCCGCGTGCGGAAGCGACCGTGCGCCACGCGCCTGTACCGCAGGCCCCACCGGCAGAGGCGACCGTCCGCGGTGTGCCGGTTCGGCGTCCGCCTGACGTGGCCCCGGCACCTGTGCCCCGCAGGAAATCTCGCACGCGCTGGCCGTTACTGCTGGCTGGCGGGGTCTTGTTCTTCGCCATGATGACGTGTGTTGCTTCCGCGCTGGGATTGGGCTTGATCTACGGTAACGGGGTCTTGCCGGGGGTCTCCGCCGCCGGGGTTGATCTAGGTGGTATGAGTGAAGCAGAGGCCGTGCAGGCATTGATCGAACGCGGACAAAATGCGACGGTGACCTTGCGGGACGAAGCGCGTACATTCCAGGTAGAGCCTGCGTCATTGGGCCTGACGTTGGATGTACCAGCGACCGCCGCCCAGGCATATTCTCAGGGACGCGGTGCCGGGTCGATGCTGTCGTCGCTCTTTGGGTCGGTCGCGGTGCCGCCGGTGCTGGTGGTGGATCCTGCTCAGTTGCGGGCCGGGTTGACCACACTCTCCGCCCAGGTGGATGTGCCGGCACAAAACGCCGGGGTCATGATCGTCGAAGGTCAGGTACAGGAGCGTCCCGCCCAGACCGGGCGGCGACTCAACATCGATGCGACGGCGGATGCCATCCAGAACGCGGCCACCTGGGATACGTTGGATCTGGTAATGACTCCGGTGCAACCGGCGGTCACATCTGCCGGGCCATGGGTAGCACAGGCGCGAGCCTTGCTTCAAAATCCTTTGCGCTTGACTGTGTTCGACCCGGTGACGGGCGATAGCATTGATTGGACTCTGCCGCCCAATGACTGGGCCATGTGGATTACAGTCGCGGAGGCCGACACATTCATAATCACGCTGGAAGAAGCCGCCCTGCGCGAATACTTGCAAGCACGGTCGAGCGTGTTCGACCCGACGCGCTATCTTGACCTGGATGAGGCCGTCGGCACGATTCAGACTGCTGTTCGTTCCGGTGATCCGCGTGCGACCTTGCGTGTGCGTCATAGCACCCGGTCGCATGTCGTCCAATCCGGCGAGTCGATCACCAGCATTGCCTGGGATTATGGTATTCCGTACCTGTACATCCAACAGGCCAACAACGGCATTTCAGGCGTCAGCATCGGCCAGACGATCACTATCCCACCGGCGGATTTATTCCTTGAGTTTGACCCGGTGCCGAATAAGCGCATCGTGGTCAGTATTTCTGAACAACGTACCCGCGTTTATGAAAACGGGGCACTCCTCTGGGATTGGTCATCCAGCACCGGGATCGCGGATAGCCCAACCTGGCCCGGATTGTACCAGGTGATCTCTCATGTGCCGAATGCTTACGCCGCGAACTGGAACCTGTACATGCCAAACTTCATCGGCGTGTATCGCCCGGTGCCCGGCGCAGACTTCACCAATGGCTTTCATGGGTTCCCGACGCGGGGTGGTGGTCAGTTGTTATGGCAAAATAGCCTGGGCACCCGTGTAACCTACGGCTGTATCTTGCTGAGCAACGCCAACGTCCAGCAATTGTATGATTGGGCGCAAACAGGCGTCGTGGTGGAGATCACCCCCTGATAGCCTCAGCGATCGTCGCCCTGGTCGCTCTGCCACCAGTTGAAGCCCTCCGGGAGATCGCCCATGCCTGCCGGGGGTGGTTCGTCTTCGATCAACGGCGGCGGATAGTCTTCGGCTTCTTCGGCCAGATAGGGCAGGCGGGGTACAAAATCCGGCTCATATTGTGGCGGCGGTTGGAACGCAGGTTGTGGTGATGGGGTACGGATGGACTTGAGTTGGCGGCGTAAGACGACCAGGATAGCTCCTAACCCCAGGAACAGGGCTAGCGCGTTGAACCCCCAACCGATGATCGGAATCGACCCGGCCAATGACAACAAGAAGACCCCAGTTAGCATACTCAACGCCAGATATTGCCACGTTCCCCGGTCGTAGCGATCTTGTAGCAAGACGCGCATTATAAAACGACCCAGGGCCAGCGCGACCACCACCCGTGCGATGTAAATCGCGGTGAAGTAAAACACGCTCGCGCCGCCGATGTTCGCCAACCCCAACACAACACCGGTGAACAAGACGACATTTTCCAATGGTAAAGCCGCCAATACCACAATCAGCAGGACACTTAATAGCGCGACGATCAGCACGATAGGAAACGACAGAATAAAGCTCAACATGCCCACGCCGAGCGTCGAGACCGGGTGAACCTGGAGTGTATCTACCGGGGATTGGATGTAACGCGGGATCAACAAAACGCACAACACGCCGATGAACGCCAGCCCGGTAAATTCCCTCAGAACCACGCTGAGATACCGCCCGATGCTGGCGGCGGATTGCTCTACAGTGGTGCCCGCCAGGATCGGCTCTTGCGTACTGTTGAAGATCGGCGGGAATTCGGTGGTACCTTCCAGCGTGCCAGGGGATGGCCCGGTGTACTCTAGTTGCCCGTTGACCTGCCCGCCAGCATCCAGGCGCAAGCCAGGGTCGATCAATTCGACATCGACTTGAAACGGGATGAGCAAGGTTTCGATCTGCGATGACGCGCCGCTACTTTCTGAGTCGCCGACGGTCGCGTTCACGTCCTGGCCGATTGTGCCGCCGATCTTCAGGGCCGACCCCCAGAAGTTGAGTTCCCCGCCTACATCGCCATCCAGGATCAACTGGTACCCCAGGTTGCTGATGTTGCCCGGCACCAACCCGCCGGCGTGCAACTGGTTGCTCAGGTTGACGCTTAACACACTGCTGTTCAGGCTTCGGAAATCTGTCGTGTCGCGCACATCCAGCACCAGCCCGGCCCAGTGAATGTCTTTGCCCAACCGCCCGGAGACATCCAGTTCAACGCCGAACAGGTAAATACTGCCGTTGACCGTCCCGCTGATGCGTGCTGTCCTGGCACCACCGATCACATTGCCCTCAACTTCGCCATCGATGATGAGTTCACCACACAGGACAAAAAGATCCCCTTCGATCACGGTTGTTTGATCGACACGGCATTCCTCACCATTGAGCATCCCGCGTGCAGAGGCGATGTTGGTTGAGGTTAATAATAGGAATATCAACAACAGAAAAACAAATCGTCGGCGCATGCCGCACTTTCCTTGATGAAACGCATTGCAAAACAAGCCGTTTTCGATGATCATTATAACGCACCTATCAGGGACGAGGGCAACAGCGTGGAAGATAAAGAAAAAAACAAAAAATCTGAAACAGGCTTTTTTAAGAATTCGCCAGGTGCCCCGATGCCAGAGCACCGGAACGTTACCAGTCGTCTGGGGCCAGGCTGGCGGGTTGAATTTCGCATCGGCGCGGAGCGTGTGACACGCTCGATCAACGCGCCAATCCGTGTCGGGCGGCGTGTCGATGAGGATCAATCAGGCCGGATCGATCTTGATCTCGACGCCTTCGATGGCTATCAGGCCGGGGTCTCGCGTTTGCACGCGCACATCGTCCGCAAAGAAGATTATCTTTATATCGAAGATCTTGAGAGCACTAATGGCACGCGCATCAATGGGTTTCAGTTGACCCCTAATAAACACTATCGTTTGCGTGATGGCGATGAGATCGAATTCGCCCGCCTGAAAGTGAACGTCCGCTTCATCCAACCAACGTAAGGGGGTACGGGTGACGAGAAGTTTTACGGATCGCGTCTTCGGGGGCGTGTGTGGCGGCTTGCCGGGGCCAAGCTGGGCCTGGCGGCTGGTATGGGGCCTGCTGACCCCGCTAACGCTAGGGTTGGCGGGCCTGGCTTATGTTTTGTTGTGGTGGTTCTTACCACAAGAGTCGCTGATTACCGCCCGCCGGGGCGCACCATTACGCTTGATCTTGTCGGTAGGCATCCTGGCGGTGTTGGCGGTTGCCTTCATCGGGCGAGATGCCGATTGGCTGGAAGGCCCGACGGGGGAGTCGTTGTTCTGGCCGGTTGTGCTGTTGCTAACAGGCGGAGTCTATATGCTCCGGCAGGTGCGCGCATGAGCCGTCAGCGTAATCTCATCTGGGGCTTAATCCCATTGGTGGTGGGCGGCGTTTTGTTGTTCGATGCGCTGGATCTGCTACCAAACGGATTGTCGGATTTCTTGTGGCGGGCCTGGCCGGTGATCATCATCATCACCGGGTTGATCTGGCTGTTGCGTGGTCGTATTCCATTGGGGAGTGTGGCCGCTATCGGGCTGGCCGGGCTGACCGTCGCCGGAGTCGCGGTCGCCGCATATACCAGTCGTGAAGGCCAGATCCGCACTGAGAACGTGATCGAGATCGAACAGACGATAGACGACGCGGTCACCTTGTTGGTGATTAATGTCGATCTGTTGGATACCGACCTGACGATCACACGCGGCGACTCACGCGAGATCACGGGGGAGTTCGTCGGCAGTGAAGAGAGCGTAGTCGAACCAGTGTACATCGACGACTCCGGCGCGACGGTCGAGTATTTCATCGAAGAAAATAAGCCCGGTCAGTTCCCCATGCTGGAAGCCATCGGGCGCGGGACGCTGGATCTCAACGTGCCGACTGATGTAAATGTGGCGGTGAACGTGATCGTCGCCGATGGCCTGGTAACGCTCAACCTCAGCGATTTACAACTGGAACGACTCACGCTGACGCTCGACCAGGGGGATGCGGCGGTGACGTTGCCCGCTTATCAGCCGCGTTCGCTCGACCCGGCGGAGCGACCCGGCGAGATCATCATCCGGGATGGCGATCTCATCATGATTGTGCCGGATTCGGTTGACGCGCGGTTGGCCTTCGACCGCCAGAACAGCGGGATCCCGGTGGTGTATGACCCGGCCTATATTGACCAGCGGGATAACGTCGATGGTATTCTGCGACGAGAGATCGAGTCGTCGGAGATCCGCCTGTATTACGACATCTTGATCTCCAGCGGCATCCTCACGCTAGAAGTCAACCGGGAGTAACCACCGATGGCATGGCGATTGCATTTGACAAATCAAGCGATCCAATATCTTGACATCCTGGATGGTGAGCCGCCGGTATTGGCGGCCTGGTCACGGCGCGACCGGGTGCTATTTTACGATCTGGATAACGGCACGCAGATCGACGACCGGATACTGCATCCTGCCGGGGAAGGCGATCATCTTGGGGCAGATTGGCAGACGTTCTTATCGGGTTTACGTGCGCCCAATGGAGCCTTTTTGCCATTGATCCGGTTACCGAACCATGCCATTCACTTGACCGATGACGGACGCTTACGGCTCTATCATCAGGGCGGGAACGTGCTGTTGTTAGAGACGGACGGCAAAGAAGTTCCGCTGGATGCAGGCGACGCGACCAATTTCGTCTCAATCGCGCTTGATCGTCTATTGGGTTTAAGTGCCGCGCTGGATGAAACCGGCAAGCTCCATTTGTTCCAACAACACATCCGTGTGGGTGCGTTTGATCTCGGCTTGAAGCGTCAGCCGGGGTTGCGGTCTCAGGTCGCCATTTCACGCGGTGGGTCGTCAGTCTATGTGACGAACGGTCGAGAAATTGTGCTGACGGACACCAGCGGCGAGATCATTAAGCGTCACGAGACCTTCTACGACATCCGGCAGATGAGTTGTTCCCCCGGTGGGCGGTATCTGATGACCAATGATTTGGATACCGGCGTGATCCGGGTGTATGAAGGGAGTGATCTGACTCCGACTCATCAACGGTTCGCGGTGGATTTAGTCGCGGAGGCCACCCAGATCCAACTGATGGCCGACCTACCGCCGACGTCGGTCGCGCCGAGTACGCTTGCTTGCAATGACGCGGGCGGCATCGCCTTTTCGATGTCCGGGGTGATTTGTGTCTCGGATCTGTCATTTATGGATGATTTGCCCCGTCCCCAGACGTTACTTTGAGGAAAAACCATCATGTCTGCCCACTGTGGCTTGATCTTTACTGACGATCATATTCAGCGTGCCCGCCGTCAACGGGCCGAGCCGCCGATGAACCTGGCCTGGGCCTTGCTGGATGAGCGTAAGCCCGAACCGGGCTTAGACGCGCTCTTGTGGGCCGGGTTGCGTTATCGCATCCAGGCGGATGCAGAAGCGGGTGAACAAGGGGCCGCCCTGTTGCTGGAAGGACGCAACGACTTGAGTATGCCCACAGACGAGACTCAGGCTGATGTGGACGCGCTTAAATCGACCTTTACCCTGGCGCAAGCCTTCGAACTCTTCCGCGCTCATCCGCGTGTGGAAGCCGGGGCCGAGCGTTGGTTAAATCACTTCCGTGAGGGGGTGCTGGCGTTCCCCATGCCGGGGGAAGATACGCTGGCGGTACCGCATCTGTGGTGGGGTGTGGTGCAGATGGCCGGGGGCGTGGTGCTGGAAGACGATACATTGATGGATGCGGGTGTGACAGTGGCCCGCCAGATCATTGATGCCGAAGTCCACCCGGAAGGCTACTTGCGGCGGGATGTCAAAGTTGATCCTGAAGCGCAATCGCTGGTCAACCAGTTAGATGCCGTGCTGGCGTTAACACTCATCGCGGAAATGGCCGAACACGTCGGGCGGGCGGTGTGGCAATATGCCAATCGCGGCGTGACGATCACCACCGCGACGACCTATCCGTTGTACTATTATTATTACGCGGAGGAATGGCGTTGGAACGGGAGCGAATATCGCCCCAGCGAAGGCATTGACGCGGAGACCGCGCAGGCCGCCTTCCGCCAGCGGGCCGGTTTCCTGGAAATCGTCAGCCAGCAATATGATAAACCGTTAAAGGCGATCAACCTGATTCTGGACGAACTGCGCCCAATTTATGATCTTCACGGTGGCGGGCTGGTGACGCTGACTCATGGCCCGGTGGAGCGCAAGCGGTGGAGGTTATTTAGTTGATGCGCCCGCCATATCGGTTACTGGTCGTTTTGTTATTGGTGGCCTGGGCCGGTCTGACAATCCGCATCGGCGGGCCATTCACCGGGCACCAGGACGGCAACGGCATCTGGATCAGTTCGGCGGCGCGGAACTTTACGTTGTATGGGGCGGATGCTGTCGGGTTTATCCCGGTGTTGAACCCGGCCCAGGCCACACCGGCAGAGTTCAGTTATTACCCCAATCACCCGCCCTTCATCGTCTGGAGTGTGACGCTAAGTGGCGAAGTCTTCGGTCAACGGGCTGACGGCGGCCCGACCGCATTTTCTGCCCGGTTGGTGCCGGCCTATGTCAGCTTAATCAGCTTTGCCGCGTTGTTTGTGCTGGCCCGGCGGTTATTCGGCACGCGCATCGCCCTGTGGAGCCTGGGATTTTACGCCTTCACGCCGATGCTGATCTACTTCGGGCGGATGCCCAACCACGAGCCGCCCGCTTTGCTGTTCTTGTTGTTGTTCTCGGCGGTCTTTGTGAATTGGATGCGCCGTCCGACGCGGCTCCGGTGGGGGGCCTTGCTGGCCTGTGCCGGGCTGGCGATGTGGACGGCATGGGCTTCAGCCTTTGTGCTGGCGGCTTTGGGCCTGGTCGCGCTGTGGATCGGATCTCACCGGCAACGGCTGGCGATGATCGCGCTTGGCGGATTAACGTTACTGTTGACGGCGGCGGTGCCAGTTTTCTATGAGCTTGGGCATAGCGGGGCCATCAACGATTTGTTGGATGCCTTCGCCTTCCGGTCTAGCAACCAGAGTGCTAGCCGGGGGAGTGCGGTCTTTTCCCTGGGAGACTATATCAGCCGCTTTTTCGCCCAGTCCATCCCGTTGATGACGCCACTGGTCATGACACTGGGTGTGCTGGGGTGTGGGCTTCTCTATCGGCGGGGGCGACCGTTGGCGCGGGGCGTGGTCTTCGGCTGGATGCTGGCGACAGTCGGCTATATGCTGGTCTTCCGTAATGCCTTCCATGTGCATGATTACTACAAGATTTATTTTTTGCCCGGCCTGGCCCTGGCTGGGGGGTATGCTTTCGTCACCTTGACGAGTCGTCGTCAATCACGCCGGTGGGCACTGCCAGCGGTGTTGTCGCTGTTCGTGCTATCTGCGATTATCGGCGGGGCATTCGTGATACTGGCTCATGTCGCGGCTGACCGGCGGGCCTACATCCCGCAGGTGGCGCAAGCCTTGCAAGCACAGACCACGGTCGATGAGATCGTCGGCGGCAATGTCATCTTTCGCGATAACATAGTGGCCTACTATGCGTTCCGTGCCACCTGGTGGGAGATCCCGCCGGAGCAGGCCGATACAGTCGCGGCGTATGTGTACTGCCTGGAAGATCCCGAAGCCGATGTCTACCCGCCTGTTCTGGCGGGGCGGTCATACACCCAGATCAAAGATTGCCGTGTGTATAACAGGGGGGCATCATGAGCCGTACATATGGCCCGTTGATTATCATCTTTTTGCTGGCCTGGGCATTGCTGATCTTCCGCCTGGATGCACCCTGGAACGGTCAGCAGGCGCGTGTGTGGGTGCCTGCCTCCGTGCGGAACTTCGAACGGTATAGCTTCGAAGAGGTCGGCCTGCTCCCGACGCGCACCGGGTACCCGGTCGAGCCGGACAACCTGGAACGTTACACATCACATCCGCCGCTGATCGTCTATGTTCCGGCGGTCACATCGGCCCTGTTCGGCTTTAATGAATTGGCGATGCGGTGGGGGTTTGCGGCGGTCACGCTGTTGAGCACGGCGGCGATGTATGTGATAGGGCGGCGTCTTTATGGGGTGCGGGTGGCACGTTGGGCCACTTTGATCTATGCGCTTGTGCCGTTTGTGTCGTTCATCGGGCGCGTACCGGGGCATGATCCGCTGGGGATGGCCGCCGGGTTACTCTTCGCGGCGGTGATGATTAACTGGCTCCGCCGTCCGAATCGCTGGCGATTCCTGGCGTTGGCCGGGTGTGCGATCCTGGCGGCCTGGTCGGCCTGGTTGGGCGTGTTTATCATCGGCTTTGTCGGCATCACTGCGCTATTTCTCGGTGATCGGCGGCATCGAGTCGGTGTTGTGGGCCTGGGCGTGGTGACGCTCGGTGCGATTGCCGCGCTTTTGTTGTTCTATCAGGCGCAGTGGTCCGGCTCGTTTGAGTTCATCGTGGATAAGTTTTTCTATCGCACCAGTGATAGCGTCCTGCGGAGTGGGGCCGATTCGTTCTCCCTGTTTGAATTCTTCGTTCGGATCACGGCCCATGTCGCTTATCTCGGTTCGCCGGGGTTGATTATCCTGGCGATGTGGGGTGTGTTCACCATGCGCCGTAAGCGTGTTGACCGTTTCGCGGTGGTGTTCACGCTGGGGTTGTTCGTCTCCGGCTTGATGTATCAATTGGTCTTCCGCAATGCCAGCTACATCCACGATTATTACAAGGTGTCACTCGTGCCGGCCCTGGCATTGAGTGGAGCTTTGGCCTTTGTTTACGGTCGTCAGAACCCGCGTATTCGCCGGTGGGCACGGCCCGCGCTGGATGGCATCTTGCTATTTGGGGTGGTGGCCTGTGCGCTGTTCGTCTATGTCATCTCCCATGTGTCGGAATCGATCCCCTGGATACCGGATGTCTACACCGCGATCAACGCGACCGTACCGGCTGATGAGCCGGTTGTGCTCAACTTCCAGGATGCGGCAGATGTGCCGACGTTAGAATTTTATACCGACCGGCCTCTAATCGGCGCACAGAATTATGTCGCCGTGCTGGATAACACGCCGACCTGGTACGTCTACTGCCAGAATTTGCCGCTGGTAGAGACGCAACTGACCGCGCCAGAGGCCCATACTGTGCTGGCCCCCGGCCTGGTGCAGGAGATTTCTGAGGACTGCCGCCTGTACTATCTGGATGATACAATGGGACAAAACGATGAATCCGGTGGATAGTATTGCATCATGATTTCAGATTTAGCTTATAACACAGTGACGACCGAACATATCGCGGAGATTGCCGCCCTGGTTGGTGCGGCCAACGTCAGCACGGCCCAGGCCGAGCTTGATCTGCGGGCGGTCGATCAATCCCACTTTGACGCGCATCCTGCCGATCTGATCGTGTGGGCGCGGACGGCTCAGCATGTGGCGGATGTCTTGCGCTGGGCAAATGACCATCGCGTCCCGGTCACGCCCTGGGGTGTCGGGACCGGATTAGAAGGGAACGCGATCCCGATACACGGTGGCATTCTGCTTTCGCTTGAAAAGATGACACAGATTATCGCCGTCCATGATGAGGACTTCCAGGTGACGGTTGAGCCGGGCATCGGGCATAAAGACCTCAACGCGCAATTGGCCCGGCATGGATTGTTCTTCCCGCCGGATCCAGGAGCAAATGCCAGCATCGGCGGGATGTTGGCGAACAACGCGGCAGGCATCCGCACGGTGAAATATGGCGCGAGCAAAGACAATGTATTGAAGATGCAGGTGGCGCTGGCCGATGGCCGGTTGATTGAGGTCGGTTCACGGTCGATCAAACACGCCTCTGGTTATGATCTGTTGCATCTGTTCGTCGGGAGTGAAGGAACCCTGGGTGTCATCACACGGGCTACCCTTAAATTGGTACCGATCCCGATGTATAAAAGCGCGGTGGTGGCCGCGTTCCAGACGGTTGAGCAAGCCGTCGAAGCGGTGGTGGCGGTGCGTGGCAGTGGGTTAGATCCAGCCGCGTTAGAATTCATCGACGCGGAACACAGCCGCATGTTGCAGGAAGCCGAAGACGTGGGCCTGACACCGAACCCGACCTTGTTTATGGAATTCCACGCGGCCAATGATACCGCGCTGGATATGGGTGTAGATATGGTGCGCGACATCTGTGAGGAATTGGGAGCCGTCCAGATCAAGACGACGACCGACAATACCGAGCGTCAGCGCTTGTGGCGGGCGCGGCACCATTCGCTGGAAATCCTCAAGCGGTCGATGCCGAATAAGAAATTCTTCATCATGGATGTCGCCGTGCCGATCAGCCAGTATCCGGCGTTGATCGACTACATCGAGACCACCACCCGATCACGCGGTCTGCACGTCACGATGATCGGTCATGCCGGGGATGGTAACATTCATGTTGAATTCCCCTGGGAAACACAGGCCGAGTTCGATCAGGCGTTGGATTGTGACCGGGAGATCGTCAAACATGCGATTGCGTTGGGAGGGACTGCCACCGGGGAACACGGCGTCGGCATGGGTAAGGCGGAGTTCATGCAGATGGAGCATGGCGAGTCGCTTGCTGTGATGCAGGCACTTAAAGCTACGCTGGATCCTAACGGCATCTTGAATCCCGGTAAGATCTTCCCCATCAACACATAAGCCTGAGGCAAGGGCGGTTAAGCACCGCCCTTAGACGTCGTATTCGTCTTCGTAATAGCCTTCGTCCTCGTCATCATCGTAGATGCTGTCATCGTCGCCGTATAAATCACCTTCTTCGTCGTCGTCGTCAAACTCACTGATGTCGAAGCCTTCATCGTCGATGTAATCTTCGTCTTCTTCTTCCGTCCCTAAATCCAGGTCGTCGAAGTCGTCATCGGCCAGTGGATCATCGACATCTTCCAGGTCTTCATATTCCAGGTCATCCTCGAAAACTTCCTCGTCTTCTTCGTCGAAGTCGTCGAGTTCGTCTGCGTCTTGTGGGTCGTAAGTCGTCATGGAAGCCTCCCTCCTGTGGCGTATATTTCTTCCAGTGTATCAGATTTCTTCCCCAGTAGATTAACCTTTTTCGATCATGGTGAGGAACAAGCGATGCAGACGGTCATCGTCGGTTAGCTCCGGGTGGAAGGCGGTCGCCAGCAGATGCTCCTGCCGGACGGCGACGATGCGCTCGTCATCTAGCTGGCTGAGGACTTCAACCTGGGGTTGGGCTTCGGTGACGACTGGCGCACGGATGAACACCGCGTGGAATGGGTCGTCGCCTATCCCCTGGATGCTCAGGTCGGCCTCGAAGCTGTCGATCTGCCGTCCAAACGCATTACGATTCACGGTGATGTCCATCTGCCCCAGGATCGGTTGCACGTTATGATCGAGCTTTTTCGCCAGGAAGATCATACCGGCACAGGTGCCCCAGGTCGGTCTTTGTGCCGTGAACGCCCGGAGCGGTTCCATCAGGCCGTAGCTCGTCGCCAGCTTGCCGATTGTCGTGCTTTCTCCGCCTGGAATAATCAAGCCGTCGATTGAATCCAGGTGGGCGGGTAGCCGTACCTGCCGCGTGGAGACTCCTAGCCGGTTGAGTGTCTTTTCATGTTCGATGAACGCGCCTTGCAGGGCTAAAACGCCAATTTCCATCAGAATGGCCTTTCGCATGGGGTCGTATTGTTTGTTATCTTGGCGATAGACCGACTGAAAATCAAGCCGGTCATAGATCCATTGCGATGGACCGGGCCGCCTCTGCCGCATCACCGCGCAGGCCGAAGAACTTCACCGCATGATCGGGTTCGGCGAAGCGCGGCTCTCGTTTGACCAGCGTCCGCCAGAGTGCGCCGGATTGTAGACGATTGCCCTGGAGTTGGTGCGTAATCGCCATGCCTACGACCGCAAACGGATAATCTGGTTGCAGATCCAGTGCTTGCTGGAAGTCATCGAAGGCATCCTGATAATTGCTGGATAGGGCCAGGGCATATCCCCGCGCCAGATACGAACCAGGATTTTTCGGTTCGTAGTGGATGGCCGTCTCGGCATCATCATAGGCCGTGTCGATTTCGCCACGCATGGCCCGCACATAACCCCGCCCGGCATAACTTGCGCCGAACTTCGGTCGCCGCTCGATGGCAGTCGAGAAGGCGTCTTCAGCTTTTTCCAGCAGACCTTGTGCCATGTAGATCTGCGCCAGGCTGGCATAAGCGGGGGCATGGTTCGGCTTGCGCTCGATAAAGGCTTCGTAATCCCACATGGCTTCGGTGATGTGACCGATCTGCTGTTGGGCGTGTGCCCGTGAGAGATAACTACCGGCATAATCGGGATTTTGTTCGATCATCTCATCGCACAACGCGATGACCTCTTGCCATTTGCCCTGGGTGAGCAAAGACGTTACTTTCATGCGGAAGACCTGGATCTTGCGGGCGGCTTCATCGCCGAATTGATCCAGGGTATCCCCGGCCTCGGAGTGACTGCCGATAGCCATCAAGACGGCGGCCTTTTCCCGCCGGGCGATCTCGAAATCCGGGTTCATGTCCAGGGCTTTATCATAATGTTCCAGGGCTTGTTGAACTTTGCCCTGGCTCAAGAAGTTGCGGGCATGTAAAAAGTTGATGAAGGCACCGGGCCGCCGGAACGCATCGAACTGTGTCGCCAGCACATAGCCGCCCCCGCCTAGAAACAGCATCAGGATCAGCAAGCCTAAAAAGCTCCCGCCGCCGCCGATGATGCCGAAGATGAGCATAGCGGCGAAGAACACCAGGAACCAGTTCCACATGCCGAATTGATTGTTACCGCCGTTGTTCATCAGGCACTCCTGACTGCTATTTGTTCGGTAAGCTCTGCGCTGGCCTGCGCCAGATGAGGCGTCCAGTTGAGTTCATTTTCTACCCAGTCCGGGTCAGCATATTTGTCATTCTTTTCCATCAACTGAGTCCACAGCGGGAGCGCGTCATCGAACTGACCGAGCTTGTAATGAGAGATCGCCAGCCCTGCGGTGATAAACTCCCGCATGGTTTGCCCGCTGAGGGTCTGCGCCGGGTACTGGTCCGCGTGTTGCTCCATGAGGTCATAGGCTTGCTGGAAGACAGCCAGCGCGATGCTGTAATCGCCCGCGTTGAAGTGGGCTTCGGCCTTATCATTGCGGAGCATCGGGTCTTCGGGGTCTTCTGCGATGGCCTGTTCATAGGCAGTGATTGCGTCGTCGTGCTGGCCCATGCGGGTATAAGCGGCTCCGGTCAGGCTGATGGCATGAATCGCCTGATGACTGAGCATCTGGTTTAAGCTCACGCCATCGTTCATGTATGCGCCGAATTTGTCGGATTTATCCTGCATGGCGCGGATGTGTTGCTGGGCGGTCTCAGTATCGGCAATCGCCCCGGCATAATCGCCAGTCTTGATCCGAAACCAGGCCCGGTTGAGATACACCTGGGGATTTTCCGGCGAGAGGTTGACCATGTTGGCATAGGCTTCTTGTGCCGCATCATATTGTTTCAATTGGGTGTAGAGTGTCGCCCGTTCCAGGCGCAGGCCCACTTCACGCGGGTTGTATTCGATGGCTTTGTCGAAATCAGACACGGCGGCGGGGTAATTGTCTCGTTGCATATGCACGAGTGCCCGGTTGCGGTAGGCGGCGGCATCACGCGGGTAAAACCGGATGATGCGATTGTAGAGGCCCATCGCCGCGTCGAATTCGCCCGCGTTGTAATGCAAGCTTGCCTGGCCATGGAACCGGGCACGTAACAAGAAATAGCCAATGATGGCGATTAAGACCGCCACCGCAAATAATGGAATCATAAAAGGCACACCAAACAATAAATCGATCAATCGACTGTATTATTCCTGCCGGATGTGCCGGTGTCAAGCAGATTACGCCGCCGCGAGTTGAAGCTGAAGTTGATTGATCTTCTCACGGATTTCAGTCAGGCGGCGGGCGTTGTGTAACGTGCCCACTTCAATATATCGTATGTAATCGCCGATGGCGGCCTTCAGGTTCCCGTTATGCACATGGGCATCGCCCCGGTGACGGTAGGCGATGAAATTTTCTTTATCGGTGTGGATGGCGTGGGTAAAATCATGGATGGCGGCGGGGAAGTTGCCATAAGCTTGCTCAGTCATACCGCGATAAACATACGCCATTGATTCGAGTGGGTTGATGTGAAGTGCGATGTTAAAGGCGATGATCGCTTCGCTCAGGTCTTTGTTGTAATAATGTGTCAGCCCGTACCAGGTGTAGATCTCTGCCGTGTAATGGTTGCGATGTGGATAACGGTTGAGGGCTTCTGCAAAATCGACCAGGGCGCGGTCATAATCACCATATTGTAGATACGCCCGTCCCCGTTGGACGTAAGCATCGACCGCATCTGGATTTAGCCGGAGTGACCGCGAACAAATTTTAATAGCATCCAGGTTCTGGCCGCGCTGGACGAAGGTTTCTCCCCAATTACGGTAGATGTTGGCGACAAATGTCGTGAATGCGCCGTGGACTTGCCGGAGGACAGACATAAATAATCCTTTTGGATAAAATTCACAAATAATCTACTGTTATTTTCATACATTTTAATTAAAAAGTGAGTTGAGACAACATTAGAGAACGGCCTAAATTGCATGAGCCTGGTTTAGATAGCCCGTTTCCCTGTGGCGTGGCAGGCTTTACAATGAGGCGGATACGATGTAACAAAACGGAGCTGGCTTGAACAACAAACAACGTCTGGCCGTACTGGTTGGCCTGGGGATTAGCGCGATATTTTTGTGGTTTGCATTTCGTAACTTAGAACCAGGGCAGATCATCGACGAACTGGGCCGGGCCAACCTGGGTTGGTTGTTGCTGGGGGCGGTCAATTACTTTCTGGTCGTGGCGATTCTCACGTTTCGTTGGTGGGTGCTGGCGCGGGCCATCCAGCCGGATGTGCCGTATCGCGGGATGTATCCGCTGGTGTGCATCGGTTACATGGGCAACAACGTTTATCCTTTCCGCAGTGGGGAGGCCCTGCGGGTTTATCTGCTCAAGCGGAACTTCGGCGTGCCGATTGTCAAGGGGGCGACGACGGCTTTAGTCGAGCGTATCTTTGACGGGTTGGTGATGCTCACGTTTATTTTAGTGTCGTTGTTGTTTGTGGAAAGCGTCAGTGAAGACGTCCAGCAAGTGGCGATGTTTACCGCGCCGGTGTTCCTGGGGGCACTGGCTGTGTTTTTTGTGCTGGCGGCCCGCCCGAATTGGTTACGCTTTATCGTGGCTGGTCGGTTTCCTGGTAAGATCGGCGCGTTGATCGACCGGATAGCCGAAGATGTGATTGGTGGGTTAGAAGGATTACGGACACCGCTACAATTGCTGAGTATCATTGGCGCGTCTTACGGGGCCTGGATGATCGAGGCGTTGACTTATTGGGCGGTGGCGATTGCATTCGGCATAGAGGTCGGGTATCCGGTGATCTTGCTGGTTGTGGGCACGGCGAACCTGGCCGGGTTGATCCCGGCTTCCCCCGGTCAGATCGGTGTGTTCGAGTTCTTCGCGTCTGCCGTGTTGATCGGCGTTGGCATCGGCGAAGCGCAAGCCCTGACCTATGCCATAACCACACACATCGTTATCTGGCTCCCGGTGACGGTAGCTGGATTCCTGTTCCTGGCGCGGCAGGGCCTGGGTTGGCAGGCGATCACACAGGCACAAGAATTGGAAGATCAAGCGGCAGAAGAATCCGCCGTCAGACGTTCACCAATGCGATAGGGAAATTTGTGATGACACAAGCGAAGCAAAGTATAGGTATTATCGGCGCAGGGGCCACCGGGTTGGCCGCCGCCTGGGATCTGGCGCAAGCCGGGCACCGTGTCACGCTGTATGAGGCGGAAGCGACAGTCGGCGGGTTAGCGGCAGGGTTCAAGCAACCGGGCTGGGAATGGTATCTGGAAAAGTTTTATCATCACTGGTTTGAATCCGATACAGACGTTAAAGCTCTGCTGGAAGAAATGGGCCTGTGGGATAACGTGATCTACCCGCGCCCCAAGACCAGTTATTGGATCGACGGCGATATTTATCGCTCAGAAATTTCGCCATCGGCTCTCTTTCTTCCTATCGGGCCGGTCAGCACAGCGCGGATGGCGATCTGGGGCGCGTACCTCAAGACGAAGGCAGACGGCACCGACCTGGAGCAATACACCGCACACGAGTGGATGCAGAGCCACATGGGCCAGGATGCTTACGATAAGTTCTTCCGTCCGTTGCTCATCGGCAAGTTCGGCAAACGCTACCAGGAGGTCAACATGGCCTGGATGTGGGCGCGGATCCGGTCGCGGTCGCTTCGCCTGGGCATCTACAAAGGGGGCTTCCAGGCCGCATTAAATGATATGGCGGCGGCACTGCTGGCTGTGGGTGATGTCACGATCCAGACCGGTACCCGTGTAGAGCGCATCGCCTGGGCTGATGGGCAACCGCAGATTGTGGTTCAGGGGGATGCACAACCTTATGATCGGGTGCTGAGTACCACCTCCCCGCGCTTATTGCGGAAGATGACCGGGGAGCATCTGGACGACACCCCTTACGGCAAGCAGGTAGACTCGTTGGAGAGCATCGGCGCGTTATGCGTCATCCTGGAGTTGGATCAGTCGCTCTTGACGGACGGTACCTATTGGTTGAATCTGCCCGCCACCAGTGCAGATAAACACAACAGCCAGTTTCCATTTTTAGCTCTGGTTGAGCATACCAACTGGCTCCCGAAAGAATATTATGGCGGCAACGTGCTGGTCTATTGTGGGGATTATGTCGCGCCCGATCACGAATACTTCCAGATCAGTGAGGAAGAACTGACGCGCCGCTTCACCGATGTATTGCACATCATCAACCCGGAATTCCGTAAAAGTTGGATCAAAGGAGCGCACGTATTCCGCGCCCCGTATGCCCAGCCAGTGCCGGGTGTGAACCATAGCCAGAACATCCCACCGCTCAAGACGCCGGTGCCGGGGCTTTACTGGGCCAGCATGAGCCAGGTTTACCCCTGGGATCGTGGGACGAATTATGCGGTGGAGATCGGGCGGCGGGTGGCCCGTGAGATGCTGGCCGAACCGGTCACCATCAAGTCTTAAAGATCATACCCTATACATCTGGCCGGATGTTAGAGTATGTATTGAGCATATATAACACATGCTGTGTACAAACAATGATGAACTAACGAACGAGGACAATCATGAAGAATATTTGCGTCATCGGGACGGGGTACGTCGGTCTGGTCACCGGGACGGGATTCGCTGACCTGGGTAATCGCGTTATCACGGTTGATATTGACGAGAAAAAGATTCAGAATCTCAAGCAAGGCAAGCTCCCGATCTATGAACCGGGCTTAAAAGACATGGTAGAGCGGAACGTGGCCGCTGGCCGCTTGAGTTTTACCACATCTTACGACGAAGGCATGCAGGACGCCGAATTTATCTTCATCTGCGTCGGCACGCCAGAGGGAGTCGATGGTGAGGCCGACCTGAAGTATGTACGGAGTGCGGCGGAGACCATCGCCGAGAAGATGACGCATCCGGTTTACGTCATCAATAAATCAACGGTGCCGGTCGGCACCGGAGATTGGGTGGCGAACATTATCCGCAGTAAACAGGTCAATCCCATTAAATTTTCTGTGGTCAGTTGCCCGGAATTCTTGCGCGAAGGCTCTGCCGTTGCGGATTTTATGGATCCAGATCGAACGGTGCTAGGCTCGATGGATCGTGATGCATCGGAGGCGGTGGCTCAGCTTTATCTACCGCTTCGTGCGCCCATCGTCATGACCGATCTTCGCACCGCAGAGATGATTAAGTACGCTTCGAATGCGTTCCTGGCGACGCGCATCAGCTTTATCAATGAGATCAGCATCATCTGCGAGAAGCTCGGCGCGGACGTAATGGAAGTGGCGCAGGGCATGGGCTTTGATAAGCGCATCGGCCATCACTTTCTGCAAGCCGGGGTGGGATACGGGGGAAGTTGTTTTCCGAAGGACGTTTCCGCGCTGGCATACATGGCGCAGACGCACGGAATGCACCCGCAATTGCTCCACGCTGTGATGGAGATCAACAGCTTCCAGCGGCGGCATGTCGCCCGCAAGCTCAATGACCTGCTGGACAACGATCTAAAGGGTAAAGTCATCGCGGTATTAGGACTGGCATTTAAGGAAAACACCGACGACATCCGCGAGTCGCCGTCTCTGTCGATCTGTGAGCATCTCATCAAGCAGGGGGCGACGGTGCGAGCCTATGACCCGGTGGCGATGGAAAATGCGTTGGAAGAATTGCCGGAGATCCAGCCCTGCCAGACGCCCTATGAAGCGGCAGAAGGCGCGGATGCGCTGGTGATTGCCACGCCCTGGAACGAGTTCAAGCAGTTGGATATGGTTCGCATCCGGGAAGCGATGAAGACGTCGATTTTGCTCGATGGGCGCAACATCTATGAACCGGCGAAGATGCGCGATTACGGCTTTGTCTATCGCGGTGTGGGGCGCGGTTACAACGGGGACGGACTCTCAACAGTCGAAGACTAACCCTCAACCTATTGCTAAGCGTGAGCAGGCCGGGTACCACACCCGGCCTGTTTTGAAAGCCCGCACACAGAGCCAGATCATCATGGCTTCTGCTTTAGTACGCCGATTAAGTCATCGGTCGATTTCTCAGTTACATCAAACCTGGAATTTGGTCTTGTACGCCGCCATCGCATCCTGGATGGCTTTCCGTGTATCTTCGACATTGACCCAGCCTTCGTTGCTGACGTCCGCGCCCTGGAGTTGCTTGTAGACCATGAAGAAATGTTGTACTTCTCTTGGGAAGTGCGCCGGGACATCTTCCAGCACGCTGATGCCATCAAACGCCGGGTCGGTAGCGGGGACGGCCAGCACTTTGTAATCGGTCTCCCCGCCGTCGATCATCTTGAACATACCGACCGGGCGGGCTTCGATCAAACAACCGGAAAACGTGGGGGCATTCATCATCACCAGCACGTCCATCGGGTCGTCATCTTCGAAGTACGTCTGCGGGATGAAGCCGTAATCACCGGGATAATGCAACGGGCTATACAACACCCGGTCGAGCTTAATCACGCCGTTGGTTTTGCTGTATTCGTACTTGTTGCGGGTGCCTTTCGGCACTTCGACGATCACGTTAATAATCTCTGGCGGGTTTGGCCCGGGTGGGAGGTTGTGCCAATAGTGAACAGTCATAGGGGTTATTTATCCTCACGCTAAGATTTGACCGGCACTGGCGACCAGACGCGCCAATGCGCTTTTATAAGCTGTTTCGTGGAACGAGATGTATTGTAACCGGTACAGTCGGTAGGGTACATCGCAGGGTTGATAAAAGAGCGGGATGATCGGCTTCTTTTTATCCAGATAGTAATTCCATTCGTCCTCGACATTTTCTGACGCGATGCTCGACGGCGAAAGCACCAGGATCATCGCCTGGCAGGTATCTAATGCTTTGCCGATCTGCCGCGCCCAGCTTTTGCCCGCGTCAATGTCGAATACATCCAGCCAGACTGATAATTGATGCTTTTTCAGGTCGTGAGCCAGCTTACGGACGAAGGTCTCATCTGCACGGGCATAACTGATAAAGATCGAATGGCGGTCGGTTTGCGTCTTGCGTTGGCGGGCAATGTTAACCAGTCGTCCGGCTTCCTGGGCTAGCAGGTGGGCCAACCACATGCGCGTCAGGGTCAACATAAAATGGGGGTGCGCTTCGATCACATCCAGGAACACCCGCCGGTTGATTTCCATCACGGTGACTGGCTCTGACGTGATCACATCGGATGTGCGCGGGGTTTCCAGCACCAGGCTAAACGCGCCAATCGTCGTCTTTTCCGTCAATGCATCGACCAGGATCATCTCCCCATCCATGAATCGCCAGATCTCGACCTGACCATCGAGCAAGATATACATCACGTCTTCGATTTCGCCCTCGTTGCACAGCTTGACTTCTGCCGGGTATTGGCGGACGGTCGCGTTTTGGGCCAGGAAGTCCAGCGCGGCGGCGTCCGCCTCCGGGAATATCGTCATGAGGGTTTGCTGTAGGTCGTCCATATCAGGTCAGTGGCACCATGTGGATGATGGTCACGCCATCACCGCCTTCTTTGGGCTTGGCCGTCTCTACCTTAGAGATCAGCGGATGTGTCTCCACGACATCACGCACGGCCTTGCGTAACGCCCCGGTGCCCTTACCGTGAATAATGCGGGCAAAGGGCAGGCCGTAAGTATAAGCCGCGTCTACATAACGATCTAACCGTTGGAGCGCACCTTCCACCCGTTCGCCCCGGAGGTCTAACTCCATACCGGGCGATTCCCCGCGTTCATAGGTGACTGTTTCGCTTGGCTCGTAAGTACGGACGTGCCCGCGCTTCATCTCGCGCTTTTGACTGCGTGACCGTTTTTGCAGGTCACCGACTTCCGCCCGGACGCGCAACGTGCCGACCTGAACCACCGCGTCTTCGCCGTCTAATTCGGTGACGGTGCCTTCCGCGTTGAGCGTATCCAGCCAGACTTTATCACCTAATTGGGGGATGAAATCCGGTCTATCATCACGTTGCGGGGCTTGCTCTTGCGGTTCGATGCCGTATTCTGCGATGCGTTCGGCCACTGCTTGCATCGCGTTGAGTTTATCCAGCGGCATCCCGGCACGGCGGAATTCTTCGCGTAGCTTCTTCAATTCTCGCCGGAAATCGGCCAGTTCTTCTTCGGCGTGTCGGCGGGCACTGTTGATAACGTCGCGTCGTTCGTCTTCGATCTGATCTAACCGGGCCAGTAACGCCGCATTTTGTTCTTCCAGGGCGTGCCGTTCGTCGGCGATGCGCTCGTATTCATGGCGGATTTCTTCCCGCGTGCGGGTGATTTCATCCAGCAGATCATCAGCCGCCAGGTCTTCGGTGGCGACCATCCCGCGTGCCCGCTGGATGATGTCACCTGGCAGGCCCAGGCGGGTTGCGATGTCCAGCGCGTTGGAGCGTCCCGGCAGGCCGATAACCAGCCGGTAGGTCGGCGCGAGGGTTTGGACGTCAAATTCAACGCTGGCATTGCGCACGCCCGGTGTCTCTACACTGTAAATTTTGAGTTCGGGGTGATGGGTCGTCACCATCGTGGTGACATGCCGGTCGAGCAGGGTCGTCAGGATGGCCCGCGCCAGGGCAGAGCCTTCTGTGGGGTCGGTGCCAGCACCAACTTCATCCAGCAGGACTAACGACTGCGAGTCGCAATTTTGCAAGATGTCAATTGTGTTGGTCATGTGTGAGGAGAAGGTACTCAGGTTTTGTTCGATGCTTTGCTCGTCGCCGATGTCTGCATAGATGCCGGTAAACACGGTCAAGCGTGCTTCTTCGGCTGGCAGATGCAGGCCACATTGGGCCATCAAAGTTAGCAGGCCCACCGTCTTGAGTGATACGGTCTTACCGCCGGTGTTCGGCCCGGTGATGGTAATCACCCAGGTATCTTCGCCAAAATCCACGTCAATTGGGACGACGTTTTTGGTGTTCAGCAGGGGATGCCGTGCGCCTTTTAAGTAGATGGTGCTTCCGGGATGATCATTATTACTCGCTTTTGGCTCAAACGGGATCATCATCGGCTGAACCGCGTTGATCTTATCGGCATAGTGTGCGCGGGCAAAGACAAGATCCAGATAGCCCAACACTTCGACCGTCCGCACGATGAATTCGGATTCTTCGCCGACTAACTGCGTGAGTTCGCGCAGGATACGCCGGATCTCTTTTTCTTCTTCGATTTGAAGTTCGCGCCATTGATTGTTCAACTCGACTGTTTCCAGTGGTTCGATGAATAACGTCGCGCCAGAGGAGGACGTATCATGGATGACGCCGGGTATTTTACCCTTATTATCCGCTTTTAACGGTATCACATACCGCCCACTCCGCATGGTGATGATTGATTCTTGTAGATATTGTGATTTGTTGGAGGAAATGATGCGGTTGAGCTTATTCTGAAGCCGGTCGAAGGCGGATTTGAGATCGCGGCGGATGATGGCGAGTTTGGCACTGGCTGTGTCTTTGATGTCGCCGTTGTCGTCAATGGCTTTGGCGATGACTTCCTGTAGCTCCGGGCATTCTTCTACTTCTGCGACAATATCTGCCAGAAGCGGATATGTGTGGCTCATGCGGCCCAATGTCCGCTTGAGGGTGGCCCCGCGCCGCAGGGTTGTGCGAATATCCAGCAAGGTTGAGGCGTCGATCATGACGCCGCGTTGAGCCGAGATCGAGACTTCGCGCACGTCTCTGGCCCCGCCCAGTGTGACGTTGCTTCCCTTTTCGAACAGTTCGCGGGCTTCGGCTGTTTCTCTCTGCCAGACGCGGGTTTCTTCCAGGTCGGTTGAGGGGAAAATTTCATATGCCAGGTCAGTCCCGGCGGAGAAAGTGGTCTCCGTCGCGATACTTTCCAGGATCTTGTGTAACTCTAAAGTTGTAATGGTTTTTTCGCTTATCATCGGAAACTTGCGGCAGAAACCACCTGCTTTAGCGGGTGGAGGAAGCCGCTTCTCCTTTACTGGTAACCATATCCATCTGATTTGTGTAGATGGGTGCAGTAGCGATAACTGATGCCCTGCACCGTGTCTTTGCGGGTAGCGATATTGAAGCTACCTGAGCTTCGCACTGCCACCCGCCCAACATAAGTGCCGATTTTCTTCCCTTTTGTGACAATGGCTTTAACAATGTCACCGGTCTGGAACCCCTTTTGCACTCGTCCAGTTTTTGCTTTTGTGCGCGGGAAGCCGTATTTATTGACACCGCACATTTGGCGCGATTGATGTCCATTTGCTTTAATTGCCAAAGGTACGTGATCCGGTGCAATATAGACTTGCTCACCGCTTTCGCCAACACAAGCAGCGTCGATCCAATGTGCTTTAGGATAGCCTTGTGTACGGCGGTTGAACTTTGTACGCCCACCTGTGCCAACTTCCACAGGCATTGTGCCATTGTTCAAGCCGTTATAAATCGCCCAACGTGTCGCATTGACCGCTGCGGCATCGCGCAAGGGCTTCTTTGCCTGTGCCTGAATCTGAGGGTAGCCAAATTCTTGAGCAGTCTGACTGCCTTTGCGTTGATTGCACACTGTACAGGCAATCGTCAGGTTTGATACGCGATTACTCCCGCCGCGTGATTTCGGGACGATGTGTTCAATTTCAAGCGGCATATCTTGCACGCCACAGTAAGCACATTTGCGACCCCATTTTTCCAGCAGGTATTCGCGTACTTCGTAGCCCATCAACTCACCCTGCTGGTA
>DAOTTZ010000174.1:0-2063 GCA_034437535.1 Anaerolineae bacterium | reverse complement strand
CAAATATTTTCACTCATTTCACTGGAACTTCTGTTCACCACGCGAAGTCCTAAAGAACCATAATTTTGTATGTCTTCTATAGGATAAAGGATGCGCTTTGGTTAAAGATTAAAATCCACGCCGGGCGCGGGATAACAAGCGTTCGTAGCGGCGGGCGACTTCCGCCGGGTTGAAGTTTGCTTCGGCATAAGCACGGGCGGATCGCGCATGGCCGTCACGGGCGTCGTCGTCATCCAGCAGATGGTTGATCCCGGCTACCAACCCGGCCACATCACCCGGCGGGGTGACGATGCCGCCGTTGCTGGCTTCCACCATGCGGGCCGCTTCCCCACGCACCGCACAGACCAGCGGTACACCACTTGCCAGCACCTCATAAAACTTAGCCGGGATCGTGCCAGCATACAGCGGGTTATCACGCAGGGCCAGATACGTTACATCCGAGGCGGCCCAGGCGGCAGGTACATCGGCGTAGTCGATCCAACCCAGATACCGGACGTTGGGCATCGGGTCGGTCGCCAGCCATGCTTCCAACCGGTCTTGCTGGCTCCCACCGCCACAAAAGACGACCTGCACATCCTCCCGGTCCTTAAACGCTTCCGCGACGGCTAACAGCGTGTCGAAGTCGTAAGGGGTGGTAAACGTGCTGATGAACGACAGGATCTTACGGTCGTCCAGGTCATACTTGCGCCGGAAGGATTCGCCCGACGCGCCCGGCGCGAAGCGTTCCAGATCAACCCCATTGTAGATCACATGCAGTGTCTCATCTGTGCCGATGTAACCGGCAATCGCCCGGCCCCATGCCGGACTCATCACCGCGATCTCTGCCGCGTTGCGATAGGTGAAATCGACCACCCGCCGGGCGGCCTGATACACCAGATCATGCTCGTTGAGTACGCCGACGGACAGCAGATGATCCGGCCATAAGTCGCTGATGTTCAGCACGTATGGCACGCGCTTGATCCCGGCCAGCAACACCCCGGCCAGGTTGGTGAAGACCGGCTGTGCTTCGATCAAAATCACATCAGGCCGGGGGAGCGGCAGACCGCGCAACACCCCGGCCAACAAAAAGCTGATCTGGCTGATGAGCTTGCGGCTGATGCGGGCACTTGGCGTCGCCCATAACCACGTCCGCACCACGCGCACACCGTCCAGCCAGTCAATGCGGGTGAAGTGGCCCCGGTAAGCCGGGTCGATCTTGCCCTGCGGGTAATGTGGCAGGGTCGTCAACACCGTGACGTCGTGCCCGTTGTGGGCCAGGTGGCGGGCCAGCCGCGCCAAGCGCACCGCCGCCGCCCCGGAATCCGGCTCGAAATAGGTCGTCACCAGTAGAAGTTTCATGGGCACCTCAACCGGGGCTGTCTTCGATGTCGCAATAAGCCCAACGCTCCCCAATCACATACGGATTATCCAGTGTAAAGTCAACACGCTGGCTTAAGTTTGGCCCAGCGTAAACGAACGTATGAAATTCGCCATTTTCCCCACACGGGTCGATGTGATCCGGCAAATCGCTGAGGAAGCGCGTGCTGTATTCCCGCCCCAGGAAAGAATCGTTCAACCGGGTGAGATCAACACAGGTGACGATGGCCTTAAACCCGCTGTCGATGAACTCCCGCGCCAACCCTACCGTATCCCGGCCCCACAACGGATAAATGCCCTTCATGCCGATGCGCTTGAGGTGGGCGTCGCGGTATGCCCGGATGTCTTCCAGAAACAAATCACCATAAGCGATCTGGTTGACCCCACCGGTGCGGCATTGCGCCAGGGCTTCTTCCAGCCGCCCTTCGTAGATTTCGTTACTAGGATAGGGTGGCATCTGCGCGGCATATGCCGGGATTCCGAGTGCTTGGGCCTGCGCTTCGATCAACCGGTAAGGAACCTCATGACCGTTGATGCGCTGGGTCTTCTCGTTGACGTTCGCCAGCAGGGCGACCGCCTCATAGCGGTAGGCCTGTTGCAATTTATAGAGTACGCCTGATGTGAAATTAAAACGCAAACTCAATTGAGCCTTGAAAAGATTGGACATCAATGCCGAAGCGAGTCCGCAACAGATGTTTGAGCAAATG
>DAOTTZ010000173.1:0-53157 GCA_034437535.1 Anaerolineae bacterium | reverse complement strand
GATGTCCAGCATGTCTTTCAGCGGATTTTTCTTGACCTTGAGGGATTTCGCTTGTTTGCCTAACGAAATACATTACATTTTTGGCTTACCACGCGAAATCCCAAAGAGCCGTAAACAATAATCATTCTTTGGATGCTATGAGTGTATCACGCTGGCAGGATTCAGCAACTTAATCATCCCCCCATCCGTTAGGGGACAACGAACGAGCTAGCCGGTGTATGCTGAGCTTGAAAGTCAGCCATTTGCGGGAGATACTATAATGACCGGACAAGAATTTTTTTATGCGGTGATGATATTAGGTAGTTTGAGCTTTGCGCTGGCCGGGATCGCCGGGTTGCGTCGTAAACAGAACGGGTTCGACGTGGCGGAGGCGACCGCAATTCGCTTCGCGCTGGAGTTCAGCCTGTGCGCGGTGACCTTCGCGCTGGTGCCTTTTGTGCTGAGTGTGCTGGTGCAGTATGAGGCGGTGGTGTGGCATCTTTCCAGCATTTTGCTGGCCGGGTTCTTCGCGGTGCAGATGGGCCGGTTGATCTTGCGGACGCTGGATTATGATGTGCATTGGCCGCTGGCGTGGATTTCGCTCCTTGTGATTTTCGGCATTTTGCTGACAATAGAAGTGCTCAATGCGATCTGGTGGGGGTCTTTGGCGGCCTATGCCAGCGGATTGTTATGGGCGTTGACGTTCGCAGGGATCCAGACGATTGCTTTTATTTGCTATGTACCCAAAGCTCCAACACTTACACGGGTTCAACCGTTATCGACAGTGTATCATGGGCCTGATTCTGCTGGTCGGTCTCAGTGGATGCGCCGCCGCCACCCCGCAGATTATCCCAACCGCGCGCCCCACACAGACCCCGACCGTCGAGCCAGAAATCACCCGCGTAGCGCAGAGGCCCACCGCCTCGCCTTCACCCGCCCCCCGCGACGGTCCGACGGCGACGCCGCTGTTCGGCCCGACCGTCACACCCGCGCCCGGTGAGGCGACACCCACCCGCGTGGTGAACCCCAATGCGCCACGCATCGAATTCTTTCAATCTGATGGGCCGGTAGAACCGGGTAGCCCGGTGACGTTGTTGTGGTCTACGCGCAACGCCGACCGGGCCGTGATTTACCAGCTTGACCGCGAAGGGGATCGCGAACGATTGTGGAACGTCGCGCCGGATGGCCGGCAATCGGTCGATACCAGTGCGCGGGATCGCGGTCAGCTTGATTTCTTGCTGGTGGTCGGCCCGGAGGCGCAACAGGTGTCGCAAGAGCTAGCCGTCCCCCTGGAATGCCCGGTGCAGTGGTTCTTCACGCCGCCGGCGGAAGAATGCGCCGATGATGACGCGGTGGAGTCGTTTTTGATCGAACAGGGCTTTGAGCGCGGGCGCATGATATACATCGGAGAGCAGAACCGCGTCTATGCGTTGTTCAACGATGGCTTTGACCCGGCCTGGATCAGCTTTGAGAATGTGTATACCCCCGGCGAAGACCCGGAGAGTGACCCGAACTTCCAGCCGCCGCCCAACTTCTACCAGCCGATTGCCCGCCTGGGCTTTGTGTGGCGCGGCAATGACACGGTACGCAATCGCCTGGGGCTGGCGACCCAACCGGAAGTGACCTATGAGGGCGTCTTCCAGCAGGCCACGTTGTTCGGCGGGGCGGATACGTTGTATCTCACCAGCCCGGATGGCACGGTCTTGCAGTTGATTGGTACAGGTGCGTCTTGGCAAATTATCACGCCGGATTAACAAACGCGCTTTAGACTGTTTGAAAGCGTCGTATAAGGTATCTGGATGTAGTTTCTGATGTTCAACGAACCCGCGTCATCAATTGACGACGATCATGTTATCGTCCGGCGGCAGGACACACTGTTCGCAGAAGAAGAAGAATTTGTCGCGCAGGACAGCCTGTACAGTGAAATTTATGAGGCGGTCGAGCGTGTGCTGATGATCGACTCGCAAGACTTCGCGTTGGAAGGCGATACGGAAAAAGAACGCCGCAATCTGTTTTTAATCTCCGAAGACAGCCAGCTTTTGATGAGCTTTAAGGGGCAACTCCGGCTGGATTCTGAACTGGCGTATGAGCAATTAGACGCGCTATTTGCACCGCATGACCTGCTCCCGATCTTCCGGGAACGCCCGGCCAATGCGCCGGATGATCCGCCGCACCAGATCTATGTGGTGCAGGGACGAGTCCAGCCGAATGAGGGCGGCGGCTGGCTGGCGTTGATTCTGTTTTCGCTCACGGTGTTGAGTGTGCTGTTGGTCGGCTCTTTGATGGCGGCGGGGAACACACTCAACCAGATGGAACTGGCGGATTACAACGTGCTGGCGAACCTGTGGCGCGGCCTGCCCTATGCCACCGGCATTTTGCTCATCCTGGGGGCGCACGAGATGGGGCATTACATCGCGGCCCGGCGCAATAACACCGCCGCATCTCTGCCGTATTTTTTGCCGTTTCCGTTTGGCCTGTTCGGGACGTTTGGCGCGGCCATTCGTCTACGGGAGCCGATGCGTAATCGTAAGATCCTGCTGGACATCGGCGCGGCGGGGCCGCTGGCCGGGCTGATCTTCGCGATCCCGATTTTGTTGATCGGGCTGGCGACATCCGAAGTCGGCCAGACGCAAGGCGGCCTGGTGGAAGGCAACAGCATCCTGTACGCCGTCTCTAAGCTGATCGTCTTCGGTGAGTTCTTGCCGTCTGGCGGGCGGGATGTGTTCGTCAATCAGTTGGCGTGGGCGGGCTGGACGGGCTTGCTGGTCACCGGCTTGAACCTGATCCCGGTCGGCCAGTTGGACGGCGGTCATATTCTTTATGCGTTGTTCGGTCGCTTCGCCAAGATCCTGTATTACCCTGTGGTGGGTGGGCTGGTTTTGCTCACGCTGACGCTGGCCCCGGAATTGCTGATCTTCGCGGTGTTGATCCTGTTCATGGGGAATTTGCACGCGGTGCCGCTGGACGACATCACGCGGCTGGATGACCGGCGACGGGGGGTGGCGATCTTCGCGCTGGTAGTCTTCGCGCTGGTCTTCGTGCCGATGCCGTTGCAGATCTCCCCGCCGCCGGTGGATAACGGGCCGATTGACGATGCCGGGGTGGTGATGCTTTTGCCCGCCGTGTTGATCGTGTTGACTCAGCGGGTTTTGGCCTGGCGATCTGCTTGACAGAGCTTGTGCTGTCGTTCACAATTGAGACGAGCATTGTTAGAGATTTTTACCGTTAGTCAGGAAAATGTCCTCGTTATGAACGACAAGAGCTTTGCGCTTCAAAAACGCCGCCGCCGCATCGAAGATGACATCGTGGCGGAATTCGATAAAGTGGACTTCAACCGCAAGAAACACCGTTACCTGGAAGACGATCAATTCTGGGATTATATCTTTAGCTGGTATCAGTTGGTCAAGTTTTATGAAGACACCGAAGACACCGCCATCGGCCAGCATATGCTCCAACTGTATAGCGAATGTGTGACGTTGTTCGAGACTGCGCTCCACGATAAGCGCATCCACGAGCGGCGCAAGGATAAAGCACACGTCGCCATCTACCAACTGGGATATTATCTCCAGTTGATTATGGGCCACGTCCGCCGCAATTCGGTGGAGGCTGAATCCGACAAGAACAATCCCATCGGCGGGATCAACTGGCAGGTTGATTAAGCAGAGAGACAGGCGGGCGCGTCCCCGCCTGTCGTCGTATATGAGGGGGTTACCGGGCGTCGATCAACGCTTCTAACTGATCGACCATATCGGCCAGCACCGCGAAGGTCGTCTCGACCGCGTCGGGCTGGGTCATATCAACCCCGGCGGCGGCCAGCGCATCAATCGGGTATTGACTGCCGCCAGCCTGCAAGAAGCCGACGTAACGCTCTGCCGCGCCGGGTTCACCGGCCAGGATGTTCTTGGCGAGTTCGTGCGCCGCGCTGATGCCGGTGGCATAGCTATAGGTGTAATAGGCCTGATAGAGATGCTGGAAGGTGCCCCACGTCATGCCGACGCGCTCACGGTCGTACTGCATCGCATCGCCGTAAGCCTCCCCGAACAGATCCGCGCAGAGCGTCATCATGTCATCTGCGGTAGGAGCCTGGCCTTTTTCCACCCGCTGATGGACTTCATGCTCGAAGCGGGCCAGCGTGGGCATGATGAGGAAGTAACGGTGGAAGTTATCCATCGCTTCTTCGATGAGCGCGATCTGGAAATTGGGATCTTCGTTTTGCTCGCGCAGGTAGGCGCGGGTCATGGCCTGGTTGAAGTTGCTGGCGACTTCCGCCGCGAACAGGGTGTAACTGGCGTTGATGTAGGGCTGAGTCTTGCGGCTGAGGTAACTATGCATACTGTGGCCTAGTTCATGGGCCAGGGTAGACATGGCACCCATTGTGCCGTCGTAGCTCATCATGATGAAGGGAGAGGTATCGTAGGTACCGAAGGAAAACGCGCCCTGGCGTTTGCCGGCATTCACCGCCCGGTCTACCCAGCGATCTTCCAGCGTGCCCTGGCGCATGGCGGTCACGTAATCATCGCCCAGGGGTTGCAGGCCACTGCTGATCCAATCGACGGCTTGCTCAAAGGCGACGCGGGGTTGATCCTCTGCGATGGGTGCCCAGATGTCATACGGTTGGAGTGACTCTACGCCCAGTGCCTTGCGCCGCACCGCCCAGTATTTGTGCCAGGTCGGCAGGTTCTTCTTGAAAGTGTCGATCAAGTTATGGAAGACTTCTACCGGGATGTTGTTGTTGAACAAGGAAGCGTGCAGGCTGGATTCATAGCCGCGTGTCCGCGTACGGAAGACATCTTGCTTGACGCTGGTGATATAGGTGCTGGCGATGGTGTTCTTCATTGCCAGGTAGCCGTCATAATACCGCTCGTAGGCGGTGCGGCGGATCTCACGGTCGGGGTCGTTCATCAGGGTGTCGATGGTGGCCTGGGCGACTGCGCGTTCGTTGCCCTGGCTGTCGGTGGCGGGTTGAAAGTCCATATCCTGTGAGGTCAGGCTGTCGTAGATGCGGTTGGAGGACGAGAACGGGTCGGCCACCATGCCCAATACCTGCTCTACTTCATCACTGCGGACGTGGGCTTGCTGGCGGAACAGGTTATCGACGTACATTTTCATATCGCCCAGGGCGGGTTCTTCCGCGATCCACTGTTCCAACGTCTCCTGGCCGATGGCGAGCATTTCCGGGTTGGAAAAGCTGAGGGTCGCGCTCAACTGGCCCAGGAGCGCACCGACTCGCCCGACCATCGCGTTAACGGCCTGGTCGTGGCTGTTGACCGATTGTTCCATCAGCGCGTAGAAGTACAGCTTCATCAGGTCGCGTTGGGCTTGCTCTGCCTGCTGGCGGAATTCTGCCAGGACTTGCGGGCCTTCGTGGAGCCGGCCCCGGTAGGCGGCTAACCCTGGGATGCGCTCCGGGAAAGCGGTGGCGGCTTCTTCCCACGCTTCCCGGTTGGGGAAGACCGATTCCCGGTTCCAGGTCTCCGCCGGGTCGATTGCGTCCCGCTTGGGTAAGGTGTTGCTCGTCGTCATGGTTGACTCCTAATTTGATGATTAAGTAATGGCTATTTTAACGCATTTGAATTATTTTGAATATCAGCGATTATAGAATTTAACCCGATCTCCACATTCGCCTGCTATAATGTGTGTCTTCATGTCGAAAGTTGAGTAAGTGCTGATGGTCGAAATCGCAAAAGATCCCATTCATCACACCGATACGCCGCTTTCCCCGCGTGAGCGCGGCCTGCAACGGGCCGGGAAAACCCTACAATGGGGGGCTATCGTCAACGGGGTGCTGGCGGTGGTGTTCGCGCTGGCGGGGATTGTGGCCGGGGTGGGCGCACCGGGTTTGTTCACCACGCTGGCGGATGTGCTGGTGAGCGGGTATGACGGCGGCGCGGATACCGCGATGCTGGTGATGATCTTGTTGTGCCTGGGCCACCTCAGCGCGTTCCTGGTGTTGATGGTGGGCGTGCTGGCGCAAGAGTTCTGGGCACCGCTGGCGGCGGCGGTGGTGCTGGCTGTCAGTGGGTTGTTGCTGGGGTGGATCGGCTTTGTGCCGGCGTTGGCATCGCTGGCGTTTGTAGCGTATGCCGGGTACTGGATCGTCACGGATCTGGGGGCGTATCGCATCAACCCGCTGATGCTTAAGGAACTGCGGGAGCGAATGCGCGGGGCGCGGGCCTTTGTGGTTATCACGGTGTACCTGGGCTTGATGAGTGGCTTCGCCGTCCTGCTGTATCTCATCGAGACCAGTGCCGGGAGCGCGGCGGATACCTCCGTGACGGGGGCATTAGGGCGCAATCTATTTCGCGGTGTGGTGGGCCTGGAGTTGTTGCTGATTGTGTTCATCGCCCCGGCTTTTACATCCGGCGCGGTGAGCAACGAGCGCGAACGCAAGACCTACGATCTGTTGCAGATCACCCTGCTCCCGCATCAGTCGTTTGTCATCGGCAAGTTAGAAAGTGCGTTGGGCTATATCTTCTTGCTGTTGCTGGCGGCCATCCCGTTGCAGAGTATCGCGTTTTTGTTCGGCGGTGTCTCTCAGACGGAATTATTCCTGGCGTTCGTCATCTTGAGTGTGACGGCGGTGACATTGGGCACGGTGGGGTTATTCTTCTCTACGATTTTGGATCGGACGCTGACGGCCAGCGTCCGCGCTTATTCGGTGGCTTTTGGGGCCGCCGTCGCCCTACCGATTGCGCTCGGCCTGGTGCTGGATATTCTGCAACAGGTGCTCGCCGATGTAATTGACGAGTCGGTCGCGGTGCAGGCGGCCTTCGTCTACCTGGAAGCCTTCGTCACCAGCTTGAACCCGGTCACCACCGGGTTGGCGACGCAGAATTTGCTGGTGGATAACCTGGGGGCTGGCTTTTACTTTGAGCGTCTGCGGGATGGTTCGACCATCCCGCTAGCGTCACCCTGGATCAGCTTTACGATTTTGTATCTCACTGTCTCGGCGGTGATGATCGTGTTATCGGTACGTGGTATGCGGAGCAATGAGGACGATTGAGCATGAACAAGATTACGGTGACCTGGGATGACGACAAGCAGACGATTATCCGCTGGGATTTTGATGTTGATTGGACCTGGAACGACTTCCGCGCCGCCCTCAAACAGACTTCTGAGATGGCCCAGGATCGCCAGCGGCTTGATTTGATCGCCAATGTGGGCGACGTAGACCAGGTGCCGCCCGGTGCATTGGGAGAGTTCAAGCGGACGGAAGACCGCGCCCCGGCAGATGACGATGGGTTACGCATCATCACTGGCAGTACGTTCTTACCGCGCATGTTGGCGGAACGCCTGCGCAAGGTATATGGCATTACCAACTGGAACAATGCCACTACCCTGGAAGCCGCCCGCGAGATGATCCAGGCGGACAGACAGAATTCTTGACTCTTTCTATCATGGCTCTAACGTGGGTTGTTTAGACTATAAGCATAACGTTCGCACAGAGATCTTGATGGCATATGGCAAGAGATTATTATCAAGTTCTGGGCGTCAGCAAAGACGCCGACGACAAGACCATTAAAAAAGCCTTTCGCAAGTTAGCGAAACAATATCACCCGGATGCTAACCCGGATAACCCGGATGCCGAACAGCACTTCAAAGAGATCAACGAAGCGTATGAGACGTTGAGCGACGGCGAAAAGCGCAAAGCATACGACCGCTTCGGCGCAGATTATGCGAAGTATCAGGCCGCCGGGGTCAACCCGGATGACATGCCGAATTATGGTGGCTTTGGCGCGAACCCTGGTTATACGCGCTATTCTTCCAACGGCAATGACTTTGAGTTTAACTTCAGCGGGTCGCCGGGGGCGGGGGGCGGCAGTCCGTTTGAAGACATCTTCGACTCGATCTTCGGTGGCTTTGGGCGGCGCGGCCAGGGCGGCGAAGCAGTCTCCACCGCTGACCAGAAGGGCAACGACCTAACGCATGACCTGACGATCACACTCCGCGAGGCGTATGAAGGGACGGTGCGTTACATCAGCAAGGGTCAGCGACGGGTCAAGGTGAACATCCCCGCCGGGGCGACCACTGGTACCAAAGTTCGGTTGGCCGGGGAAGGGGCCGCCAGCCCTACCGGGGGCGAAGCCGGTGACCTGTATCTGGTTATCTCAGTTGAGCCGGACGCGCTGTTCGACCGGGACGGCGATGATCTGTATGTGGATGTGGACGTGGATATGTTCACGGCCATGCTCGGCGGGGAGGTCACAGTGCCGACGATGGTGCGCGATGTCAAGCTCAAGGTGCCAGCGGGCACGCAATCCGGCCAGAAGTTCCGCGTGCGTGGCAAAGGGATGCCCAAGCTCAAGGCGAAGGACGAACACGGTGACCTTTACGCCCGCGTGCAGATCACCGTGCCGCGTGATTTGACCAACCAACAGCGCGATCTGGTCAAGCAACTTCAGCAGATGTTTTAAGTCAGGCTCAGGCCTGGCCGGTAAACCGCGCTTCGATGGCCTGCAATTTGCCGAACCGCCGCTTATGGCGTTCTTCGCCGGTGAATTGTGCGCTGATGAACGCGGTCGCCAGTTCTTCCGCCACATTGACGCCGATCACCCGCGATCCCAGTGTCAACACGTTCATGTTGTCGTGTTCTACACCCTGATGCGCACTGTAAGTATCATGGCAGACTGCCGCATAGATGCCAGGGTATTTATTGGCCGTGATGCTGGCCCCTACCCCACTACCGCAGGATAAGATGCCCCGTTCGGCCTGCCCGTCGCGCAGGGCTTGTGCGATGGCTGACGCCGAGTCGGGATAATCTGCCGGTATATCGGGCGTGCTCACGCCCAGGTCAAGGACTTGATGCCCTTGCTCTTTGAGAAAGATCACCAGATGGGCCTTTAGCAGGTATCCGGCGTGGTCAGATGCCAGTGCAATTTTCATCGAAATTATGCGATCCTTTCGGTTAATCCGGGATGCCCCAGAATGTAATCATTGCGTCTCCGCCGGCAACGGCCAGCAAAGAACCAGCCGGATGCCACGCGACCGCCATCACGCCGCTATTCGCCTCGACGTCCGCCGCTCGAAGGCCGGGTTGCAGTGATGTGATTTGTACTGGCTCCGCCGGATCACGGACGTCCAATATTAGCACATCGCCTTCCAGCGTCCCCAGGGCCAGCAATTCCCCGGCGGGATGCCAGGCTGAATCGGTGAACCAGACCGGCTCTTCTGCGGTGAATAAACCGACTGCTTCAAAGGCCAGCCCGACTGACTCGCCCGCGTCTGCCGGTTCGACCGCCCAGAAGCGGGCGGTGCCATCATCCCCGGCGGTGACCAGCAGGTCGCCTTCTTCCGCCGCCGGGCGGAAACTGACCGCCGGGACGGAACCGGCATGACCATGATCGAGCGTGACGGCCTCCGCGCCGGTTGTGTCACCAAAGGCGACTTGATCCGCCGGGAAGCCGACCGACGCGGCAAACACCGTCACGCCATTTACCGGGGCGGGCAAAAATGCCACGTCCAGGATTTCCAGCGCATCAAAAGCATAGCGTTGACGGTTATCTGCGTTTGTCTGGTTAATCACGTTGACGGTGCCATTGCCCACACCGAAAGCCAACCAGTCGCCGCTGGAGTCAAAGGCGACCGGCTCTACGACGTGGGGGAAGCCTAATAACGACGGCAAAGGCTCCAGCATGAAGTCGTCGGTCGGCACGAACAGGTTGACGGTGCGATCCCAGGAGGTCGTCGCCAGCCGGTCACCGGTCGGGCTGTAGGCGAGGCCTTCGATCGCGGCGTTGTGCGGGTAGGTTTCCAGCAGTTGGTCGCGCTCGGCCACGTTCCACAGGCGCAGGCTGAGGTCATCCCCGGCGGAAGCCAGGGTCGCGCCATCGGGTGAAAAGGCCAGCGCGGTCACCGGCAGAAGGTGGCCTTCTAAAGTGCCGACCTGGGCTAACTCTGCCGCGTTTGCCGGTGTGATGATGGCGGTCTGGTCGTCATCCTGGGCGGCGGCCAGCGGCACGACGAACAGCAGAAGCAAGAGCAGGCGATACCGCATCAGGCATCCTTCCCGTCGATGATCCAATCATAGGGGTATTTGGTGAGAACTTCCGCGCCGGTCTCGGTGATGTGAACGTTGTCTTCGACCCGCACGCCGCCCAACCCAGGCACATAGACACCGGGTTCTACTGTGAACACCATCCCCGCCTGGAGCAGGGTGTCATCCCCCGGCGCGATGTTGGGTTGCTCGTGTGTTTCCAGCCCCAGGCCGTGCCCGGTGCGGTGGATGAAGTATTCGCCGTACCCGGCGGCATCGATGACCTGCCGTGCCGCTTGATCGACATCGCCAGCGGTCGCGCCCGGTTGGCAGGCCGCGACCCCGGCGCGGTTGGCATCGCGCACCACGTCATAGATGCGGCGCATTTCGTCGGTGGGTTGGCCCAGGCAGAAGGTGCGGGTAATATCTGCGGGGTAACCTTGATGCTTGCCGCCGAAGTCGATGAGCAGGAATTCGCCGCTTTGTAAGACGCGGTTGCTGACGTTGCCATGTGGGATCGCGCTGTTTGGCCCGGTCTGGATGAGAGATGGGAAGGCGAGGCCATCGCTCCCGGCTTCGGCCAGCAGACGGTCGAGTTCTGCCGCGATTTCGCGTTCGGTCATGCCGGGTTTGATGTGATGGATTAAGCGATGCAGGGCTTGTTCGGATAGCGTGGTGGCCGTCCGCATGGCGTCTACTTCGTCGCTGGTCTTGATGGCGCGTAGGTCGAGCAATTGCCGCCCGACATCGTGTAGATTTTGTGCGCCGGCGGTTTGTAAAGCGCGGTACTCAAACACGCGCATGGTCTGGCCGTCTACGCCCAGGGGGGCGGTGGTCAGTTGCAGGCGTTCGATGGCCTGCTGGAAGGCCCCGGCAAAGCTGGCTTCATCCGTCCAACTGATCAGATAGACCTTGAGATCAGGCCGGGATGACCACACCGGCACCTCTAGCTCTGGGACAATGACCGCCCGCCCGGTATCACTAAACAGCACGATGGTAGGCCGTTCTGAAAGATGCATATGGACGCCGGTGAAATAGGCCATATTCGCACCCGGCACGATGGCGACCGCATCGACGCCGGTCAGGGCGATTAACCGGGTGATGCGGGCCTCATAATCAAATCGCATATATTCGATCCTTTAGATGACTTGTGGTGGTTTAAAAGAAACCGCGTCGTCCGTGTCGTTGTTCTTTGAACGGATCCCC
This sequence comes from Anaerolineae bacterium, assembly GCA_034437535.1. Lineage (GTDB taxonomy): Bacteria > Chloroflexota > Anaerolineae > Aggregatilineales > Phototrophicaceae > J038. The sequence goes on along the minus strand of DAOTTZ010000173.1, from coordinate 41,999 downwards.
GTAATTGTGATAACCGGCTTTTTCCCAGAAGCCCGGTTTATCTTCCGCGCTGAACTCTAACGCACGGACGAACTTGGCACTTTTCCAGAAGTACAGATGCGGCACCAGCGTCCGCACCGGGGCACCATGATCAGGCGTGAGGGGTTCGCCTTCGTACAGATAGGCCAGCAGGATGTTATCGCGCATCATGTCTTGCACCGGGACGTTGGTGGTATAACCGTAATCACAGTGGGCGATGATGTGTTTGGTGGTGTCTTTCATCCCGGCGAGTTGTGCAATGTGTTTGAATTGCACACCGGTCCAGGTGGTGTCGAACTTGCTCCAGCGGGTGACACAGTGAATGTCTTCGGTGATGGTGTGGGTGGGCAATTGCTGGAATGTCTCCCACGTCCAGCGCAGGGTGTTTTCGACCTCACCGAACACACGCAGATCCCAGGTTTCCGGGTCGAATTTGGGGTTGGGGCCATAGGTCAAGACCGGGAACTTTTGTGTGAGCGATTGCCCCGGTGGGAGCCGGCCCTGCTTCTTCATCTCCTCTTCCTGGCTACGCCGCCCAAGCATATCATCCATGATGCCCATCGTGAACCTCTCCCTTAAACTTACACTGTTACTTGATGATTGCATTATAACGCAAAACGTCGCTCAATCAGACGGTTAGCATGGGGGCAATCGCATAGAAATAACCTTTGCGCTATACTGGCACCAGATGACGGACTGAAATAGAGAAGGGTCTCCGTGGATGAGTGATGAGCAACAACAGCCACAAGACGACGAAACCGAACACAATGATTCCCCGGCCCCTGTCGGGCCGCCCCAGGACGAATTAATCGGCCAGATGATGGGGCAGTACGAAGTTAAGGACGAGATCGGGCGGGGGGGCATGGCGACGGTTTACCGGGCGGTTCAGCAATCTATGAACCGGGTGGTCGCGCTGAAGGTCTTGCCGCGCCAGATGCTCCACGATCCAACCTTTTATGATCGCTTCCTGCGGGAAGTCGAGGTGATCTCTCACCTGGAGCATCCGCACATCCTGCCGATTTATGACTACGGCCAGAGCGATAATCTGCCGTTCATCGCCATGCGTTACCTGGGCGGTGGGAGCTTGGACCAGCGGGTACGCAAAGGCCGGATGACGCCAGAGGAGATCGAGCAACCGCTGAGGCAGGTTGCACGAGCGTTGGATCATGCTCACCAGCAGGGCATCATCCACCGGGATCTTAAGCCGGGCAATATCATGCTGGATGACGCCGGTAACGCCTACCTGAGCGACTTCGGCATCGCCCGGGTGCTAGGGAGTGACATGACCGGCAGTATGATTATCGGCACACCGGCTTATATGTCGCCGGAGCAAGCCAACGGGTTACCGATTGACGCCCGGAGTGATATTTACTCGACCGGCATCGTGTTGTTCGAGTTGCTGACCGGGCGCGGGCCGTTCCAGGCGGAGACACCGATGGCGGTCTTACTCAAGCACATCACCGAGCCACTGCCGCCGATGAGCGATTATGTGCAGGGCATCCCGTATGCGGTCGAGCAGGTCATCAAGAAGGCGACGGCCAAGAACCCGGATGACCGGTATAGCTCCGCCGGGGAACTGGCCGAGGCGTACAGCGCGGCCTTGCACGATGACCACACCGACCAGCATCCGCCCTTGAACAAAGAAAGTCCAGGCTCGCCAGCGGTGCCGGGTAATGTGACCGGTTCGATGACCGAACCGGCGATCTCTGCGCCGACGCCCCCTGCTCAGGGATCGCCCATTACGGCACCCGTCCGGGCATCTGAAGCCACGACCGAGCCAAAGCGTCCACCGCTCCCGCTGGTTGCGCTGGTGATCGTCTTGTTGGTCGCCGCCGGGGGGGTGATCGCTGTCTTGTTGACACAAAATGCTGATAACTCAAGCGGGCCGCCGCCCGTCGCCATGATCCCGACGCCCTTCCCACGCGCCAGCACCATCACCGAGCCGGAGTACACGATCTCTATGCCGGATGAATGGATTCCGCCGGAGATCAAGATCGACCAGTCGGAGTCGAATCGTCTGCGGCATTTGTGGCGGTCGGATGAAGCTGATGCGTATGTCGCGTTGACGCTATTCACGCCGCAGGCCAACGCCGCAGATCGCCCGCTCTCTGCGCTGGCGGAAAATTACATCAGCACACAATATTCAGAGCGGCTGGCCTTTGACTTTTTCATCGACGAAGACACCGCCGAAGACGGCACACTCCGCCGGAGTTACCGCATCCCGTTGATCGAAGATGGCAACAATGCCGCGTTCGATCAGTTGGATACACCCGGCCAGTTAGACGTATTCTTGCGGGAAGACAACAGCGGTCAGATCGTGTTGTTGGAATTCTACACAGCCGATTCAACCGGTAACCGGCTGGTGCCACGCCTGCAATTTATCCTGGATTCCTTGCGGATAAGGGATGTATAGGTGCGGACGCTGGTCGTAGGGGACATTCACGGCTGTTATGCGGAGTTGCAAGCTCTGCTGACTGTCGCCGGTTACACCGACGCCGACCGGTTGATCTCGGTGGGGGATGTGGTCAACCGGGGGCCGGATTCGCTGGCGTCGTTCGCGTTCATCGCGGGGGATGACCGGCACCGGGCGGTGCGCGGCAACCATGAACACAAGCATATCCAGGCGCGGCTAGGAGACTTCGCGCCGACACTTTCTATGTTGATGACACGCTGGCAGATGGGCGGCGAATATAACCGGGCGGTGGATTGGATGCAGGCGTTGCCGATTTACATCGACCTGCCAGAGGCGATTATCGTACATGGTTATTATGAACCGGGGTATACGCTCTACCAACAGGCGGGAAACATCCTGGTGGGTACTGACGGCGCGGGCCGGCATCTGCGGGTAAATTATGATCGTCCCTGGTGGGAACTCTACGACGGCGCGAAGCCGATCATCGTCGGGCATAAGGATATGTCCGGCAAGCAAAAGCCGTTTAACTATCGTGATCGCGTCTATGGGTTGGATACTGGCTGTGTGTACGGCGGCAGTTTGACCGGGTTGTGGTTGCCGGATTTTGAGTTTGTCTCCGTCCCGGCAGATCGCCCTTACTGGCAAGATATGCAGTCCGATCTCCTGCCGCCGTCCTGAACGTTACGCGGCACACTCCCCGATTAAGCGACCGACACCGGCCACCACCCAACCGCTGGATTCCCCTGGGGTGGAACCCAGTTCGTAGAATTCGACCATCACGCCATCACGCCCTGGCCCCTGGGTGGTGCCTAGCACGTCGTAGGTGGTGTCATAATCGACCCGGCCCAGAGCCGCGCTGTTGATGTCGGGTTCTGCGTAGCGTGTTTCGCCCGGCCCCAGGGCGGCGGGTTGATATTGGCACGGTCCGCTGACCTGTTGCGGTGTGATGACCGTCCGCCGTTCGGACTCGACGATTTCGCCGGTTTGGCCTGGCAGGCGTGCGGTGGCGTAGATCTGGCCGTCCACGCTCTGAGGGACGGTAAAGGAAATGGCCGGGCCACTGGTGGCGTCGTATTCGGTCACGACGCCAAGCGAAATCGCGCCGCCGTCTATCAGTTGATTAAGCAGGATAAACTCGATCATCGCGTTGGCCGGGGCACCGACCCAGGCTACATTGACGCTCTGGCCGGGTTGGAGTTGGGTCGTCCCGTCAGGCGTCATCTCTGCCGGGGTCAGCGTCAGGCCAGGTTGGGCCGGCGGCGGGATCACGTCACCTTCAGGGGTGGGGGTCGCGTCGTTTACTGGGGGTGGAGTTGGGTCGGATGAGGCTGTTTCGCCTAAAGAGCAGGCCGTCAAACCGAGGATGATGAACATGGTCATCAGTCGAATCGATATCAATGTATAAAGTCTCCTGTTGAGTTGGTATCTTCAACCTATATGACCATGAATCAAGGCGGCGGGTTGCCGGGCGTAGGGTGTGCGTAGGGCAAAAGTCAGGGTGGCCCGGCGAAAATCCGCCGGGCCGGGGATGTTACTCGCCGCGTGTGGGGGCGGTCTCGCCGCTGTTGCTGGGGCGGCGACGAAGGGACTCGCGGGCCTCTTGCCGGGCCGGTTCGGCGATGTCCGGGTCTGCAACCATGTTACCGCCGCGCACTGTCGCGCCAATGACGATGCCAGCGGTCACCAATACCATGTTCTTGATGATGTACTGACCTTCTAACGTGGGAGCATACGGAAATGCCGTCCAGGTCTGCTCCGGGAAGATAAATAACGGGGTAATCGTGCCGAGCATCTGTGCGAACAACAGTAAGATCGTCAACCGCATAAATCGCCCGGTTATCAGGCCGATGCCGATCAAGACTTCCCAGGCGGCCAGCACCGGGAGCGATAATCCCGGTTGGACGATGCCCAATGTCAGCGTCTCGATTGTCTGCGCGGCCAGGTCTTCCGCCGGGCTAAGATCTGGGAAGAACTTCAACACGCCGAACCAGAAGAACACAACACCAACGCTTACCCGCAACAGGATAACGCCATAGTGGGCCATCCAGTTTGTAATGCGCGTATCTGTATCATCAAACCAGGATTTGAATTGTTCGATCATCGGGAACCTTTTTTTCAACGAACTACACATAATTGTAATCCAAAACAAAATTTTTATGTGAAATATATAACTATCGCTAATCTAAGCGGTGAATGGCGTATAATGGAAAGACAGATCGTTAGGAAGGAGATAAGGTCATGCAATCCGTGGTGATTACCGGTGCGTCGAAAGGGATCGGTCGGGCGACCGCGCTCCGGCTGGACCGGGCGGGATACCGGGTGTTTGCCGGGGTGCGCCGCCGGGAAGATGCCGACGCGCTCCAGGCCGAAGCCAGTGATAATCTTCAGCCGCTTATGCTGGATGTGACCGACCCTCACCAGATCGCCGCCGCCGTCGAACAGGTCGAGTCTACTGCCGGGCAAGCGGGGTTAACCGCGCTCATCAATAACGCCGGGATCGCAGTTGCGGTGCCGCTGGAATATATCCCGTTGGATGAATTGCGCCATCAGTTTGAGGTCAACGTGGTCGGGCAGGTTGCGGTGACGCAAGCCTTTCTGCCGTTGATCCGGGCGACACCGGGGCGCATCATCAATATCAGTTCAATCGGTGGGGAGATCGCCAACCGGGTGACCGGGGCGTATCATGCGTCGAAATTCGCTATTGAGGCCATCACCGATGTGTTGCGTTTGGAGTTGAAGCCGTGGAAGATCCCGGTGATTAGTGTACAGCCGGGTGTGACGGCGACACCGATCTGGGATTCGGCGACTCAACATGCGGTGACGATCTTCGACGGCCTGCCGCCGACCTTCCACGAGCGATACGGTCAGTTGGTCAAAGATGCTACCGAGCAGGCGTTATCCGCCGCAAAGAACGGAACGCCACCGGATGCCATCGCGCAGGTGGTGCAGACCGCGCTGGAAGCCCGCCGGCCACGTCCGCGTTACCGGGCCGGGCGAGACGCGCACATGATGGCGTGGTTCATCAAGCCGTTGCCAGCCCGCCTGCGCGATCGTTTGATCCTGGCGTATAATTAATCGACCGCCTGGAATCAAACAGGGGTATCTGGTTAGATACCCCTGGTGATGTTGATGACGGTAATCGACGGGGTGTTTAGTGGTGCTGGCGGGCCGGGATGTTCTCCGGGTCGATGATGCCGTCGCGGGTGCCGCGTGCAATCGCCAGCTTGACCTCACCGATGGCGCGGGTCACCTGGATCTCACGCGGGCAGGCCGGGGTGCAGTTATAAATTGTCCGGCACCGCCACACGCCGTTTGGCTCTGCCAGCAGATTCAGACGGTCGTCGAGTGCTTTGTCGCGGGTATCAAAGATGAAGCGGTGAGCCTGGACGATGGCCGCCGGGCCGACGTACTTACCATTGGCCCAGAAGCTGGGGCAGGATGTGGTGCAGGCCGCGCACAGGATGCAGTTGGTGGTGTCGTCGAAGATTTCGCGGTCTTCCTGTGATTGCAGGCGTTCGCGCCCGTTTTCCGGCACGGGTTCATCGTTGACCAGGTAGGGCATGATCTCTCGATAGTGCGCGAAGAACGGCTCCATATCGACGATCAGATCTTTGAGTACAGGCAAGCCCAGGATCGGCTCTACCTGGATGGTGCCGCCCGCTTTGGCGACATCGCGGAGCAGGATCTTGCAGGCCAGTCGGTTGCGCCCGTTGATCCGCATCGCGTCTGAACCGCAGATGCCACCGGAGCACGAACGACGGAACGACAGGGTGCCATCTTGCTCCCATTTGACGCGGTGCAGAAGCTCTAGCACGCGGTCGGTTGCTTCGCAATTTTCCAGCGTGAACTCTTGCCAGTACGGTTTTTTGTTCTGGGGATCTTCCGGGTTGTACCGGCGGATTCTAAACGTAATTTGCATTGTGTCCTCTCATCAAAATTGTGGTTGCGCTTTTATTAGATGGCGGGGGTTGCTGGAACCCCCGCCGGGCACGCTTAGTATACGCGGGCCTTCGGCACGAAACGCTCGTCTTCTTCCGCCAACGAGAGATCGACCGTTTTTTCCAGGTTGACGCGATATTGCGGATCAACATGGTAGGATTCTTCGGTATCGCGGTAGATGAGCGTGTGAACCATCCAGTTTTCGTCATCCCGCTCTTTGTAGTCTTCGCGGCTGTGGGCACCCCGGCTTTCTTTGCGCTCGCACGCGCTGATGGCGGTCACGTCGGCTGTATCCAACATGCACCCCAGTTCCCAGGCTTCCAGCAGGTCGGTATTGAACTTCAGTCCCTGGTCGTCGATGACGAGATCGTTCATATAACGCTCGCGGATTTCCTTGAGCTTCTGGATCGATTCGTTCATGCCTTCTTCTATACGGAAGACGCCGACGCCTTCCATCATAGTCTTTTGCATGGCGTCGCGCAGTTCGTAGACTTTGGTCTTGCCTTTGCTGTTGCGGATGCGCTCGAACTCGGCTTCGACTTCTTCCGTCGGGTTGTTGGGGAGTGGCACCCAGTCGTTTTGTGAGCAGAACTCGGCCATTTTGATGCCGCCGCGCCGCCCGAACACGACCAGATCGACCAGGGAGTTCGTGCCGAGGCGGTTGGCCCCGTGTGCGCTTACGCAGGCCGCTTCCCCGGCGGAGTAGAGGCCGGGGACGACCGTCCAGTTTTCGTCGATGACGACTTCGGCGTCTACGTTGGTGGGGATGCCGCCCATCGCATAGTGCGCGGTCGGCTTGACGGGCATCCCTTCCGAGAGCGGATCAACACCGGCATAAGTACGGCAAACGTCGAGTGTTTCCGCCAGTTTACGCCGGACGTCTTCGTCTTCGAGGCGTCGGCTTTCGCCGGCTTCGGCCAGGAAGCGGTTGACGGTATCGGGGCGAATATCGAGATGGACGTAATCTTTACCGTTGATGCCCTTGCCATCGCGGACTTCGAGGTAAATCGCCCGGCTGACGACATCCCGGCTGGCAAGGTCTTTAATGCTGGGGGCGTATTTTTCCATGAAGCGTTCGCCGTTGCGGTTGACCAGCACGCCGCCTTCCCCGCGAATGCCTTCTGTGAGCAAGACGCCCAGGCCATACAGGCCGGTGGGGTGGAATTGGTAGAATTCCATATCTTGCATGGGGATGCCCCGGCGGAGCGGAACCGCCGCGCCGTCGCCGGTCAGGCTGTGTGCGTTGCTGGTGAACGACCACACACGGCCCCAACCGCCGGTAGCCCACATGGTGGCCTTGCCGTGGAAGACGTGTAATTCGCCGCTACTAAGTTCAATGGCGACGACGCCCACACACGCGCCTTCGTTCATAATCATATCAACGACGTGGAACTCATCGAAGAAGTTCACATCATTTTTGATGCATTGCTGGTAAAGCGTCTGGAGGATCATGTGGCCGGTGCGGTCTGCGGAGTGGCAGGCCCGGCGCACCGGTTGCTGGCCGAAGTTGCTGGTATGGCCGCCGAACCGCCGCTGGCTGATCTTGCCGTCGTCGGTGCGGTCAAAGGGCAGGCCCATGTGTTCCAGTTCGACCACCGCGTCGATGGCGTTTTCCGCCAGCACCATTGCGGCGTTCTGGTCGGTCAGGTAATCGCCACCTTTAACGGTGTCGTAGGCGTGCCACAGCGGTTTATCTTCTTCCAGGTTGCCCAGGGCCGCGCCGATGCCGCCGAGGGCCGCGCCGGTATGGCTCCGGGTGGGGTAAAGCTTGCTGATGACCGCGACATCTGCGCCGCGTTCGCTGGCATAGAGCGCGGCCATCAGGCCGGCCCCACCCGCACCAATAATCAGGACTTCGTGCTTATGGGTTTTCATAGAGGTCACTCCTTAACAATAAATCGCTTGATTAATCAGAGGCCGTATCAACGGCTTCTTCCGTAAAGAGATCGGGGAAGAATTCGGTCGTGAAGCCTTCCACCGCCCTTACTTCAAGTTCTTGTTGTCGCCATTCGAGGGCTGTTTCTACGGCAGTTTCTTCGATGGTGCCGATCAACGCGCCACCGCCCATCGTGAGCAGGACAGCCGCGCCGATGATGCAGACATAGACCGATGCCCGGCGCAGAAGCGGATTTTCCATCGTGAAGTCGGTCAGCACGTAGCGCAGGCCGTTAAAGCCGTGAATGGCCGCCAACGCCAGCAGGGCGAAATCATAGACGCGCCAGACTGCTACACTGGCTACCAGATAATTCCAGCGTTCGCCGACGAACTCGACGGCGGTGCCGGTGTCGTTGACTGCGTTGGTGAGCAAGGTGCCGTCAGTCGCGCCGACGCCGACGATGCTCTTACCGGCCAGGGTGAGATCAAACACGCCCTGGACGACGTGCATCATCGCCAGGTGGCCGAAGACCAGCGGGACGATCAGCAGGCCGCTGATGCGCATGTAGGACCACCAGAAGCGTTCTGCTTTGCCGCCGCGTCCGCGGTTGACAGTCTGTGCGTTGTTGCCGCCGCCGCTAAATAAACCGGCAACAAACGAGAAGGCCAGGGCGGCGACAAAGGCCAGGGCAATGCCAGCGGCGAAAGGAATCTGGCTGGCGATGACTTCGCCCAGGCCGAGCATGACCGGGCTTTCTTCGTAGTAAGCGATGACGTGGCTAAACATCAACAGGAAGACGGGGATGAGCGTCACTGCGCTGAGGATCAGCACCCAGACGGCCGCCCGTTGCTGGAAGCGCCACCACTCCGGCTTATAATCTAGCATGACGATGCGAAGGCCGTTATAGCTGTGGTAGATGACCGCCGCAACCAGCGCAAATTCGCCGATGGTAAAGAGCGGTGTTTGGTACGTTGCGATGGCTTTTTCGTACAGGGAAGGATAGAACAATGACCAGGATGTATCTACGATGTGGATGACGAAGAAGAGCAGGACACCGAGACCCGACAGCCGATGAAGCACCCAGCTCCATTGACCAATGGCCCCCCGGTACCGTAACGTCTCCCGTAGGGTCATAACCAGAGAACTCACAGTTGCTGTACCTTTCTAAAAGATTAAATCAGGTTATACAAAAACTAAGCGGTTATTCATCTTAAATTATAGCATAGCGTAAGCCCACTGCAAACCGATAGCAACACCAATTTAGGGCGGACTTGCACGCGGGGATGAGATGCGGTTGAATAGGAAGCAATGGCGACGAATCAGAGAAAAAGTATTGTTATGTCTGCAAGAGACCGCATTTTGAGCAAATTACGGTCGGCGCGGCGGCCCTTCCCGGATGCGGCACCGCGCCCGCCGGTGTATGCGCCGGTCGTCCCGTTTGAGGCGAGCGACCCGGATGCCCTGCTGGAACGCTTCCGGCAGGAACTGACCGCGCTAGAGGGAGAGGTGAGTGTAGTCAAGGGGCAGGCCGCCGCCCGTGAGCGTGTGCTGGCCCTGCTGGAAGAACATCATGCGCGGCGCATTGCCTCCTGGCATTTTAAGCACATCCCGGTGAAGAAGCTCTACACCGCCATCCAACAGGCCGGGTACACGGTGGATTATCCTCACATCCACGACGCGGAAGGCCGCGAGGCGGAAATCGAGCGGCTGGCAAGTGCGGAAGTGGGCCTGACGGGGGCTGATGCGGTCATCGCGGCGACGGGATCGCTGGTAGTCTTCACGGGGAAGGGGAAAAGCCGCCTGCCGACAGCCCTACCGCCGGTACATATCGCGGTTGTGCGGTTGAAGCAATTGGTGCCGCGCCTGGAAGATTGGCTGGCCGCACAACGGGCTGAATCGTTGGCGGTCATCCAGCAGAGCGCGAATGTGTGTTTCATCACCGGGCCGAGCCGTACCGCCGACATCGAAAAGCAATTGGTGGTGGGGGTGCATGGGCCGGGCCGGTTGCATGTGGTGGTGGTGCGTTAAGCCGCTGTGCGTGGCGGGGAACATCGGCTATAATGCCAGCGAACCCAAGACACCATCATAAAGGGCGGCTATGTTTATCACTTTTGAAGGGATGGACGGGAGCGGCAAGACCACCCAGGTACGCCAGACCGTCGCTCACCTGCGGATGAACGGCTTAGACGTGCTGGCGGTGCGAGAACCGGGCGGTACCGGCATCGGCAACCAGATTCGCACGATTTTGCTCGATGAGGCCGACGAGGCCCCGATGAGCGCACGGGCGGAATTGTTGCTGTTTTGTGCATCGCGGGCGCAGTTGGTCAGCCAGGTGATTATGCCCCATTTGGAAAACGGCGGCGTGGTCATCAGCGACCGTTACATCGACTCCACGTATGCTTATCAAGGATATGGTCACGGCTTGAACTTGAAGGCACTCAAGCAGGTGAACACCTTCGCTACGGGCGGATTGTTGCCGGATGTCACGTTATTTTTGGACATTGACCCGCACGCCGCATTAAAACGGCGGGCGCAAGGAACGCTCTTTGGGGAAGATTGGAACCGGCTGGATGACATGGATCTGTCGTTTCATGAGCGGGTATACCGGGGATACCGGGATTTGATGCTGGCGGAACCGGCGCGGTTCGTGGCGATTGATGGCCGGCCAGAGCCGGACACGGTGCAAGCGGCGATTCGGTCGGTGCTGGCGGAATGGTTGCCGCTTCGTAAGGCCGACTCATGATCCCGGTTCATTTTCGCATCCGCATGACGGATGAGGACAACCCGGACGCCTGGTTACATCCGCTGGAAACACAGATGATGCTCGACCATACCCGCGCCCAGATCAACGCGCATGTGCAGAAAGCCCTGGGTGATCTCGTCTGCGCGGAGCATGACGAACAGGCCAGCGTGACGATCACCGGGACGTATGACGCGGCGACCGAACAACTTGAGATTGGGTATGATGTGCAGACGTGTTGCCGTCATTTTTTGATGCGGTGTGTGGCGGCGTTGAACCATCGTTGATTCTGGTCTATGATTAAAAGACGAGCTTTGAAGTAAGGGATATTCTCTCATGCGGCGTCTTTTGTTGATCGGGTTGTTGCTGATCGTCCTCCAGGGGGGGGCGGCCCAGGCCCAGGGTCCGCTCATTCCGTTCGACACGTTGCCGGATTGTGGCTTCGGCGTTGATTCCGGCATTCCCGGTTTGGTGATCGGCGCGGTGGTGTATAACTTCGAAACGGGTAGCGGGTGTGTGCAAAATCTTGACCGTATTTTCCCGGTTGCCAGCATCCCCAAGTTATTTATCAGCGTGGCCTATGAGCGTCTGGCCTACCAGGGATTGATTTCGCCGGATGAGACGGTGCGCTTTGATGAGCGGTATTACATGGCGGGGGATACCGATTGCCTGGGCCAGAACGACATCGGGCGGGATGTGAGCCTGCGTGAACTCAACGAGATCATGATCTGGTGTAGTGATAACGCGGCGACCTGGATGTTGATGGATCGCATCGGCTGGGACGCGGTGGAGAATTACGTCAACGGCACCGGGTATGGGGAGGCCATCGGGGAGGTGTTGCCGTATGCATTTGTTGACCGTTACAAGCTGGCGTACCTGGATACCGGGTGGTTAGAGGTACCGGCGGGGATGGCGTCCCGGTTTTACCGTGACCGGCAGACGGAAGACCTGGATGCGTATCTGGATTATACACCGGGCTTCCAGCGGGGGGATTATTACGCTATGAATCAATTTTACTTCGACAATTACAGCTACAACACCGCGACGCCGCGTGCATTGGCCGGGTGGTTTGCGGATGTGCGGGATGATTATCTGAACGATTTCGACATGAACGGGATCGTGGCGGGGAACTTGTTTGCCAATTTGTTAGAGACGCAACGGTTGTATAGTTCGCAGGCCTTCCCTGGGACGGTGTATGTGGGGGCGAAGAACGGGTTCGATACCGGGTTGGTGGCGGAGATCAATTACACGATTTCGGACCTGGCAGGGTGGAACCGGACGCCTAGCACCGTCGCGGTGATCTTCACGCACCAGACCGACCTGACCGCCGGTGTGATCCAGAACCCGCGCCAGAACTCCGGCGTTTTGAATCGATTTTTGTGGGAATTATCGCCGCAGATTGTCGATGTGTTGTTCCCGGCGTACCAGCGGCCTACGACCGCGAACGTGTGGTCGTTGAACACGATACGTTTTAGCACGCGGGAGGCGGTGGATAATTGTTGGGTGCCATATTGGGAGAGTGGGTTCGACCCGCTGACGGTGTTGACCTTTGAAAGTTGCCTGGGGCAGACGCCCCAGCGTGAGTCTTACCGGGTGGGGGAAGATATGGCGTTGGGGTTGGTTTTGCGCGGGTTGGGGTTTGAGGACACGCGGCTGACGTTCGTCTATACACAACCGGACGGCGTGCAACGCTCTTACCAGACGCAAGCCCCGACGGAAGACCAGGCCGGGGTGAACTGGTATCACCCGCTATCCCAGCCGGGGGAATGGCAGTTAGAAATTTACGTCAACCTGGAATTGGGATATACCGGCAGTTTCCAGGTGAACTGAGCGCGTTACTCATTTGCTGAGGACGGCGAAGATCATGCGCCCGGCGGGACGATTGATAAGCCGGGTGACCTCTACGCGCACGGTGCGATCCATATAATGTTTGCCGCTTTCCACGACGACCATAGTACCGTCATCGAGGTAGCCGACCCCCTGGCCGTCGTCGGTGCCTTCCTGGATGATATGAAGCGGGAAGGTCTCGCCGGGGATGTAGATGGAGCGGACGGCGTTCGCCAGCACGTTGATGTTGAGGACGATGATTCCCTGTGCTTCGGCGATCTGCGCCAGCGGGTAATCGGTGGTCATGAGGTCGGCATCAACCTGGAGGGCGAGCGCGACCAGCTTATCATCGACTTCATCAATCTCTGGCACGTCATCTTCCGTCACACGGACGGGTGTCACTTCGTTACGCATCAACTCTTTGACAATATCCAGGCCGCGCCGGCCCCGTTGCCGGCGGAGTGTGTCGGATGAATCGGCCACTTGATGAAGTTCACGCATGACGAATTCGGGGATCATGATGGTGCCGCCGATGAAGCCGGTCTTCACGATGTCGATCACGCGGCCATCGATCAAAACGGAGGTGTCAATCAGCAATTTGCGCCCGCCGGAAAAGGGCGTGCCACCACGCCGGCGGTTGGAGCGGGCGGCACCGAACACGTCCCAGAGTTCTCGTGCGCGTACCCGGAAGATCGTCACGCCGAGATAGCCGCCGACGACCGAGACGACCGGCGGGACGAGACTGGCGAACGGCTCCGGCAGGAGGGAGAGGGGATAAGCCAGCAAGAGCGCGATGCCCAGGCCGATGAAGGCACCGATCAACGCCATGATGAAGGCTTCCACCGGCATTTCGCGGATGGTGCGGTTGATGGCGGCCAACGGGCGGATGGTCAGCCAGGGGGTGAGGGTGAGGCCGAATAACGCCCCGACCAGGCCGAAGATTGTCGCGCTGGCATCGGCGGGTAAAGAGATGGTCTCGGCGGCGTCTACGCCGAAGCGTGCGCCGACAAAAGTAAAAATGAACAGCCCGACAATGCGGGAGATAAAGTCAATCGTTGCCATGTTGAACTCCTCGGCCCGTTGGCCCGCCCACCCGTTGATAAGCACGCATGATCTGGCTGGCGCAACCGGTCGTTATGAATGAATACGGAATGGGTGGCACACGATATGACGGCGTATGAGACCCCACCCTGTTTGATTATACGTGCATAGCATAAGTGGTTCAACAGACTTTGTTGGGCAATCTGGATTATGAGGAGCTTAACCGGGCTGACCAGCGGTCGTAAAGCCGTTGGTAGGTGGCTTCGCTGATTTCGCCGTTGACTAATCGCACGTCGAGTTGGTCGAGCAGGGCGCGGATCTGGTCATCGGTCATGGCGTCCGGGTCGGTGGGGGTGGGTGTTTGGGGTTGGCCGCGATTGGTCAGGTGGGACCAATCGGCCCGCTGGCGGCGGATTTTGGCGATGGTATCTTGTGGGCGGGCGATGTTGAGGTCGTCATCCTGGTGGGTGTTTGGGCCGCCAGGGAGTTGTTGGAGTGCGGCTTCGGCGCGGCTTCGTACCCAGCGGCTGTCATCGCTGAGCAGGACTTGATTGAGCGGTTCGCGGCTAGCTTCCAGGCCGAGCTGGCCGAGTAGATCTGCCGCCGCGCCGCGCACGGTGCTATTGTGGTGGGTGAGGGCTTCGGCCAGCACCTCGAACGCGCTTTCCCCGGCCCCGGCCAGTACGGTCTGGGCGGTTTGGCGCACGGAGTCGTCCATATCGGCGAGCATGGCGGAAACCGGATGCAGGTCAATCGGTTGTTGGGCGTGGATGTTGCCTAACGTCCGTAGCACGGCGGAGCGGACATCCGGGCTTTCATCGTCGAGGGTCTCGACGAGATCTGGGAGGGCGTTGGTAGAGCCGACCATGCCGAGCGCACGGGCGGCGGCGACCTTCACGGCGGAGTGTGAATCTGCCAGGGCATGACGTAGTGGCGTAACCGCTGTAGCGTCGCCGATTTCGCCGAGGGCCTGGGCGGCCAATTGCCGCAGGCGGTAAGCGAGGGCGTTGCCCTGTTCTTCGGTACGGAGGAGGCGTGCCAACGGGTCAATGGCGCGGGGATCCCCCATCGCGCCTAGTGCTTTGATGGCTTCGCGTTGGCGACCGCGATCATCCAGGGCCGCAATGAGAGCGTCAATATCAGCCATGTGTGATCGTGTTCTCCTTTCGGATTAGATCCTACAGACAGACTCAGTTAGGGTTATGATACTTCCAACCCGCGAGCTGACGCAACTTCATAGGCGCGGCTCTGGCGGATCAACATGCGGCGGTAAGCCTGCAAGAGCGCGTCTAGCCGTTGGCGTTCTTCCGGTGCCAGCGTTCGTTGGATATTGGCGTGCAAGAGCGAATGAAGGGCACGCCGGAGCACGGTGTTCGACCCGGCCTGGCACAACTTCAACACTTCATCATTTGGCAACATCTCGACCGGGAGATTTTCGCTGTAGTGGCTTAACCAGTCGCTCAGGATTTCGTTCAGGTCACACGCGCAGGATTCTGCCAGCAGGCGTGCCCGGCGCAATGTGACCGCATCAATTTCAACCGTTACTTCTTTCATTTCTCAAATCCTCACGCAACACTTTAGACATATTCTAGCCTGTGCGAGCGTGATTCGAACGTAAGATTTGTGGCGAGCGCATTATTTGCCGGTAAAAACGGCCTCTCGCCGCTCGATGAAGGATTGTACACCTTCCTTAACATCGTCGCTTTGCATCAGCGGCATGAGGTCGGGCATCAGGGCGTCGATGGCGCGGCGTTCGCTATCGCTGATCGCCAGGCGGGCGGATTTTAGGGTGGCGTACACCCCAAGCGGGGCCTGCCTGGCGATGGTCTGCGCGATGGAGAGGGTGCGTTCGACCTGTTGCCCTGGTGCGACCACCTCTTGCACCAGGCCGAGGCGGTAGGCTTCCTCCGCGCTGAATTCGTCGCCGGTGAGCAGGTAGCGCATGGCATTGGCCCAGCCGATTTCCCGTTGCAGGCGGATGGTGGCCCCGCCGACCGGGTAGATGCCGCGTTTGATTTCGATCTGGGCGAAGCGGGTATCTTGCGATGCGACTCGAATATCGGTGGCTAGCAGGAGTTCGATGCCAATCGTCAGGCACCAGCCCTGGGTGGCGAGGACGATGGGTTTGGTGATGCGGTCGTCGCCCAGGCCGAGTGGGTCGATGCCGCCAGCGGGCACGCTGGAAAATTTGCCCTGCTCAAAGAGCGGCGTCCACTGCGGCAGATCCAGCCCGCCGGTGAAGTGGTCGCCGTGTGCATAGACCACGCCGACACGCAGATCACTATCTTGCGCCAGTTCACCATAAGCCAGCGATAATTGCTCGAAGAGGTCTACATCAAAAGCGTTGCGCTTGGCCGGGCGGTTAAGGCCCATCATCAGCACATGGCCTTCGCGGTCTACGGTTAATTTCTTTTCTTCGGACATGCGGTTTCCTCTTAAGACTCAAAAAGTTTAGTTCGTGTGACCATTCGATTTTACCGCCGCCAGCCAGCAAAATCGAATCCGGTGGGCAGAATGATACGCGCTGATGATCCTGCTTAGACAACGATTGAATGGGGTGAGGGCATCATGGGATCAACGATAAAACAGGAGAGATAGGGATGATGCGCTACCCGATAGTAGTTTTGATATTGTGTTGTATCTTGATGGGGCCTGGCCTGGCGATGGCACAGGCCGACGAACCGTTGACTGTGCCGACGGTCATGCTCCGCTATGATGGGCAGGCCGAACAGGGCACGTTCGCGCCGCTGGTGTGCAACACGACTGATGAGGCGATTGATGGTTTTGAGGTCAGCATCAACGGCCAGATGGTGCCTCCGCTGGCGGAGCCACTGCCGGCGATGAATTGCGCGGCGATCTACGATGCAGATAGCGACTTTGCGACGTTCGATGTGTCGGACATCGGGGAACACGATGTGAGCGTCATAATCGAGATAGATGGTGCGGCGGTGGTGCAATTGGAGACGACGGTTACGATCACACAGATGGGGCCGGAGGGGCCACTTGCTGACCGGGCGAGTTATACCAACTGCCTGACGGGGGCGGAACATGCCGAGTGTGTTGGTTTCATGCAGGGGACACCACTGGCCGACCCGCACGAGATCCGCTATGTGGACGGCACATTTTCCGCCACTGGCCCGGCAGAATTTGAGGCGTTGATACCCTGGTATGCGCGTGAGATGCACAATTGTGCTACCCAGGTGGCGGATTACCTGGCATTGGATCTGCCGGAACTCATCACCTACCGGCTGGTGGTGACAGAAGCGTATACTGGTAGCTTCGCCGGGATAAACGAGATCACCACGCAGGGGGATGACAGTATGTTTGAGTTGTTTCTGGATTCCATCGGTGAGGAGTGGTGGGCGATCTTGATAGGCGGCATCTGCCAGAACCCGCACGAGACCACGCATATCTTTGTGGCGGGCACTCCGATTCCGGGTTGGTTCAACGAGGGGTTGGCGACGTTTATGGAAGATCCAGCACGCATTGAGACCGATGTAGAGGTGACGACCGAATGCCTGGAGGATCAATTCGTCAGTTACTTTTATGGCCCGCGAGAGGAGATTGATTATAAGAGCTTGATGGCGGCAGATTACGATTTTGAATTGCCGCCGATCTATTATTATTGGACGGCGTCTTGCTTCTGGGTGCATCTGGAAACGACTTACGGGCAAGAGGCGGTTCAGCAAGTGGTGAATGATCTGGTCACGTATCGTGATCCGGATTCAACGATGGGATGCCCGCTCGATGCGGCGGATTACGACGATCCATATTTTATGCGTGATATTGTGGTGCCAATTGTCGGAGAAGAAATTCTGGATTTCACGCAGGAGAAGTTCAACGTGAACGCGATGTATACCGGGTGCATCTGGGATAGTTGATGGTGATTTAAGATCCTGGTGAGCGACCGAATACTGCATCATGCTATGGTGCGCTCACCAGGGCGTTAATCGCTAATCTTCTTCGTCTTCTGGGTCTTCTTCTTCC
Organism: Anaerolineae bacterium; assembly: GCA_034437535.1. Lineage (GTDB taxonomy): Bacteria > Chloroflexota > Anaerolineae > Aggregatilineales > Phototrophicaceae > J038. The sequence goes on along the minus strand of DAOTTZ010000173.1, from coordinate 24,158 downwards.
CAGTTGTCATCGCCGGGATCTTCCCAGTTGTCATCACCAGGATCTTCCCAGTTGTCATCACCAGGATCTTCCCAGTTGTCGTCGTCATCGTCGTAATACTCGTCGTCATCATCGTCGTCAGCCAAGGAAAGCGGCAGGCCGGGATTGGGTGTGATTGTTTCCTCGAGCAGATCATAAGGAAGCGTCTGGTAGAAGTCTTCGTCTTGATAACTACCAATGACAGGTTCGCCGGTTAGTTGACCGTCGGGGTCCAGGTCGAAATCAACATAGGTGCCGGCCAGTACCGGGTATTCGTCGGCGTCATCGTTGACCTGGGCATAGCCTTCCAGCGTGGCGATGCGTAAGGAGTCTTCCGCCGTCTGGTAAAAGAACAGGGTGGATCCCATGCTGACATCCAGCCCGTTGATGTTAAAGGCGACTTCGCCGATGCCTTCGGGCGTCTGGACGAGCAGGCCATCCTGGGGGGCTTCCTCACATTGAGGCTGGCCGATGCCGGTGGAAAGTTGGAAGGCTTGCAAAGGGGGGGCGTCGGCGTCTGTATTGGCGTCGGTGATGGTCACATCGCCTAGCAGGATGAAGGTGACGTTCTGGCCGGGGACGGTGTTGGGCAGGTTGGCCTGTAGCGTCATCTTGGCGACACCCCAATGCGCGTCGTCAAGGTCCATGGGGGAAAGACTCAGGCTGTTGAAGTCCGCTACATCTGCGATGTGGCCGACCTGCGAAAAGACGACGTCTTCAGCATCGGGGTCAAACTCCGGTTCGATCAAGGTGTTGCCGTAGCAGACATCGTTACGGCCCATATCGGCACAAACACGGCTGACCGTTGCCAACGCTTGCTCCACCATAGCGGGGCAAGTTCTTGGTACTGGTTGGGCAACGGTCAGGCCTGGCCCGATGCAGAGCAAAACAAAGGCAATCCACAGGGGGCGTATCATATTTTTAACCCTAAACTCGTTTGCGTTTTGAAATTCAGGCGTATTTTACACTACTTTACCTGAATCCTCGCTGAGAATTTAGTCATGTTGTCCGCAATATTTGCATGGGGGCTAATTACCACAATAGACCAGCCGATAACCGTAACAGTGATGCGTAAGGTGTGATTGAGGTTGACATAAGGGCCGGTATGAGCTTGAATTTAGTTTTCAGTAAAGTATAAGTTTATCTCATTTTTTAGATCTTATCGACATATTTCTAACGTGCGGGGCGTAAACTGGCAGTATAGATTGCAAAATCAGCTACAATAGAACCTGACCGAGACCCAGTATTATAGGGATATAAAAACATGATACGGTTTGAACGGTTTACCGAGCGGGCACAAGACGCCGCCGCCAGAGCCTACGAAATCCTCCAGCGGTACGGCCACAATCAGGTCGATACCGAGCATATCTTGTTGGCTCTGTTGGAGCAGTCTGACGGCGTGGTGCCGCAATTACTAGAGCATTTGAGTGTGGATATTAGCGTGTTGCGCTCTCGCGTGGATGATATTTTGCAGGCCAGCCCGAAGGCGTCGATTTATGGTGGTGGGACGGGGCAGGTGTTCATCACGCCGCGTGTTAAGCGCGTGATCGACCTGGCGAACGAAGAAGCCAACCGCCTGCGCGACGAATACATCAGCACAGAGCATATCTTCCTGGCGATTTTGAGCGAACGGAATACCCCGATTGCCAAGATCCTGGCGGATGCGGGCCTACTGCGTGAGCGGGTGCTGGACGGGATTAAAGAGATCCGGGGCGGCCAACGGGTGACTGACCCACAGGCCGAGAGCCGTTACCGGACGCTGGAAAAATATAGCCAGGACATGACCAAGATGGCGTTAGAAGGCAAGCTCGACCCAGTGATCGGGCGGGATGCCGAGATCTTGCGCGTGATCCAGATTTTGAGCCGGCGCACCAAGAACAACCCGGTTTTGATCGGCGATGCGGGTGTGGGTAAGACGGCCATCGCGGAAGGACTGGCGCAGAAGATCGCTGATAATGATGTGCCGGAAGTGCTGGCTGGCAAGCGGGTCGTCTCGTTGGATCTGCCGGGGATGGTGGCGGGGAGTCGCTTTCGGGGGGAATTCGAGGAGCGGCTGAAAGCGGCCATCGAAGAAGTCCAACGCTCCGACGGCGAAATCATCCTGTTCATTGATGAGTTGCATCAGGTTGTCGGCGCGGGGGGCAGTGGCTCTATGGATGCTGGTAACATGATGAAGCCAGCCCTGGCACGCGGCGAACTGCAAACCATCGGCGCGACCACGTTAGACGAATACCGGCGGTACATCGAAAAGGACAGTGCGTTGGATCGCCGCTTTGCGCCGGTTTATGTGGAAGAACCGAACATCGAAGACAGCATCGAAATGTTGTACGGTCTGCGCGACCGCTACGAGTCGCATCATCGTGTCACCATTTCGGAAGACGCGATTGAAGCGGCGGTGCGCCTGAGTGACCGTTATGTGACCGGACGCCAACTGCCGGATAAGGCGATTGACCTGCTGGATGAAGCCGCCGCAAAGTTGCGCGTGGCACTCTACAGTATGCCGCCGCGTCTCAAGGAATTGAAGGAAGCGGTTGACCGGTTGTTGACGGAAGAAGAGACAGCGGGGATGGCGCGGGATTACGAACGGGCCGCTGAGTTCAAGATGCAACGCCTGCAACTGGAAGAAGAATACGAAAGCGAGCGTTATGCCTGGCAACAGGAGAACACGCTCGATGAGGTGGTCAACGCGGAAGACATCGCGGAGGTTGTCGCGCAGTGGACCGGGATTCCGGTCAACCAGATGTTGGAGACAGAGAGCGAAAAGTTGCTCCGCATGGAAGATGCCCTGCATCAGCGTGTGATCGGGCAGGATAAGGCTGTTTCCGCCCTGTCGGACGCCATCCGCCGGGCGCGAAGTGGCTTGAAAGATCCCAAGCGTCCGATTGGCTCATTCATCTTCCTGGGAAGTAGTGGTGTGGGTAAGACCGAACTGGCAAAGGCCCTGGCGGAGTTCTTATTCGACGATGAGGACGCGCTGATTCGCATCGACATGAGCGAATATCGTGAGCAACACACCACCAGCCGTTTGTTCGGTGCGCCGCCCGGTTATGTCGGGTATGAGCAAGGCGGCCAACTGACGGAAGCCGTCCGCCGCCGGCCCTACCGGGTGATCTTGTTCGATGAGATTGAGAAGGCGCACCCGGATGTGTGGAACGCGCTGTTGCAGATCCTGGAAGACGGGCGATTGACCGACGGCCAGGGGCGCACGGTAGACTTCCGCAACTCGGTACTGATTATGACGAGTAACCTGGGGACGGAATTTGCCCGGCGCGGGGGTGCGCTTGGCTTCGTCCGTGCGGATGAAGAAGAGGCGATAGTCGATCATCAGAAGATCGAAAAGGCCCTGCGCGATACGTTCCGCCCGGAATTTTTGAACCGGGTGGATGAAGTGTTGATCTTCTCGCCGCTGGCCCTGGCTGATGTGGAGCGGATGGTTGATCTTCAGATGCACGGGGTAGCCAGCCGCCTGCTGGAAGCCGGGATGGAAATCCACCTGACAGAACCGGCGCGGAACTGGCTGGCCGCGCAAGGGTATGACCCGCAATATGGGGCGCGACCCTTACGCCGCACGATCCAGCGTTACGTGGAAAATCAGCTGAGTGTGCGCTTGCTGAGGGGGGATTTTGAGCCGGGGGATTTGATCGTGATCGACGAGTTGAACGGTCAGTTGATCTTCGAACGGCACGCCCATTCGTCCAGCGATTATGTGCAGAATGCGCCGTCGGACGAGTTCGACCTGAGCCAGTATGAGCCGGAAGACTTCCAGGGGGATGGCTTCGCCCAGGATGACCCCGGCCAGAAGGACTAACTTTGTATGACCGGGGTGGATAGACACCCCGGTCATTTTTTCAAGTGTTGTTTACTGAGATAACGTGGCGTGTTCTTGGCAGATAGACGATAGTCATGGGGCCGTTTTCGACGGCTTCGAATTGTTTTTGGCTGACGACGAACCGCTCATCACCGAGCTTAATCTCATGGACGGCCCACCCGTTGTATTCGCTGTGGGTGGTGCTCCCCCCGCCGCTAAACAAATCGAGAATGGTCCACAGGCACCCTAACGCGGCACCAAAGCCGCTAGAGCCGATGTTCTTGCGGCCTTTACCGGAGTCGTGAACGACTTTGCCGAAGATGGCTTCTATCAGGATGGCGTTACCACGCAACAGGTAGACGACCGGTATGAAGCCCAGAAATGCCGCGAATAGCAGAAAGACCCACAATACATCAGTTCCATCACCCAGCCAGAAGGCAATCGCCAGGAGGACGGTCACGGCGGCCAGGTTGATGCCGATGAGGACGAGTGCGTTTCGGATCGCCCGAAAACGCTCGTTAGAAGTCATGGGTTGGGTTGTATCCATGTGTTTTGCCTCCAACACGAACAAAGCATGACCTCAGTATGATTACCGACCGTGACAAGATCGTGACAGAGTTCGCTGGTAGGCAGGCCCTCACTCGATTTCCGCTAGATGTAGAATGGTATTGAGCAAGACCTGAGTGCCTTCAACGACACGTTGCCAGGGCGTGAATTCCTTCGGGCTGTGGCTGATGCCGCCTACCGACGGGACAAAGATCATGCCAGTGGGGCAGAAGCCGCTGAGGAACTGGGCGTCGTGGCCGGCGAAGCTGGTCATGCGGATGGAACTGATGTCAAGTGCCTGGCAGGATTTTTCCAGGGCGAGCACCATACTGCCGGCCATCGTGGCGGCGGGCATCGCGCTGAGTTGGATCAGTTCTAGATTGAGGGCGTGTTCATCCGCGACAGCCCGCGCCAGATCCAGCAAGGTGTTGGTCTGGGCGATGAGCAGGTCTTTATCGGCATGGCGGGTTTCAATGGTTACCCGTGCCAGTGAAGGGATGACGTTAAAGGCCCCCGGTTTGACGGTCAGGTTGCCACAATTGAGCACGCCGCTGGGGAATTCGCTATCGACCAGGCGGTGGGCATTGGTGATGAATTGAGCGGCCCCTAACAGGGCATCCCGCCGGGCAGAGGCGCGGGTGGTGCCACTGTGGGCGGCTTCCCCCCGGAATGTAATCTGATAGGTTTGCCGCCCGACGATGCCGGTTACCACGCCGATGCTCACGTCGGAGTCATCTAGCACGGTGCTTTGTTCGATGTGCATTTCCAAATAGCCGATCAGTGTTTCGGGTTCGCGCCGGGCGAGATAAATCTCTGACGGGCGGATGCCAGCGCGGAAGAGGGCGGCGCGAAAGGGACCGAAGTCCTTCTGGCTATCGCTCATGATGGAGTCAACGAGATTGCCGGTGAGGGCGCGACTGCCGAACAAGGACTGCCAGCATCCTTCTTCGTCGGTAAAGTTGATGATTTCGAGATGAAATGGGAGGTCGTGGGGGGCGTCTTGCAAGGTGCGGGCGCATTCCAGCCCGGCGAGGATGCCAATCGAGCCGTCATAGCGTCCGCCATTGGGCACGCTATCCAGATGGGAGCCGATGAGCAGGGTTTTGGCATCCGGGTTAGGACATCGCAGGACGCCGCTGAGGTTGCCGGCGGCGTCGTCTTTGACGAGAAGGCCGGTTTGCTCAAAGCGGTTGGCTAACCAGAGGCGGGCTTCCAGGTCTTCGTTGGATAAGGCCAGCCGACTAACCCCACCATCGACGGTTGCGCCGATTTGTGCCAGTTCGTCAAAATCTGTACTTAATCGCTCGGAGTTAATGGTCAGTGTGGTTGGATGGGTCACGGTCGCAAAACCTTATACAGTGGGTTTTGCAAGCGGATTATAGCATATCTAGTCGAAAAAGCTATTGACCATGTTATCATGATGGATGATTGCGGCGTCAAAGGATATAGGCATGGTAAACACGACCAACATCCGGTTTATTGATCTTTTTGCGGGTATCGGCGGGATTCGGCTGGCGTTTGAGTCGGTCGGTGGGCAATGTGTCTTCGCTTCGGAATGGGACGCGGCGGCCCAGGAAACCTATGCGCTCAACTTCGGTCATCGGCCTGCCGGTGACATCACCGAGATTGCGGCAGAGAGCATCCCCGATCATGACATCCTCACGGCGGGGTTTCCTTGCCAACCATTCAGTATTATTGGGGAGAAGCTCGGCTTTGCGGATACACGCGGCACGTTGTTCTTTGATATTGAGCGTATTTTGCGGCATAAGCGCCCTCATTCCTTCTTGCTGGAAAATGTGAAGCAATTGGCGACTCATGACAAAAGACGCACGCTGGCGGTGATCCTCAAAAAGTTAGATGCGCTGGGGTATTATACGCATTGGGCCATCTTAAATGCACAGGATTTCGGCCTGCCGCAGAAGCGCGAACGCATTTTCATCGTTGGTTTTCAGGAAAATTATGACTTCGCGTTTCCGGTGCAATCCACAGAAAAGGCGGTCACGTTACAAGACATCTTAGAGGCGGATGATGCGATTGACGAGCGATGGTTGGCGTCGGATTACATCCGGGAGAAGCGCCAGCAAGCGGTGCGGCAAAAGCGTGTCTTTTATCCGTCGATCTGGCATGAGAACAAAGGCGGCAATGTGAGTGTATTACCGTTTTCATGCGCGTTGCGGTCTGGGGCGTCGTTTAGCTATCTGCTGGTCAACGGTGAGCGCCGGCTTACCCCGCGTGAGCAACTTCGCTTGCAGGGTTTCCCGGAGTGGTTTCAAATCAACGGGACTGAGAGCCAGATCCGCAAGCAGACGGGCAACTCGGTAGCGGTGCCTGTCGTCAAGGCTATTGCCGAGCGGATGCTAAAAGCCATCGAACAGGGAACAATAGCGGATATACCGCCCGCGCATCAGGTGCAACAACTGTCTCTGTTTGAGACGAATCAGGTTGATGATGACTGACTTAAAAACGGCCAAGCAGGCACTCGATAACCATATTGATAAGCAACGGTTGCATTTCTACAAGCCGATTCAGATCGCTGAAATTCTCTATCATCACCGGTTGGGGTTGGTCGAAATGGATATTAACGACCTGGACTCATATCGGTTGGTCAGCCGCCGCTGGCGGGATGAGGTTTCCAGCCGGTTAGTCGGCAATGTATCGACTTCAAGTTCGCGGTATCAAGATGATCTTTTCAGTGCGACTGCCGTTCCAATAGCTTTACTCAGCATCCTGGCAAATTATAATGCGCGGTATGACGGCATCGTTGAGACTTACATCTATCATCGTATTGCGGATAAATTGGGTAATTTGCGTGCCGTCTATGAGTTAATTCGCGGTGCGACGGTTGAAACGTTTCATCTGCCGGATTTACTCCGTCTTTTTGATGCGGACAGCTTGCGGCGAAGCACGGACAAGGTATACGAAATTGTGGTGTATGCGTTGTTCCTGACTTTAATTGATGCGTTAGAGACCACAATCACGCTTAAGCTCAATAATCCGGATGGTGCGATTCTCAATGATTTTCAGCCGTTTATCGAAACTGTGCTAGGAATAACAGGGGCCGAGACAACCCTGACTCTACCAGTGGCCCTTTACCGGGCCGGTGTCGCTAATGCGGCGGATCGTGGTCTGGACATCTGGGCAAATTTTGGGCCGGTGGTGCAGGTCAAGCACATCACGTTGACGGTCGATAAGGCCAACGCGATTTCTCAACAGATGGCACCTGCCCGCATGGTGATCGTCTGCAAATCAGCGGAGGCTGACCTCATTCGGTCGGTATTGGCCCAGGCAGGCGTTACAATAGATGGCATTATCACCCAGGATGATCTGGAAAGCTGGTATTCATTGTGCCTGACACGTCATTCCGCGCAACTAGGCCGGATGCTGTTGCACACATTGAAGACCGAGTTTTTGCAGGAATTCCCACATGTTGGTGAATTGGACGATTTTTTGGAGGCGCGGGGTTACAGGCGCGAAGCGTTGACCGGCAAGTGGGTGATTGCGCGATGAGCCGGCTGACGATCAGTATTCTGGTTCATCGGGATTTTAGTCACATTCGGGGTGCTGTGCGGAGCATCCAGGCGGGCACACGCACGCCATACAAACTATATGTCGTCATCAACGCGGGGGAAGCGGAACAGATCGCCGCATTGCAGGCAGAATTCCCCGACCTGACGTATATCGTCAACACCACGCCGCAAGGATTTGCCGCCAACCACAACATGATTATGCGCCGGGCAGATACGCCTTACATTGCCCTGCTCAACGATGACATTGCGGTGCAGGGGGACGCGCTCGACCAGATGATCGCGCATCTGGACGCGCAGGCCGATGTGGGAATGATCGGCCCGCAGTTGGAAAACGCGGACGGATCGCCGCAGGTGACGGCGTATTCTGCCCCTAGTTTGTTTCGGATGTTGTACAAGTTCAGCGGATTGAACCGGTTAACTCATCAGCAGAGCCGGTTGCGCCGTTGGTTGATCGCGCTGGGGGTGGGCAAGCTCTCCAGCGTGGCATCGTTGACTCATTCTGAGGCGACTCGTGATGTGGCGGTGTTGAAGGCGGCGGCCATCATCGTGCGGCAGTCGGCGGTGGTGGCGGTCGGCATGATGGATGAGACGACGCTGGCCTACGGCGAAGAAATCGACTGGGATTGGCGGATGCGGCAGGCCGGTTGGCGGATCGTCATCCTGCCCTCAGCGCGGATCACGCATTATGGCGTGGGGCAGGCGACACAACATCTCAACGGCTGGCAGATCGTGGAAGACCGCAAGGGGATCTTGAATTATTACATCAAGCACCGGCCCCGGCGGGAGGTGTGGGTGGTGCGGGGTGGGATGGCGACCCTACACGGGATGCAGGCGATCCTGGCGGTGTTCATCTCCTGGAAGAACATCCGCGCCCACCTCCGCACGGCGTGGATGGGCCTGACGTGGACGCGCTAACCGGGTGGTTGCAGGTCGAAGATCAGGCAGGTGGTGGTGCCGTGTGCGTAGAGTTTGCCCGCCGCGCCTTTGGTGGATGACCGGCGGGATTTTGTAGTGGGGCACGTCGCCATGACGTGCCCCGGTATCTGCCGGTTACAAAATCTGTGAGAGGAACAACTTGGTGCGGTCGTGCTGAGGGTCTTCGAAGAAGTGTTCCGGCGTGCCGACCTCTACCACGCGGCCTTCATCCATGAAGATCACACGATCCGCGACTTCGCGGGCAAAGCCCATCTCATGGGTGACGACGACCATCGTCATACCACTGCGGGCTAATTCTTTCATCACATCCAGCACTTCTTTAATCATTTCCGGGTCGAGGGCCGATGTCGGCTCATCGAATAGCATGATCTTGGGTTGCATTGCCAGGGCGCGGGCGATGGCAACGCGCTGTTGCTGGCCGCCGGAAAGCTGGCCGGGGTATTTATACGCCTGGTCGTTGATGCCGACACGCTCTAACAGGTCGAGTGCGACCTCATCACTTTCCGACTTCGACCGGCGGCGGACGTAGCGTTGGGCCAGCGTCACATTGTCGATGACGGTGAGGTGTGGGAACAGGTTAAACTGCTGGAACACCATGCCGATTTCCCGACGGATGGCACTGATGTTTTTAACATCGTTGCTCAGTTCGATGCCGTCTACGATGATCTGGCCTTCCTGGTGTTCTTCCAGGCGGTTCATACACCGGATGAGCGTTGATTTGCCGGAACCGGATGGGCCGATGACGACGACGACCTCTCGTTCTTTCACGGTCATGTCGATGTCACGCAGGGCGTGGTAATCACCATACCATTTATTCAGGCCGATGCATTGGATGATGTCGTAATCACTGATGTAGTGATCGGGATTTTGTTGGATGTCTAACTGTTTATCGGTCATGATTGGGAGTCCTCAAGTAACTTTACGGATGGAGCCAGCCCCGGTGCGTTCCAGGCGGCGGCTGATGTCTGCCATCAGATAGGCGAACACGAAATAGGCGATGGCGACGTATAAGTACCCCTCACGTGGGAAGAGGGTGTAGCCGGTCTGGCTATCGCCGAGGATCTGGTTCATGGTGCCGAGGATTTCAAAGAGGCCGACGATGTAAACCAGGGTGGTATCTTTGAACAGGCTGACGGCCTGGCCCATGATGGCCGGGATGACGGCGCGGAGGGCCTGGGGGAGAACGATCAGCACGGTCGTCCAGAAGCCATTTAAGCCCAGGGCCTGGGAGGCTTCGATCTGTCCTTTGGGGACGATCTGCAAGCCACCCCGCACGACTTCCGCCATGTATGCGGCGGTGAACAGGGTGAGCATGACCATGATGCGAACCAGAATATCGACATCGCCCAGGCCGAAGCCGAAGAAGGGCAAGATGAAGCGACCGAAGAAGAGCAAAGTAATCAACGGGACGCCGCGCACGACTTCGATAAAGATGGTGCATAACAGGCTGATGACCGGCAGGTCACTCTGGCGGCCCAGGGCCAACAGCACGCCAAGCGGGAACGAGGCGATGATGGCGACGGCGGACAGGAGCAAGGTCAAGGCCATGCCGCCGTATTGGTCACTCTGGATGGCGGGAAGTGGATATTCGACCGCTTGATTGACGTTCTCCGGTACATTGGCCAGAGTCTCCGGCTGGCTAAAGCCGGTGAGGATCGTCCAGATCAAGGGGATGGAGACCAACCAGAGGATGGTCATGCCGCGTGAGGACTTGGCGCGATCTTCTTTGAAGAATTGCACCCCAGCATAAAGCAAAGCACAGAGCATCACGCCGGTAAAGGTGGCGAAGGAGGCATCTTGCAGTGCGCGTGAATTAATCGCGATCAGCGTGACCTGAATGCCGAAGTAAAGCATAATCAAGCCGCCGACGACGATGGAAAGCCGCCGTTCGATGGCTTCCAGTTGATCTGCCGCGCCGAGCTTGGCGGCGACCAGCACGCGGCCTAGCAGGTAGGCGATGGCGGCCAGGATGACCATCTGGGTGAACAGGTCGCGGGTTTCCAGCAGGAAGGGGGCTAATTGCAGGCTGAAGAATTGTTCGAGCGTGCGATCTCCCTGGAAGCGCATGTCGGTGCGGTTGACGCCGGTCACACAACTGGAGCAATCTGCGATGGCTTCTTGCTCTGGGCGGGGGCCATAGGTGGCTTCGAGTTCGGCAAAGCCTTTATTGGTACTGCGGAAGGCTTGCAGGCCGTCTAGGTTGAGCCAGGCGGCACCGTTTTCGCCGGGTGTTTCCGGGTGGAATTCGGCATAGATCACGTACCAGCCGGTGTCTTGCGCGGTCCAGGTGAATTCAAGGGTTTGCTGGCTACCCTGTGTGAACGGGGTTGCGCCGACGATCTGGCCGTCTTGCTCAACGACGGCGCGGATGTTCATGTCGTATAGCGTGGGGTCGATTTCCCCCAGGAAGTTAATAGCGGTACTGCGCTCGTTAAAGCTATCGAACGAGGTGCCGCCCTGCTGGTTATCGTTTTCGATGTAGACACCCTGGAGCGAGTCAATCGAATAATCGCCGATGGCGTCGGAGTCCTCGGTGGCGGCCTGGGTGAGCGGGTCTATGGCGACACTGATGGTCTGGCCGGCGTCGGCCACGAATTGCACGTAGCGCGTATCTACGCCGACTTCGGCCCACACCTTGACGGTTGGTTCTTCGACTGATTGCGTCAGTGGGGGCAAGATGTACATAGTACCGAGGATGAAGGCGGTGGTAATCACGACGCCGCGTTGGATGCGCCCCCAGACGGCGATGGACAGGAAGGTGAGGCCGACGATGATGGCTACGATCAAGTCGATGCGCCAGATTTCTGATTGTGGGAAGAGGTTGCCGACGGAGATCTGCCGCAGGTTCAAGAATACGATTTCCCACTGTGCCTGGAAGATGGCCCAATTCAAAAAGCCGATAATCAAGAAGGCACTGATGAACAGGGTGAGCAGGGTGAGGATGCCATCCGTCCAGGTTTTGAACAGATTTTCCCGGATCCATTTAATCGCGCCGACTTCGGTGACGGGTGGGCGACGTGCTGGCGGCGGTTCATCCGATGCGACGTAAAAACTCCCTGATGGTTGGATGTCTTTATCCATGCTAGCGCGTCCTTAATCTGGTGGAGCGGTTGACGAAATTGGTCAGGATGGAAAGCACCAGGCTAAGTGCCAGGTAGAGGATCATCAAGCCGACGAAGAAGGGGACGGCCTGGCCGCTTTCGTTGTTCGCGAGGTTGGCTACACGGAACAAGTCGATATAGGTGACGAAAATGCCCAGACTACTGTTTTTGCCGAGGTTGACGTACTGGTTGCCCAACGGCGGGATAATCAAGCGAAGGGCCTGGGGCAAGACCACCAATTGCAAGACCTGGCCGCTGGTGAAGCCCTGAGAGCGGGCGGCTTCGATCTGGCCGTAGGGGACGGATTGAATGCCAGCGCGGACGATTTCTGCGATGAAGGCACCGGTGTAGAACGTCAAGCCCAGGAACAGCGCGAAGAACGCGGTCGTCAGGTGCGTGCCGCCTTCTACCTGCCGCCCGACGAGTTCGGGATAGGCCGGTTGGAAGGCTCCTTCGCCACCCAGGGGCCAACTGCCGGTGAGGATCCAGGCGGCGGTGAACGCGATCAACCAGATGGGCAAGGTAAATTTGAAGATGCGGGCGGGTTGGCCGGTGGTCTCTTGCTGGTGTAGTCGTCTTCGGCGGATGACCGCGCAGATGACGAACGCGACGAGCATAATGCCGGCGAAGAGTGCAAATTGGCCGGATGCTTGAGGGGTGGCAAGGTATAAGCCGCCGGTGTTGATGGCGAATAATTCCCCACCGCCCGGCCCCAGGATGGGGAAGACATCTGAAGCGTAGATGCTATCAAGCGGGCGTGGCAAGAGCAGGGTCAGGACGCGGTAGATGAAGAGCAACTGCACCAATAAGGGGGTGTTGCGGAAAATTTCTACGAAGACGGTGGAGACGCCGCGTAACAGGAAGTTGCGCGAAAGCAGGCCGATGCCGACCAGTACGCCGAGGACGGTGCTGGCGACCAATGCGAAGACGACCACGCGCAGGGTATTGGCTACGCCGGTGATGAAGGCGCGGGTCATGCTCCCGCCGTAGAGATAGCGATTCATCTCGTCTGGGATGCGGCTGGGCGGGAAGGTGATGGCGAATAGGATCAATAAGATCAGCGCGAGGATGAGCAGGGCGGCCTGGGTGGGGTTGGCATCCGCATTGCGGAGGCGTTGCCGGCGGCGTTCTTCTAATGATTGCTCTTGCTGGATGAGGACGGTTACATTAAGGCGGGGGTTGCCATCGGGGCCGGTGTTGGCGATGTTCACAGCGGAGCCAATGGCGCGTGTGATGCCATCCCACACCTGGGCGACGGCTGACCGGTTGATCCACAAGGCACCGATGATGGCGGCAAAGAGGACGATGTAAAAGACGGTGACACCGGTCTCTATGGTGCTGGTATCTGCCAGCCATTGCCACTGATTGGTGGCGGAGGGGCCTTCTGAAAGGCCGACGCTGAAAGGCCGGGCATAGATGCCGAAATCGAGCGAAATATTGGATGTTTCCAGGTTGGTCAGCAGGTTATTGACCAGCACGATGCTGAACGCGATGACACCGAATAAGAATATAATTTGTGCCAGTGCCCGCAAGACACGAATATCGCGGTACCAGGGGATTTCTGCAAATTGTTCGACATCGCTGGCGATGGTACGACTACTCTGTTCATCTAAGAGAGCCATAGGGGATGCCCTTTCCTGATAGGTGTTAGAACGCTGGGGGCGTTGCTAGCCGGTAGCAGAATAACAACAGGGGCGGGAGGTTCACCGCCCCTGAGTTTAGCATACGACGATCAAGCGGAGCTTAACGCCACGCCGGGCTGTAAAGCAGGCCGCCGTCGGTCCACAGCGCATTGAGGCTTCCTTCACGGTCGATACCGAGCGGAGTCACATTGCGGTCGTAGATTTCTGCATAGTTGCCGGTTTCGCGGATGATATCTGCCGCGAAGGTGTTGGCGATGCCGAGCGCGTCACCGTAGCCTTCTTCGGTGGTGCCGAGGAAGCGCTGGATGTTGACATCGTCGCTATCGGCGAAGTCATCGATATTTTCGCTGGTGATGCCGTATTCTTCCGCCTGGAAGGTGGCGAAGACGGCCCAGTTCACGATGTCACCGAAGCCGCTGTCGTCTTCCAGGTACATCGGGCCGAGCGGCTCTTTGGAGAGCGTATCGCCCAGGACGACATAAGCTGAGGGATCAGTCGAGCTGGAACGCAGACCGGAGAGCTGGCTCTTGTCGGAGGTCAGCACGTCGCAGGCACCGGCTTCGAAGTCGGCCAGGTTTTCTTGCGGGCCGGCGGCCAGCACGAGGACGGGTGCTTCACCGAAGAGTGCGGTGTAGGCATCGGTGATGTTCTTCTCTGTGGTGGTACCACTGGTAGAGCAGAAGGTCGCGCCTTCCATGTCGCCGAGGGTGGTGAAGCCATCTTCCACGCGGACGAGCAGGCCCTGGCCGTCATAGAATGTGGTCGGGCCGAAGTCGCTACCGAGCGTGATGTCACGGGTTAGCGTCCAGGTGGTGTTACGGTGCAGGATGTCGACTTCACCGGCTTGCAGGGCGGTAAAGCGCACGTCTGCGGTCAGCGGGACGAAGTTGAGGTTGTCTTCGGTCACTTCACCGAAGATGGCAACGGCCAGGCCCCGGCAGAAGTCCACGTCCAGGCCTTCCCATTCGCCGGTATCCGGGTTCTGGATAGAGAAACCGGGCAGGCCACCGCTCACACCACAATTCAGCGTGCCGCGATCCAGAATGTCTTGCAGGACGCCATCACCATCGTCTTCCTGGGCCATGACAGAACTCACGGCCAGCAGAGCCATAGCGGCCAACAGTACGATACCGCTCATTAAACGAAATTTACGCATATTTCCTCCTCAATCGAATATTAAGTTTGCCCCTACTATATTAAGGGCAGACTGTTTTTAGCACATTTGCGGATAAAAACCAAATACCCGCGACGGATTCGTTTAAGATGTACAATTTATTTTGTAACTTATGATGGAATTTGCCCTGGGTGATGTTTCGTGCCACAATGCAGGCGTTTAATTGTCAATTTATGTTTGAGGTGATTTCATGCTTCGAGGGTGCATCGGTGTTTTTATCGCGTTTTTCGTCGTGCCGTTGATCTTTGGGATTTTGGTAGGGGTGGCGACGTTGCAATGGGCGGTTGATCGAGAGTTCTGGACAGATGCGTTCGCCAGTGACGCCATTTTCGACGTGTTGTATTCTGAAGAGGCACCGCGTTTCTTCAATGAGAATGTGTTCGACGGGACGTATGACTCCCAGGATCAAGCCGGGGCGGCATTGGCCCTGGCCCTGCGAGAGGTGATCCCGCGTGAGACATTGCGCGATGAAGTGCGGGCGATCATCGACCAGACGTTTGATTATCTGGAAGGCGAGACGAACGAACTCTTTTTGCAGGTGGACGTCACTAACATCAAGCAGAATTTCCTCGGCTCGGAGGGGGACGCCTTCGCTAATGTGCTGGCGGAGAACCTGCCAGCATGTGATGGGGCTGATTCGACGTATGGTGACACCCCGCTGATTAATTGTGTCCCGGCGGAAATCACCCGTGAGGAAGCCTCCGACGTGATTCGTGAGGCGATCCCGCTAGTGCTGGCGGATATTCCCGATGTGATTGACCTGATGGATGCGCCGGAAATACGCGACTTCGACTTCAACTTTGATCTTTCCGGTTCGATTGTCGCGTCGTCGGTGGTTTTGCTGTGCATCGGTTCGATCTTCTGGTTGTTTAACGCTATCGTGGGCGGTGGTGGAAGCCGGCGCGGGTTATTCTTGTGGTTGGGCGTGCTGTTGTTGCTCCCTGGTGTGGTGGTGTTTGGCATGGGGGCACTCATCGGCGGGGATGCGCTGGGTGATGCGGTGGAAGAGAACATCCGGCTTGAGTCTACGTTATCTGGTGGGGATGTCGGGTCGTCGCCGGAGTTCCAGAACGCGGTTATCACGACGACACGCGATAGCATCGGGCGTGTGGGGGGCAGTTATACGACGGTTGGCGGGGCGGCGGTGGCCTTCTCGGTCTTGCTATTGATCGTTGGGGCGGCCAGTGGCGGGCGGGGGTCGAACCGGTATGCAGATCCGCCGCCGGTGGGCACGTTCCCCCCTGGCCAGCCGGAGCCGTTCCCCGGCCCTGACAAGCGCAAGAACGACGATTACGATAGTCCGATCCAGGGCATATGACGCAAACTGGATAAACCAATTGGCCCATGACGATCTGATAAGGGTCACTTATGCTGGTGAAGTAACCATGTATATTGAAAGGTCAGATCGTCATGGAACTCACACGCGAAAAAGTCGAACACGAAGTGCAAAAATTAGACCCCAAGGCACCTGGTAGTTCTTGGGTGGCGGTAGCGTTTGGGGTTGCCAGCGCGTTGATCACGTTCTTTATTTATTTCGGTTTGCAACGCATTTTCCGCAATATGCCCGCATCGCAGATCGTAGATGCTATGCAGGGGAGTGCAAACACGCTCTGTTTTGCCGGTGTGACATCCGCCGCTACCATCATGCCGCTGATGCTGACTATCTTCAGCTTTGCCCGCCAAGCTGATGTCCGCTTTGATGAGTGGTTTTATGACCGGGTTAAAAATATCGGCGTGCTGTGTGTCGTCGCGTTCATCAGTGGGTTATTTACGCTGACTGTACTTTCTGCGCCGATCGGAGAGAATCTGAATGTCAGCAGTGATTGGTATGTGCTATTTTACTATGTGTCGGTGAGTGGTCTATGCTTGATGGTTGGCGCACTTACCAGCATTTTAGTTATGCTGTTCTTTGCTATTTTGCACATCATCTACGTCTTGAATCCACACAGAGAGCAAGATACCGATTAATCCACAACAGGGCGCATTTCCTCACGTTTTTCTTCCTCGGCCTGGTTATCCAGATGAGATGTGTATAATGTGCTCAGCGGCTCTGCACTGAGACCGTGTATGAACACGCTGATGCCGATTGTCAGGGCGGCAGTATTATACAGGATGGACTCCGTTCTTAAGCCCAGGTCGCCCTCTTCCAGCAAGAGCAAAAGGTAGAGGATCGACGCGATGCCACGCGGCCCAAACCAGCCGATATATCCTATCGTCGGCGTGAGGAGGCCACTACGCCACAGCGCGATACCGACTGGAATGAGACGGACGACCGTTAAGCTCAAGCCTGCATAGAGCAACATACGCGGGTCAAAGTCGCGGATCACATCCGGCAAGATCACCGCGCCGAAGAAAAGAAACGTCAATAAGGTGAGGAACGCACCTTCGGCTTCTACGAAGCGGCCAAACGGCTTGCTGATGTCCGGGGCTGTCGCACCTAATATGAGGCCAGCCACGAAGACCGCCACGAAGCCATTCCCGCTCACCAGCTCTGCACCGCCATAGGCCAGGCCGACCACCCCCAGTAGAGCTACCCGGCGGAAGTCTTCATCGCTGGAGTCCGTCTTTACGCTCCACTCCAACACTTTACCTGTACCATAGCCGACAAGCACACCGGTCAGCGGGCCGAGTACCAGTTGCCCGGCGAAGAAGGCTAGCCAGTTGGTTTGCTCTCCCCCAGCGGTGCCGGCCAGCGAGATAAATAGCAATAAGAACGGTAACGCGAGGCCATCATTGAGGCCGCTTTCCACATTGATCGACTGGCGCACGCGCTCTGGCACTTTTTCCGAATTGATGACGGTCTGCGCGAGGGCGGCATCGGTTGGCGAGAGGATGACGGCCAGCACTGCCGCTTCCCACAGCGATAACTCTGTGAAGATCAATAGCGCGAAACCGGTGCCTAGCATCATCGTCAGTGGCAGGCCGATCAACAGGAGGCGGGCTGGCAGGTCTTCATCTAGCCGCAAATTACGCACATTGATGCGCGTGGCATCCGAGAAGATGACCAGGGCCAGTGTAACGTGTGCCAGCACATTGATGAACGGTGTGGTTACATCTTGCTGAACCAGGGCCAGCACACCTACCACCAATCCGACAGCTACGAAGATCATCGGCCCGGTGACGATGTTTTTATCCACCCGGCGAGAAATGGCGGCGTAAAGGACGATGAATAGCCCGACAAGGGCCAGCGTGCTATAAGGCATTAGCTGGAAGCCAGGCGTTCTTTAGCGGCCTGATAACCGAACGCACCGAGCAGGATAATCCCGCCCAGGCACAGGCCGAACAAAAGCAATGCTTCCGCGATGAGTTCCAGCACGAAACCGAGGACGGCTAATTCACTGATGATTAGGGCGGCCAGCAACCCGTAACCGACGAGTTTGGTTAAACGCATGGGGATGTCTTTCGCTTGTCATCTTTGGTTAGAGGCTACCCCGCCGGCCTGAGTCTGGTCTTAGTTGTGGATAACAGTTTGATGTCCGGCAGATGGGATTACGTTGCACTAACTACAAACTAACGGCATAATCATAAATATAACGTCATTGCTTTCGGGATGTATCAAATGCCGCGAATATTTGTCTCTTACAGCCGGGTTGATCTGCATTTTGTGCAACAACTTGTAAACCGTCTTCAACAGATGCGCCCTAATGATCCTGTATGGTACGATTCACATGGATTACTGGGTGGTGATCGCTGGTGGGATAGCATCTTGAAAGCGATCGGCGAATGTGATCTTTTCATCTATGTTTTGTCGAATGAATCAATCGAGTCGAAGTATTGTCAGGCAGAGTTCACCGAGGCACAACGTCTGCAAAAGCCAATCATACCGATTCAAGCGCGAGATCGCACAGACATCACAGGTGATTTGAGTGAGATTCAATACGTCGATATGAAAAACGGCGTCGATAACGGCGAAGCAGTCGCCAAGCTAAACGCAGCCATTGAGCGGCAACTAGCCAAGGCAAAAAATCGTCGCCCTCTTTGGAAGCCAGCTACACCTAAGCCAAAAGATGAAGGTTCTTTAGGACTTCGCGTGGTGAACAGAAGTTCCAGTGAAATGAGTGAAAATATTTGTTAAGGTAATGGTCTAAGTATATCAGAAGAGAAACGACCCTGATGAGCGACCAACCCGAAATACGCTTCCCATTGGATTTGCCCAACGTGACCATTCTCAAGATGGAGACCAACAAAGCAGGCGACTATATCATCACGGTTGAAAGTACATTGACGGGTACAACGTGTCGAGACTGTGGACGTGAGATTGAGGAGTTTCATGGTTATGGGCGCTGGATAACTTTGCATCATTTGCCGATCTTAGATCACAAAGTCTGGATTCGCTATCGTCCGAAACGCTATCGGTGTCCGTATTGTGATGACCACCCAACGACCACACATCAAGTGTCATGGCATGAGCGTAATAGCCCTCACACCCGTGGCTACGATGACTACCTGATGCGCTGTTTAATCAACAGTACGGTGCTGGATGTGAGTCGCAAACAAGATGTGGGTTATGATGCGGTGGAAGGGGCGTTGATGCGCCGAATTGATGTAGCAATTGATTGGGATCAAATTGATGCGATTGGCGTTTTGGGACTGGATGAAATCGCGCTTGGCAAGGGGAAAGGCGATTTTGTGTTGGTGGTCACCGCACGCCACGCGGGACGCATTCGGATACTGGCGGTGTTGCCAGATCGCAAGAAAGCGACAGCACGCCAGTTTCTTGAGCGCATTCCCCCACGCTTACATCACACAATTGAAGCGGTTTGTAGCGATATGTGGGAGGGCTATATCAATGCGGCTAAAGACTTTCGAGAGGCACATACTTTGTCCTTCGATATCGTTGTGGATCGCTTTCATGTGGCGCAATCCTATCGCAAGGCGGTGGATACGCTCCGCAAACAGGAACGCAAACGGCTCAAAAAAGAACTCTCAGACGAAGAATATGAGGCGATTAAAGGTGTGATGTGGACGACACGCAAGAACAACGCCGATTTGAACGACGAGCAACGTCAGCAACTGCGACGCTTTTTCGACTACTCGCCACGCTTCAAGCAAGCCTACACACTACGTGAAGAACTCACGGCTATTTTTGAGTTGCCTTTATCCTGTGAGCAAGCTCAATATCGCCTGAATGGCTGGCAAGCCAAGGTTGAGCAAAGCGGTTTGACCTGTTTCGATGCGTTTTTGCGAACGCTCCACAATTGGCGCAACGAAATTGTCAATTACTTCAAAAAACGCTTCAACAGTGGCTTTGTCGAAGGCATCAACAACAAAATCAAGACCATCAAGCGACGCTGTTACGGTTTAACTGATGTTCGGCGGGTCTTTCAACGCATTTTTCTTGACCTTGAAGGCTTTCACTTGTTCGCCTAACGAAACACATTACAGTTCTCGCTTACCACGCGAGATCCCAAAGAGCCTTTATTTTATTTAATGGAGTTAACCGCACTCCGGCACATCCATACCGCGTGCTTTATACCAACCACAGCGCCACATAAAGTCTTCTGCCGCCCGGTTGTCTGGATTGTTACACCGGCCATCCCCCCATGGATTCCCTGGACGGCACCAATTGTCATCTAAAACCGGGGCGGGTGAGGCCGTTTGACCACTTTCTGCGGCCACTTGTTCCACCGGGAGGGGTTGTATCGGCACGCCGCCCGCCGGGATGCAAAGCGTTTGACCAGCATAAACCCGCCGCACATCAGAGATACCATTATGCGTAGCTAACTGACTGGCTGTGAAACCGTAATTCAGGCCGATGCGGAATAAGTTCTCACCCTGGCGGACAGTGTGTGACACCGCACAAGCCGGTGAAACCCCAGCGGCGGGGGAAGTGGTGGCTGGTTGCGGCGCAGTCTCGACAATGACCGGCGTTTCAACCTCGGCCACCAGCGTTTCAGGTTCAACGATTTCCGGGGCGGGTTGCTCTATGATAAACGGTTCTGGGATGGGATCATTCGCTTGCTCAATAGAATTCCCGAAGATCAACACATAACTATGCCGGTGTCCATTGGTCGCCATGCCCACGCCGACCTCAGTAAATTCTGGGTGTAGCAGATTAATCCGATGATCCGGACTCCATGTCCAGAAGTTCCACACCATATCCGGGGTCGCGTCGATGCTCATGTAATAATTTTCTCCACAGCACCACCCTACTGGCAGATACCCAAATGTGCGGGCGCGGTCGCTCGGCGCGTTGCCATCTGGCCGGATGTGTGCCCGAATGCCCGTTTCTACCAACCAATCCGCTTGATCTTGTGCCGCCTGCCCCAGTTGATCGTTATAGGTATAAACCGTTAGTCCATAACGCTCGCGCATGGTTTCCATACGATTCATCATGTCACTAATCAGCGTTGGATCTGGCATTGAGATCACTTCAGCAGAGGCGTTCGTTTTTACTGGCAGGGCTAGCACCAGCAGGATTATTCCCCAAATAAACTGTTTCACTGTCATTGTCCTTGATTTACCACGTCCTAGAAGCATAGGCCCAGCACCTATGATCAAATGTTTGTATGGCTCCATTGTAATCGTGGATCAGACAATATCGTTGTTACAACTTAAGACGAAAACAGTTTACTTAGGTTAGAATTTAACCTGGTAGTCGGCACACCGATCACCTGAAGGCCATCGTCCCGTCATCAATCGCCCCCAGGCGCATAATCATCAGATCAAGCAGATAATTCTGATAGACCTTCCAGGGCCGCCGTGATCCTTGTGCCGGGAGATCGGCCAATGCCCGCTGAACATACCCCGATGTGAAGTTGATGACTGGCTCCTCATCCACCCCTGCCCCCGGATGTTGTGCGACACATTGCTGGTAGCCGTGATCGTCCATATGTTTGAGCAACCGGCAGACATAACGCGAAGTCAGCTCACATTTGAGCGTCCACGAGGCATTGGTATACCCAAAGGCTGACGCCAGATTCGGCACACCGCTATACATCATGCCTTTGTAACTCATCGTCTGTGCCAGATCAACCGGCTTATCATCGACGTACAATGCGACACCTTTCATCAGCTTCATCTTGAGGCCGGTCGCGGTGACCACTACATCAGCCTGAAGTTCTTCCCCAGATCGCAAGCAGATGCCAGTCGGCGTAAACGAGTCGATATGATCGGTGACGACCGACGCCTGACCGGAACGAATCGCCACGAAAAGATCCGAATCCGGCACCAGGCATAACCGTTGATCCCAGGGATTATAAGAAGGCGTAAAATGGGTAGACACATCATACGCCGGGCCGAGTTCATCCTGGGCCGTGCGCACAATCATGCGAGCCGTTGTCTTCGGCCACCACCGGGCAATGTAATAAAAGATCAGGTTGAGCAAGATAGCCTTCCAGCGGATGAGCGGATGCGCCAGCCAATCCGGCAACAAACGGTTTAACCATGTCGCCACTTTATCTTCCGATGGCATCGACAGAACATACGTGGGCGACCGCTGAAGCATGGTGACATGCGCCGCCTCTTTTGCCAGGGCAGGCACCAGCGTCACCGCAGTCGCGCCACTGCCGATTACGATGATCCTCTTGCCGCTGTGGTCAAAATCTTGCGGCCAGGTCTGCGGGTGGATGATCTGCCCTTGATATTCATCTAGCCCCGGCCAATCCGGCGTATATCCCTGTTCATAATCATAGTAGCCCGTACACATATAAAGAAACCGACAGGTGAACTGCACCGTCTCTTGCGCTGGCCCGCGCACGACATCCACCGTCCATAATGCCTCGTCAGATGACCAACTGGCCCTTTTTACCCGGTGTTGAAAACGGATGTGTTGATCAATACCGTACTCAGCGGCAGTATCACAGATGTATTGACGAATCGACTCGCCGTTTGCGATCGCTTTGCGATCTCGCCAGGGGAAAAACGAATAACCCAACGTGTACATATCCGAATCCGAGCGCACCCCTGGGTAGCGGAACAAATCCCAGGTGCCACCAATCGCCTCACGCCCTTCCAGGATCATGTAAGACTTTTCGGTACAAAGTGTTTGCATGTAATACCCGGCCCCAATGCCAGATAACCCCGCACCAACAATCAAGACATCAACGTATGAACTCATTCCCATTTCCTTATACCGTGTTCCATCACTCTTAGTGCATTTTACCGCGCTCACAGCACCCCGTGCAGGTTGTAGAATATCAACTTTCTGCTCCGGGCATCCGTGATATAATCCGCATATTATGAGTAAAAGCATCTGGCACATACACTGGCGTAACTCTGAATCAGACCCGTATCATCGGCTTGTACTCAGCCTGCTCATGCTGAATGGTCTCACCATCGAGCAGATCCGACAGCTACCCCAGTCAAAGATCGACTACTCAAGAAGTTGGCTCACCACGCATGACGGTGATACTTACCCGCTGGTTTCACAAGCCCAGGACGCGCTGGCATCGCTGGAAACAGAAACACTGGACGCCCAAGCACTACATGATGCACTCGAACCACTGAGCACGCACGAAAGCGATGCTCACCGCCGGCTGTGTGGGGCCATCTGGATCACAGACCCTGCCTTACAACTCACCTTAGAGACGACCAGCATCCAGGATACCCCGATCTTACCGCGCCGGTTTACCTTCCCCTTCTCGATCATCGACCGGCTACAGGTGCAAGAAGTCAGCCCGGTCGCACAATCAGCCAGGGAAACTCTGCAACAGGCGGCAGATTGGCTGGTCGAGCAAACCCTGACGCCAAACGTCCCTCTATCTCAGCGTGTGTTGGGGTTGCTACGGCAAGGCAGTCTGGTGTTTCTGGTCGCCAGTACAAGTGTCAGTGGTTTGAACCTGATTCACAACGTCATCATGGGCCGTTTGCTCTCCCCGGCAGATTACAGCCAGTTGACATTTATCATCACCTTGCAATTGCTAATTGGCTTGCTCCCGACTGCCCTTCAGACGGTCGTCGCCCGATTCTCCGCTCGATACGTCGCACAGGATGACCAGACCAGGCTGGCCGCACTCCAACGAGAAAGCCGCCGCTTCGGATGGATAGTGGGCATCGGCGTCATGGTCGTGTTGATCGTTATCGCCCCGTTGCTGGTCTCCGTGTTCCGCCTGGATAATGTCGGATTGCTCTTGCCGGTTGTGCTAGCGATACCGTTTTTCATCCGGCTAGGGGCAGATTGCGGCTTGCTCCAGGGCGCCGGTGCGTACTTCTGGCTAAGTGGTGCCTATCTCACCGAAGGAGTCATCCGGCTTGGGGTGGGCGTTTTGCTCGGTTACGCGCTGTTGAGGAATGGAGATTAAACAAGACAACCAATTGCGGCTTGCCAAAGTAGGGCAGTAAAGATAGGGTAGTTGCGAGATACAGGCAAGGAGTATGCGTCTTGAAACCCTACCCATCTGAGATCGAACAGGAAATGAAACGGTTCTACCAAACGCTTTCTGAAAGGGATAAGCGTCGATATGC
>DAOTTZ010000172.1:0-3024 GCA_034437535.1 Anaerolineae bacterium | reverse complement strand
GCAAGATAACCCCGCCGAAGTCACACCCGGTCGCGTTGACGCCGGTCATAATGCTCGAACTGAAATCCGCCCCGCCGAAATTGCTCGAATCCAACCGGGAACCGGTGAAATCTGCCCGAACAAACACGGCATTGCTGGCGTCCAGATCGTTCAAGCGGCTATGAACCAACGTCGCCCCGGTGAAGTCAGCGTTCGCCGCGCTGATGTAGCTCAAGCGGGCGTTCTTGAAGCTGGCCTCATGCAAGATAGCCTGCGTCAGATCAACATTCTTCAGGCGGGCGTTGTCAAACCGCGCATTTTGCAGGTTGATGTTGGTCATGTTCACGTTCTTCACGCGGCTGTTCCGCATGTCAGCATCGCTCAGGTCGCGCCCGGTCAGGTCTTGATCCTTGAAGTGACTGCCTTCGCCAGCTTCGAAGTCTACATCAATGTTGGCAAAGGCCCGCTTGAGCGTGTTGCGGCTGATGCCGATCACCTGCTCCTGAATCTGGCGGCCCAGGTTCTTCAATTCGCTAAAGGCGAACTCTCCACCGCCACTACTGACCCGGTTTTGCTCCCGTAAGTAGCGGTCGAGTTGGGTGGCGGCATAAAGCGTCTGGTTCAACACCGCGTCTTCGGTCATCCCGTCTTCAATCTCTAACGCCAGCGTCTCGATGAACAGGTCATCGGGGTAAGCCGCCCGCACCTGGTCATAGATGCGCTGGTAGCCACGCACCGTCAATGTGCCGGTTCCAGCGGTCTGGCCTTTTGCCACGGCTTCTTCCGCCGCTTGTTTGAGTGCCTTGAGCGCACTCAGAACCTGATTCAAGTTTTGTTCATCCATCTCGTTTATTCCCTTCATGATCGGTTATCTCATCGGCCAGCACCGCGCCGATTGCCAGCAGAGTCTCCGGCTTCAGGCGGCGGCGCAGGTTCTTCTTGGCATGATGCAAACGGCTTTTCACCGTGCCGAGCGTCACATCCATCACCTCGGCGATCTCCGCATAAATCAACCCTTCTTCACTATATAAGATGAGGGCCTGCTTTTGCGCGGCTGGCAGTTCGTCAATCGCTTCGCGCACTTCCAGCAGAAGCAAGAGCCAATGCGTCGCCTCATCCGGCGCGATTTGATCCATCTGGAAAGACACGCGCACACGAGTCTGCTCATCATCCAGCGATAGCGCATCAGTACGGCCCTGCTTACGGAGCCAGTCATAACATTTGTTGCGGGCCACGCGGAACAAGTACGGGCGTAATTTCTCCGGCGGGTTGATCGCGTCCAGGTGGGTGTACAACACCAGGAACGTCTCCTGTGTGATGTCTTCAGCGGCAGTCTGAGAGCCAACCAGCCGCCGGGTAAAGCGCAAGATGGCCGGTTCTAATGCCTCGTGGAGTTGGTCAAACGCGCCGTGATCCCCGGCCTGCGCCGCCAATACCCATGTCTGTTCGGTCAAACCCGCTCTCCTCCGTGCCTGTTCTATAACCTTATACGCACGGTGGGCCGGGCCGGTTCAAATTTCCTGCATGGGATACTGCAATCAAGGGGTAAACGATAGATCCGGGCGGGCAAACGGGATCAGGGCCAGCACCAGCGCGTGTTCATAATATGTGGTACGGGTGATGCGATCCGCCGTCAACAGACCGACTGAGCCAGTATCTTGCTTGGAGTTAATCCGCCCGAAAACGATGTCATCGGCGCGGCCCAGTTCTTCCCCGTCGCGGATCAAAGCCGCAACGGCAGACGGCAGGACGAACGACGCAGTACGGGCCAGGCCTTCACGCTCGGCATCCTGTACCACCATCCACGCGAAACAATGAAACACCCCGTCGCGGTCTTCCAGGCCACCTTCCAGCCCTACCCAGTACGCGGCGTCGGGAGCATCGCGCCGGGCATAGGTCGCCCGGTTCCGCGCCCCCTGGAACGTCTCCGCATCGCTCAACGGTTGGTCACTCACCCCGGAAGCCACGCGGACGCCCTGCACCTGCCATGTCTTTTCCGGGAAGACCTGCGCGAAGGCCCCCCGCGTAGCGTTGATCTTGACCGGATTTTGAGAGGCGACGATGATCTTGCTCATAACGTATGATCCATCCCTAAAATGCCATATTGTAGAGCGTCAATCACTACAAGCAAAGGGAATCTTAGTGTCATACTGAGCCATAATTCACCCGAATATTATACGTGCATGATAAACACATAACAGACTACTCAAGCAATC
This sequence comes from Anaerolineae bacterium, assembly GCA_034437535.1. GTDB lineage: Bacteria > Chloroflexota > Anaerolineae > Aggregatilineales > Phototrophicaceae > J038. The sequence continues at coordinate 829 of DAOTTZ010000172.1, read as the reverse complement.
TATCAGGAGTCCTGATGCACGCCAACCACCACACACAAGATCAAGCCGAACAAAGTACTCAATCTCATGACCACGCGACCATGATGCGAAATCGGTTTTTCGCCGCACTCGTCCTGACCATCCCGGTCTTGGTCTACTCGGAGTCAATCCAGAACTGGTTGAACTTCACCCCACCCACACTCCCCGGCGCAGAATGGATTCCGTTAATCTTCAGCACGATGATCTTTTTGGTGGGCGGTTTCCTGTTCTTAGGCATGGCCCGGCACGAAATCGCCGACCGGCAACCCGGCATGATGACGCTCATCTCATTGGGTATCACCGTCGCCTATGGGTACAGCGTCGCCATTACGCTCTTCCCGGCAGGGGAGGAGACGACCAGCTTTTTCTGGGAACTGGCAACCCTCATTGACGTGATGTTACTCGGTCATTGGGTAGAGATGCGAAGCGTCAGCCAGGCCCAAGGCGCACTGGATGAACTGGCGAAACTCATGCCAGACCAAGCCGAACGGGTGACCGACGACGGCGCGACAGAAACCGTCCGCGTGGATCAACTGCCGGCAGATGACATCGTTCTGGTGCGGCCAGGGGCCAGCGTCCCGGCAGACGGCACCATCACGGAAGGCGAAAGCTAATTTGACGAATCAATGCTGACGGGGGAAAGTCGTCCGGTCAGTAAGTCCACCGGGGATGCAGTCGTCGGCGGGACGGTCAACCAGGGGGGCGGCGCGTTGCGCGTCCGTGTAGAAAGCACCGGCGATGAAACCGCCCTTGCCGGCATCATGCGCTTAGTGGAAGAAGCGCAATCTAGCAAAAGTGGGGCGCAATCCCT
>DAOTTZ010000171.1:0-2821 GCA_034437535.1 Anaerolineae bacterium | reverse complement strand
CGAACAAGACCGCCGCACCTGGCGTGGTCGCAGGGGGTGCGAACCAGCCGCGCAGTGTGAGTTCATCCTCGGTGATGAATGTTACATCGCGCACTGAGTCGAGTGCCGCAGGCGGTGGCGGCAAGCGATACTGCGGCGGATTAACCAACACCACCGCTTGCTGATAACTGAGATAGCTCCCGACGATCAACAAAGCGATGAACAAACTCACCCCGGTAAATAAGATCAAATTGCGCAGTCGCTTTATCATAGATGAGGAAATAGGCGGTCGGCTTCCACCGACCACCCATAGCGTGGTTTACCGGGCTTCAGCGTGGAAGGCGATCACATAATCACCAGCCGCAGACCCCTGAAAGCGCGTCATAACAAACGTGAGATAGAACGGCCCATCGTCAAAATCCAACGAGCGGAACTCTTCCATTGGGATCGTCAGCATCGCATCGAAACTGTCAGCATCGGCCTGACGTCCACTGGTACGTGCGACACCAGCACCCGCCAGTGATTCGTTCTCACCCCAGCATGTCCCACCACCGTCATCACACAAGATAGTGTCCCCGGCCTCGTCTACCAACGGTTCACCGTTTTCCCCTAGTAGATAAAACAGCGGATCAACCCCGTCCGGCACACCGATCATATAAGTGGAGAGCGGCACAGCCGAGTTAACCAACCCCGGCGTCAACCGCACAGAGAACGGATCACCGAGAACGTCGGCATCGGTTGACGCCATCCCTTCGAGGATCAACACAAACTCACCAGTCGTATTGCCGAACCCGCCGACCACCAGCGACACATCCGCCATTTCACCCAGGTTCTGAGAGAACTGTACCTGCGCGGTCAGGCTATCGGCTGCGACCCGCCCGGTTGAAGGCAGATTCGCGAAGAAATCAGCGGCGTCGGCTTCATCGTCGTTACATAAGCCCTGCCCGTCAGCATCCAGCACAGCTAACACCGGGTCAAAGCCATCGATGCCGATAGCGGTCGCCGTGTAGGTGAAACCGGGGCGCATCTGATTGACGACAAACTCCACGCCGTTATCGAACTCCGCGCCATTCTCACACGTCACGCTGTAACCGCCACCGACGACTTCAGCAACCGGTTCGTCGGCGTCGTCATCGTCACGCGAGGGGCGCGTGGGACGTGCAGCCGGTTCCTCGGTTTCTTCTCCCGCCGCTGCGACCTGCGCATCGCCACCCGCAAACGTGTTAAAGACGACCACATAATCACCCGTGCCACTCCCCTCAAACCGGGACATCACAAATGTAAGGTAGAAGGGACCATCGTCAAAGTCGAGACTCTGAAAGTCGCCCATCGGAATATTGAGCATCGCATCCACACTATCCGCATCCGCGACTCGACCGCTCGTCCGTGCCACACTCGACCCCGCTAGTGACTCGTTCTCACCCCAGCAGTTGCCGCCGCCATCATCACACAAGACCTCACCGCCGTCTTCGTCTACAAACGGCTCGGCGTTATCACCTGCCAGGTAAAACAGCGGATCGACATTGCCCGGCACACCGATCATGTAGACCGAGAGCGGCTCCGCCTGGTTGACCAGGTCGGGCGTCAACCGTACAGAGAACGGATCACCCAGACCATCAGCTGTCGTGGTCGCCATCCCTTCGAGGATCAGCACAAACTCACCCGATGTGTTGTCAAAGCCGCCAACCACCAGCGATACATCCGCCATCTGTCCCTGATTTTGTGAAAACTGTACCTGCGCGGTCAGGCCATCGGCTGGCACCCGCCCGGTTGAGGGCAGATTCGCGAAGAAATCAGCAGCAGCGGCTTCGTCGTCGTTACATAAGCCCTGCCCGTTTTCGTCCAACACCGCCAGCACCGGGTCGAAACCATCAACTCCGATTGCCGTTGCCGTATATGTGAAACCAGGGCGCATCTGATTAACGACAAACTCCACGCCGTTATCAAACTCCGCCCCGTTCTCGCATGTCACGCTGATGCTACCGCTATTCTGTGCCTGTACATCAGCGGGGAATGACATCACCGCCAACGTCACCAAAAAGAGAAAAGATGTTGCCTGTAAGAAAAACCGCATTGTTGCACCCTTTCGTAGAATATTTGCTACTTTACAGTGTAGCCGGATTTTTCTACGAAGCGGCGAATCAAAATCTTAATTTTTGCAGTTTTTTATACACCGGCATACATCCCCCGCCAGCTATCGACGATCATCTCAATCTCACGCCGCAGTACCAACCGGCGATCACGCTCATAGGTAACCGCGTAGAGTTGTCCCGGTCGTGAGGGCGGCGGCACGGTATCACCGTAATAGACGGAAAAATCATGCTGCATATGATAAAAATACGATTCCGGATTGTAGTGCGTGCCGATGAAAGTCAACATGCGCGTCCCGGCGATGATCTCCGGTACTTCGACATCACCGATGGCCCAAACGCCGAATATATTAAGGGTCTGATAGTTGTGGTAACCCTTGCGTTTATACCAGATGACCGTCCCCGCCCACGCCGGGGATTTACCCCCAAAGACATCCTTCGGGCCGAAGCACATCAACCCATCCGATGGTTGCTTGCGAGCGGCTTCCAGCGCACCGAAAGCATTGAGATCGTCCAGTATACGCATCAAGCCTGACTGTGTCTGTTTGACCGGCCCCCATTGCATTGCCTGCTTGCGCTGCGCGATCAGTTGTGCGAGTTCTCGACGTTTGCGTTTTGAGGTCATGTAAAAATCCCATTCATCTTTTAATTTCACTATAACACATTGCGTGATGGTTTGCGGAACGCTATAGTCAGGTTGTCTACACCGAACTCTCAATGATCCTTCTTAAAAAATCATTTTACAGGAGCAG
>DAOTTZ010000170.1:0-1778 GCA_034437535.1 Anaerolineae bacterium | reverse complement strand
CATCAATGTTATCGGTAGCCGTGATGATCCCCGTCACCGCTTCTTCATAGTTGTTTGCGGCTGTTCCAAGCAGTATTTGCCCACTCGGATCAAGAAGGTCGAGGCTGCCGTCGGCGTGGATGAACATTTCGCCGCCGTCCTGGGAGACCTGCGCCAACTGGATGTTGTTGACGTCGATTTCCACCGCATCGCCCGTCTCGTCTGCGAAAACGTCCACATCCCCGATGGCCGTGGCCGCCGAGAGAGACAGGTTGTTGGCAATGATGTTGACTTCGCCTAATGAGACAATCTCACCAGTCGCGAGATCGTAGGTTGGGGCGTCGTCTTGTTCGTCGGTGATGGCGCCTGTCCCATTGCCATCCGCGTCGGCGGTGATGGTGACGTTTCCAACCGGATCGGTCTCATCGCTGTCGGCATTGACCAACGCCAGATTCACGTCCTGGTTCGCGGTTAATGTGATATCGCCAGAATCGGAAGCAACCGATGTCGTGGCGGTGTCGAAACCGATGCTGGAATCGGTTCCAGCCGCCACAATCTCAATGCTGCCTGTCGTGCTGGAAACCGCCTCATCAGCGTCGCCAAAACACCCGGACCAATCTTTCAGGGTTAAATCTCCATCTGCGTCAGTGACATAAACGCCGCCATCCGTTGCCGTCGCATGGGCTTCCAAAAACTCGATCTGGGTGTCGATGGCGCCGTTTGCGGTTCCGTCGGGTTGGCCGATCGAAGCAGCACTGAACAAGGCCTGCTTCGCGATGACATCAACCGTCGCATCATCGGCATCGATGATATTATCGCCAGCCGAAGTAAGATAAACGTTGCCCTCCGTGCCTGCATTTACCTGCCCAAGCGGCAGATCACCAATGCTGGAGATGACAATCGTTCCACTATCATTGCTGGTGTCGGCGTTAAGCTGGTCTTCCGCAGTCACTTCTAGCGGTTTAGCCGTGGTCGGTTCGGTTCCATCGCAAGGTTGGCCGATGCCGCTGTTGTTGGCCGTGAGATTGACGATATTTCCGGACACTTCCGCCGTTCCGTCGCCAATATCATTCACGCCATCGCCATCGGCATCCACATCCATGGGGTTGATGCTGCCCGCCGCCGCGTTCAAATTGACGTCGCCCGTGCCGCCAGCTGCCGCCAGGTTCACCAGAATATTTCCGCCGGCGAGTACATCAATACCTCCGTCGTTGGTGGTAGTGGCGGTGTCGATATCAATGTCATTAACCTCATCAATCACGATGGCGCCCCCGATACCCGCCCCTACAAAGGTGTCGATAGCCGTATCAATGTCGGTCGTAGCCGTGCCGGCAATCCCTGTTCCCACATAACCGGCATCCGCCGTGGCGGTCCAGGTCGCCGCCTTGACATCCGCCTCAGGGTCGTCCAAGGCGTCGGTGTAATTCGCCTGGGAGACGGTGGTCACGTTGGCGGCGCCGGCGTTGGCCGAGATGGCGCCGATGTTGAAATCGCCGGTCTCGTTGGTCAGGAAGATGTCGTCGCCTGAAGTGGCATTGACCATTCCCGCATTGAATTCCACATGTACCGCGGGGGTATTTGGCGTAACCGCCGTATCTGGCGGGGCGCCAATGCCGCCGGACGCTGTCAGGTCGAGAGTGCCGGTTGCGACAATGTCAACAACGCCGTTACCCGCGCCTTCGACACTGTAAATGCTTCCGGCAGTCGTCACTACCGTGACATCCCCGTCCGCGGATATCGCCGTTGTGGCGGGATCCGTCACGGTTGGGTCATCTGGATTGATCGTCGGGCCATCTTGG
>DAOTTZ010000169.1:0-22700 GCA_034437535.1 Anaerolineae bacterium | reverse complement strand
ATCAAGCAGTTCAAGCAAACGGTGCAAGACAACGCACGGAGTGTGTGATGGTAACCTGGATCGTCGCTCTGTTATTGCTGGTGCCTGGATCATACCAGGATGATGATTGCGGTGATGGCCTGCCATGCGGCCCCATACCGTTTGATCTGCCGTCACTGCCTCTCATCCTGTCGCCTACGCCATTCCCTACGGTTTGGATCCAGGCCACACCCACGCCCACCGTGACACCGATACCTACACCTACGCCAGACGCAACCGCTACGTTTACGCCGGTTCCGACCGCTACATTAAACGCTACTGCGATTGTGGAAGGCGTGGAGGGCCTGGAAGAACTATCAGAAGGCACACCTCAGCCTGTCATCGGCCTGGACGGTGTAGAGTACGACATAGAGTCTATAGATGAAGGCGCGGAGACCGCCACGTTTTGGAGCTACATCCGGGGATTGTTTTCAATCAACTTGGGTAAATTCCAGCCGGTGCTGGTGTTTAGCGTGTTTGCATTTGGCATTATCATAGCGGTTAAATCATCGACACTCATACTCTATTTCCTGGCACCGCTGATAGGTTTGATCCGCAAAGCGATTGATTTTGTCCTTAAATTTATCCCAGGTCTAGGCTGATGATCTACATTTACCAGGATCCAACGGACACACCCACACCGACACCCTGGGGATGGGCCACGCCAACTCCCCGGCCAGAGGTCACGATGGCAGTCAACATTGATGGCCTGAGAGACATCGACATCACCGGCGAGATTGAACAGTTCACCGTCGAGACCGTTCAGAGTTACAACACGGTGCGCGATGAATTCGAGCCGTTTATCTGGCTGGGCATTGCCGCCTTGTTGGTGGTGATGTTTATCGTTATCCGCCGCCAGATCCAGGATCTATAATGCTATCGAATGTCCTCATCACAGTATTTTTAGGCGCGATGGGATTCGGACTGTGGATCTGGTGGAAGATCAGCCACAGAGGCCCCAGCGTCGATTATCCAATCGAACACCGGGAACCAGGCTATCAGGCATGGCTGGACGACACACCGATCTCACATCCTGCCTATGGTGCTATCGCTCGTATGGTGTTGCTCGTGTTTGGTGGTATCGCGCTAATCTCTGGTGGCGTCGGTTACGCGATACGCGGTAGCGGTGGAGATAATATAGAAGAAGCACTGCCGACGCGGGTAATGTTGGAAGAGGCCACGCCGGAGCTACAGCCAGAGCAGACTCCCGACCTGGAGCCAGAGGCCACGCCGGAACCGCTACCGACCGATCCACCGCGCCAGCCAGTGGCCCGCGTCCGCACTGCCGAGCCGGTCGTGGTTATGCCATCCAACACGCCCTACCCGACCTATACTCTGCCACCGACGCAAACACCACATCTAATCGAGATCATGGTTACAGAGGTTGTCACGGTCGAGGTCGAGCGTGAGCGCGTCGAGCGCGTGGTGGTCACATCGCCGCCGCAGATCATCGAACAGCCAGTACAGGTGATTGTGACATCGCCGCCACAGATCATCCAGCAACCGCCGATTGTGGTAACAGCGACATCGGACGCGATTCCTACCGTCCGCATGACTGCGACGTTTGCGGTGTGCCAGCCAACGCCGCCGCCTGCAATGTTCATGACGCCTACGCCGGTCGGATGGTCTCCGCCGCCCTGCCTGACCTGGACGCCCACGCCACCGGCGACAGCTACAGCGACCGCACAACCGACCAGCACACCATCGCCTATGCCATCCAGCACACCGCTACCAGCAGAGACCACCCAGGAGGCTGCCCCGTGATTTTGAAATTTTTCTCATGGTTGTTGCCTTACCAAAAGCCAATCGCACACTTTCCACGCCTTCCTGCTCTGCGTGAAGAAGACGTTCGCAATGCTACACGCGATGAACTACATTTGATGGAGCGTGGATTAGCACGTAAGCCGAGTGAAGCGCGGCTCTTGATGGAGGAACACAACGCCAGCCACGCGCTGGATGTGATCCGGGCGTTGGAGCGGCGCGGCGGCGGTAGGTGGAAACGCCGCCTGCAATCCGCGCTGATGAAGATCGAAGGGTCATCCAGACGGAATCCGGCCTTATTCAATGACCGGGATAATGAGATTGTCTATCGTGTGCGGTATAAGCCATGACAGAAGTTCCGATTAATTGCTTATTGTCGCAGTTAATGCGGCTTATACGCTGGCCTGGGTTTTGTTTTCTGCCCTATGCGGCAATCGTCAGTCGCTGTAGTAGAGGTGCGATTCTTCGCGCCCGCCACATACAACACTTACGCCGAGCGACTGCCCGCCGGTTGCAGAATATCCGCGATGAAGAACAACATCGCACCGAACAGCACACGTTGATCGCGCCGCGACCACTCGTACCACGCATGATCCGCGCCGGGCAGGGTGACTAGTTCCACCCGCGCCTGGGCCGCTTCCAGCACATCGGCGAAGTTCTCGGATTCGCTCACCGGCACGATGGCATCATCCTCACCATGAATCAACAAAAAGGGCGGCAAAAGCCGGTCACTCGTCACCTGATACAAGGGCGAAAATCGCTGATAAAAGTCTTCCGGCTGATCTTGCGGGATCATATCGACGCGGTTATCGTAGCCGGTCGCGCTGATGTCACTCGGCCCGGCTAATGCCATCACCCCACTCGCCCGCCGCCCATCGGGGATCGCGTCCAGCTCACAGGCCGTCGCCACATCCGCCGGCGTTTCGAGCGTCGCCAGCAAATTCACCAGTAGGCCCCCGGCAGAGTCACCGAGGAGAAAGACGTTCTGGGGATCATAGCCGTAGGTCTCGCCCTGGGCATATACCCACGCCAGCGCACAAAAGGCGTCTTCCACCTGCGCCGGGAAGGGATCTGCCGGTTGAAAGCGATAAGTCGCCGAAGCCACCGCGTAATCATGCACCAGCATCAAGTTGACCAGATCAAGCACAGACTCGGTGCTATGGCCGCCGCTGGCGAAGCCGCCGCCGTGCAATATCAAGACAATGGTCTGGGGCATCGCCTCATCGGGCAGATATAAATCGAGGATTTGACGGTCGGCCCCGTCATCAACATAAGCCAACCCGGCGCATACCGTCCCCGGTAGATCTTCCACTGGGGTACACGCATCATCAGCCTGAGCCGGCATCAAAAACAGTGGAGCCGCCATAAACGCCAGTAAAAGCAACAATCGAGACATAACAATAGACCTGTATAGACACAGAAATGATTAGCCGTATTGTAGCGTCTCTCGTGTTGGGCCGGTTCGTTTTCTCTATAATTGTTCAGGCGGTTCGGTCGCCGTCGTAGATACCTTGTCATGGATCACGGTTGTATCCGGGTGCAGGGCCAGCAGATGATCCGCCAACCGCCGCACCGCGATATGTGCGCCCAGGGTTGGGCGGGGGTGCCCCAATGAGGACAGCTTGAGCGTATACGTGCCGGGGGCGTCCTCTTTTTCCACCAGTGCCAGCGCGATCCGCTGATCGAGGGTGGGTTCACTCAGGTAGACTTCAAACAACACAGAACGCTCCCCCCGATAAGTGTGCAAAAAGCGCACGGTATGCTCTGCGTGGACGCTTGCGCCTAAATCGTGCGATTGCGCGTGCATCGCGTCCAGGTTCAGCGGGGATTGAAAGACGACGTTCGGCATAGTGGCCTCCGTAATCACCGGGATGGCGGGCGCGGGTTGGGCGTTCCGCCGGTAGACGAAATAATGACAGGTACGGCCTTCGCGTTTGGCGCGGGCTTCGTACTTGGTCTCGAACGGTTCCGGGCGGACGGTCGTCCAGGCGGATGCCAACACATTTTCCAGGCCGGGTGTTTGTCCCAGCAGATCGTGGCTCATCTCGGCATAATCCCGGATGTCGGTCGCCAGGTAAAAAAGCCCACCCGTTGCCAGGCGGCTGACTATCGCATCAAGCGTCGGGCGTTTCATCAACCGGCGGCGGGCGTGCCGCTCTTTGAACCAGGGATCAGGAAAGTTGACGTGAACCTCCGCCAAAGCACCCGGCACGAACAGATGCGCCAGGGCCGTCTCCGCGAAGGACTCTATCACGCGCACATTATGCCAGCCCTCACGCCGGACTCGCCGTTCGGCCTTATCCAGGCTGGTGTTCTCAACTTCGATGCCGACGATGTTATGATCGGGCCGGGCTTGCTGAAGATACGCCAGCGAATGCCCGTAACCAAAGCCAATATCCAGGATCAACGGACGTTCCACCCCAAAGAGCGCGTCCCAGTCCATCGGCCAATCCAGCCATTTACCTATGAGAATTCGTTTTTGTAAAACCATGTTTCAAACTATAATCATTGCCAATGAGAGGTGCAAGATAGGAATCTAATGTACGCGATTGTCTCTATTCTGGATGATACCCACATCGCCCGTATCAAGTCACTATGGGCGGAACTACGCGCAGAACTGGGCATAGCCGAGGTCCACATCGCGCCAGTGCCTCACATTTCGTACCATGTCGCGGCAGAGTATGATTTCACCACGCTCGATGACATCCTGCAAACATTCGCTCGCTCGATCCAACCCTTTACTGCTCGCACCAATGGCCTGGGTATCTTCACCGGGCAGATCCCGGTCGTGTATCTGCCAGTGCTGGATGATCCACCGCTGGTTACGATCCATCAAGCCTTATGGCAGACAAAGGCCCCACGCACTGCCATCGAACCGCACCTATATTATCATCCCAACGAATGGCGGCCTCACATCACACTGACAGAAACCAATGTCGATCATGATTTACTGCCCCAGGTCATCCGGCTGTTGAGTGAGCGGGATTTCAAATGGTCAATCCCGGTTGATAACATCGCGGTCATCGGCGGCAACCCCGGCAACGATGACCAGATTCACGGCATTTTATCGCGCTATCCGCTGGGGGGCTAAGGTATGAACGAAGATCGTGCGGTCGTTGTCGCGTTTGTTCTGCTGGCCGTGATGATCGGCGTCGGGAGCATGGTGTTGTTCATCACCCGCCCGGAGCCGACCGAAATCGTCATCATCCCGCCGGAGCCGACCGTCACGCCACAACCGACCGCGACCCCGGCCCCACTCTCGGTTTACATCACGGGGGCGGTCGTGCAACCGCAACAAGTTTTTAGCCTGCCACCGGATAGCTCTGTACAGGATGCGCTGAATGCGGCGGGCGGAACACTACCCAATGCTGACTTGAATCGAGTCAATCTGGCTGGCCGGGTGCGAGATGGCGATCATATCCATGTCTTCGCACTCGGAGAGACGACCATACCGGCGGAGGTTCTGCCCACACCCAGCGGCGGTGAGGTGGTTTACATCAACACGGCCACGCTGGAAGAATTGGAAACACTCCCCGGCATCGGCCCGGCCCTGGCCCAACGCATCCTCGATTATCGTGCCGCCAACGGACCATTTTCATCGCTGGAGGATCTGCAAAATGTGAGTGGCATCGGCCCAAGTATAGCTGAAGACCTGGCCGGCCTGGTCTCGTTTGAGTGAGTGCATGATTCAGCCGATGCGAAGCCCGGTCTGCGTGTCGAAAAATTGCGCGTGTTCCGGGTTCAACCCGCAATAAATGGTGGAACCAATCTCAATCGTCTCGTTCAGTGGCACCGTCAATGACCACTTTTCCTTGCCCAGCCACACGTTAACCAGTTGGTATCGCTCCGCCAGAAACGGAAACACCGTATCCACCACACCGGGCGCGCCCGCTGGCTTTAAGTGCATATACTGCGGTCGGATGCCCATCGTCACAGCGGCACCGTCTTCAAAGTCACTCCGCACCGGGTACCCGCCGAATTCCAACCCGTACCACTTCCCCTCACGGATTTCACCCTCGAAGAAGTTCATGGCCGGTGTACCAAAGAACTTCGCGACGAATAGATTACGCGGTGTATGATACAGTTGGTCATAATTGCCGATTTGCTCCACCCGGCCCTCATTCATCACGGCGATTCGATCCGCCAGGATCACAGCCTCCTCTTGATCGTGTGTCACATAGACGGCTGTCACCGGGAATTCGTTGATTAATCGTCGCAACTCGATCCGCGCATTGGTTCTCAGCTTGGCATCCAGATTACTGAACGGCTCATCGAACAACAACAACTGTAGGTCTCGTGCCAATGCCCGCGCCACCGCCACCCGTTGCTTCTCCCCACCGGAAAGCTGACGGGGCCGCCGGTCCATCAGAGCGTCCAACCCGATGCCGGTAATCTGTGAGATCCGTTTTACACGCTCTGGCACTTCATGTTCACGCTGACGCAAGCGCAAGAAAAAGCCAATGGTGCGCCGTGAATCCCAATGTGGCATCAAGGCCCCTTCCTGGAATACCATGCCAATCCCCCGGCTCTCGGTCGGCGTTTCCAGCATAGACACGCCATCATAGGTAATCTCACCGGAGTCGGCCTTTTCTAACCCGGCAATCAAGCGTAGCACGGTAGATTTACCGCACCCTGACGGGCCGATGATCGCCAGCAATTCACGCTCACTGACGCGGAACGAGACCGTATCAACCGCCGTCACCGGGCGATTGTTATCATCCCGATATTGCTTGCTGACTTTGTTCAGGATGACCTTCGTCATCGGGGGATCTCCTTTCGTCGATACGCCTATTGTACTTGACGCGCCAGGGCGTAGTCTACATTCCCTGGCGGGTGATTTGGCTCTCAACTTTTATTGTTAGATTCAGGTAAGCATGGTACCGTAAAGACATTGTGCAATCTTGGGGTAATTCTTTTATGTCAAACCAAGAAACAACGGGCCATTGGCGACAACTAACGATACTCGTTTTACGCTGGTTGTTCCTGGCGGGGGTAACATTGGCTGTGTTGCTCCTGCGTGATGCCGACAATACGACCTTCGACCTGGAAGACTCGACCCTCGCACTGGTCGGAGGTGGCGGGGCTATCGCGGCATTGGTCATCAGCGGGACGGCATTCATCACCGCCTTACAACCGGCGACCGGCTGGTTATTTATGCTGTTTGATGTCGTCATCGCTGGTCTTTACATCCACCTGACGCAAGCTCCCAGTCTTTTGATCTTGTTCGTGGTCGTCTATCTACTGGTGACGCTACTCCCGGCCCTGGATCTCATCGCCGGGGCATTTTACGTCTTGATGATGGTGGCCGTCAGCTATGGCTTGATGTTGTTCCACGCGAACGAGCAAGATTTGAGCCAGAATGTCAACTTTGACGCTTTACTCTCAGATTACGCGGTGCCCATGCTGGCAATCGCCATCGCTGGCGGCGGTATGTTGATCTGGGCGTTCGTTCAACAACGATATGGTGCCGATGAACAAATCCGCCTCAACCGGATCGCGAAGGAACGAGAGACCCAGTTACGCCAGATGCGTGAACGTGCGAAAGCGATTTCCCAGATGACGACCCTGGTCTCCGGTACGCTGGATTTTGAGAAAATCCTGGAAGCGGCGATGGACATTGGCGACCTGATGCTCCGTAATATCGAGGGCAATCATCGCGTCATCAGCATGATCCTGCTCTTCCGCGAAGACGATCAACTGTATATTGAGAACTCACGCGGGTTAAAATCTGAGTTCGAAGGCCGGCGGATCGCACATAAACAGGGCGTCATCGCCCGCGCACTGGCAGAAGCAACCCCCATCATCACAGCGAAGGCCGCCCAGGATCCGATATTGGCTAAGATACCCGGTATGCGGCAGATCCGGTCATTATTGTGCGTGCCCCTGCGGGCGGAATATGATAACTTCGGTGTTTTGATCTACGCTAGCACAGCCCCCAGTGTCTTCGACCCGGATCAAATCGACATTATGCAGGCCATCGGCGTACAGGCCACCATCGCCTTACAAAACGCCGTCCTGCGTGATAGCCTGGTCACAGAAAAAGAGCGTATCATCCAGATGGAAGAAGACGCCCGTAAATCGCTCGTGCGCGATCTCCATGATATTCCAACGCAGACCGTCTCCGGCATTGCCATGCGCCTGCGGATCGCCATCCGCACGCTGGAGACCAAACCAGACGAAGTCTCCAACGACCTGGTAGGCATCGAAAAGATGGCGTTACGTGCTACCGAAGAGATCCGCCATGTGTTGTTTAAGCTCCGGCCATTGGCATTAGAAACGCAAGGATTAATCGCCGCGTTGCATCAACTGGCGGAAAAGATGCAGAACACCTACCAACAAAAGGTCAATATTCGGGTTTCCCCCGATGTTGAAACCGCACTCAACGAGATGAAACAGGGTGCCCTGTTCTACCTGGTGGAAGAAGCAGTCAATAACGCTCGCAAATATGCCGAAGCCAGCCAGATTGCCATACAAGGCAAGGTCGAGAATAGGATGATCCTGATACAAGTTGCGGATAACGGCAAGGGGTTTGATACTGGCGCGGTCGAAGCGGGCTACGAAAATCGCGGTAGTTTCGGCATGATTAACATGCGCGAACGGGCCGAGTTATTGGATGGCTCATTGGACGTCCAGAGTACACTCGGCAAGGGTACCGCCATCCGCATCATGATCCCGGTCGATGATGGCTCTAGCCGGGAAAGAAGCTCTGCGACCAAGTTCTCGGCATCAGCCCAAGATACGCTCTCACGCTTATGAGTCACAGTCAACTGGCCGCGCTACGCGGTGAACCCAGCTACGTCTGGCGGGCCGGGCAAGAGCGACGCCTGCAAATGATCGCCCAGTGGGCACCGCTGGCAAACGCTCATATCCTGGTGGATGGTATCGGCGTCGGCATGTACGCCTCACAGTTACGCCGCCGCTATACCGCACATGTCGAGGGCTTTGATATTGAGCCGGAACGGGTGGCAACCGCCAGGGAAGACACCCCGCACGCGGTCATCGCGGCGGCAGAGCATATTCCCTATCCTGCCAATACGTTCGATGCGATCCTGTCGCATGAGGTCATCGAACACGTCGCAGATGACCGCCAGACGGCATCAGAGATGGTGCGCGTGCTCAAACCGGGGGGGCGCATCGTGATCTTCCTACCGAATCGTTGGTATCCGTTCGAAACACACGGTCATTACTGGCAGGGGAAGTATCACTTCGGCAACACACCACTCATCAATTATCTACCAGATCGCTGGCGCGACCGGCTCGCGCCACACGTCCGCGCCTACACGAAGCGATCTCTGCGGGCGTTATTTACCGGTCTACCCGTCCAGGTGATACACCATCGCCGCATCTACGGCGGTTACGATAACATCATCGCCCGGTTGGGCCGCCCGGCGCGTTGGTTGCGCGACTTGCTGTATTTGTGGGAAGGGACTCCGCTGGATACCTGGGGATTATCTCACTTCCTGGTGCTGGAAAAATTCACCGACTGAGCGGCAGTATCTTGCAAGGCCGGTCTATTCGTCGATCCAGACTGGCAGATTACCCAATGCGATAATATGCTTCCACTTTTCGGCATCCCCTTCGGTGAAGATGGCCGCTTCCGCCGCGATGGAGCCGCTGGCTTTACTGACGATCTCACGGATGCCGTTGAGCGTGCTACCCGTCGAAATTACATCATCGACGATGACAACAGACTGCCCGTTGACGAGTGGATGATCTTTTTCATCCAGATACAACGTCTGCTTGGCCCCCGTCGTTATGCTTTCCGTTTCCGCTAGAATGGCATCACCCATGTAAGATTTTAATGTCTTACGCAGGACGATATATGGTTTGCCGGTATCCAGGCTTAATTGATGAACCAGTGGGATCGACTTGGCGGCGGCGGTGATGAACGCGCCATATTCCAGATGGTGGAGCTTTTCCGCCAGCAAGCGGCTAGCCGCTTGCACCAGTTCGGTATCCCCCAGGATGTTCAGAATCGCGATTCGTACCCCCGGCGCAACTTCAAATAACCGGAGGTCGCGTGTAATACCACCCAGTTCGATACGATACGTTGCCGGTTGTTTCGTCATTGATTTCACCTTATCAAGCTACTCGACAGAATGCGGTACGGTATACCCAGGTTCATCGTGGAAGACCAACTTTTCGTCACACACATAAGCGACATCGCCAACGCTGAGTTGGTGCGGTTGTTCGATAGCACGCCCACCAATCAACGTGCCGTTGGTACTGCCCAGGTCTTCCAGGTAGAGCTTATCGCCCTCGCGTTTGATGTGACAATGAAAGCGAGAAACACCTTTAATCGACAGGACAATTTCGTTATGGGTAGACCGGCCCACCCGTATGACATCGCCAGCAAGATCAAAGGTTCGATCTCGCCAGGTGACATGCGTCGGTGTGATCCCTTCACGTTTTTCTACCCGGAGGGATGGCGGCGGCAATTCTTGCGGTTTCTTCGATGTCTGACGCTGGTTTTCCCGCACACGGAGCATCACGGTATCTTCATGACGGCTGTTCATCGTGTAAAATGATTGCGTTGACATGGTTTTACGGCTATAGACGTTGTAACGTTCAAGTCCCTGGGCGACCTCGTCCGCCTGCTTGACGAGTGCGCGTTGTTCGTCCATCAGTTGCGGGTTCCCCTGGCCGTCACGTTCGATGGCTTGGGCGGCTGTACGAAGTAACGTCGCCGCCTGTTCAAAATTCCCGCGATCTGCCGCCCGGATGGCCTGTTTACGCGCCTGGGCCGCCTTTAAGAGCAACACCGTGTCCTTAACCGCCACATTCGGCAGGCGCGGTTGATCTTGCGGCATCCCGATCATGATCTTCACGGGTAAATCCAGCACCCGATGATAGGTTTCATCACCGCTAAGTTCGTCGTATTCATATCGTAATGTAGCGATCTGGCGCGGGCCGGATTCAGCATAGGCTGGCAAGCCCAGTTCCATCACCATCGCTTTGATCTCGTTTGCAAAAATATCACCGATGCGAAAGCGGGTGAATTGCCCGTCAGACTCAACCGGATAAGCGTTGAGTTGATTGTTCAGTTGCACCCCCGGCCCCGGTAAAATGCCAATCGTCAGGTTCTGGCCGACGACATTCAGCAAGCCATTTAGCTCTTCATGAAAAATATGCGGCGTGACCTCCGGGCTTTCGATGAAGTAAAAAGCCCCGCCGCCAGAACTAGCCATCGCCATCATCAGGTCTTCGTTGAAGTCGTTACCCAGGCCCATCGTGGTAGTGCTCGCCCCTTCATTGAGCTTTTGCTCTGCCATTTGAACCAGTTGGGCGTGGTCGGTCACCCCCCGATTCGCCAGACCGTCACTCATCAAAATGACACGATTGACATACCGGGCATCTTGGTTATCCATTACCAGCTTACACCCTTCCAACCAGCCACTGCTAAGATTGGTCGTGCCACTGGCTTCGATGGTGGCAATACGCTCGTTGATGGCGTCTTTGCGCTTGACTGGCTCCGGCATGAGCAATGTCTCGACCTTATCGTTATAAAGCACAATCGAGAGCATATCGTCTTCGCTCAAATTTTGAACCAGGAATTGGGCCGCCTGCCGGGTGTAATCCAGCTTTTGCCCGGCCATAGAGCCACTTCGGTCAATCACCAGGCTCAGGTTCAAGGGACGGCGTTGGGTACCATGTTGGGCCGCACCGGAGATTAAACGCGCCATCAGGTGGATGGACTGCTCACGGTTGGCCGGGAAGTTCTCAAAATCTAGAATGTAATCCGCTTGCATCATATTGCCTTTGATCTTGAATGCCCTACGGACTACTATAGCACATTATTCATAACGGGGTTGCGGCGGTTCACCCTGGTCGATCAACCCATCGACCAACGTCAGGACTCGGTTGACCTGCCGGGCGATTTTTCGGTCATGGGTGACCATGATGACTGTGGTACCGGCCTCCTGGCGGATGGTACGCAGGGCATCCAGCACCCGCATACCGGACTCCGTGTCCAGGTTGCCGGTGGGTTCGTCCGCCAGCAAGATTGGCGGATTATTCGCCAGGGCGCGGGCGATTGCCACACGTTGCTGTTGCCCGCCGGAAAGCTCCGACGGACGATGATTCATGCGATCCCCCAGCCCAAGCAGATCTAACAATTCGCGTGACCGTTGGATTGGTTTGTAGTTGGGCTTACGGGCGAATTGTATCGGCAACGCGACATTTTCAACCGCTGTCAACGTCGGGATCAAGTTAAAAAACTGAAAGATAAAGCCGATCTTCTCATTTCGAATATCGGTCAATTGATCTTCATTCATGTTTGAGATGTCGATCCCGTCGATCTCGACCTGCCCGGAGGTCGGGGTATCTAGCCCGCCCAGGATGCCCAGAAGTGTGCTTTTGCCGCTTCCGGAAGGCCCGACAATCCCGACCATCTCGCCCGCCTGGATCGTCAGGCTGACGCCTTTAAGGGCGTGGACAACCGTCTTACCCAGGGGGAGCCGTTTCTTAACATCTGTCACCCGGATGACGACAGCGGTCATTAAATCTCGATTTCGTCGGTCTGGGCGCGTACCACCATGCGGAACACATCGGATTCGGTGAGTATGCCGACCACCACGTTGTTCTCATCGACAACCGGCAAACCGCTGATCTTATTTTCAAGCATCAACTTGGCCGCGCTGATCATCGGTTCCTCCGCCCGCACAGTCAAGACCTTGTGCGACATCACATCCTTGACGGAAAGTTGTGACCACAGGTAATTCAATTCCCAGATGCTCAAGGTTGTCGCACCGGATGGGCTGGCTTCGCGGACGTCACCGATGGTAACAATACCATGCAAGACGCCTGCTTCATCCAACACCGGCAACCGGCGAATGCGATTCTTTTTCATGATCTGATGCGCGGTCGTGATCTGCATATCTGGCGACGCACTGAGTACCTCGCTCGTCATCCAATCTCGAATCAAAACCTCACGTAAAAGCATCACAAAATCTCCTTATTTAGTGTATTTTGTCTTCAACTATGCCACAAGTCACTCGGTTGATGCAATCTTTTTCGCCTGGCGCACCGGGACGATGAACACCGGAATATGACTGATGCTCAAGACCTTGTTGGCGACACTGCCGAACAACCACCGGCTGATGCCCGACCGCCCATGCGTTGACATGACGATGGCATCCACCGCATCTTCTTCGGCTTGCTCCACAATGATGGCCGCTGGCTCCCCAATGACGACGCGGATATGGACGACAAATCCTTCCGCCCGGAGTGAATCGGCAATTTTGCCCAGGTATTGCTCGGCCTGTGGCACGACTTCACCTTGAACATCCTGGCGTGTTAGATCGTATGTGGGCAGACCAGCCGGGTAAAACATGCTGGCCGGGTATTCCGGTGTATCGACCACCGTCAACAGGTCGATTGTATCACCATGTGCGACCACCTGACGCGCATACCCTAACGCCTCTTCCGAAACACTGGAACCATCCAACGGGACGAGAATACGGTGTAACATCAGGGCCTCGCTTTCTTTGCGAATCGTTCACTTAGTTTAACCATAGCAGACCGATTCAGCACACCGTAGTAACATCTATCCCAAAATCCGTGCCGCTTGTCACAATCAGCTAGTTCAGGGCCAGGGTATGAAGCGCGACAACCGCCTCGCGGATCGCATCCACCTGCACGACAAACGAAATACTACACTCTGAACTCCCCTGAGCAATCGCCAGTACGTTGATCTGATTTTCCCCCAATGTGGTGAAGACCCGCCCGGCGATACCGAACCGGCCCCGCATCCCCGCGCCAACCACCGTCACCACGCCCACATCCTCCCGGATGTTGACGCCCTCGACATTTTTCTGCTCGATCTCAATTTCAAGTTCGCTTTCGACCGCATGTTTCACCGCGTGGGCGTGTTCATCTCGCACCGTGAAGCAAAAACTCTGCTCGCTGGAGGCCTGCGAGATCATCAGAATATTGGCCCCGGCGTTCGCCGTCGCCAGGAACGCCCGCCCGGCGATGCCCGGCACACCCAGCATCCCCGCCCCACTGACGGTCATCAGGCTGACGTTTTCGATGCTGGTCACCGCTTTAATCACCGTGTCTACCGGCGATGTCTCCTGGCTGATGCGTGTGCCCGGTGCAGATGGATTAAACGTATTGCGGACGTAAATCGGAATGCCCTTGTTGATGATCGGCTGGACGGTCTTCGGGTGGAGCACCTTCGCGCCGTAAAATGCCAGTTCGCCCACTTCTTGATACGAAACCGATGGTAAAACCTGCGCTCGTGCATCCACTCGTGGGTCAGTCGTCATCACACCATCGACATCGGTCCACACGATGAACGCATCAGAATCAACATACCCGGCGAAGATCGCCGCGCTGTAATCACTGCCACCACGGCCTAACGTAGTATAAATTCCGTCGGGCGTCTTGCCGATGAACCCGGTAATAACCGGTACAATACCGGATTCGATCACCGGTTGCAATTGAGCGGTTATTCGGCTCTGTGTCTCTTCCCAGATGGGTGTCGCCGCCTGATAATGATCATCGGTGATGAGTAAATCACCTGCATCAAACGGGCGGGCCGAAACACCGTGATCGGTCAATACAGCGGCCACAACCTGACTGCTCAACCTTTCGCCATAAGAGAGCGAGTGATCCAGCACACGCGGCGTCAGGTCGCCTAGAATGTTAACGGCGTCGCATAGTTCGCGCTGTTCATCCAACAATTTATCAACGCGCTGGTGGATGGCTTCGCGGGTGTCGCTCGGTTTCATCAGCCGGTTGATGACCTCGTGATGACGATCTCGCATGGTATCCGACAATGAAAGATACCCCCACTTATCGCCCTGTGCGGCTAAAGTGACAGATTGAATCAGCGCATCCGTCATGCCGGACATAGCCGAGACGACGACCACCACACGGTCACCCGCCGTGATAGCCTGCTTGATGATCTGCACGACATTGCTGATTGCCTCTGGCCCGCCAACCGATGTCCCACCGAACTTCATGGTGATGGTCTTCATGAATGCACACTCCTTAGACAACAAAAAAGCGTGTGGAGGAGTTCCACACGCTTGGGATAACCTGACGATGCGATGTGCCCCTCACCTGAATCTGTGTGGCATGGTCATAGTCATGATAAACAGACAACGAACCATTGGAAGCACTCGCAATTACTGAATTATTCTCCATACGGTAGCTTGTTTGGCAGGGTGTGTCAAGCGGCTGGACGTTAAAAGACGCTAAAGACTTGCGTAAATCGAACAATCCCATCACAATCAGCCTCTTGACTCTAAACTTAGAGATGCTGTTTATGCAGGCACGCCGCAAGCTAACTCAATCCATCGTCGCTTTGATGCTCACACGAATCGTCGTCAACATGACGCGCCGATTCGCTTATCCCTTCGTGCCAGCTATCGCCCGTCAGCTTGGCACCGCGCCGACCATCATACAGAGCATCATCGCGCTTCAGGGTGGGGCCGGGCTTCTGGGGCCGGTCATCGGTCCCTTTGCAGATCGCTACCAACGACGCTATGTCATGATCCTGGCGGTCAGTCTATTGGTCATTATGGCAGTCAGTGGTGCGGTCTTCCCCGGCATCCTCATCTTCGGCGGCGTGATGTTCTTCTTCGGCCTGGCGAAAGTCATCTATGACACGGCGATGTATGCTTATATCGGTGATAACATCCCGTTTGGGCGGCGGGGCCTGGTCACCGGCTTCGTAGAATTAAGTTGGGCCTTCAGCCTGTTGATTATCGCCCCGGTAGCCGGGATCTTACTGGCGCAATCCGACGTCGGCACCATCCACGCCTTGATATTGGAACGCGCCAGCCGCTATGACGCCTCTCTGCTGGTTACCTCGCGTGGAGTGCAAAACGTGATGATTCTGTTTGCACTCCTGGGGATGATAGCCGTCAGCTTGATCGTCTTGTTGGTACCCGGCCATCCCCCCAGCGACGCCAGCAAACGACAATCAGTACGGTTGAAGGCCCTGTGGCATGTCTTCCGCAATAATCCGGCGGCATTGGGCACACTGGGTTATGTCTTCTTCCTGCCGATGGCAAACGAGATCATCTTTATCAATTATGGTCTGTACATGGAAGAAGCCTTTGGCCTCTCGATTGCGCTCCTCGGCTCCTTGACGATTATCATCTCCGCCGCAGAAATTGTCGGGGAATTCATCGTGTTAGCTCTGTCAGATCGCCTGGGCAAGCGGGTGATGACGATCATCGCATCGGCATCTGCCGCCCTCACTTACGCGCTCTTACCGTTGACGACGTTCAGCTTGACCGCCGCTTTAGTCATCCTGTTCGTGATGTTCGTCGCTGTAGAGACCGCGATTGTCTCCTCATTGGTGATCGTGACTGAAGTCCTGCCGGATAACCGCGCCGTCATGATCGGCGGAACGGCTGGCGGGGCCAACCTGGGCCGGGTTTTTGGTGGCATCGCCGGCGGGTTACTCTACAGTGTGACGGGGAGCTTTGTGATTGTGGGCCTGGTCGCGCTGGTCGTCGGCCTGATGACTGCTGGCATTATGTGGCGTTTTGTCCGCTTTGAGGGTTAGCATCTCGCAGTTGTTTAAGCAGTTTCTCGAACTCTTTGATCCAGCGGTCGGCATTACGACGGTTCTTGCCGTCGCCCTGCGCGTCGAATCGTTCCGCCGCCTTTTGCATATAAGCAGACGCCCGGTCATTTTCCTGGTTGCGGTGATGCGCCAGAGCCAGATAATACAGAGTCTCCGGGCGTTCAGGATCTGCCCGGTAAGCGGCGGTGAAGTGTTCTTGCGCCTCTGACCAATTTTTATCACGCCATGCGATGATCCCAAGCCCATAATGCGCCAGCATCTCATATGGATACAACCGTAGTGACTCATCAAAATCCTCGCTGGCTTCACGCTCGATGCCGTCTTCCAGGTAGAAGAAGCCGCGTGTCGCGTAATATTCCGGGTTGGTGGGCAATAGCTCGATGGCGTAGCCTACTTCCAAGATCGCGTCGTTCAGTTCGCCCTTCTGGTAGAGTTGCAACGCCCGTTTATAATGCTCGTCGGCTTCGTAGCGTGTTAACCCCAACCGTTGTACCAGTCGTGTCATGATGCCCTCATTGCACTTATGGAAATCATTATTTTACATTACAATATGTGCGTGATTGTTGCCACAAATTTAGAGGTTAAAAATGGATTTTGAGTTAAACGACGAACAGAGTATGTTTCAGCGTGTCGTAAGAGATTTCTGCGAAGCAGAGATCAAGCCGTATGCCGGGGAGATTGACGAGCAAGGCGATCTACGGTGGGAAGCGGTACAAAAGATGGCCGATGTCGGCCTGCTAAGCCTACAGGTGCCGGAAGATTATGGCGGCGTGGAAGTGGATACAATCAGCGCGTCGATTGCAGTCGAAGAATTAGGCCGGGTGTGCGGCTCTACCGCGCTCTCGATCTCGGCCCATAATGGCCTGGGGTGTGGGCCTATCGTCAATTGGGGCACCCCGGCGCAAAAAGAAAAGTATCTACCCCGTTTGATCCAGGGGGATGTGCTGGGTGCATTAGCCCTGACTGAACCGCATGCCGGGAGTGACCTGCTCAATGGCGCGACCACAACCGCCGTGTGTGAAAACGGCGAATGGATCATCAACGGCACCAAAGCCTGGATCACGAACGCCAGCAAAGCTCCCGTCATTACGGTTCTATGCCGCACAGATAAAGACGCCGGATCACGCGGATTCACGATGATTCTGGTTGAGCCGGATGCCGATGGTGTGACGGTGCATCCCCGTGAGAAAAAGATGGGCTTACAAGGGTCACCGACGCATATGATCACGTTCGAGAACGTGCATGTGCCGGAAGACGCCGCACTCGGCCCGGTAGGAGACGGTTTTTACCAGACCATGCAGACGCTCGATAGCGGACGGATCAGCATCGGCGCGTTGAGTGTTGGGCTGGCCCAGGGCGCGTTTGAAGAGATGGTTCATTATGCGCTGGAACGTCACGCCTTCGGTGAACCTATCGCCAACAAACAGGCCATCCAGTGGAAGATCGCCGATGCCGAAGTCGAGATCGAAGCGGCCCGCACGCTGGTCTACAAAGCCGCCGCACTAAAAGACGCCGGCAAAGATTACACACGCATCGCTTCTATCGCCAAGCTAAAAGCCAGCGAAGTGGCGGAAAAAGTCTGCTTTGAGGCCATCCAGGTACACGGCAGTTATGGTTACAGCCGGGAATACCCGGTCGAGCGCATGTACCGTGACCAACGCCTGATGAGCATCGGTGAGGGCACCAGCGAGATTCAACGGTTGGTCATCGCCCGCAACGTCATCAAACACTTCCAGAGTTAACGCCAACATGGGCCGGGATCTGCCGGCCCATATTTGATATACCTCTCAATCCGCGACTGATTCTTCGTCGCTGACCAGAAATTGTTGCCAGGGGCCGTGCATACCGCCTTCGGTCGCGCCGTAATAAACCCGCACGCCGTTATCCTTCTGCACCAGATCATACCGCACCGCACCATTTTTCTTGTACACCTGCCACAAGCCGACATCCCCGCGCCATTCTACCTGGTCGGCCCGCACCGGGTTGGCTTCTTTCTGCTTGATGGCATAGTGCCACAACCGCCGGGCAGATTTCTGCGTGACGTTCTTGACGATGTTGCCGTTGCGTAAGTCGTGCATGATGTAATAGCGCGTGTTATCGCGGGTTTCCACGCCGATGATCTCGACCCCGGTTCGTGGGGGGCGTGTCTTTTCATCGTCTTTACTTTCCGGCGGGGATGGCGGCGATGTATCCTCCGGCTCTTCAGGGAGTGATTGTGCCGCTGGCTTAGCGTTGGAGCTAGTTATCGGTAGATCCACCGCCGAAGGCAGATTATCGCTCTGCTCGGCGAACATTGCACCCTGCCGTACCAGCTCCACGATCTCGTCACGGATCGCCATACTGGTGTCGGCCTCATCACGCACATAAATCTTGACGTTCTCGATGGCGTAGGGCCGTTCTTTGCCAAACGGCACCTGCAAGCGGATCACCTTTTGGCCCCGTGTGTCTAACGTATCAACTTCGACATCGAGCGCGGGTGAAATCATGGTACGGATGTCATCCTGTAGCATCTTCACGGCGCGGCTTGGCTTGCTGATGCCCACTGGCTTCTGCTTGCTATCCGCACTCACCCCGATGTAAATCGTCCCACCGTTGGTATTGGCAAAAGCGCAAACATCCGCGATGATGTTGTACATATGACCGCCCTTGCGGGTCATCGTCTCGTGGAACGACTGCACGACCGTCGGCCCTTCTTCTCGTGCCAGGTCAACATAATCTTTCGGCTTGCGATCCGGGCTATAGGGCCGCGAGCGAGAAAAATCATTCCCCTGGAACATCTCCAGCAGGGCCTCAAAACTCCGTTCCGGCAGGAGGACTTCGGTTGTGCGTTCGCCAGCCCCCCAGCGGATAATACGCCCACGATCATCC
This sequence comes from Anaerolineae bacterium, assembly GCA_034437535.1. GTDB lineage: Bacteria > Chloroflexota > Anaerolineae > Aggregatilineales > Phototrophicaceae > J038. The sequence continues at coordinate 3,508 of DAOTTZ010000169.1, read as the reverse complement.
TGGACAGCGTTTAAGCTGTGCGCGTCTGACCCCTGGATGACCCGCATCTTACGCGGATATTCTGGCTTGGTGCCATCGAAGAAGCGTTGTGTACTGCTTCGGCCTCGGTTGGCAAGGTCGGTGGCTTCCAGCGCGTGCAGATGCGGATCTTGCGTGTAGGCGATGCGCGTCTGCCCGCCGAAGTTAACGCCTTTCATGGCGACCCCGTGCGTTGTGTTGACGTGCGCCGCGATACAAATACCACCGGCTTCGTTAATTGCCCGGTAAGATGTCAATACGTCGGAAGACGCGCCAACTTCAGAATTCCCCTCTTCGATCACCTGAGTCTGGATGTTCAAATCCAGCAGAAGATGCTCAATTTCACGCAGGGGTTTTTCCGGCGAGAAAATACCAAGAATGTGAAAGCCGAATGTGGCTGTAAATTCGAAGCCCGGCAGGACGAGAATTTTTTCCAGCAGGCGGCGATAATCCGCCAGTAATTGTAATTCGTCCGGTGTGGCCCGGCCCAACCGCTCTAAATAGGCTAATTGGTCAATCTCGGTCTGCATGTTGGCATATCCCTTAACCGTGTTATGGTCGGTAAAGGCGATAATATCAACGCCCTGGGATTCTGCCTTGCGAAGAATTTCAATGTAACTTAAGTCTTTATCAACGTAATCAAAAGATGCTGGCGTATGGATATGCAAATCCGCCAGATACCAATGCATCCGTCGTTTTCGTTTTGATGCCAAAATGTTCCTTCCTGGTTAACGATTGATCAACCGCCGAAATAAGCCCGGCAGTTCATCGGGTTCAAATGGTTTCACGAGAAAATGATCGGCCCCCGCTTCCATCACCTCCGTTTCAACGTCTAATCCTGATGCCATCACGACGGGCAGATGGGCATAAGGCCCCCGGCGCAGTTCGCGCAAAATCTCTGCCCCATTGGTGTCTGACAGGTGATAATCCACCAACAAAATATCCGGCTGAAATTCATCCAAAATTTTATTGACTTCACTACCAAAGGCGGCTATCGCCACATCAAACCCATCGAGTTCAAGCAATGTACGAAGCAATTTGACCGTCGTGCGGTCGTCATCTACGATCAATACTTTGGACACAAACACCTCTTTTTGATATGCCTAAAGAATTGAAGACAGTTCCATCGAACTGTCTTCACCCTACATCCTATGTGTAGATTACATCATAGCAAAGTGTAGCGAGTTCTAAGCGTCGTGTCCACCATCCACCAGTGCCGCATCAAAGACTTCATCCAGGTTATCGACCAACACGAACGTCAAATCGTCGCGGACTTCCTCTGGAATGTCGTCCAGATCCAGCGCATTTTTCTTCGGCAGTATGATCGTATCCACGCCGATGCGATGCGCCGCCAGCACCTTGTCTTTGATGCCGCCAACCGGCAACACCTTGCCCTGGAGTGAGACCTCGCCGGTCATGGCGACGGTACTCCGGGTTGGACGACCGGTCATCAAGCTGGCAAGGGCCGTCGCGATGGTGATCCCGGCACTGGGGCCATCCTTCGGGACGGCACCAGCCGGCACATGCAGGTGAACATCATTATTGGCGTAAAATTCAGGGTCGATGCCCAGTTCCTCCGCCCTGGAACGAATATAGCTCATTGCCAGCTTGGCACTTTCTTGCATCACCTCACCTAACTGGCCGGTATATTGAAAGCCTTTGCCACCTGGCATGTGGGTCGCCTCTACGAACAACACATCGCCGCCCACTGGCGTCCAGGCGACGCCAGTAGCGACCCCAGGTTGATCGGTACGATCTTCGATTTCGGTGCGGTGACGCTGGCGGGGCTTGCCCAGTAACTCGCGTACATTATCGTCGGTGATGTCGAACGCTTCGACCTCCCCCGCCGCAATTTTGGTCACGATCTTACGGGCCGCCCGCCCGATCTCACGTTCCAGCGTCCGCACGCCAGCTTCGCGGGTGTAATCACGGATGATGGCCGTCAACGCGGCATCATCAAACGTGATTTCACTATCAAGCAGGCCGTTTTCGTGGATCTGACGTGGTACCAGATACTCCCGCGCAATATTGAGCTTTTCCTGCTCAGTGTAACCGCTTAATTGGATGATTTCCATACGATCCCGCAATGGACCAGGGATCGGCTCTAGGTCATTGGCCGTTGTGATGAACAACACTTCGCTCAGGTCAAACGGTAGATCCAGGTAATGATCGCGGAATTCTGAATTTTGTTCCGGGTCGAGCACCTCTAACAGGGCCGAAGCCGGATCCCCGCGAAAATCACGCCCCATCTTGTCAATCTCATCCATCATGATTAACGGGTTGCGTGTCTCCGCCCGGCGCAACGTCTGGATGATGCGACCGGGCATCGCGCCGATATACGTCCGGCGGAATCCCCGAATTTCGCTCTCATCGCGCACCCCGCCCAGGCTCATACGGATGAACTTACGCCCCATCGCCCGTGCGATTGACGCGCCTAACGAGGTCTTGCCGACACCCGGCGGGCCGACAAAGCACAGAATCGCCCCTTCGCGATCCTGGCGAATTTTGTCAGCACGCACCCGCGCTTCGATTTCCTCGGCTCGTTCCTGGCGGAGCTTCCGCACCGCCAGATATTCCAGGATCCGTTCTTTGATGTCTTCCAACCCGTAATGATCTTCATCCAGCACTTGCCTTGCATTCTTGATGTCGAGTTGGTCTTCGGTGTTGGTAGACCAGGGCAAGGTCGTCAGCCAATCCAGATAGGTGCGGATCACGCCATATTCGGCAGAGGCCGCCGGTAGCTTAGACATACGGTTCAGCTCGCGCAGAGCTTCTTTCTCCGCTTCTTCCGGCATCCCCAGGTTCTCAATCTTCTGGCGGAACTGCTCGACTTCTTCGATCTCGTCGCCGTCGCCCAGTTCTTTCTGGATCGCCTTCATCTGCTCTCGCAAGAAGTATTCCCGTTGGGTCTTTTCCATCTCAGATTGCGCTTCGGACTGAATCTTGCGGCCCAGTTCCAGCACATCGAGTTCTTTATTCAGTAACTCGGTGAGCATGTAGAGCTTACTTTCCGCGCTATCTTCTTCCAGCAACTGCTGGGCTTTTTCCACATCAATGCGGATGTAAGTGCTGATGGCATAAGCCAGTTGGAGCGGGTCATCAGTATCCAGCGTAGAGCCAACCAGTTCATCAGGAATGTTAGGCACTAAATCTGCCAGCCGGGTAAATTGATCGGTGATGTTGCGCATCATCGCCTCAATCCCCAGGCTTTCTTCCTCGACTATCTCCGGCAAATCACTAACCCTGGCCCGCAGGTACGGCTCTTCGTCTACGAACTCGTCGATTTGAATCCGGGAGATCCCCTGCACCAACAGGCGGATCGTGCCATCTGGCGCACGGAACAAGCGATGGATGGCCGCTAATGTTCCTACGCGGTAGATGTCATCAGGGCCGGGTTTTTCCATGTCGGGGTCCGGTGATGCCACCAGACCGACTAACCGATCTCCGTTAATGATGTCATCGACCAGCTTGATACTGCGCGACTGGCCGA
>DAOTTZ010000168.1:0-3411 GCA_034437535.1 Anaerolineae bacterium | reverse complement strand
CAGACGTCGTCTGCGACCGCCAACGGCGTGCGCTTCACTGCCGTCTACGACCGCGACAGCGGCGACATCCACGGTGTGGTTTTCGTCGATGCGGACGATGATGGCGTCTTCGACGCGGAGGAGCGCAGCCTGCCGGACGTGCTGGTGATCGATCCGACCGCGCATCAGTACTTCGTGCCGTTTAACGACGCGAATTTGTGGGATTTGTTCGATGCCAAGCTGGTCTGTCACGCTGGAAATCACATCAGCGGTTACTTGGACTCCTCCATTTTCGTCGTCTCCTCCTACGATGGCACCATCTACTACTACGATCATTGGGAGGATGGCTACGATGATGATCCTTTCTTCCCTACCGACTCCACCGAGGTTGGCATCCTGGACGCGGGCGCGACGAAGCTCTTCCAGAGTGACATCTATGTGAACAATGTCGGCGATGGCCCGCCATATTACTACGATGGCCGCGACCGGATCACGGTCTTCGGTGAAGATGTGGCGGTTGTGCGCCTAGTCTACCCCTCCACTCCGGGCGCTTACCTGGCTGGAGCGTGGGAGCTAACTGAGGTCGCCGATTGGGGCAATGACTACGTTACCACCGTGGGGGAGGATTTGGACTATACCGACGGGAATGATGATGGCGACGATCATCACTTTGCCGGAATGGAAGTAATGGCTGCGCTGCCGGGCACCGAAGTCTATGTGAACAGCGCCAAAGTTGCTACGTTGGGGGCCGGGGAAACGTATTCTGTGACCAGTGGCGTCAACAGCGATGATATTGTCACGGCAACCGCGCCAATTCAGGTGCAACTAATGACCGGCGGATGTGAGGCTGCTAACTCGGCCCACGGCTATACACTCCAGCCCGTCGAGGCGTGGACAAACGAATACTGGTCACCATTACCGGGTTTCGGAGACCTCTCAGGTTGTAATGAGGCAGATTCGGATATTTATTTACACAATCCTAATAGTGTTCAAATCAATGTAACAGTCGAAAGTGGCAAGGGTACAGCTACCGTGGAGATCCCTGCCAAAACCACTGTTAGTGTGTTGCAGGAAACCTCATGGGATGATATCTCCGATGGCGATTCTGGCGTGCATCTCACCTCTGTGGATACTTTCTGGGGTCTTGGTGTGGTGGATTCCTCCACAGATGAAAATGGCGATTCAGCGGGTTACGATTGGGGATTCTCGCTGATCCCGATCTCCGAACTGACCTCGCAGGCTGTCGTAGGCTACGCGCCGGGCGCGACTGATGCGGGCGAGAATGCTAACTCGGCCTTTGTCACTGCGATCACCGATACCACTAAGGTTTTCGTGGATCTGGACCAAAATGGCTCACCGGACGACTTCGATATGGATGGGGACGGTATACTCAACAATCCCAATGCTTATGGCTATGATGAAACCAGCTCACATTTGGGCGTCACCCTCAATGCTGGCGAGGTCATCCGCGTGGGCGATCCTGTTGATAAAAATCTAGAAGGCGCGCTCATCTACACCGAAGACTACCAAAAGAAAATTGTGGCGGCTTGGGGACAGGATATTTGTGTGGCAGCTTCGGGGGATAGAAATCACCTTGACCTCGGCTACACCATCCTGCCACTACCCGTCCCCACACTCTCCAAAGAGGATGAGCTAGCCATCGATGCCGATCTCACCGGCGATGTGTCGCCCGGCGATACTGTCACCTACACGCTCTCGCTTCATAATAACGGTATCGGCGACATGAACGACGTGGTCTTGACGGATACGTTGCCCTACACCTACACGGACTTTATTACCGACAGCCTGGAGGTTTCCACACCGCCGTCTGTGGACAGCATAGGGTATTACAATGGAAGTGCGTGGAGCGCAACAGCAACCACGGCTACCCAAATGTTCACAATAACTTGGAGTTCACTAGCCTCCGGCCAAGAGATCACCATCACCTTCCGTGTCCGCTTACACGATAGTATCCCACTCACCGTCACCGAAATCACCAACCAGGCCATCGTGAACTCGCCCAACACCGATCCCCGCTTGTCTGAGGACCCCGCCGACCCCACCGATCCCGACACGGACACGCCCGTCGGGCGCGCGATACTCGCCATTAATAAACAGGTTGACCATGACCTAATTCAACCCGGTGATCGCCTTACTTATACGGTCGTTGTCACTAACGTCGGCACCGGCATCGCACTTAATCTGGATATCAGTGATACCCTTCCATCAGGTATCAGCTATGTTTCTGACACCTTGGATATACATTGGCCTATCGCCAAGACCGAGATTATTACCAGGGAAGTAACGCATTATCGAACAGATGGTAGTACATATCAAGAGACACTCACCTGGGAAGAGCGCGTTCTTTCATACCTGACGTCTACTGGTGGTAATCCTGTTTCCTATGAAACGCTCACTGGACAGATGGTCATTACTGAAAACATGCGCATTCCAACCAAGGTCTCAGTTAAAGGTGTAGTTAGTGCAACGTATCAAGCACAAGTTACTTCTCCTTTGACTAACGGTCTATTTTTGACTAATACAGCCTATGTCACCGCATCCAATTGGTTCATCATTACATCTCCGCCTACAGATACCGCTTCGGTCAATGTGAATAGCAGTCATACGCTGGTGCTGGACAAGACCGGAGAACCGGGGTCCGTGGGCTTTGGCGATTTGATCACGTATACACTGGTCTACACGGCCACCGGCGACAGCCCGGTTCCCAGCGCCACCATCACCGATGCTTTGCCGACCGGAACTACGTTTGTCTCGGCGGCGGGCGGCCAGAGTGTGGAATCTCCTGCGGTTGGCGCCACTGGAGTCGTGACCTGGCATTTGGGGACATTGCTCCCGGCTGCCAGTGGCCTTACCCAACAAACCGGCGTGGTCACGCTGACAATCCGTGTTTCGACGGGGGCATCCGATCCCATTGAGAACACGGCGCGCCTGAGTGATGATAGCGGGGAATCTGATACATCTACCACTACGACAACGTACGTTCCAAGCGGTGTTGTGGATGGCACGCTCTACATCGATGAGGACGGCGACGGCAGCTACGATCCCGCGATTGACACGCCGATACCCAACGTGGATGTCGTCATCACCGATACGAACGGCATCACCACCACCGTCACGACGGATGCCAGCGGCGCGTATACCGTCACGGGCGTGGCTGTAGGTAATGCGACCGTGGATGTCGATGACGACGACTTGCCTGCCGGCGCGACGTTGACCACGGGCAGCACGGACCCGACGACGGTGACAGTCGAGCAGGACAAAACGGTTACCGATAATACCGGCTACGTGCAGGTCGGCACGGTCGCCGGCACGCTCTACATCGACGAGGACGGCGACGGCGTCTACGATCCCGCGATTGACACGCCGATACCCAACGTGGATGTCGTCATCACCGATACCAACGGCGTGACC
>DAOTTZ010000167.1:0-14365 GCA_034437535.1 Anaerolineae bacterium | reverse complement strand
CCCATGACTTGCTACACTTCGTCTACTCAAGTCATCTGGTGCGAACTGATGACTGAAAGTCTACTCCGCCTGAAGGCGGGGGTTTTAGACCCCGTATACAGACAATAAAAGCCCCTCTCAGCACATGGCAGAGAGGGGTTATTGAGGCTAGCCTTGATCAGATTTTATTCGCCACTGGTCAGGCTGGGGGGCAGGAGTACGGCATCAATCACATGAATGATCCCATTGCTTGCCTCTACATCAACTGCGATCACGGTCGCGCTATCGTTCAGTGTGACGTTGCCACCTTCAATGCTGATGCTGACGGGTTCGCCGAGCAGTGTCGTCGCTTCTTCCAACTCTACTACTGTCGTAGACGGCACTTCGCCCTCAACGATATGATACTGGAGGATAGTCGTCAGAGTGGCGGTATCAGCCAGTAGTTCTTCCGCAGTCAGGCCGAGCGCGTCCAGTGCTTCTGCAAAGGCTGTGTCAGTCGGCGCGAATACGGTGAACGGGCCACCCGTCGCAACGGCTTCTGTCAGTCCAGCGGCTTCTACTGCTTGCAATAACACAGAGAAATCACCAGCGGCTTCTGCGACTTCTGCGATGTTGCCAGGTGCCACACCCAGGTCTTGCTCTGTAGCGGTGAAAACCTGCACGTCCGGGGCTTCTGGCGTACCAATGGCGACGACCAGATAGTATGTGTCATCGATCAGTTCGGTGGCCGGTAACGAGAGAATTTCATCTCCACCATCTGCAACTGCAACACTTAGATCATAGATTCCAGTCGGGACTTCATCCAGTGTGAAGAACCCATCGTTGGTGCCCAGGTCACCAGGGAATGCCAGGTCGGTAATCAGTGCATCTTCTCCAGCCAGGACATCAACGGCGGGTGCGCCTTCAATGGCATGCAGAACTGTGACTTCAGCCGTGTTGATCGGTTGTGCTTCGATCTCGTCGGCGAGTACAGTGGCCGTCAGCGTCCCGGCTTCCAACGACCCAACGGCGGCAACCGTCGTCAGGACGTCTTCACCAAAAGCCAGGGTAACCGGCCCGATGGCCGCATCGTCGATAGAGGTGCCAGCGGGGGCAACTGCGATCTCATATTCTGCCGCAGGCAGGGTGATAATACCGGTAGCATTCGGATATTCCAGGGCTTCAACTGCAACCGCACCATCGACATAAACGTCAACAGCAGGGGTATCGGGCGAGAAATGACCAATGCGGACGTAAGCCATCGGTGTCATCTCTTCTTGCATGGTCATTGACGGCGGCAACAGCACGCTATCAATGATGTGAACCACGCCGTTGCTAGCTTGCACATCCGGGGTGATGACGGTGGCGTCATTAATCATTACGCCATCGCTCAGGCTGACCGTTACTGCTTCACCCTGAAGTGTCGGGACTTCACCTTCGGTCAGGTCAGTCGAGAGAACAGCTCCTTCAACAACATGATATTGCAGAATGGTCGTCAGCGTTTCGGTGTCGGCCAGCAGTTCGTCTGCGGTCAGGCCGAGTGCGTTCAAGGCATTTTCAAATGCCGCATTGGTCGGCGCGAAGACCGTAAAAGGTCCTTCACTGTTCAGTGCATCGACCAAACCAGCGGCGTCAACTGCCGCGACCAGCGTGGATAAATCTTCGGTATTGGCGGCGATGTCAACGATTGTGCCTTCTTCCTGAGCTTGAGCCGGCAAGATGAGTGCGCTCATCAAAGCAATCAAGCTGGCAATGAAACCAAGTCGAGTAAGCATGTAACGATCTCCTTATATTCACGAATTGTTCTAGAACAAGCCGAGTGTGGTGCAACCAACTTGCTCTTCACATATGTAACGTATAAGGGGCAGGTTTTCGATCATTTCATGAGTTAACCTTTATCAAGGCCTTATCTTACGCTAAATTTTCAATCTGTTCTGCTGACCTCATGCATAAATCAGTAGATTGCGTCCTGATGCAGAATAGTTTAATTCTAAAAATTTATGAAAAACGCTAGAAACGGCTTCTAAAATCCGATTATCACAGTACAATGTTGTTATGAGTGATTTTATAGCATCATGGACTACATAACATGATCGTTGCACATATGGAAGATGATGGCCCGTTGCGTGAAGTTTTCAAAACGGTGCTAAACATGGTAGAGCCTAGTCTCACCATCAGACAATTTATTTCTAGCAACCAAATAATGGATTATCTTGGCGATAACTTGCACGAAGTTAAAGTGTTTTTGCTGGATATTCGTGTGCCTGGCCGGTTGAACGGGATCGGAGTCGCCCAGGAGATCCGTCGTATGGGGTCAATGCGGCCCATTATCATCACATCGGCGTATCAAAAACCGCTGAAGAAGATACTTGATCCACTTGATATTATTTGGATGCCGAAACCAGCGCACATCCTCAATGCGGCACAACGTATTGTTCCGTTGGCGCGGTCATAATTGAGATCAGCATTAGATAATTGAGAGTGGGGCCGGCCCTGGCCCCACTTTTTATATGGATCAGGCAGATGTTTTCTCCGCGTAATTTTCCGATGTATTGGTTAGGGTGACATCATCATTGAAAGGTTTGCGACCGCGCAATCCACTCAGCCAGATCTGGATGCGATGCCAGGTGCCGACGACCCCATACGGGAACACCAGAACGACAAAGACGAAGATCAACCCGGTGATGACAGGCCAGTTATCCGACACACTGATACCCAGGATCATCAACTCGGAATCTCGCAAGAAGAAATCCATCGAGTGTAAACCCGCCGCCCCCAACACCGGGCCGGTGAGGGTGCCAGTGCCGCCGATGATGGTCATCAACAAGGCTTCGACGGTTTTGTTGACTCCAAAGCTGGTCGGACCGATCTGCTGACTATTGAGGATGCCAAGAATAATGCCAGCTACAGCCGCCAACACACTCGCCAGGGTGATCGACACCAATTTATAGCGGATGACCGGGTAGCCAATGGCCTGGGCGCGTTCTTCGTTTTCACGGATGGCCTTAAAGACGGTGCCCATCGGTGAATTGACCAACTTCTGGATGATGAAGAACGACAACACAAACAATAGCAATGAAAAGTAGTACAGGTTGATGCGACCTTGAACAGGACTGATCCAGTCGGGTATATCGGATACGCTAAAGCCAGTGTCCTTGTTGGTCAGTTGCCAGTTCTTCACGAAAATAAAACCGGCCTCTGCCAGGGCAAGTGTGAAGATGGCGAAGTAAATGCCGCTGAGCCTTAAAGACGCCAACCCCATAAGCAACCCGATGACCCCGGCTAAAACCATCGCAATCAAGATCGACAGCCAGAACGCGGTGTTCGGGTCTAATCCGCTGAACTGGATCATGATGCCGACGCTATAAGTGCCGATGCCGAAGAACAGGGCATGACCGAACGAGATCACCCCGGTAAAGCCGAACATCAGATTGTAGCTCATGACCAGGATCGCCAACGAGAAGATTTCGATCATCAATGACATGATATTGCCAGAACGACCCCGAATGCCACGTGGCCCGGCGAAGGGTGATGAGTCTGTCTGCCAGGCGACCAAATGGGGCAGGGCAATCAGCAGGATCAAAATCACGATGTAAACGCGATTGTTCCACAACGTCCGCTTGAGAAATTCGATGCGCGGGGTCGTCTCTTGTTGGGGCCGGGGGAAGACGACCTGTAACAACAATCCACCGGCGAAGAACACCGATAGCCAGAAGCCGAAGCCCATGTAGCCGATCACATCAATACCGCTGAATCGGTTAGCGGCGAAGAACGAGATGAAATATAGAACAGCCATCAATCCGCCTACACCCGCAATGAGTGCGGTGATCTCGCGTGTTTTGGTATCCAACAGTGACCATAAACTGCCGATGATCCCGATGATTGCCCCCAGGATGACCAGGTCAGGCAGACCGACGACAGAATCGACGCGGTTGACGATGGTCGAGAGTGATTCGACCGATTCTTCCGGGATTAGGCTTGCAGTCGTGCTGTCTTCGAAATCAACGACGGGTTCATCCAGCAGAAAGCGGGCACCGACCGCACTCAGGTTAGCATCCGGCGTGCTGACCTGCATCCAGGGTAGAAGCAGAAACGTCAACAGCAGGCCAGTCGCAAAGAGTAAGGATAGGACATCGGGAGTAGTAAAGCGGTTGGTCTGTTGCATGGTTAACGCTCCTCACCAAATAGGCCACGCGGACGCAGGATGAGCACACCGCCTAAAACCAGCATTGGGGTAATGCTCCCCCAGACGGAGGCGACCTCTGGACGAACAGAATATTGGTTCATGGTGGCCCATGCCAGCCCGACGATCAACGCACCATAGGCGGTGCCTTCATAACTCCCCAGCCCGCCGATGACGATGACCGCGATAGCGGCGACAAGATAAGCGGCCCCCATGCCGGTCGTCGCGCCGATGGACGGCATGGCAATCGCCCCGCCGAATGACGCGACCGCACACCCCAACGCGAAGACCAATGTAAACACCGAGCGCACATTGATGCCCAGGGCGCGGACCATCTCCGGGTTTTCTACCCCGGCGCGGATGATGATGCCGATGCGCGTGCGGTTTAAGATCAACGCGATGATAATCACCAGGGCCAGGCCGGTGATGATGATAAACAGGCGATAGAGATCGTACTGTGTGCCGGCCAGGTTAAATGACACATCACGCAGGAAGATGTCGGGGTCTTCCAACCGCCAGGTGCGCGGTGTTTCGCTATAAATAGCGCGGATGGCTTCCAGCATCAGTACGGATACCCCAAATGTGAGCACCAGTTGAAACAACGGCCGGCTATACAGCGGGCGAAGCATCACCCGTTCCAGGATCATGCCCAGCCCCCCCCCCAGGAGCGTCGATAGGATGATTGCAAAGAGAAAGCGTAAATTTGGATCTGGGATGGCGGTCATCAAGTCAATGTTGAGACCGAGGGTATCGGTAAAGAATCGGTTGATTGCGCTCTCGTTCCAGTGGGTGATGTCGAACGTGAGATAAGCACCAATCATGAAGAACTGACCATGTGCAAAGTTCAAGATGTCCATCAACCCGAAGATGAGTGATAACCCCGCCGCGACCAGGAATAGGAAACTGGCTAACCGTAAGCCGCTGAACACGATTGAAATAAACGTCCCGACATTGCCGCGTGCGGCAACCAAAAATGCAAAGATTAAGATCACGGCGATCAGGCCGAAGAAGATGTTCCAGCTTTCCCGCCGTTCGTTATAAACCCGTACCAACCAGCTTTCAGAAGTCGGTTGTGGTTGAATGCCTTCTGCCATAAGATGTCCTTCTAAAAATTAAGCGACCCCCAGGTAGCGTTTGATTGTCACCGGATCGTTGACCAGATCGGCCATGTCCCCGGTCTGGACGCTGTGTCCATCGTCAATGATGATGTAGTGATCTGCCAGCCGGCTGGCGACACGGAAGTTTTGTTCGACCAGTAAAACGGTCTTCTGTTTGCTCAGTTCACGGATGGCTTTCATCAGTTGGTCGATGATAACCGGGGCTAATCCTTCGCTGGGTTCGTCGATCAGCAACAGGTTATTTTCCGGCACCAGTCCGCGTGCGATGGCTAACATCTGCTGTTGCCCGCCGGAGAGATTGCCGCCTAGAAGGTGGATCAACCGCGCTAGATCCGGGAATAGGTCGAAGATCAGATCCTGAGTCTTGCGTAGATCGCCGGATTTGCGCTCGGCGATTTCCAGATTTTCTCGTACTGTCAACTCGGTGAAGATCGACCGATTTTCCGGCACATAGCCGATGCCCATCTGGGCGATTTTATGCGCGGTACGCCGGGTGATGTCTTGCCCGTTGAAGACGATCTTGCCCCGCTGGGCCGGGTTTAAGCCCATCACACTGCGTAATGTGGTTGTCTTACCAGCTCCATTGCGCCCCAGTAGAACCGTGATCTTACCCGCTTCGACGGTGACATTGACGCCTTCCAGGATATGAAATTGGCCGATGAAAGTATGAATATCTTGAATTTCCAGAATTGTCTCGGTCATCCGGCGGGTACCTCCTCCTCTACGTCTACGTCACGGGTTTCCAGGTCATCGTATAAGGTGCCGAGGTAGACATTTTGGACGGTCTCATTCGCGCTGATTTCCGCCGGGGTGCCTTCCGCCAGTAACTGACCGTGATTCATGACGGTGATATAATCACAATTGCCCATCACGACACTCATGTTATGTTCCACCAGCAAGATCGTCTTGTTGCCATCCTGTCGGATGCGCTCGATTGTCCCCATGAGTTCGGGCACACTTTCCGATGCCATGCCTGCGGTCGGCTCGTCCAACAAGAGCAGTTCAGGCTCTGGGGCCAGCAAGATCGCCAGTTCGAGCTTCCGCTTGCCGCCATGTGGCAGGGCACTGGCAGGCAACAGCAATTCATCCTCTAGCCCGACGAGGTGCAAGACTTCAGTGGCGCGGGCGATATAACCTTGATAGTAATTTGCGTTGCGATAAAACCGGTATCGGATGTTGCCCAATGCTTGCACAGCTAACCGTACATTTTCCAACACGGTTAGATTTGGGAAGATATTGGTGATCTGAAAGGAACGACCAATGCCCAGATGAGCACGTTTGGAGATGGGCACCTGGGTGATGTTCTCTCCTTTAAAATAAACCTGGCCTGCTGTTGGTTTATACTTCCCCGTGAGCAGGTTAAAGAAGGTCGTTTTCCCGGCACCATTGGGGCCGATGATGGCATGTGTGGTGCCACGTTGAACTTCAATCGTCATATCTGCGACGGCCACCAACCCACCAAAGGCTTTGCGTAAATTTTCTGTCTCTAAAATGACGGTCATATAAACCTGCTTTTTTATTAAATCATTTTGATGAAATGATCCGCCCTGAGATGACCAGGGCGGATCAAGATTAGGTTAACCTTCGTCTTCTTCTTCCATGTCATCCATTTCACCATCATCCATGCTTCCCGCATCGATGGCTTCCTGGAGAGTCTGGGCGAAGTCGGCGTCACCTTCGCAACGATCTGCCAGGTCTTCCGGCAAGAGGCAGGGCGGGGCGGCGGCTACCGGGTCTACTGTGCCTAGCAGGTTATAGAATTCGAATTCAGGGTCATCAATGTTGTCGATCTCGATCAGGTAGATCGGCGTCAGGGCTTGATGATCGCTAGGCCGGATGCCGATGGTGCCCTTGGGGCTGTCAAAGATGAGACCTTCTAACGCCGGGACCATGTATTCTGGCAGGGTCGCTTCGATCAACGAAGCATCGGCTTCCAGGGCGGCTTCGGTTGCTTCTTCCACACCGAGGACCATAGCCTGTGCCGTGGCGAAGCTACAGCCGGTGAACAGGTCGGGGTAGTCGGTCTCACCAGTGGCCGGGTTCGGGAAGAACTCGACATGCTTTTCCACCAGCCAGTCGTTGACGTCGTTTTCCGGCAGGGCATAGTGGTAGACGATGTAACCGAATGAGCCGATTTGATCTGGCGATGTCCCCAACAGGGCGATGTCGTTTGAGTTGGTGCCGCCGACAATGGCGATGTCGTCGCTGACGCCCAATTCTTCGATCTGCTGGAAGAGCGTCAAGGATCCATCACCGGCCCATACGGTCAGCAGGGCATCCGGGTCGGCATCAAGCACTTCTTGCAGATAGGGCGTGAAGTCGGTTGTATCCAGCGGGCCATAGATGGTCTCGCTGATGAAGTTTACGCCGTAGCTGGGCAAGGTCGCTTCGAACGCACCTGCCGAGGCCCGACCGAACTCATAATCTGCCGCCAGGATGAGCCAGTTTTCACCGACAGTACCGGCCAGTTCACCCAGGGCCGCCGAATCTGAGAAGGTATTACGGCAGACACGGAAGGTATTGAGGTTGAAGAATTCACCGGTGATCTGCGGTGAGGCACCGGGCGCGGCAAACAGGATCACGCTGTAATCTTCAGCAACTTGCTGAAGGCCGACGGTCACACCGGAACTCGGTGCGCCGACCAGGATTTCGACACCTTCGACCTCGATTAACTCACGGGCCTGGGTTGCGGCGGTTTCCGGGTCGCTGGCATTATCTCTCACCAGGATTTCTACCGGACGACCAGCCAAACGGACATCTTCCAGGGCTTCATCGATGCTCTCATAGTCGGACGGATTAATACCGGCTTCGTAGAGCAGGCCGAGCTTAAAGCCGTACTCTAGCTCGTAGCCGTAAATGCTCAGGCCGCCGGATTGGTCAACCATCAAGCCGATGCGAAGCGGGGTTTCCTCCGGGTCTTCGTCCTGTGCAAAGGTACTGCCAGCAAAAGGGATTGCCATCAGCATGATGATGCCCAAGATCAATAGTTTGCGAAACATACTGCCTCCATAGATAGGGTTTCATTTACCAAAAAATATTTTGAAGCAGGCAAGTTGCCTGTACCTCACAAAGTTGTTGGGGCCACCGGTTTAGGGGGTGGCTGTGCTTTCTTCCTCTACCAATTCTCGCTTCAAGATCTTACCGGCGGCGGAGATGGGTAATTCATCTACGATTTCAACATGCCGGGGGACTTTGAAGCCGGCCAGGTGATGTTGCATGTGCGCGGTCAGGTCTTGTGATGTGACGCTCTGGCCGGGCTTAAGTACCACAAAGGCCTTGCCGACCTCTCCCCATTTTTCGTCTGGTACGCCGACAATGGCGCACATATGAACCGCCGGGTGCTGGTAGAGAACTTTTTCAATCTCGGCGGGGTAAACCTTCTCCCCACCGCTGATAAACAGGTCTTTTTTGCGATCTACAATGCGGAAGTACCAATTTTCGTCTGCAACGGCCATATCGCCGGTGTGGAACCAGCCTTCGGCGTCGATGGCATCCGCACTTGCTTCGGCATTGTTGAAATATCCGGAAGACATCGACGGGCCGCGCAAGACGAGTTCGCCGATTTCCCCAGGTGGGAGTGGGTCATTGTCTTCATTGACGATACGCGCATCGACGAAGAAATTCGGCCGGCCAATGCTCCCGGCTTTGCGGATGGCATCTTGCGGGGCCAGCGCGAAGACCCCCGGCCCGAACTCTGACATGCCGAAGCCTTGTTTGAACTGTACCCCTTTTTCGTCACGATATTGTTTGACCAATGGAACGGGGAGGGGGGCACCCCCGCTGGTACAAAAGCGCAATGTACTGAGATCAGACTGTTTCCAGTTGCTCGCGTTGACCATCATCTGGTACATGGTGGGCACACCAGCATAAACGGTGACCGCATATTCTTCGATTAACTCAAGTACCTGGACCGCGTCAAACTTGCGGGTGAGGATTACCGTACCACCCAGGATAAGCAGGGGCGTGGTATAGACCAGCAGGCCCCCGGTGTGGAACATCGGGAAGGAATTCACCGTCACATCACCATGATGCAGATCGTGAATGATAGTATTGAGGGTGTTCCAGGCGATCATCCGGTGGCTGATCTGTGCGCCTTTGGGCAGGCCGGTCGTCCCGCCAGTGAAGATCAAGCAGGCGATGTCTTCTTCGTGAAGGTCTTCTGTGCTGACGGGTAGCAGGACGGAGTCGGACAGGGTTTTTTCGTAGTACCGGCTGTTGGGCAGGCCGTCGCCATCCAGGTGGACGATATGCTTGATGCTATCCACCATGGTGAGGATATGCTCAACCTTGTCTTTGAAGTCGTCGGAGTATATCAAGACCTTGGGCGTGATGTCTTGCATCAGGGTGCCTAGTTCACGCCAATGAAGACGCCAGTTCAGACCGGTGAAGATCGCACCGAGTTTGCCACAGGCAAAAAACGTGTCCAGGAATTCAACGCCATCATAACCGAGCATCACCACGCGGTCATGCTTTGTGAGGCCTGCGCCATTTTTCAGCCAATTTGCCAGCCGGTTCGCACGGTTATTCAGGTCGGCATAGGTGAAGGCGCGATGGGGTCGTTTACCCGCATCGACGACCGCCAGGTCATCCGGCGAGTAGATCGCCCTGCGCCCAAGATAATCCCCCACGTACATTACTTCGCTCCGATATGCTTATGAAAGTGTGCGTTAAAGTCGTCTAATTTTTCGATGTAAGGGGAGTGACCACAATCATCAAAGATGATCTCTTCAAAATGTCCCCCTTGTTCGGCGTACTGCTCTAGCACGCGCCGGGTCTGGCTAATCATGGGTTGTGATGGCAAGACGTCTTCACCCGGATAACCGGGAACCAGGCCCATCTTGCCGAGGGTGCCGATGTCAAACATGGAGTTATCCGAAACGATCTGGTCATTGGCACCGCGTATCCACAGGATGGGCGGTTTGTTATCCAGCGTGTAGAGCTTGTTCGGCCCGGCGACGTTGACCGGCGATAGCGCATTGTTCGGCCCGAATTTGCCAGGGGCCGCACCGGGGAAGTTCTCTGAAGGCACCATATCGCCGGGGTAATCTTGCTCCCCAATGTGTATGCTGAGGAGTGATTGAAGCAGAGCCTCTTCGCGCTCTGGTTTGAATCCGCCGTGCCAGTAGAAGGTGTTCATCACCTGTCGTGGGGAGCCTTCGTCGTTGCTTGTGTCGTTTTCGCCGATGCGTTTTGCAAAATCCTGGTTGACGATTGCGGCACCACTGGCGGCCCCATCCGGGTAGACGGGTTCGCCATCCAGACCTTTCGAACCGCCGAAGCCATATGGGGAGCCAGGCGCGGCCATCGTCACCGTCATCACGCGGTTAGCATAATCTGCCAGGAACCGCCACAACACACTCCCGCCGAGCGAATGCCCAACCACATGCGCGGTCGTGAGGTTAAGGGTGTCCATCAATGCGGCCAGATCATCGGCCAGGTCACCCATGCCGCGTGTCGCGTCGATCTTTTTGTCAGGATCAGCATCGCCATAACCGCGTTGGTCGGGTGCGATGCCCCGATAACCAGCCGGCAAGCTGAGCATTAATTCCTCCCAGAAGGTCGCGCTGGAAGCGTTGCCGTGTACGAACAGCACCGGCGTGCCATCCTCTGGCCCACTGAATAATACACGGGTCGTAATCCGATCAGTTTGAACGGTTTGGGAGGTGATGCCGTCCATTACAGGTGGTGTGGTCATGATTTTTTCTCCTTAACGAATAATTTTCGTAATTCGCGTTTAAGCACTTTCCCGGCGGCATTACGCGGCAGTTCTTCCAGATGGGCGACGGCGCGTGGCACCTTGAATTTGGCAAGGTTCTGCTTGCAATGCTCAATGATGGCGGTCTCATCCGGGCAATTATCACCGCGCACAATGACGGCCATGCCGGATTCTCCCCAGCGATCATCCGGCACACCGATGACGGCTACGTCTTTGATGCCTTCAAGCTGGAAGATGACCTGCTCGACTTCTGCCGGGTAGACGTTTTCACCACCACTGATGTACATGTCCTTGTAACGATCAACGATGTAAATACAGCCTTCTTCGTCGATCATGCCAGCATCGCCGGAGTGTAGCCAGCGGTTGCCGTGTTCATCATGAGAAAAATTGTCTTCGTTGGCCTGTGGGCGGTTGTGATAACCGGGTGTGATGTTCGGCCCGCTGATGACCACTTCGCCTACCGCACCGACCGGTACATCCTGTAAGTTCTCGTCCACCACACGGACTCGCGTATGCAATAGAGGCTTACCGACACTGGTCGGCTTGACGATGGCCCGGCGTTTGGCGATCAAGAATGTCGTCGGGCTGGTTTCCGTCATGCCGAAGCCAAGCTGAATGATGATGTCACGGTCAGCATATTTCTTGAGTAGGGCGGCTGGCATCGGTGCGCCGCCACATCCCCAGGATCGAATGCGACTCAGATCGGTGGTGGTGAAGTCTTCATGCTGGCTGAGGAAAAGATAGATCGCCGGCACGCCGAAAAAGTGCGTGATCCCCAGGTTGTCATCTGCCAGGGTGCGGAGTGTTAAGGCCGGGTCGAACTCACGAGCGACGATCACCGTCCCGCCATGATGCAGGATCGGGTTGGCGTACAGGTTCAACCCGGCGGTGTGGAAGGTCGGCAAGACGACATAATATACGCTGTCCTGGTTCAAACCGGTGGGCTGGCTGATGTTGACCATGTTCCAGAAGGTCATACGATGGTTGATGATGACCCCTTTGGGGCGGCCTGTAGTCCCTGCCGTGTACATGATCGTCATCGGGTCATCATGTGTGGTCTGTGGTTCCATGATGACTTCTGGTCGTTCCGGGTCGGTGATGATTTGCTCGTAGGTCGAGTCAGTTTCCAGACTGATTTCTACGCTGTGCTTTACACAATCGACCGTCGTTAATTCCGGGACGCGCCCGGCAAATTCGCTGTCGTAGAACAGGGCTTGGGCTTCGGCATCGGCTAGAATGTATTGGAGTTCTGGCTCTGCCAGCCGCCAATTAAGCGGGAGCATGATGCACCCCAGTTTGATGCACGCGAACTCAAACGTGAAGTATTCGACGCTGTTTTTCGCCAGGATGGCGACCACATCACCACGCTTGATCCCCAGGTCATCGCGCATGTAACCGGCTAGCTTGGCGCAACGACTGTTAAACGCCGAATAGGTGAATTGCCTCCCGGTGATCTGTTCGATCATGGCTATTTTTTCGGGTGTGCGGTCGGCGTTAAATGCGACCCAATCAGACGCAAGAATCATTATTGAATATCCTGTTGCTTCTTAAATATTTTAACTTTCGCCCCAGCGGATGGCGGTTGCGCTCCAGGTGTAGCCGGTGCCGGCGCCAACGAGTACGATCAAATCACCGGGCTTGATCTTGCCCTGGGCGACGCCTAGTTCAATTGCCAGTGCTTGATCGACGCTCTGAATGTGACCGTAATCTTCTAAGTAAACAGAGTGTTCGGGCGTCAGGCCAAGTTCGGCTAGAATTTGCAAGAAGAACGACCGCTTCATATGCGTGATGCCCAGGAAGCGGATGTCATCGACCTGTTGACCGCTCTTTTCGACGGCTTGTGTGATCACGCGGATGAAGTTCGGCAGGGAACTTGCCCCCAGGCGTTCGGCCATGTACTCGCGGTCGGTGACGTCCAACCGGCCTTTGACTTCGCCAATGACCTGCGGGGTACCCTCGGCGACGGCTTCTTCGGTCAAGATGACCGTTTCCGATAAACTGCCGTCGGTGATGGCTGATGAACTCAGAATCAGGTTGCGGCCAGCATCACGCTGAAGCAACATCGCGCCGCCACCAGAACCAAAGTTGAACATAAAGCGTGAGCGTTCGTTATCCAGGTTAATCAGGTCATTTTCCCGGCTGGCGGCGGCCAGCAGGACGGTCTTCAGGGTCGGGTCGGCCAGCATCATGCTTTTTGCCATGTTCAGCGCGATGGGGGCACCGGCACATAATGCATACATCTCGAAGGCGTAAGCATTTGTCGCGCCGATGTTGTGTTGAATCTTGGCGGCGGCGTTCCATACTAGATGATCTTTATGTTCGCTCCCGTGTGAGATCACCAGGTCGATCTGATCTGGCGTGATGCCGGCCTGTTGGATGGCGGTCTGGGCGGCGTGGGTTGCCATTGTTGTGACGGTATCCGCTTCGCCAGCGATATGCCGCTGACGAATGCCCATTTTTTCGCGCAAGATATGCTCTGGTGCGCCGATGCGCTCGACCAGATCGGCGGCGGTCTCGATGGTTTCTGGGACGTAGGTGCCGATACCAATAATGCCGACTTGGGAACTCATGCTCATGCCCTCATTTACTTAAGTACCAATTTCGTAGAGGCTTTGATTTCGCCGATAACCATGTTGGTCTTCACCCGGCAGACACCGGGAATCTTCATAATTTGCTCGTGGATGATATGGTTGAGGTCGTCACGGGTCTGGGCGACGACTTTCATCACAACGTCGAAATCACCGGTCTGTTGGTAGCATTCCAAGATCTGAGGAATATCGGCGATGGCCTGGCGGAATGTTTGCCAGGAATCCGCGGTGTGATTTTCCATACTGGCATAGACAAAGCAAAGCAAGTCATAGCCGACATGTTCCCGGTTAAGTAGCGCGACATACCGCATGATGATGTCGCCACGCTCCAGGCGTTTGATGCGATTATGAACCGCCGGGGCAGAAAGAAATACTTTACGGGCCAAGTCTGCGTTGCTCACTCGACCGTTAACCTGTAACTCTTCTAAAATTGCCCGATCTATTTCATCAAATCCAGAATTGTTTAATAAATTATTCATGAGATGAGTATAAGTCGCCTTTCATCATTTCACACGGAATGCTGAACGATCCTTAGTTTCAGGTCGCTATAACATTATTTTATTCAGTCCTGGTGGATCAGTGTGTGTTCTGGCTGGCAGGTGGGGGTAAGGTCTCGTTACAAAGACAGTTATGAATTTCCGCGAAATTTTACTGCATAAAATGTCTTTTTCTTGTCTATCAGTGTACTATAGGTAGAACTGCAAAATAACGTGGTCTAGCAAAAATGAGGGATGTCTTTCAAACTTGTTTCAACTAAAAAAGCAAGATTTGAGAAAGACATGAACCCTCAAGAAGAATTTTG
>DAOTTZ010000166.1:0-6401 GCA_034437535.1 Anaerolineae bacterium | reverse complement strand
GCTGTTGTTCTGCTGGTGGACGACCTGGTTGATAGCCTGGGCGGCCTGCACCATGCTATCGACTGCGACATCGATCCGGGTGTCGATCTCGTTGGGTGTATAAACGCTGGCCGTTGGTGTTGATGCCGGGGTCGCGGTCGGGCGATCTGGCAAGAACCCGCTCAGGCCGACGCCGACGGCTACCACCAGCAAGAGATCAAGCGGTATCTCCTGGATGAGTAACGCGATAATGACCGCACCCGCCGCCAGGGCACCCGTATACAACGGTCGATTATCCACCGGGGCCGCTGGCATAAAGAACGCCCCCAACATGATAAAGATCAGCCAGCCCGCCGGCCCAGGGGCCAACGCTGACCCAACCAGGCTGACGCCCCCGACCGCGACCGGGAGCCAAATCCCCGCCGGGATGACCCAGGACACAGCCAGGAGCAGACCGTACCCGATGCCCCCGACGCCCCACGCGATCCGCTCATCTGCCAGCAGAGCCGCGCCCATCAACGCGACAAAATATGCCATTAACCGTATGCGGTGCGGGTGAGCTTCTATTATATTCCGCATGATGCCTCGTTATTATTGATCGATTCGAAATCATGATAGTGCCTGCCGACCAAACAAACCAGTTAGCGTTTCCGAACATGGATTGTCAGAGGATTTTAACGGCTTTCAGTAGACCGCAGAACAATGCTACACTAGAGGCAGTGCGTTGTAATTAAGGAGCAACACATGGCACGTTGGATCGGCCTTTTAGTTTCCGTTATGCTTGTCGTCGTGCTGGCCGCCTGTGGCGGTGATGACGATACCAGCCCGGTCGTCCCACCTCAACAGGGAGCCAGTAACAATCAAAACAACGTGATTCAGTGGGAACCAGCCCCCGATTACATTGTCTTCCAGGCGGATACTCGTACTATAGATAGCGATACCGATTTCTTCGCCCGGACAGAAATACCAGAGTGTACGATCTACGGTGATGGGCGTGTGATCTGGACGGTGGAGGCGGAAGACCCGCTCAACAGCGTTTTGATCGGCCCGGTGGATGAACAGCGTATTCGTAACTTTGTGGAGACCCAGACTTACCGCGAACTCTACAGTTATGACAGTGAAGCAGATCTTCAACTGGATTCCGACCTGGGTGATGTGGAGACACTGATCTTGCACGTCAATGACATCCGCCATATTACCGACTCATTCAGCGGGTGGAACCGCGAATATTACGAGACGATCCGCCAGGATTGCACCACGCTCAGCCCACGCCCACAAATTTACCAGCCAGATGGATTTTACGTCCGGGTGGAGGCGCGGCCTTACGATAACAATGCCCCCTCCGCCGTGTGGGACGCGGAAGCCTCCGGGTTAGATCTAGCGGCGGCGGCCAGCAGTGGCGAGCCGACCTGGGTCGAGGGGCGGTTGGCGCGGTTACTGTGGAGTTGGCGTCAGCGAGCGTCTGCGCTGGATTTGCAATATAACCAGGGGGGAGAGAATTACGTGATCGCTATGGAAATTCCGTATGTGACGCGGGCCTACCCCGGCCCACCGCCAGACGACGCCAACACAGATGAGACCAGCGACGACGGGTAGCTTCTCAGCGTGTGGCCGGCTGGAATAAAAATTCATCAACACGCCGGATGACCGTAGCCGGGTCGATGCCATCACGCGCCCAATCCCACGTCGTTGGGTCTGCCGCCGCAACCCCACCCGCCGGGAGTGTGGCCGGCTTCCACAGGGCCAACGACGCCGGGGTATAGGGCGCGTAGCGGGCCGGGTCGGTCGGGCCAAGGATCATGACAGTACGGGCACCGCTGGCGGCGGCCAGATGCGTCAAGCCGGTATCGTTGCCGATGTAGCCCGCAGACCTAGCCGCCAACGCGCCGATCTCCCCAAAGCTGAGCATCCCGCAAAAGACCTGCCCCGGATGATCTAACCCTGCCATGACAGCATCCAATATCGGGCCGTCGTCTGGCCCGCCCAATAAAACGCTATGTGTTCCGTGT
The DNA here is from genome assembly GCA_034437535.1 of Anaerolineae bacterium. Taxonomy (GTDB): domain Bacteria; phylum Chloroflexota; class Anaerolineae; order Aggregatilineales; family Phototrophicaceae; genus J038. Next base: position 4,413 of record DAOTTZ010000166.1, on the reverse strand, counting down.
GTCGCCGTCAGATGATTCGCCAGGGCGGCGAAATACGCGGGCGGCCAGCGTTTGGTGTCGAAGGTCATGCCGGGGTTATGCCCCCCGGTCGGATTCAGCACGATATAAGGCTCTGGCAATTGCAGGCGGGCAATCGCCGCCTGGTCATCGGCATGAACCGGCACTTCTGCATAACAATCGTCAGTCGGGATGGCAATCGCCCGTAGGGTATCCAGGTAGATTTCGGCTTCGTGGCGGGCCGTCGCTGGCACCACCGGGACGCGCACCGTATACCCGAAGCCACGCCCGGCACTATCCAACCCGACGCGATGCGGGATACCACTCAACCCCAGGGCCAGGCTCATGACGGGTGAGCGCACCAACCCAATCACCAGATCATAATATCGCTTGCGGAGCAGGCGCACAAACCGGATGAAGCCCAACGGCGTCGCGGTCGGGTTGGCGCGTGCGCCGGTATCCAGGATGGAATCCACCGCTGGATGCCGCGCAATCGCCCGGCGTGACCATCCGCCCACCGCCCAGGTAATATGGGCATCGGGATAATGACGGCGCAGGCCGTTTAAGACCGCAGTCGCCAGCACCACATCGCCGATGCAACACGGGCGGACGATCAGGATGCGCCGGATCGACCCGGACGGTGGGTAAGTCAAGAATAGGCGACTGAGCAAACGATACATCAGGGCGATGTCAGGGTTGGGTTCACCTCGAATGACTCCCAGTTGATGACCGGGGTATTGGTGGCGAAGGCCGCGTCTGCCGCTTCATCGGCATTTTGTGACGTGATGATGATGCCGCCTACCAGGATCACCGCGACTAACGCCAGGATGATTAAAGCCTGGGTAACGGTCAAGCGTCTGATAATTTCCATCGGAATAGATCCTCTCTTGCGCTCATAGTCGATTATATTGTACATGATGCTACAGGTCAGCCTTCTATGCGAGTTCTAAACCTGTAACCCTATTTTCGCGTTACAATCAACGTGACCGAATAAAGATTTGATTTTTGAGGAGAAAACAATGCGTTTAGGGTTTGTCGCCGGTTATTCCGGTTCACACATCGACTTACCAATGGATTTAATTCAAGAGGCGGATCGCCTGGGGTATCACGTCGTCTGGACGGCGGAGGCTTACGGGTCAGACGCAGTTGTCCCGCTGGCGTGGATCGGCGCACAAACCGAGCAAATTAACCTGGGTACAGCCATCATGCAGATGCCAGGGCGCACCCCGGCCAACACCGCCATGACCGCGATCACGCTCGACCAGCTTTCCGGCGGGCGGATGCTCCTGGGGTTGGGCCTCAGCGGGCCGCAAGTGGTGGAAGGCTGGCACGGCGTCTCTTACGGCAAGCCGTTGGGCAAAACCCGCGAATACGTCGAGATCCTGCGGACGATCTTCGCACGGGAAGAACCACTCGTCCACAAAGGCAAGCATTACACCATCCCCTATGAAGGCGATGACGCGACCGGCCTGGGCAAGCCGCTTAAGAGCATCATTCATGGCCGGCCCGATTTACCGATTTACATCGCGTCGATTGGCCCCAAGAATGTCGCGCTGACCGCTGAAATCGCTGATGGGTGGTTGCCGATCTTCTTCGCGCCGAATGTCTTCGATGAGACGTTCAAGGAGTCAATTGAGGAAGGCTTCGCCCGTGCAGGGAATGGCAAAGGGTATGACGACTTCGACATCGCCGCAAATGTCACCGTCGCGCTGGATGACGACCTGAGCACCGCCTATAACATGGTCAAGCCGTTGCTCGCGCTTTACATCGGCGGCATGGGGGCGCGTGGCAAGAACTTTTACTTCGACCTGGCGGTACGCTTCGGCTTTGAAGCTGAGGCCACCAACATCCAGGATCTTTATCTGGGTGGCAAAAAAGGGGAAGCAATGATGGCCGTCCCGGATGACCTGGTGGATGAAGTCGCGCTGTGTGGTTCGGCGGATCGCATCAAGGATCGGCTTCAAATGTGGCAAGATAGCCCGCTGAACACCATGAACATCCAGACCAACAGCATCGAAGCCGTGCGCCTGATGGCCGAACTCGTCCTTTAAGATTACATGGCCCTCATCCTGACGGGATGGGGGCCGGTTGCCAAAATACCAGGTTGGCGTAGGGCATCGCGCCGTCTTTTAGCCGTCGCCTAAAAGAAGACCTTCGCTAACTTCAGCACGCCCTGGCTCCAGGGAACGCGATGGGTGACGCCACTTTTGTCACCAAATGACTGTAAGTTCGCCACGTACCAATCATAATTACGGATTAGCGCGTCTTCGTTGGAAAACTTCGGATCCCAACCGAGCTTTTGCTCGGCCTTTTCGATGCTGACGAAGGACTCTTTAACGGCAGTCTCGTACACCCAGGGATACAGCGGGGAGAGATTCAGCCGGTCGAGAATTCGTAGGATCCACAGGGCTGGCGAAACCGGAATGCTGACGACCTTCTTGCCAAAGCCCGCATGATCCAACACCGCTTGAATATCTGCCCGGAAGGTGCCGAATTCTTTCGCGCCGACGTTAAACGTATCGCTGACGGTATCCGGGTCGAGCGTAGCCGTCAGGTAGATGGCGTCACACAGGTCTTCCACATCAAGATATTGGTAGAGGTTATCGCCCTTGCCAGGGATAGGGAAGTTCTTGCCATCTTTGGCCCAATCATAGAGCAGGGCAAACACACCCAGCCGTTCCAGGCCGATGAATGACTTGGGGCGGATGATGGGCACACACATCCCCTTTTCACGGTATTCCAGGCAGACTTCTTCCGCCGCGATCTTGGCGTGACCATACGGGCCGACGCCGACCAATTCATCGTCTTCAAACAGCGGATGATGATCCGGCACGCCGTAGACCGCCGTCGATGAGATGTGAATGAACCGCTCGATGCCGTGCTGGTGGGCACTTTCGATCATGGTGCGTGTGCCGTCAATGTCGGTCGAGAAGATGTCTTCTTTACTGTAAAGCGGTAGGGCCGCCGCCGTGTGGATCACGATATCGACCCCATCCATCGCGGCATCTACCTGCTCCCGGTTGCGGATGTCGCCGATGACTTCGGTCACCTGCGGGCGCTCCGGGTAATCAAAAGGTAACAGGTCGTAAGAGATGACCTTGTGGCCGCGTTCCAGCAGGTGTCGCGTCATATTGATGCCGAGGAAACCCGCCCCGCCGGTGATGAGAAATGTCTTGCTCATGATGCTCTCCGTAATTATCAGAACGGGCATATTGTAGGCACATCGCCGGGTCTTGTGTAGGGTAAGCGTTGTTTCAGCAGATCGTCATCACAGACTCATTTTGGAATGTTAGCTTTGAGCACATGCCAAAACTAAGGACGTACACTATGCAAATTTTGATTATCCTGGTCGGGATTGTGGTTTTATATGGTCTCGCGCTGGTCGTCATTCCGCTCGTCAGCCCGATGCCGGACGGGTTAGGCGTCACCGAGGGTCAACTCAAGCCGTGCCCTGGTACGCCCAACTGCGTTTCTACCCAGGCAGACCCGGACGACCGGATGCACTACATCGAGCCAATCCCGATGAATGGCACTGTGCAGGAAGCCAAGACACGCATCGTAACCATCATCAACGCGATGGATCGGTCAACGATCATCACCGACGCACCCAATTACCTGCACATCGAATTTCGCTCGTTGATGATGCGATTTATCGATGATGTCGAATTTTACTTCGATGAAGACGCCGACCTGATCCATTTTCGCTCGGCGGCCCGGTTGGGCGTCGGTGATGGCGGCGTCAACCGGCGGCGCATGAACACCATCCGAGATCGCTACACCGCGTCTTAATCCAACCGCTGATCTAAGATCGGTTGTTCGCGGTAAATGGTCGTATTAGCCGTCTGGCCGACGACTTCCGCCAGAGTCATGACGCCACCCGGCGGCAGATAGGCACGCGGCCAGCGGGCCAACCGTACCGCTTGCGGCGGGATGATGATTCCTGCCGGGATCGTCTGGACGGCGACCACCACATCAACAAAGCCACTCAACGCGGCATCCGGCGGGTCACAGGTCTCTGGCAAGGGCAAAAATCCGCTCCCCACTTCCCGCCGGGCGATTGTATCCGTCAGGATTGGCTCGTAGCAGGCGATGTCTACCAACGTAACCTCATTGACGACTTGATCGAGATCGGTCAGCGCGTTGAACGGTACCGCCTGGACTGATGCAACGGGCCACTCGATCACGCGCACCGCTTCCGGCGGGATGGCATACCCGGCAGGGATGGGTCGAACCGCGACCACGAGTGACACCACCAACGGGGTCGGTGTCAGCGTCAGATATGGGGTCGGCGTGGGGCTAGGCACCGGGGAAGGTGTCGTAGTCGGTTGTAGCGGGGTCGGCGTGGGCGGGGGCACGGTGCGGATCACATCGGTCGGTACCTGCTGGATCTCGACCAGTTCCGGCGTCGGGTCTCCT
>DAOTTZ010000165.1:0-43514 GCA_034437535.1 Anaerolineae bacterium | reverse complement strand
GCCAGCGTTTATACACCCAACGAGATCGACACCCGGATCGATGTCGCAGTCGATAGCATGGTGCAGGCCGCCCAGGCTATCAACCAGGTCGTCCACCAGCAGAACAACAGCGCGACCGAACAGGCACAGATCATCAGCCAGATGAACAACCGCATGGATGGGTTTCTCGACCAATCCGACCAGATCAAGACGCGCTCGCGCCAGGTGACAGAGACGACCGAGCAAACTCTGGCGATGTCGGCGGAGGGTGCCCAGGCGTTGCGCGGGGCCATCAATGGGCTGGATGGTGTACAGGAACAGGTTGTCGGCATTGCAGAGACCATCGTCACGCTGGCGCATCTCACCCGCCGGGTTGATCAAATTATCTCGTCGGTGACGGAGATCGCCACACAATCGAACCTGCTGGCGTTGAATGCCTCAATTGAAGCGGCGCGGGCTGGCCCCCAGGGGCGCGGCTTTGCTGTGGTGGCGGATGAAGTGCGCTCGTTGTCGCAACAATCCAGCGCGGCGGCGGCCCAGGTGCGGGAGATCCTGGCCGAGATCCAGCAGGCGGTGGAAGAGACGCGCCAGGCGACCGAAACCGGCATGAACGGAGTCGCCGATGGGATGCGCCGTACCCAACAAGCCGATGACGCCATCCAGGCGTTGCAAGCCGCCGTCAGTGATGCGACCGCCGCCATGCGCGACATCAGCGCGGTGATTACCGATCAAGCGGATGGGTTGGAAGACATCGGGATTAACATGGATCGCATCGACCGCATCACCCAGGGGAACTTGCAAAGTATGCAATCCGTGCAGACGGTCTCCATCAACCTGGGGCGGCTGGCAGATGACCTGCGCGAGTCGGTGGCGATCAGCAAACAGGCGGCGATGGATAGCGGCTAAAAGATGCCGATCAATAGCATGTATGGGTAACAGAACAGTGTCGCGAAGATTAACCCATCGACTCGATCCAGCACACCGCCATGCCCCGGCAAGACGTTCAAACCGGCCACATGCGAGTCCTTGACATCGTACCGCCGCTTGAGAAATGACTCGAACAAATCACCCGCGATCACCAACAACGGTCCGACTACGGCCATAATCAACAGCGGGAAGGTCAGCACACCGGCCATCCATAAGAACAGGCTGGCGAACAGGCTCCCCCCCAACGCACCGCCGATGGCACCTTCTACGGTTTTATTGGGCGAGAGCGTGGGCGCGAGCTTGCGCTTGCCGAACACCCGCCCGGCGAAGTAGGCGAAGGTATCGGTCGCCCAGGTGATGGTGAACAGAATCACCAGCCAGAAGAAACCGCCGGTCTGCTGGCTGAGTGCGATCAAAAATGCCATCGGCAACCCAACGTATAACACCCCCCATAAGGTCTTCCGGGCGGAGCCGAACGGAGTCCCCCGCCCGTTGGCGATCTCCCAGATAAACGGTGCGATCAACGCGAAGGCCAGCGCGACGAGCCATAACAGTGATGCATCCAGGTAAAAGCCAACGATGACCATCAAGACGGCGACGATGCCCAACCAGATGACCGCCTGCCGGGGCCGGCCAACTGAAAGCATGTAAAATTCCAACGCGCCGATAGTCGCCAAAAAGGACATCATGACCGCCCAGGTGATCCCACCCGTATACATGCCATAAATGCCAATCGGAATCAGGACGAGTGCGGTAATGTAGCGGGCCAGGAAGTTCTGCGTAATGGCGAACGCCCCGCTATTCGGGTCTGTATCTTGTTGTTGTGGGATGGAGGCCATAGTTTAATCAATCCTTCATAATTTGCTCGCATTATAGCCAGTCCTGGTGTGTGTTGGCTAGGCTGATCGACGGATTATGTTAAATCTTCAGTGTCGAGCAAGATCGTAACCGGCCCGCTGTTATGGATTTCCACCTGCATCATGGCACCGAATACGCCCTGTGCGACGGGCTGAATACCGAGGGCCGTCAGTTGTTGGGCATAACGGGTGACCAGGGGTTCGGCGTGGTCGGGCCGGGCCGCGTTGATGAAGCTGGGTCGGCGGCCTTTGCGGGCGTCGGCATAGAGCGTAAATTGAGAGATCACCAGCACCCCCGCGCCGCGATCCAGCGCGGAAATATTCATCTTGCCGTCGTCATCATCGAAGACGCGCAAATGAGCCGTCTTCGTCGCCAGCAGGTCGGCTTCGGCTTCGGTATCGTCATGCGTCACGCCGACGAGCGCGACAAAGCCTTCATCAATGGCCCCGACGACGGCTTCATCGACGGTCACTTGCCCGGCTCGTACCCGTTGGAGGATGACCCGCATCAACCCTGCCCTTCGATCTCGCGCATGTCATCCAGATGCCCCTGCCAGTGATACAACAAAAAGTCTTGCAAGGCCTTTTCTATCGTTGTGAATTCCTGCTGACGAGGATCCCAGACGCGCGTCGTGAACTTATCCATTGATAACCCCATAATGAAGTCTACGATGCGCTGTTGGTTCATGCCGATGCTGTGTAATGAGACCTTCACCAGGCGTTTACGGAAGAACCGGGCCGTCCAGTTATTGACGCGCTGGAGCATCTGCGAAGACGTAGCCGGGCGTAAGTTCATCATCGCCAGCTTGATGGTCAACAGACTCATATTGTCGGAAAAATTGAGATGTGCCAGCGTCCCGGCCAGCGTCCAACCATGATAACGGGGGGTATACCATTCGGCTTCCGGGATGGTGCGCACATGATCGCGAACGGCGTGGCGCACCGCGACAATCCGCCGGATCAACTCACGGCGTTCTTGCTGGCCGTCCAGGTAAATATATTTTGCGTCAAGTTGTTGTCTCATAAAAAGTATCAGTCGATTTAATTGTGAGATACTTCGATCTTATGCGTTTCGATGGAAGGCGTCAATCACCAGCGCGCTAGTTTAACATCTAGGCGCGTTGCCCTGGCGTGATTTCTGGTAGAATAGAGCGACATTTGCACGCGCACGGAATAGGGAAATTCGATGGCGGACAGCTTATTCGACAATCGCTATCGCTATGATTACATTTACCCGCGTGGCCGAAGTGGCGAAACCTTGCGGGCGGCGGATACTGAAACCAACGACCGGCCAGTCGTCATCAAGCGGCCAGCCCCCAATGACGCCCCACCCATCCGTGCTGGGCAAGAGGTTAGTATTCTGACCGAACGCAAGGCTCTTAAACGCTTGAGTGGGCATCCCGTCCTGACTGAAGTCCTGGATGAGGGGCAATTCTTCGTCGGCGGCCAACCGCATCAGTATATCGTCATGGAACGCGCTACCGGCATGATCGTCGCCGATACAGTGCTGACGTTGGCCCGCAATGACGACCGCCTGCCCCGCCTGGAGATGCTGGTCATTCTGGATTCATTGCTCGACCTGCTCATCGCCGCGCATGAGAAAGACATCGTTTACAACGACGTTGATGCCAAGCACCTGTTCTGGAGCCGGGAGTCTTACCGGCTCAAGGTGATCGACTGGGGCAATGCCGTCTTCCTGGAAGGCGACGAGATCACGCCCCAGGGAATCAGCCGCCAGACGGATATTTTCCAGGTCGGGGAGTTGCTCTACTTCATCCTGACCGGTGGCCGCCGGGTTGAACTGCCGCGTGATGCTGGCCCCGAATTCCTGGTCGATTTCGGGGCGGATGCTGAAGCAGTGCCCAATGCGCTTCAGACTGTCGTCAGCAAGGCCCTGCATCCTAATCAATCTTTGCGCTATCGCACGCTCAAAGACCTGCGGCGTGACCTGGCCGACCTGCGGCGCATCCTGGAGCGTGAGCGCGATACAGCCGTTAACCACGTCTTAGAGCGTCTGCGGCGTGATTTGAGCAAGACCGAACTACGAAGCCTGACCAACACCTTAGAGTCCGCCTTCCAACTTGACCCAGGTTACCCGGAGGCCCGCCAAGCTCAGACTGAGATCGACGACCGCCTGCGTGACCTGGAAGTCTCTGCTGATCTGGACGCGGTGAAGATCTACATGACTGGCGGTAACTGGGCGCGGGCGGCGGATTTGCTCAATGAACTGCGTGATAAAGCCGGGCCAAACACCACCGCCCTGGTCGAACTTCTGCTAGATTGTACGATGTTGATGTTGGAAGCGGAGTTAGAGACCGCCTCTAACGGCATCACCGATGCCGTCGGTATGTTGTTCGACGGGCACATGGTCCGGGCCGCACATACCTTATTAACCCAGGATACCCCCGATGATCGCGCCTGGCGTTACCAATGGTTGATGGCGGAACGCATCTCGTCTCGTGTGCCGGAAATCCTCCTGCTGAGGCCCAACCTGTACCGGCTGGAACTGGCTTTGAATGATCTGGTCGGGGATGGCGTCAACATCAATGATGCCCGTGATTTATTGGCAGAGATCAATGATTTACTTGGGCAGATTCCAGGTGGAGATGGTACCAACCTGGCGGAACTGCGCGACGCATACCGCGCCGTCGTGGATAAGCTGAGTACGTTGAATCAATTACTGTCAACGGTCATGGTGCAACAGCGGCTTTCAAACCGGCGGTTACCACTCAGTTCGTTAGATCGTGCGACCAACGCCGCGATGGCCCTGGCCGATAATATGCACGTCATCGGCAAGCAGGCCGCCGCCAGCCCGCGTGATGCCCTGGTCGCGCTGGATAATAGCCGGGCGATCAACCCGACCAGTGATTTATGGGACTCGCTTTCTGAGTGGCTCAACACGTTATATGAACGGTTGCAGAGTTACCAGACCTATGTGCCAGCGGCAGATGGTAGTGACCTGGCCGGATGGTTCGGTGAGGCTAAAGAGGCCTTAATGCCTTACACCGACCGTCTGTTCGATGAGATGCTGACGACCATGGTCGAGGGCCTGGACATCGCGGCTAGTGCCTGGCGGCATTATTCGGAAATGGTAATCGTGGGTAATCGTCAAGGCGCACTGGACGCACTAGACCAGGCATCTAATGCCGTCAGCACGTTGAGTCCGACCCTGACCGGCTGGTTAAATCAGTTGCGGGCGGTGGTGGGTGGCGCGGCTTATGTGCAACGGCACGCGGTCTTCGGTGGGTTGGGGCGTGCCCTGGCCGATGGCTATGAGGCGTTTGATCGGGGGCGGTTGCCGGAAGCCGAGCAACTGGGCCAACGCGCCCAGGAAATTGCATCGGATGCGGCACAACGTAGCGCGGCAGATCGACTGGTGACGCTCTCCGCGACCTTGCGTGACTGGATCGACCGGCGCGGCGTGCATGATCGCATCCGGTCACAGACGGCCTTGAATACGGTTGAAGCATTATTCACTGATGATGAATTGCGGGAACGGGAACGCTTCGCCTCTCAGATGCCCAGTGAGGAAACATACCTCAAGGCGATGGGTAAAGGCTTGATCGCGCATTATGAGCAGGCCAGTACCCCGGCCCTCCGGTTATATTTTGCCAGCGCATTGCTACGCGGGACAACCGAAGCGCACACCGGCAACTTAACTGATGCGGAATTCTGGCAGGCCGCCGCAGAACGTGCCATCGGGGATTATGGGCCACGCCATCCGGCTACCCACCTCCTGGCGGAGTTTATCAGCCGGCGCACCGCCATTAATCAAGCCGCTGATTTAATCAACACCATTACCGAGCCAGCCGCATTAGAGCGATTGGAAGCCATCCGGCGCGAACTCAATGAGAACGCTGAGTCTAAGGTGCTTCAGAGTGCCGGGCAGAGCATCCGTGAATTTGAGACTGCCCTGCGAGATTGGTCTGACGGAGACTTCCGGGCCGCCGGGCTGAAGCTGGAAAACGCGATCAAGGCCGCCCGCGAAGCTGAGTCAACTGCCGACATTGATCTGTCGGATTATCTGGGCTGGTTGGGGGATCTACAAGCGGTGACTGCCGAGTTACATACGTTAGGGCGGCAGATGCGCCAGGCGGTCGAGCGTCGCCCCGCGCAACCGGTACCCGCCATTGCAGAAGCCCATGTGCGCCACGCCGAAGTCACTCATCGGATGCTTGGTGAGCCTTATCATGCCCAATTGCAATTATGGCGCGAGACTTACGAGCAGTTCGAGTCGATCTACACCGATCAGTCATTACGGCGCAGTGCCAAGCTAGAACGCTTCAACGAAGCCTTCAAAGCGATGTTTATTGACCGGCACCCGGCCTATGGATTGTACCGCCATTGGTACGACCTGACCGAAAGTGCGCCGGAGTTCCCCGCCCCGCCGACTGACGAGCCGACTCCCCGCATTGACGAAGATGAGGATCCCGCCGATGCGATTTACCTGGATAGCCGCAAAGCGCAGGAGACCCCGGCCCCACCATCCCCGTTACCCGGTAGCGGGTTGAGCCGGCGTTGGGTGTTGCTAGGGGCGGTACTGTTGATCCTGGTTCTGGCTGGTGGGGCCTTTGTCCTCAGCCAGGGTGGGGCAACCGATGACGATGGAGGGGATAACATCGTTGCTGGCATCGAACTGACGTTAGAGACTCCGACCAGTGCCGCAACTACCGACCCAGCTAATGGCGCGGTTATCCCGCCGGTAGCGGTGACGGCAGAGACCGCGGAGCCTACGACTGCCGAGCCGACCTCGACACCGACTGACCCGGTTAGTCCGACCTCGACGCTGATCGAACGCTTCAGCCCGACGCCGACCGCTACCACCCAACCCAGCGAGACGCCGGTTCCGTCCAGCACGCCGACGACGCCCCCCACCGAGACGCCTATACCCACCGAAACCCCGGTGCCAACTGAGACCCTGACGCCGACTATCACACCCACGCCGACCCTGCCACCACAGGGCATCCAGGGCACACAAGATCTACTCGACCTGCTGACGACCCGAATTGATCCTGCAACTTATAGCTGGACTCCGGCGCAATTTGCCCCAGCATCGGGTAATGCTGGCTGGCGGCTTGGTGTTGGAGAGGCTACCGAAAATGATGAATTGGTCATCAGCCTGGATGATGAGACCCTTAATCAATTTTATGGCAATAACGCGCCGGCTCGCATCCGCCGGGTGGAGACGAATCTGTCGTTTACGACTTATAATCCGGCTATTGTCGATGAAGAAGATGTGACCTTCGGTGTCCTGCTCCAGAGTGTGAACGACCCGGAACTACGGGTCGGGCTGGTGGTGCAGGTGGTTGATCTCCGGGCAGTCAATTTATTGTTACGAGTCGGGGATGAGACCACTTTTGTAATTCAACGGTCAGTCAACACCATTGATCCCCGTTTGCGCCTGGAACGTGACCCAGATACCGGCGATGTGACCGCGTTCTACAATGACATCCAGATCGGGGAGCCAATGCCATTTGTCGCGCCGGAAGCCCCGGTGATCCCGGCGTTGTTCGTGCGGGAGGGTGGTGTGATTGTCAATGTCACAGGTTGGAGATTGGTTTTACGCTAAAACGTTAATGAACATTGTCATCTTTATGCGTATATACTGGTAATATCATTAAAAACGAATTAATCTAGAGTGAAGACATGGTCGCAAAGTCGCATACAAACACAATTAACACGTCCCCAATCAGACACTTGGCTACGATTCTGATCGTTGATGATCATCAAACCAGCCACCGGCTGATGCATCGTATTTTGAATGACCATTATCACGTCATACATGCACAATCTGGTGCGGAAGCCTTCGACCTGCTCGAACTGTATCGCGTTGATGTCGTTGTGCTTGACATCGTTATGGCCGAAATGGATGGCCTGAGTGTGTTAGATGCGCTTCGCCAGCATTCCTGTTATCGTAATCTGCCGGTGGTGCTGGTATCTGCGATGGCAACCAGCCAGCAGATCGCGCTGGGACTGGCACGCGGTGCAAACGACTTCATACCGAAACCTTATGACCCGGTGGTGCTAAAGGCCCGCATCGATGCACAGGTCAACTTGAAGCAAAGCCTGGATGACCGCGACCGCACCATCTACGAGTTGCAGTCCCTCCAGCAGACACAATCCCGGTTGATGCGGATGGCCCATCACGATATTCGTAACCCGATCAGCAATGTGCGGATGGCCCGTGATGTGCTGGAAACGCAATTAGCGTCTTCACCAGAGGCGATGCAGACGGTCGAGGCATTAATGCTGGCGGTAGATACCATGCAGGAAGTGCTGGAAGACTTCGTTCATGCCTTTGGCGTTAAAGATGTAGCTTATAACTTGCAACCGTTAGCCGTCAGCGGGTTGATCGCCCGCGTGATGATGGAATATCAACTGGCGGCGATGAACAAAGGGATCACGATCAACGCGGAGACCTTAGACGGCACCGTATACGCCGACCCGACCCGGTTGACCCAGGTCATCAGCAATCTGGTCAGTAATTCGATCAAGTATAGTCCCCCCGGTCATCAGGTGACGATCTGGACGGAGACTGACGATCAGACGATAGCAATCGCGGTGCAAGATGAAGGGCCGGGCATCCCCCCGGCAGAGCGCGATAAGCTGTTTACAGAATTTGGCCGCCTGAGTACCCAGCCGACCGGCAATGAGGCCAGCATCGGGCTGGGGTTGTGGATCGTCAAGCAATTGGTCGAGGGGATGGGCGGTACGGTCGATGCGACATTCCCGGAGTATGGCGGGTCAATCTTCTGGGTGCGGTTGCCCATCGCTTGAAGAGGCGACGAAAATACTGATGCTTTCAGCTTCGTCACGCACCAGGGTTGATTCCGGGTAGCGGCGTACAATGGCCGTCATCCACAAATCACCGACGGCCCCTGTGCCGTTGATGACGATAGCGACCATGAGATAGCTGTGCAGGTAATCCGGCAAGATCACCATGAGGGCCAACCCGACGATGGTAATGATGATGACCGGGGCCAGCGCGATGACGATGAACGCGGTACGCGGGAAGTAAGCGTCATCCGCCGTCGCATAAAGCAGATACGGAATCGTAATCGGGCCGATTTTGATGCCCTGCATCCCATAACGCGGGCGATGCCCGGCCCAGCGGATCGCCACCCCATGAACCCACTCATGCAAAAGTAGTACACCCAAAACCAGCACCCACAAGATGATCGCGGGTATCTCCTGGCCCACCACATACGGCCCGCGCAATACATCCACCAGCCGATCCCAAAAGATCACCAGCGCGATAAATGGAACCAGCAGGGCCAGCGACCAGAAGTTCAACTGGCCCAGGGTCGCCGGGTCGGTGACGTCGAAGTAATAATCGAGTTCGTAATCATCGGGTAGCGCATCGTAGACATCGGGCATCACAGCATCCGTTGTGCTAAGGTTTTTCCGTCCATTCAGGCTCCGGTGTGATCGTGTCTTTGGGGCGATCCCCGGCGTCATCCAGGTCGGATTCTGAGAGCAGGTAAACCGGTGTGACGGTCATATCGCCTTCACATAAGATCTGGCAACTGAGCCGCACCTCACCGAGCAGGTCACCCTTTTCCAACCGTTCTTTTTCTGCAACGGTCATCTTATCCGGTTCCCCATCCTCAAATGTTACCCGGCAGGTGGTGCATTTGGCGTAGCCGCCGCACCGGTGCAAGATGTCGATGCCGTTGTCTTTCAGCGCGTTGACTAGTCGAGCGTCAGCGTCGGCCTCAAATGATTGTTCGTTAACCGTAATTTTTGCCATTTTAGCTCCTTTTTGATGTAGTGTATCTTTATTATAGCCTGCGGCAGACTGGCATCTGTGTTTGCTTATCGCCTGCTAACTGATTTATACTGGATGTCTCAAGATTGGATTATTATTTGAGGAAAAATGATTATGCAAGACAAACTATTAGGGGCTTTGTTGGCGGTCGGTGGGGTATTGGCGGTCGTGGTCGGCCTGGCATTGATGCTGGTCATCGTACCGGGGATGCGGGTTTTCCCGGATGATGTCGATACCACCCGCACCTTTGATATGCAATATCTCACCCTGTTAGATGCAGAGACGCTACAATTTATCACCATCCCGGAAGAAGCCGCCGATGAGTTGATGATTGAGCGTAATGTCCGTGTGGAAGCCGTCGAAGGCAACACCACCTTGATCCGAGAGGAGCAAAATATCATCAATGCGGGTGAGCCTCTCGTCCAGCAGATCAAACACTACGCGCTGGATCGCTCCGAACTAACCCCGGTGGAGACCTACCCGGCAGATTGGGACGGGCGTGATGGCTTCTGGCCGCGCCAGGGGCAGGTCATCGGCTGGCCGATTGGTGTCGATCAGGTCGATTATGTCGGCTGGAATGACGACACCCGTGCCACATCCGAACTCATCTACCAGGAAGAACAAGAGCGGGGCGGCATCAACACCTATTATTACACAGCTACTGGAACCGGTGAGGCAATCGCGCCGGAGCATTACGCGGTGCTGGGCCTGCCGGAGAGCTTGACGACGATGCAACTGGCACAATTAGCCGCCGGGCTGGATGTCGAAGGGCTTGAACTGGATATGAGCGCACAGTTACGCTTGATCCAAGCCATCAGCCAGGCCCTGGCGGAGACCCAGGGCGAAGATGTGGAGGCTATCCCGCTGGAATACGTCTATGATTATGAAGGCGAATACTGGATTGAACCCGCTACCGGCGTGTTGATTGACACCACCAAGTTTGAGAATCGCGCCGCCACCTTCCCGCAAGATCTCCGGGATCGGGTGGGTGAAATCCTGGAGACCAGCGAAAATAATCAGGATCCAGAGGCGAATAACTACGTTCCGCCTGATGCGTTGGATGCGCTTCTGCCGATTACGGTCAACGCATTCTACTACGAGATGACGGCGGACTCCGTGCAAGATGCGGTAGATGATGCGACTTCTAGCCGCGATCAACTAAACACCTTTGGTACAACCGTCCCGATTATCTTGATCTTCCTGGGTGTGGTGCTGGGTGGAACCGGCGGTTTTCTCTTCGCGAGAGATTAGGCAGATTGTTGCAAAAGCGGGTGGGGCATACCCCCGCCCGCAAGTACCTTAGTCCCCCCGCGCTTTGTGCTTTTCCTAAAGCCGTTTACAATACAATCAGATAAGCAGGATGGAGAACAATCACATGGTTGAATCCGGTACAAGTAACGAAGAACTTCTTCAACTGGCGATTCGGACGGCCAAACGGAAACAACGCGATAACGCCCGGATGCTGTTTTTGCAGGTTTATCAGCGTGATCCTAACAACGAGATCGCGATGATGTGGTTGGCGAAGATCGCACCTACCCGCCAGAAGCGTATTCAATGGTTGGAGCAAGTGATTGAAGTCAACCCGAATAATGAAGCGGCCCTCAAAGGGCTGGAAAAGTTAAAGTATAAGCAATCTGCCGATGAAAACCGTACTTTACTCTTGTTTGGCGGGGTCGCCGTGTTGATGATCGTCCTCGTCTTGGCGATTGTCTTGATTGTACTCGCATAGGGGGCTATTTTGTCACAGAATAACGATGATTTACTCGCTCAGGGGATCGGTGCCGCCCGGCGCGGTGATCGTAACACCGGGCGACAGTTGTTAGAGCAGGTTCTCCAGCAAGATCCAGACAATGAAAAGGCCTGGATGTGGCTGGCATCCTGCATGACAACCACCGACGACCGGCGTAAATGCCTGGAACGTGTGCTTGAAATCAACCCGGATAACCAACGCGCCCGTGATGCCCTGGTCGCCCTGGGTGGGACGCCGGAGATCTCGCAGGCGGATATTGACCGCTTGCGCTCTGCCGCTGTGGATAGCCCGGCATCATCTTCGTCTTCCTCACGTCCGGCGGAGTCCCGGCCAACGCCGGAGGCGTCGTCCTCTGGGGGCGGCTTACAAGTGTTGATTATCGGGTTTATGGTGATCGTCATTATCGGGGGCGGGGTGTTCCTGGCGTCGCTCTTGCTCAACACAGAAGCCGACGATGAGACCGCACCCCCCACCGCTACGCCGTTGCCGGTCGTCCAGGCCCCGACGGATGTCGTCCCGCCGACGCCTTCACTCCCACCGGCTCCCACCGCGACGGTACCCATCTTTTCCGGTAACAGTCTCGCACCGACCTTGCCGCCGACCTTTACACCCACACCAGAGCCAAGCCCGACCCCGACCGGGCCGCCTACCGCTACACCATTCCCACAGACTGATTTCTTGTTGCTTTATACCAGTCTGGCGGACGGAGCCACATCACCCGATCTTTACGCCATGCAAGGTGATGGCAGTGACCAGCGGTTGCTGGCGGAAGATGTGCGCGATGTCGCTTTTGACCCTACCGGGGAATTGGTCGCATTTGTGAGAAATGTCACAATTGTGATCGACGAAGAGACAGAAGAGACGGAAACTTACCCGCAGTTGTTCGTCGGCCCGGTGGATAACATCGACGAGGCTCAACCGATCACCGATATGCGCTCCCAGACCATCAAGAGTCCTAGCTGGTCACCGGAAGCACAAGAACTGGTCTTCGTCAGTGATGATGATGGTGACGACGAACTCTACACCATCCAGGCCGATGGCACCGCGATGCGCCAATTGACTGATAACGACCGCATCGACAATCAGCCCGCCTGGAACCCGGCACTCGGAAGCCGGCAGGTCGTCTTCGCGTCGGATCAAGGGAGTTTTGGATCGCTAGAGGTCTACAGCCTGGAAGTGCTTGATCCTGCCGAACCGGTGATAGTCGAACGTCTGACTGACGCGGTCGCCAGTAGTTACGCCCCCGCCTGGAATGCCAATGGAACGCAGATCACGTTCATTAGTGATCGTCAGGGTGATCCTGACGTTTACATCATGACCGGGGCTGGTGATGACCAGCGATTGGTCACACGCGATGACAGCGGCGCGGAAGACCGTAACCCGCAGTTCAGCCCGAATGGTGAATTTATCGCTTTCGTCTCCAACCGGCTGGATGACCGCTTTCAGGTGTATCTCATCACCCCGGCGGGTGATTCGTTGACCCGCTTGACTGATAATAACCAGCAGGCCATCGCGCTGGCTTATCAGCCTGTTTTGTTATTCCGCTTACAAGAGTAAAAGTAGCGACTTATGGATCCCATTCATCAAAATTTACTACGCGAAGCGGTCAATGCGGCGAAAGAAGGTGACATTGAAGGTGCGCTGACCCTGGCCCGCGAAGTCGCCGAGCAGGACCCGGCGGTGGTGCAAGCCTGGATGCTCATCGGGCGATTGTCGCCGGATGAGTTCGAAAAGCGTGTCGCCTTGATGAACGTGTTGCAACTCAAGCCGAATAACGAACAGGCGCGGGCACTTCTATCAAAGATGGACAAAAAGCCAGAAGAAGCCCCCGAAGAGAAAGACGAGATCTTACCCGGCATCAGCCGCTCGACGGCGATTATCGGGGCCGGGGTGATCGGTTTGGTGCTGGTGGTGATATTGTTTCTCGTCATCAGCGTGAATAACGATCAAGCCGCCCAGGAAGAAGAGCAACGCTTGATCCGGTTGACGGAAGAATTCCGCCCGACGCAGTTAGTCCTCCAGGCTACGGATGCCGAAGCGACGGCGGCCCAGGCACTGGTCTTTGCGACTGAGACCCAGATCGCGCTCGTCTCACCGACGCCTAGTCCCTTCCCGACGAGTGCCGCGCCGACTTTGCCGCCTTCTGCCACCCCGACGGCGGCCCCTACCCAGACCGCGACGCCCGTCCCACCGCCGGCAGACTTAATCGGGCGTTTGCTCGGCTGGCGCGGGAGTGGTGGCCCGGATGATGACCTGCAATTGGTGCGCTACGATCTAAGTAACGGGGAAGCGGAACCGTTGGATACGTTGCAAGGGCGCGGCGTCCAGCTTTTCCCGGATAATAGTGGGTATCTCTACACACAATATGACCGGGATGCCTTCGAGGACGAGATCTTATCCGTCCCGGTCGATTTTTCCGCCCCGCCGACTGTGATCGATCAGGCCAGCGGGATGGTGCCGTATAGCGGGCCGTCTCAGGTCTCGTTGTCATCTAATGGTACGTTGGCCGCTTATGTGGCGACCCCTTTAGACGGTAGTTCGGAATCTATGATCTTTGTCTATGACTTTACCGCATCGCCAGAGCAAGCGATCCGCCAGATTACGACCGATGACGCGCTTTACAGCTATCCCGTCATCTCACCGGATAACAGCCGGTTGATCGCCGTGCGGACCGTCGAACGGGCTGAAAGCCCCGGTACCGATCTGGTGTCAATCAACCTGAATACACTCGTGCCGGAGTCCTTGACGACTGACCGTGATGCTATAGTCGAGACGACGCCCGCCTGGTCACCTGATGGCACCTTGTTGTTTTTCGGCGGGGTTGCCAGTGGCGAGGCCGACCAGGACATCTACATGATGAACCCCAATAATCCTGACGGGGGGACGGTGCGTGTGGATCATCCCGCCGATGACATCCAGCCAGTGATTGACGTTACCGGGCAGTATATGGCCTTTGCCAGCGACCGTGACGGTGACTTCGATATTTACATCCTGCAACTGACGACCAATGAGGTCTTTCGATTGACGAACGACGACACAGATAATTACCCCAGTGACTGGCGATAAAGAACGCATCCAGAAATTGATTGACGATGGGCAGGCCGCGTTCGATGCCGGGGATCGTACCGGCGCACATGCTTTGTGGCAACAGGCCGCCCATCTCGACCCCAAAAACGAACAAGTCTGGTTAAGCTTGCTCGATGTAGTGCGTGGGGATGCCGACCGCCGCACCTGCCTGGAAAATCTGCTACGCATCAACCCGGATAACGACCGCGCCCGCCGCCAACTGCGCGTCTTAGATTACATGCGCCCATTACAACCGCGCCCGGAGGTCGAACAACCTCGACCGCGCCGCCAGGTGTTGGTGTGGCTCTTCCGCATGTTGACGACGCTGGTGATCTTGATCCTGCTATTTTTCATCGGGCTGGCGTTAGGCGTCTTGCTCAATCAACTATGACTCTGCTTAAGGAATAAGGCGGTGCGCGTCACGCTGATGCAGATCACACCGTCTTGATTTCTACCAATATGCTTGAGTGTGACGATCCCCCGGTCGGGTTTACTACGGCTTTCCCGCTTGTCGATGATTTCGGTCTCAACCGTGATGGTATCGCCATGATAAAGCGGGTGGGGATGCGTCACGTCTTTATAATCCAGGTTGGCGATAATCGTCCCGGCGGTGAGATCGTTGACGGTGATGCCGACCACAACCCCCAGTGTGAAGATCCCGTTGACGATGCGCTGGCCGAATTGTGTCTCGTTCGCAAAGGCTTCGTTCAGGTGCAAAGGTTGTGTGTTCATCGTCAAGCTACTGAATAGAACGTTGTCCATTTCCGTCAGGGTGCGGCCCAGGCTATGCTGGATCACATCCCCGACGGTTAACTCTTCAAAGTATTTACCCGGCATGATTATTTTGCCAGCACTTCCGCCAGTTCGAACAATTTAGGATCCAGCGGGCGGTGCTTCCCGGCGATTTCCTCATGCGGTGTGGCGATAATCGCGCCATTTTCGCCCCCTTGCACACCCACCAGCACGCCCAGGTTGCCCCTGAGCAATTCTTCCACCGCCGCCGCACCCAACCGCGTCCCCAATAGACGATCTGTCGTGAGTGGAGCCGCGCCGCGTTGCACATGCCCTAGCTTGGTCGTGCGGAGGTCAAAGCCGACCTCTTCGTGATTATCCTTGAAATGTCGCGCCAGGGCATCCGCGTTATACTTTGCGCCTTCCGCCACCACCACGATGCCATGTGTTTTACCGCGTTCATAAGCGTTGAGCAGAATATCTGCGACTTCCTCCGGTGTGGTTTCTACCTCCGGGATGCAGACTGCTTCCGCGCCGCCAGCGATGCCTGCCATCATCGCCAGGTAACCGCAATCCCGGCCCATTACTTCGATGAAGAAGGCCCGTTCGTGCGATGAAGCAGTGACTTTCAGGCGGTCGATGGCTTCAACGGCGACATGAAGCGCGGTGGTACACCCGATGGTGACATCAGAGCCGTAGAGATCGTTATCGATGGTCGATGCCACGCCGACGACTGGAAATCCCAGTTTATGCATGGCATAGGCACCCGTCTGAGAGCCGTTACCGCCGATGACGATCAGCCCATCAATCGCGTTACGGTTGAGTTCACGCAGGGCTTTGCGTTGGCCGTCTTGCGTGCGGAATTCCGGGCATCGGGCACTCCCCAGGATTGTCCCACCATTCTGGATGATACCGCCGACATCACGCCGCGTCAGCGGGTGCATTTCACCTTCTACCAGGCCACGATACCCTTCGTGTACGCCCATTACTTCGACATCATGATCGATGGCATAACGGGTTACAGCCCGGATGGCGGCGTTCATACCGGGTGCGTCGCCTCCGCTGGTTAGCACAGCAATTTTCTTTATCATCAAATTGTCCCTTTCGGTGTGTACTGAAAAACCGCCTCTATTATGAGCCATACCAGGGGCTTGGTGCAAAGCCGGATTATACGCGCATCATCATGCCTGGGTATGTTACATATATGCTACATATCGAATAGTAGAATTATGTTCAGGCTGGGTCATATTTCAAGCTGACGGTCACCGTCGTGCCCTGGTCGATCTGGCTATCGATCGTCAGATGGCCGTTATGCAGGGCGACTAATTCCCGCGTGATCGTCAGCCCGAAGCCTAATCCTTGCTGTTCGTAGACCACGCGGTTAAATTGCGAATATGCGCCAATTGACTGTATATCTTGCTGGCTCATGCCCCGCCCGTGATCTTGAATGTGGATGTTGAAGTAATCGTCGGTCAATGCGGTCTTGATCGTCACACGATCCCCGGCTTGAGAGAACTTGAACGCATTGTCCAGCAATTCGCTGATAATTTTTTCCAGGCTGTGATGACTGATGTGCAAGTCGGCTGATGGCATTGTCGATTCAAGTTCGATGTCATCGACACGGTAGTATTCCATGCTTATGCGTTCCCCGACTCCGGTCAGGATCATCCCGGCATAATCGATTCGTTCTTCCTGCAACTTTGCCAACCGCTCCGCATCAGCTTTGATGATCTGGATCTGTGCGTATTGGAGATAATTTTTACTGAGGCGTTCTAACCGGCGGCCAGATTGGGCGATCAATCGGGCCATATCACGAATGTCTTTGGTGCTCAGGCTACTGGCTTCTACCATCAAGAACTCTGCCGTGCCGATCAAACTGGAAAGCGGGGTGTTGAACTCATGCGGGAGTGCGTACATGATGTTATGGCGCAGGTTATCCAACCCGTGCTGATACTGCTCTTGTCGCTTACGAGATTTTTCTAATTGGGTTTCAATCGCGGTGAGGACATCAGGCATGTTGAAGGGCTTGGTGAGGTAATCATCCGCGCCATATTCCATCCCCTGCCGCTGGTTATAGGGTGTCGCAAGTGCCGTCAGGAAGATAAATGGCACGGTTTGTAACGCGCTCTCATTCCGCAGATGGTGCAATACTTCGTAACCGTTCATCTCTGGCATCAAGATGTCACACAGGATCAAATCCGGGTTCCATGCTATCGCCTTTTCGACACCTTGCTGGCCGTTGGGTGCGCCCTGGGCGTCATATCCTTCATAAGTCAGGTTCTCTATCAGATTGCTGAGAACATCCACTTCGTCTTCGATAACGAGAATCTTAGTCATAGGAAACCTCTTTTTAACACAGTCTGTTCCCATTAAAACACGAAAAAGGCGCAAGGTTAACAAAGTTTTATTGAAAGTGGCATGACAGTCTGCTTGTGGAATGCTATCATTTGAGTACCACTGTAAACGAGACCTTTTCCGCAAAAATGGTATGCACCTATGAGAACGATCACGTTAATCAATGAAAAAGGCGGGGTTGGCAAAACAACACTCGCTATTCATATCGCCGCCGGTTTAGCCATTCGAGGTTACCGCGTGGTGCTGGCCGATGCCGATGCACAGGGGCACGCAACGGTATCCTTTGGGCTACGTAAAGACCCCGGTATGTACGATCTGCTGGTACGCGGCGCACCGTTCCGCGATGTTCTGCGTCCAGTCAACCCAGATCTATTCGCCCATTCTGCGACACAACCGGCCAAAGGCCAGCTCTACGTCGTGCCATCAAACGTAGAGACACGCAGTATTCCCATCCAAATTTCGGATGCCTTCGCCGTTGTAGATCGCTTCCGTGAATTGCAAGATCTGGTCGATGTCGTCATCTTTGACACATCGCCCACACCGTCCTTGCTACACGGGTCAATCTACCTGGCGACGGATTCGATCATCTACCCCACCAAGTGTGAGTACCTCAGCTTTGATGGCCTGGTGGAGAGCTTCACCCACCGGGATATGATGCAACAGACCCGCACGCGCTGGGGACTCAACGACATCGCGGTGATGGGCATCGTCCCGACGATGTATCGCGCCAGCACACTCGTTCATCAAGAAAATCTCAATAAGCTGAAATCGCGCTATGGTGATATGGTGTGGCCGGAAGTTTACATGCGAACGATCTGGGCGGAGGCGTCCACCGTCGGCCAACTGGTCTTCCGCTTTGCGCCAGATAGCGGCGCATCGCGTGATATGTGGTCGCTGGTTGACCGTGTAGAGATGGAGATTTCGAATGAGTCGTAAAGACAACCTGGCCGGGGTCGATCCGTTTGGTGCTGATGATGGGGAACATGAACCGGCCCAACCGCAAGCGAACCAACGTCCAGAATTGTCGATGTCTGATGCGGATGCCGCCTTGTTCGGCGAACTTTCTCGCCGGGAGAAACAACGTCAGGTCGTCCAGCCCATCTCGATCTTTAGCATCTATCCAGACGTCAAACAACCACGCCGGGCCATCCCGTCTCAGGTGCGGGATCATTGGTCCGGCCAACCTAAAGAGATCGCGGATCTGTTCAATGTGTGGTTGCAATTCATCAACCGCGAGCGCAAAGACGAGAACCGTCCACCGTTTAACCTGGATGATCTGCTCTGGTCGGAAAATGTCGAGGCAAAAGGAAAAGACGAAGATCAAGCCCTGCTGGACTCACGAGTCGGGCCGATTGAACGGAGTTTCATCAAAGTGATCGAATTGGCCGTCAGCATCCGGCGGGATGGTCTGGCGAATCCGGTCACTATTCAACGCGTCAGCAGTTCACGCTATCAATTAGAAACCGGCGAACGTCGCTGGTTGGCCTACCACATTCTGTACGGCTACTTCAACGGGGCGGAAGGCAAACCACAGGAACGCAGTAAGTGGGAAGACATCTCGGCTATCATCGTGGATGACTTCAGCGTGTGGCGGCAAGCGAGTGAAAATGCCGCAAGAGCCGACCTCAACGCGATTGGTCGGGCGCGTCAATTCGCCATCTTGCTGATGGATTTGCTCGAACGTCAGGGCGTCAAATTTCAGACTTATGAGGACACCGTGCGGGCTGGTCAGTCGGATCGCGTCTACTATGCTCAAGTGGTCGATCATCGCGTCCCCAGTGGCAAGAGCGAGATGCTCAGTAATGGCCTGGGGGTCTCACACCGGGCGGCTTTTTCACGCGCCCGCGCTTTGTTGAGCCTGCCGGATGATGTGTGGACGATTGGCGATAACGCGGATATTTCCGAAGATGAACTGTTGCGGATCGCCAAGATCGAAGACGAGCAAGAGGCCATCGCCCAGGTCAAAGAGGCGGTGCGTAAAATTGTTGCGACTCGCAACAATTTGGACGAAAAGCAGACCAGTAAATCTCAGAACAAAAAACGTGGCAAGGCCCCTGCCCTATTCACCGATGCCGCCCTTAAACGTGGAAAAAGGCTGTTTCCCAAGCAGGTTTCCCAGGTTGCCAAAGAGCTTTTCGACATCCGCGATGGAGTAGGGCAGGCTGGTACCGGCACGAAAAAACAACTACGCGACAAGATCGAAGAAATGCGAGACATGCTGAACCAGCTAGAAGAGGCGATAGACAATCGGAATTAGTCCGGTGATAAGTCAAAATTGTTGCGAGTCGCAACAATTTAATGGGTCATTCCGCATCGGGGTGGCCTTTTTGATTCGATATGGTGCGGTTGTAGGATGTACAGTTTCAGTGATTAAGGCTATACTCAGAATAGACTAAAAGCTCATCCTTAGTGGGTGAAAGGTTCTATCATCTTATGTCTTTTCGATGACCAAATACTGAAATATCTGAGTGCTTTAATGCTCATGCTAGTTGCCGCGTGTGGCACCACCGGGCCGCCGGAATCGCTATCTGGCACCCTGCCCGTCAACGCGCCCAATTACGTCAGTGCCGGGGATCCCATCGATGTGTCAATCGGCCCGGTCTCACAATCCGAAGGCCAATCCCTCGGTTTGGTTGTAGTCGGCAATGATAGCCTGCGTGTATACCGCACCGTCTTTGATAGTGACGGCATGGCACACATTACCATCCCCGGCTATGCCACCAATCAAGTCGGCTACATCGCCCTGATTGTCGCGGCGGGTGAGGCACGCGGCGAAGCCAGTGTGCTACTCTCCGTTGATAACCGATCATCCATTGCGATGACCAGGCCAACCGTAGACAGAGAAGAAAAGACCTATTGATTGCTATCCAACGCTGGTGCTGTCCGAATTGTGGACAGTTATACTTCGGAGATAATCCCCCTGATATGTGTGCGGTATGCCGTGACTTCACAACCTGGGTGCCTGTCGATGATCCGCAAACCGCCACCGATTTTCCAGAGCGTCCGATAGATTCGGACGACCATAACCCCGCTTGATGATCTCCTTTAGATTATTCCCTGTTCACATTCGGTTTTAATTTTCTATCAAACCAGCTTTTGTTTAGAAGAATTAAGGAATTCGGTTGACTCCGATCCCCGGTCTGCAATTATAATAAAGATACGTTTTTAAATTTCCGCTCATTTGAGTGAAGGGATCACACCAGTGAGCCATTGGTTTAGCAATCTTAAATTGTGGCAACGATTAGCAATTTACTTCTTGCCGATCCTCGTCCTGCCCATGGCAGTGCTGACTTATGTCGGCGTGACGCAATGGGCCGGTGACCTGGAAGATACATTGCAGACGCTTGAAGCGGATCATGTGACCGACTTGAGCATCCAGCTAGAGCAGTTCCTCGACATTCCACAGACTGACCTGGGGGTTCTAGTCTCTTCTGCGAATGTCAATGCGCTGGCGGAAGCCATCGCAAATGACAATGCCGAGGAAATCTCCCGCTTACTTCCATTAGTTCAAAATGACTTCCTGGCCTTGTCCAATAACTCCGTTACTGATGTTGCGAGTTCTGCAAGCGGTGGCGAGTTGGCCCCGGCACCTGTGTATGATCAGATCCGCTTGTTGGATGCTGAAGGCTTAGAAATTGTGCGCATTGACCGCGAGTTCGATGCCGAGCAACCGGCCTTTGTCGTCGATAACCTGCAACCTAAAGGGGATCGTGGATACTTCCTGGATGCGGCAGATAACCGACCCGGTGAGATCGCAGTTTCGCCCCTGAACCTCAACCGGGAAGGCGCGGACTCAGCCATCGAACAATTAGAGGATGGCTCAGTCGTTCCGGTGATCCGTTATTCGCAACCGCTGTACTCCGATAATGAGCTTATCGGCGTTATCGTGTTGACTGTCTACGCGCAGGCCATGCTCGACATTATCGTCCCAAGTGCTGACGATGATGAAACCTTTTTAATCAACCAGGACGGATTCTTCCTCTACAATACCGCCCAGGTGGAAACAACCTTTGGCTTTGAAGCGGGCATCGAAGAAATTTTCGGCCAGGCAGATATAAACATCCTGGATGAGTCCGGATTATTCAACACGCAGGAAGCACAACAGATCCTGAACTTCAACCCGATAGCGGGTGATGTACCAGAGATCTCAACGAACAGCGGTTTGATCGTCCATTATACCCGCGTCGCACCGGATGCGGCCCCGGACGACTACCACTGGATCTTGGCGAGTGCCCGCGATAGCGAAATCTTCCTGGCGGATGTGCAAGCCGTTACGCTAGCGGGTTTGGTGGCTGTGGGTGTGGTCATTGTGTTCGGTGTATTCGCCGTGTTATTTGTCGCCCGGCAGATCACCCGTCCGATTTCTGACCTGACTCGACAAGCGACCCAAATGGCATCCGGTAACCTGGAAGTGTCAATTGAAGAGCGGAAGCTCAACCGTGCTGATGAGATCGGCACGCTGAACCGCTCATTTAGCACGATGGCCGCACAGTTGAAGGACCTGTTCACATCAATGGAAGACCGGGTGCAGGCCCGTACTAACGACTTGCAGGCCTCGGTCGAAATCGCCGGTGCGGCGAACCAGGTGCGCGACATCAATGACCTGCTGAGCCTGACAGTGAACCTCATCCGTGATCGCTTTAACTTCTACTACACGCAGGTGTATATGATCGACCGTGACGGCACTCACGCGATCTTGCGTGAAGGCACTGGCTATGTCGGTCGGCGGCTGTTATCACGCGGTCACCAACTCTCACTAGAAGATACATCGCTGGTCGCGCAGGCGATCAAGACGGCGCAGGCCGTCGTGGTGCAGGATACAATGACTGATCCCAACTTCCTGCCGAACGAACTCCTGCCGGAGACCCGCTCTGAAATTGCGGTGCCGCTCCGGTCACAGAATGGCATCGTGGGGGTGCTTGATATTCAGCACAACCAACCCAATGCTTTTGAGCCGGAAACGATCCAGTTGTTCCAGGCGATGGCAGACCAGCTAGCGGTGACATTCGACAACGTGAGCCTCTTCCAGAACACCGCACAACGTGCTATCGAGCTAGAGACGGTGGCTAAAGTGAGTGCGGAAGCGGCAACCAACCTGGACTTATCCAAATTGCTGAAAGATGTCTCTGACCTGGTGCGTGACCGGTTTAACCTGTATCACGCCCACATCTACCTGGTAGACCCGCGTGAGAACGAATTGGTCTTGCGCGGTGGGGCGGGTGAAGCGGGCTTTGTCATGGTCTCGGAGCATCGGACAATCCCGATGGAGGCGGAACAGTCGATTGTGGCCCGTGCCGCCCGTGAACATGAAGCCGTGATCGTCAACGATGTAACACGCGACCCGGACTTCCTACCGCATCCCATGCTCCCCAATACGAAAGCAGAAATGGCCGTACCGTTGATCATCGGTGATGAAGTCGTCGGTGTACTAGACGTGCAGGCCGATGTGACGAACCGCTTTACCGATGAGGACGTGCGGGTCAAGTCTACGTTGGCCGGTCAGATCGCGGTCGCTGTGCAGAACGCCCGTTCTTTTGAGCTGACGCAGAGACGTGCGAAAGAGCTAGCGACGGTGGCCCAGGTGAGTACGGAAGCGGCCACCAACCTGAACATCGAAGAACTTTTGTTCAATGTTTCTGACCTGACCAAACAACAGTTCGACCTGTATCACGCCCACATCTACCTGTTGAATGCGGCTGGCGATACTCTGATCTTGCAGGGCGGGGCTGGTGAGGCCGGGCGCGTTATGGTTGCAGAACACCGGTCGATCCCGTTAGATGCCGAGCAATCGCTAGTGGCGACTGCCGCACGACAGCATCAAGCTGTTATTGTGAACGACGTCACACTTGATGAGAACTTCCTGCCACATCCGATGCTCCCCAACACTCGTGCAGAGATGGCGGTCCCGATGATCGTCGGTGATAATGTGCTGGGTGTGCTAGACGTACAGGCCGATATGCCCAATCGCTTCACCGAAGAGGATGTTCGCATCCAAACGACACTAGCTTCTCAGTTGGCAGTTGCGGTGCAGAACGCCAACGCCTTCACCCGCACCGAACAGGCCCTTCATGCGGTGCAGGAACTACAGATGGCGATTGATGAATCAGCGATTGTGGCGATCACCGATGTCACCGGCAAGATTACCTACGTCAACGATATGTTCTGCGACGTCTCGAAGTATAGCCGGGAAGAACTTATCGGCCAGGATCACCGAATCATCAATTCCGGCTATCACTCTAAAGCCTTCATCCGTGATTTGTGGGTGACGATTGCCAACGGTGAGGTGTGGAAGGGCGAAATTCGCAATCAAGCCAAAGATGGCTCAATCTACTGGGTAGACACAACCATCGTCCCGCAGTTTAACGAGAAAGGTAAACCTC
Source organism: Anaerolineae bacterium (assembly GCA_034437535.1). GTDB lineage: Bacteria > Chloroflexota > Anaerolineae > Aggregatilineales > Phototrophicaceae > J038. The sequence continues at coordinate 19,700 of DAOTTZ010000165.1, read as the reverse complement.
GCCAATACGTCGCCATCCGCTACGACATTACAGAGCGTAAGATCGCGGAAGATGCGATGGCCCATGCGCAAGTTCGTACCGAGATGCTGGCGTCGCTTAGTAGTGCGTTGGTACAGGCCACTGACGAAGAGTCCATCCTGGACTCAGTTGCCAGTTTGATCATTCAATACAAGGTCGAACTCAGTGTATTATCTTACTTTGAGGATATCGAAGCCGATCTGGTCGCAACCAGCGCGTTAAACGTTGTGTCCATGCTGAGTGGTGATGGTCAGGTTATCCCACTGGAAACCCTACCCACATCGCGCCTCACCCGTGATAATTATCCCTTCCTGGAATTGCTTGTTGAAAATGGTTCATCATTGTTCGTCCTTGACGATGTTCAGAATGACCCCCGCTTGGAAGACAGCATCAAGGCTTATGCCGAACAGGTCGGGCTGGCGACCTCCATCCTGGTGCCGCTGGTGGCTGGTACACGCTGGTATGGTGCTATCAGCTTTAGCTGGAGTACCGTCCGCGAGATCCCACCCGATCTGCTCGATATTCTCGAAGCCATCCAACCGAATATGACATCGGTTGTCGCCAGTCGGCGGGCCTTCCAGGATAGCCAACGGCGAGCGAATGAACTGGCGATTGTGTCTCAGGTGAGTGCGGAAGCGACCACCACGCTAGATGTGTCTGCACTCCTGGATAACGTCGTCGAACTGGCGAAAGAACGCTTTGATCTTTACCACGCGCATATCTACCTGGTTGGTGATAATGAGATACAGTTAGAATTGCGTGCAGGTGCTGGGGAACCAGGCCGCATCATGGTGGAGCAAGGCCGCACGATTGCGATTGAAACACCAAACAGTCTGGTCGCACTTGCCGCCCGTAGCCGCGAAGGTGTCATCTCGAATAACGTCACTGATGACCCGGACTTTTTACCGAACCCGCTTTTGCCGGATACACTCTCTGAAATGGCGATCCCGATGATCGTCGGTGAAGAGGTGATCGGTGTGCTGGACGTGCAGTCGGATCGCGTGAACCGCTTCACCGATGAAGACGTCATGGTGAAGACTACGCTGGCTTCGCAGATTGCGGTTGCGGTCAACAATGCGCGGTCATTCGCGCTGACGCAACGACGTGCGTCTGAGATTGAGACGGTGGCGGATGTTGGTGCGCGGATCGCGACTAACCTGGATCTGCAAGAATTGCTCTGGACGGTCTCCGACCTGACGAAAGAGAACTTCGGACGCTACCATGCTCAGGTTTATCTGCTTGATAACGATGACAAAATGCTCAAGCTGGCCGCTGGCTCTGGCAATATTGGCCGCCAGTTGGTTGACCTCGGTCACTTGATCCCACTCAACCGTGAAACCAGCCTGGTCGCGCAGGCCGCCCGGCGCGGTGAATCGGTCGCGGTGAAAGATGTTCATGGCGAGCCGGGCTTCTTGCCCAATCCGCTCCTGCCGGAAACAAAATCTGAGTTGGCTGTTCCGATCAAATTGGGTGATGATGTGATCGGCGTGCTAGACGTGCAGGATAATCGCGTTAATGCCTTCTCGATGGACGAAATTCGGACGAAAGCTGTGTTGGCAAACCAGATCGCAGTCGCCATCCAGAATGCCCGCTCCTTCGAGCAAACGCGCCGCCGTCTGCGCGACGTGCAGATCGCCAATACGATTGCGGAAAATAGCCGTCGTACCGGTGACCTGGAAACAGTGCTGGAATCAGCCCTGCTCATCCTGCTGGAAGCATTTGACGCGACGACCGCCATTTACTCGGTCTATGATGCAGAGGCCCGCATGTGGCGCGGCTTTGTCGGCGTTGGGGATGAAATGTCAACTTCCATTGCCCGTACCATCCAGGATCCGCGTGATGCGTATCCACACGCGCTTCGCGTCTTGCAATCTGGTGATGTCGAAGTTGTCAACGACACCTCGACTTATCCGGGTTTCCCGGAAAATTATGTAGAAGAAATCGGCATCCGCTCGGCATTGGTCATGCCCGTATTCCAGGGTGATGAAGTCGGCGGTGTGATCTTCTTGAACCACGCAACTCAGTTCCACAAGTTTGATGAAAGTGAGATCACGCTGGCGCGTGGTCTGGCGAACCAGATCTCGGTGACCATCGATGCTAAGCAGGCGGAAGAAAACCTGATGCAACGTGAGCGGTACTTCCGCGCTTTGATCGAGAACTCTAACGACGTGATCACCATCATCGACGGCGAAGGAATCATCTTCTACGAAAGCCCATCCATTCAGATGCAATTTGGCTATAAGCCAGATGACCTGTTGGGCGACTTATTGTTTGATTACATCCATGCAGATGACGTCAAGCGGGTACGCCACGCCATCCAGGATGTAATCCAGGACGGCGGTATCTCAAATATCATTGAATACCGTCTCCGCAACATTCAAAACGGCTGGCACACAGTCGAGATGATCGCCAACAATCTATTGGATGATCCGGTCGTAAACGGCCTGGTGCTGAATACCCGTGACGTGACGGAAGAGAAGATGGCAGAAGCCATCATCCGCCAGCAGTCTACGATTGTGTCTAGTTCGGTGGACTTCATCGGGATTGCTAACCTGGAAGGAACTTCGGAGTTCCTCAACCAGGCTGGCCTGAATTTGACCGGCTATACGCAAAGCGAAATCATCGGCCAGCCGATCACGATGTTCTACCCAGATGATCAGATCGAGTGGCTACAGAATGAGATCATTCCCCAGGTGATGAGCGAGGGCCTGTGGCGTGGTGAGATCGACATCAAGCGCAAAGATGGCTCCACCTTCCCGGTCGATCAGACGTTGTTCGTGGTGACGGATGACGAGGGCCAGCCCATCAGTCTGGCGACGATCACGACGGACATCACCCAACGGGTGGAAAACCAGAAATTGATCGAAGAAGCCCGCCAGCGTGCAGAGCTACTGGCGAAGATCAACTCGACTTTGTCCCAGGCAGAAATTGAAGCAGACATCGTGCAGGCATTCTCCGACCTGGCGCAGATCTATGAAATAGAGACGACCGTACTCTCTTACTTCGATAACCCGGATAAGCATGACTTACCACAGGTCATGAGCATCCAGGCGATGGTTGATGCTGATGGCGAAGTCCTGCCGACCGAGGTCATCCCACAGACTAATATCGACCGGCAAGATTACCCGGTGCTGGATGTGATATACGAACAACCGTTCGATCCATTTATCTCTGATAATCTCTTGACCGATGATCGTATCAAGTCTGTTGAGGTGTTGAGCTTCGTCAAAGAATCTAACATCGGCGCGGCGATCTTCATCCCGCTGGTTACAGGTACAGAGTGGTTGGGCATGGTCTCGATGTTGTGGAACCAACCCACGCCACTACCATCAGTGCTGGTCGAACTAGCCCAGGCCATCCGCCCGACGGTGACATCCGTTGTGGCGAACCGCCGCACCTTCCTCCGTGAGCAAGAGGCCCGCCGCGAAAGTGAGCAACTCGCTGGTGAGCTGGCGACAGTGGCGAACGTGAGTGCCGCCACCACTACCATCTTGAGCGTAGAGGATCTGCTGAAATCGGTGTCAGATCTGACGCTGGAAAGCTTTGATCTGTATCACGCACACATCTACTTGATCGACAACGAAAAAGAAGCCCTGGTGCTTGCGGCTGGCTCCGGAGAGCCGGGTGACCGCATGAAGCAGACCGGCCACCGCATTCCACTGTCACAAGAAAGTTCAATGGTGGTTCGTGCCGCTAAAGAACGGGAAGGTGTTATTTCTAACGATGTGACCCAGGATCCCGACTTCCTGCCGAACCCGCTCCTGCCGGAGACCCTCTCCGAGATGGCGATCCCGATGATGGTCGGTGGTGAAGTGATCGGCGTGCTAGACGTCCAGAGCAATGTCAAGCAACGCTTTACGCAAGACGACGTTCAGATCAAGACTATTCTGGCTTCACAGGTCGCGGTCGCGGTACAGAACGCACTCTCCTTTGCGGAGATCGAACGACAGGCCGAACGTGAGCGTATCACCGCCGACCGTCTGCGTGAGGTTGACCGCTTGAAGTCCCAGTTCCTGGCGAACATGAGCCACGAACTCCGTACACCGCTGAACTCGATCATCGGTTACTCCGAAGTCTTGATCGACGGTGTAGACGGTGAGCTAACCGAAGACGCTCAGGAAGACGTGCAGGCGATCTACGATAGTGGTAAACATCTGCTTTCGATCATCAACGAGATCCTCGACCTTGCCAAGATTGAAGCAGGCGAAATGCGGCTGGACTATCGCCCGGTGAGCCTGGTGAAATACGCCGAAGAGGTCGTCCGCAATGGGCAGGGCCTGGTGAAGAATCGCCCGGTTGTGCTGGAAATGGTGCAAGAGACGGCAATGCCAGATATCGAAGCAGACCCGGTGCGCTTGCGGCAAGTCTTGTGGAACCTGGTCAGTAACGCGATCAAGTTTACCGAAGAAGGCAGTGTCCGCATCCACTTGAACCTGAAGGACGACGGCATGGCCCTCATCACCGTTCGCGATACTGGCATCGGCATGGACGCCGAAAGCCTGGCCTTGATCTTCGAACGCTTCAGCCAGGTAGACGGATCATCGACACGGCGTGCGGGTGGCACCGGCCTGGGCCTGACGATCACCAAGCAGTTGATCGAAATGCACGGCGGTGAAATCGGCGTTGAAAGTGAGGAAGGCATCGGCACGACCTTCTGGTTCACAATGCCGGTCGTCAAGCAGGGCGAAGCCAAAACCGAAAAAGAAGAGAAGGTGTAGTGCATACCCATACCCTTTGTCTTGAATGTCAGCATCAATGGGTGGTACAGCTTGATGCCACCCATTGCCCAAAATGTGGGTCTCGCTGGTTAGATGCCCAATATGATTATGAGCGCGTGGCAGATCGTTGGTCTGCCACGTTGCCATTGCAGGATCTCTCGTTATGGCGTTATCGGGATCTTCTGCCGGTAGACGGGCCGAATCTGACCATTACCCTGCAAGAGGGCTTTACACCCTTGCTTCGGTTACATCATATCCACCAGCACGTTTACGTCAAAGACGAACGCTACATGCCGACCAATTCCTTTAAGGATCGGCAAGCGGCGGTCAGCGTCACCGCCATGCACCAGCAGGGCATCCGCGAAACAGTGCTGGCTTCCACCGGCAATGCGGCGGTTGCGTATGCCGCGTATACCGCCCGCGCCGGGATCAAGCTGTGGGTCTTTTTAACCTCGCTCGTCCCGCCGGAAAAAATCCGCGAGATCGCGCTCTATGGGGCGGAGGTCGTCAAGGTTTCCGGCACTTACGACGAGACCAAGCAGGTCGCGGCAGAATTTGCCAAACGCAAAGGGATTCCCGTCGATCAAGGCGCCAAGACCATCCCGGCCAAAGAGAGCATGAAGACCATCGCCTTTGAGATTGCCGAACAATTGGGCCTGATGCGTGATGGCCGGGGGTGGGTCGCGCCGCATTGGTATGTGCAAGCGGTCAGCGGGGGGATCGGGCCGATTGGTGTGCAAAAGGGCTTCGCGGAGTTATACCGCATGGGCTTGATCGATAAAATGCCTCGATTGGCGATCATCCAGGCCGCCGGGTGTGCGCCGATGGTGCAAGCCTTCCAGGCTGGATCACCAGTCGCGGAGCCGGTCGTGCCGCAAACGCTAGTGCATGTGCTGGCAACCGGCGACCCGGGGTTTGGCTACACTCTGTTATACAACGCCATTCAACAGGATGGCGGCGTGATGCTGGCGGTCGAAGATGGCGAAGCCTTCGCCGCGATGCGCCGCCTGGCATCGGTCGCCGGGATGTCGGTCGAACCAGCCTCTGCGGTGGCCTTCGCCGGGCTGGATAAACTCGTCGAGCAAAACATCATCCAACCGGATGAAACAGTCGTCATCAACGCGACCGGCCACACACTCCCGGCGGAAAGTCACATCCTGGGTGATCAATATGACCGGTATGTGCTGGAACTGGCCGTTCGCCCTGGTGATGACCGTCATCAAGATGGCCTGGGGGCCGCGCTCAAGACACTTGACGAACAGGTCACGACCGTTGTCGTGGTCGATGACAACCCCAATGACCGGCGGTTGATCCGCCGTCTGCTCAAGAGCCACAAGCAATACCGCGTCTATGAAGCGAGTGACGGTAAAGACGGCCTGCGCGTCATACGTGACCGTCAGCCTGATCTGGTCGTCTGCGACCTGAATATGCCAGAAGTCGATGGATTCGGACTTGTAGAGCGTTTGAAGGCCGATCCTGAGACGGCCCACATCCCGGTGATCGTCGTCACCGCCAAAACATTGACATCGCACGACCGCAAACGCTTAGACGGCGCGACGGACTCCGTATGGCAAAAGGGCGGTCTGGATACACGCCGTCTGGTGGACCGGGTCGCGCAGACCCTGGGCCATACGCCACTAGGGATTATCCAATCCGAAGCTGAACGGGATGACCATCAGGCACAACAGTCATCCGAGGTCGATCAAGTCATCGTCATGATTGACGATAACCCGCGAGATCTGCGCCTTGCCCGCAAGATGATACAGGATGAGTCTTATCACATCATCGAGGCCACCAACGGGCGCGACGGCTTGAAAGCCATCTATAATTATCATCCAGATTTGATCGTGCTGGATCTCATGCTGCCGGATGTGGATGGATTTGCCATATTGGAGACGTTGAAGCAAAATCCTGATCTGCGCGATATTCCCGTCATTGTTGTTTCCGCAAAAGACCTAACCGTACAGGAGTCGGCGGTTTTGCGTCAGCAAATTGCCAGAAGAATTAAGAAGGCATCGCTTGTAAGGCAACAGTTTGTCGATATAATTAAGGATGAGTTAAGTTAGCTATCGGTCTTAGGTCGTGGGAGGGTTTTGTGGCACAGTGTATCCTGTACATCGAAGATAACCCGCAGAATATGCGTTTGGTTAGGAAAATGTTGCAAGCCGGGGGCTATGATATGGTCGAGGCGACCGACGGTACCAGCGGTGTACAGATGGCCCTGGATCACAAGCCCGATCTCATCTTGATGGACATCAACCTGCCGGATATTGACGGGGTAGAAGCGACCCAACGCCTGCGTAAGATGAAAGAAACGCAGAGTATTCCCATCATCGCGCTGACGGCCAATGCCATGCATGGTGACCGGGAAATGTTCATCGAAAAAGGGTGTGATGGCTACATCGCCAAGCCCGTTACCCGCAATGAATTGCTCAACACCATTAGTTTTTTCATCGGCCAGCAAGTTGCAAGCTAATCAAACCGCGATTTAACCGTAAACTCATAACAAAGCTGTTATACTATATCTGTAGGACAATACTTAAAGCGAAGGAACCTCATGTCGTTGATCGTGATTATCGAAGACAACGAGCAAAACGCTCGCATGGCATCCAAGCTACTTCGTCGAGCAGACCATAAAGTCCTCGTCGCAGAAGATGGGGAAACTGGGCTGGCAACAGTATTTGAAAATACGCCCGATCTCGTTCTGATTGATCTTGGCCTACCAGATATTGATGGGCAGACGATCATCGCCTTGATTCGTGAACAAGAGGGGTTAGAGCATGTGCCTCTAATCGCTTTCACAGCCTGGCCGGAGGAAACGGCCCACAGCATGGCGCAAGCCTACGGCTGTGATGGCGTCATCACCAAGCCCATCGATACCCGCGCCTTTGCCGGGCAAATCGCAGAGTTCATCAATGCGGGCCACCAACTGGATGACACCGAGAATGAGACAGCGACGATCAGCACGCAAGATGGGATGACCGATCAACCGACGGAGGATTAAAGTACAAGGATAACACTTTGGTTTCTGAACCGACATCGGCCTCACACGACAACAAGGTCGCCGTACCCGCCAGCGCATATGATTACGACCAACTCGCCAAAATTTACAATCAAGCGCGGGTTGATTACATCGTACCTATGCCGATGAACGCCAAACGGATGCAGGAATATGTCGAGACATACGACATCGACCTGGGATCATCCGTCGTCGTCTTGAACCGGGACAATCTCGAATCGGGCGTCGGCATGCTGGGCTTGCGCGATAATCGCGGTTGGATCACCCGGCTCGGTGTCATCCCAGAGCGGCGCGAGAATCATCTCGGCCAGTTCATGATGGAATACATGCTCGACCAATCTCAGCAAAAAGGGGCGACCCTGGCTCAGCTAGAGGTCATCGTCGGCAATAAGCCTGCCCGCCGGTTGTTCGAAAAACTCGGTTTTGAGGAAACCCGTATTTTGCTTATCATCCGCCGGCCACCGGGGATGCCCCCGGCGAACCCGGTTTATGACTCCGCCCAGGTGCGCCAACTGGATCAACACGAAATCCCAGATTACCTGGCCCAGCGGGCCGAGGGTGCCTCCTGGGTAGAAGAAAATCAGTCGTTGATGAACATTGGCAACTTGCGCGGGGTCGAAGTCTATACCCAGAATGATGAGACCGCCTGGGTCGTCTTTCAGCGGTCGCCCTTCCAGTTGACGCACTTTGTCTTATCACCCAATGTCTCGGACGATGCGATTCAGTCAGCGTTGTATCATGTGCATAAGCTCTACCCCAAGCTGGATACCAAGATCGAAAATGTCCCCCTGCGCGATCATGAATGGGTGATCTACCAGAACATGAACTATATCGAAGTATTCCGCCGGACGGAGATGTTCCTCTACTTCTAAGCCGCTATAATAGACCCTCTTTAACAGGATCGACCAATGAGGGTCTTGAAAATGGAAACATGGATTCGACAGGCGGCCCGCACCACAATCGAACGGTTGAAACCCCGGCTAGAACAACACCTGCCAGCGGATGAGATCCGTCAGGCAGTGTTCTTCCGGCGGTTAGACGCTCAATTGCCGCGCTTAATTCATCATCTCCATATTATCTACGGCTACATGTACGATTTCTTCTATCATCTGGAGCAATATCTGCTGACGGCGGCCCAGTATTACACCGCCCGGCCAGACGCACTCCATGCGCTGGATGACCAGCGCGAATCGAACCCTTTATGGTTTAAGCGATCCAACATGATGGGTGCGGTATGCTATGTAGATCTGTTTGCCGATGATCTGGGCGGCCTGCGCGAACGCATCCCCTATCTCAAATCGTTAGGCATCACCTACCTGCACCTGATGCCGCTATTCCTCACGCCGGAGGGCAAAAGCGACGGCGGTTATGCCATCAGCGACTTCCGCACCGTGAACCCCGCGCTAGGCACAATGGACGATCTGGCCGCGCTGGCAGACGCCTTGCGGGCTGAGGGCATCAGCCTGGTGCTGGATTTCGTATTCAACCATACGGCAGATACACATATCTGGGCACAGCGGGCCATCGCCGGAAAAGAACACTACCAGGGTTATTACTACATGTTTCCAGATCGCACCCTGCCCGATCAATATCAAGCGACCTTGCGCGAGATCTTCCCGGAGCAAGCCCCCGGTAGTTTCGTCTATAACGAGACGCTGGATCGTTGGGTGTGGGCGACCTTCAATGATTTTCAATGGGATTTGAATTATGGCAATCCGGCGGTGTTCAATGCGATGCTGGGCGAGATGTTATTCTTGGCGAACCAGGGCACCGAAATCTTACGGTTAGATGCGGTCGCGTTCATCTGGAAGCAGATGGGCACCCCATGCGAAAACCTGCCACAAGTCCACGATATTATCCGGGCGTTTAACGCGCTGGTGCAGGTCGTCGCCCCGGCCATGCACTTTAAGTCGGAAGCCATCGTGCATCCTGATGATGTCGCCAGTTACATCGCGTGGGAAGAATCCCCAATCTCATACAACCCGACCATGATGGCCCTGCTTTGGGAGGCCCTGGCAACCCGTGAGGTCAATCTCCTGCGCCACAGCATGAGCAAACGCTACGCCATCCCGCCGAAGACGGCCTGGGTGAATTATGTCCGGGTACATGATGACATTGGTTGGTCATTCGCGGACGAAGACGCGGCGGAAGTCGGCATCAACGGTTACGATCACCGGCTCTTCCTCAACCAATTTTACACCGGGCAATTCCTGGGGAGCTTTGCGCGTGGGTTGGGCTTCAATTACAACCCGCTCAACCAGGACATGCGGATCACCGGAACGTGCGCGTCACTCTGTGGGCTAGAGCAAGCCCTGGCTGAAGGCGACGCACTAGCCATCGACCATGCGATCAAGCGTATCCTGTTGATCTATAGCATCGTGATCGTCGCTGGTGGTATCCCGTTGCTTTACCTGGGCGATGAAATCGCCATGCTCAACGATTACAGCTTCCGCGATGACCCGGACAAAGCCGACGATAGCCGCTGGGTGCATCGTCCCCGCTTTGATTGGCGGCGGGCAGAACAACGCCACGATACGTCAACTCCGGTTGGTCGAGTGTTCACCAGTTTGCAACGCTTGATTCAGGTGCGGCGGGGTGATGCTCGACTGGCTGATGAGCAGACACAATTTTTTGACACTCAGAATCCGCACGTCCTGGGTATGGTTCGTAACCGGCATGTGCTGGTGTTGGCGAATGTCTCCGACCAGACTCAATCTATACGGCGGGATGCCCTGGAACAATACTGGCAGATTGCCCCCACTGTTATGGAACTGATAACCGATCAACCGTTCGAATTATCGCATCTATTCAGTTTAGCACCTTATGAGTTTCTATGGTTGGCCCCGGTATGATTGTGAAATTTTTTACAAGGTTGCTTGACAATCGAATGAGAATTATCATATGCTCTTAAAGACAAATGTTTTTGAGAGGTAAGAGACCAATGGCGGATCAAGACGGAATAGCGCATCTTCAGATGCCCACCAATATATGGATTGAACTGCACGCGGGTGATGCCGATGCGCGTGATATTATCGTAGAGATGGAAGACGGCATGATGTATACGTCAGTTTTCGTGACGCAAGCCTACATCAAGCGACAGATGGATTTGACGTTTGAATTCAGCCAGGCCATTGAAGACACCATCCCCAAGCGTTTTTGTACGCTCGATGTACCACATATCGTCGTCGAATCTCTGAGTCGTGAGGCCATCGAAGATACAATTGACAATCTTTTAGTCATGGAAGTCTTCGAAAGTGTCTTCACCCAGGTGACCGATCCTCCCCAACAATCGACTGACCAGACATCTGATCAAACCGTCACTAGCAACGGCGGCGGCCATCGTGCCACTCAAGAAGTGGCGGCTGTCGTCCTCTCGGATGTCCTCGTCGTCGAAGACTAACGCTTACTGCTAACTGACTCAGCTAGACGCGACTACGCGCAAAGACACGAGGACACACAGACAAAATCTGATGTGTGACCTGATGTTTTTGCGCGTTTTTGATTGGACCGGAGACAATGATGTACCATATTACCGCGTGCGCCCCCCGGGCGCGTGCTTGAACCTGAACTGATTGACCATGATAATGACATACAAACGCAATCCTGACACATAGGAGAAATCATGTCAGACGAACGATACGAAGACAGTCAACTCTACCGCATCCGCCATAGCCTGGCGCATGTGATGGCCGAAGCCGTGCTGGAACGCTTCCCGGAGGCGAAGATCGCCATCGGCCCGCCCATCGAAGACGGCTTTTACTACGATTTTGATCTACCGCAGGCCCCCACCGAAGACGATCTCAAGTGGATCGAAAAGCGCATGAAGAAGATTGTGGGTGGCAACCATAGCTTCGAGCGGCGCGAGATCGACGCGGCAGAAGCCCGCGAGATGTTCGCCGACCAACCGTACAAGCTGGAATTAATCGACGACCTGGTCAATGGTCGCGTCGATGAAAATGGTGAGCAAATCGCCGAACCGGCGGAGACACTCTCTGTCTACACCCAGAACACGTTCACCGATCTATGCCGGGGGCCGCATGTCGAGACGACGAAGGACATCCACCCTAAAGCCTTTAGCATCACGCATAAGCCGGTCGCGGGGGCTTATTGGCGGGGGGATGAAAACCGCGACCAATTGACGCGCATCTATGGCACCGCCTGGGAGACGCCAGACGAACTCAAGACGTACCTGCATAACCTGGAAGAAGCCAAAAAGCGCGATCATCGTGTATTGGGCGAAAAGCTCGATCTGTTCACCATTGATCCGCTGGTAGGCAAAGGTCTGCCCTTGTGGAAGCCCAACGGGGCCATGCTCCGCGATACGCTGGAACGCTGGTTGCGCGGCCTACTGATCGAAAACGGGTATCAGCCAGTGGTGACGCCACACGTCGGTCATCTGGACCTTTATCGTACGTCCGGCCATTATCCGTATTATTCGGATAGCCAGTACGCGCCGATTCAGGTCGATGACGACGAATTCTTGCTCAAGCCGATGAACTGCCCGCATCACATCATGATCTACAAGGATGACATGCACAGTTACCGGGATCTACCGGTGCGGCTGGCGGAGTATGGCACCGTTTATCGCTACGAGAAAAGCGGTGAGCTAAACGGGCTGACGCGCGTGCGTGGCTTCACCCAGGATGACGCCCATATCTTCGCCATGCCGAATCAAGTCCTGGAGGAATTCAAGAGTGCGGTGCGCTTCTTCCAGCACGTCGTGCAGACGCTCGGTATGATGGACTTCCGGGTGCGGGTGGGTACCCGCGACGAAGAAAGTGACAAGTATCAAGGCTCTGATGACCTGTGGGAGCAGGCCACCGCCGACATTATCCAGGCGTGTACGGATATGGGCCTACCGCACACCGTAGAACCGGGTGAAGCGGCCTTCTATGGGCCGAAGCTCGATTTCGTCATCCGGGATGTGCTCAAGCGGGAATGGCAGGTCGGCACTGTGCAGGTGGATTATAATCTGCCGGAGCGGTTCGAACTGGAATACGTGGGCGAAGACAACGAACGTCACCGCCCGGTGATGATCCACCGGGCATTGTTCGGCAGTGTAGAGCGTTTCGTCGGTATCCTGATCGAACATTTCGCCGGGGACTTCCCGGTTTGGCTGGCCCCCAAGCAGGTGATGGTGATCCCGGTGGTGGATAACCATAACGACTACGCGCATGAGGTCGCGCAGGAATTGCGCCAGGCCGGGGTTCGGGTGGATGTCAACGACGGTAAAGGCCGCATCGGCAAGAAGATCCGTGAAGGCCGCAACCAGCATGTGCCCTATATGCTGATCGTGGGTGATCAAGACATCGCGGACGGCACGGTGAGTGTCCGGCTCCGCACAGATGAAGACCTGGGGGCCATGCCCCGCGCAGAGTTCCAGGCGATGATTGCCCGCTTGATCGACGAACGGTCGTTAGACTTACAATAGACGTTAGCGGGGTACGGTGACTTTAACCGTACCCCGGTTTGTTTAGCTGTCCGGCATCAAGGCGATGGCGTCGATTTCTACTGCGGCGGTTGCCGGTAACCGGGAGACTTGCACCGTAGACCGGGCTGGTTTTGCTTCGTTGAAGTATTCTGCGTAGATGGTGTTCACCTGTTGGAAGTGATCCAGATCTTTGAGGAAGATCGTCACCTTGACCACGTTATCCAGGCTGGTACCGGCTTCTTCCAGGATTGCTTTCAGATTTTCCAGGGCTTGCCGGGTTTGGTCTTCCACCGTTCCGGTAATCATCTTGCGGTTGCCAGGCACCAGCGCGATTTGACCGGCCACGAACACCAGGCCGTTTGCCACAATCGCCTGAGAATAGGGACCAATCGCCGCTGGGGCACGGTTCGTTTGGATAACCTGTTTTTGACTGGACATCACAAAGCTCCTTTTTTGACGAAATGTTTCTTGTAGAATAGCGTATGTTATGCGTCACTGGAACAAAGGAAACCTGAAATGATCAAAATTATCAGTTGGATCCTCGGTCTATCTGCCGGGGCCGCCCTGGGCGCGTTGATTATCGCGCTATTCGTGCCGGAAACATCCCGGCAGATCCGCCAGCGGTTTGTTGATGGCTACCAGGGGGCTTTGGCCGCCGCGAAAGAAGCACAAGACACCCGCCGGCAAGAGTTAGAGGCCGAACTGGCACAAATGCAAGGGCAGGATCAAACAACCAAAGCCTGAACTTATTCGACCAGGTTTTCCGCGATGGCCTCTTTATATGCCTTTGGAATACGAGCCGGAGATTTGGTTTCCAGGTTGATCCAGACGCCCATCGTCCGCACGCGGGCCAACAATTTGTTGTCTGCTACCCGGTTGATGAGATAATGGCGCACCGCCGATGCGCGGCGCATATCCGAAAGCCAGGTACGGATGGTCAGCGTGTCATCCAGTAGGGCGGGGGATTTGTATTCGATGAAATGCCGCCGGGCGACATTGCCATAATTCATCTCACGCAGGCGATCTAATGACCAGCCATAATGCCGGGCGACTTGCATCCCACAATCTGCCGCATAGTGCAGGTAAATCGCGTTATTAACATGGCCTACCGGATCCATGTCGCGCCATTCTACCCGCCGCTGAAGGGTAAAGATGCCCGTTTTAGGCGGGGGTAGCACTGGCAACGGTTTGGTGCGCTCCTCCATGATCGGTGTTTCGCCGTCGCTGTAAGCCGCCACTACATCCGCCGGAATGCTGATCGGGCGGCCCGTTGTATTGTCAATCAACACCCAGTCCGTCCAACTCCGCGCACACAACATCTCATCGTTGTAAATTTCATAATGCCGCAAAGACCGCACCCGGCGGAAATCTTGCACCCAGGTTCGCACAGTGGCAGTATCGCCATAGACCAACGGCTGGATATACTCGATGTCGGTTTCATAGGCCAGCCAGCCAATGCCCAGTTCAGCGTAACGCTGAGGCGTAAACCCGACGACTGCCGAGGCCCCGAACGCCGCCTCTTGCATATAACGCAGGTAGTTCGCATGATTCACATGTCCATAAGCATCACATTCGTAATGCCGCACCGGGAAGCGCACCGTATAGACGCGGGGCATAATGAGTCCTTGTGTTTTGTAAGCGTGTGGGGGTCATTGTACCGGGCCGCGCCCAGATAAAAAAGATGCGTCGAGGATTTTAGACCTCGACGCCATCGCAAAGGAGGGGGTTACAATGGTAAGAGTGGTAGTAGCGTTACAGTACACACACGCTCAAACAGATGCTCCACACAGAGGGTTGCTACAACCACTCGTTACGCATATACCTTAGTTCACAATGTTCAATATTTATTGAATTTTGTGAATTATGAATAGTATAGGGCTTTTTCCGCTACTTGTAAACCAATTATACGGCGTTCTAATCCAACACTAGGACGCAACTAATTATTTGACTCAAGCTCGACCCGTGTGGTATCCTGCCAACAAAATACCCAATTTAACGGGTAAACAGGGAAAAGTGATGACTGTAATCAACAAATCCCCCGCGCCCCGGCAACCCAGTGGCATGCGTGCCTTTGTCATCGTCTGGTTGGGGCAGGTGGTCTCTTTATTTGGCTCCAGCATGACGGCCTTCGCGTTGACCATCTGGGCCTGGACGGAAACCGGCGAAGCGACCGCGTTATCATTGGCCGCGTTATTTAACTTTGGCCCGGCGGTGTTGTTAAGTCCGGTGGCCGGGGCACTGGTTGATCGTTGGGATCGCAAGCTGGTGATGATGCTCAGTGACCTGGGGGCTGGCCTGTCTACCGTCGCTATCTTTTTGCTCTTGAGTGCTGATAGCCTGCAATTATGGCACATCTATGTGGCGGGTGCATTCGCATCGGCTTTTCAAGCGTTCCAATTCCCGGCTTATTCCGCCGCTGTGACGATGATGCTTCCTAAAGAGCAATACAGCCGGGCTAGCGGGATGCTAGCGATGGCGGAATCTGCGGCGGGGATCTTCGCGCCTGCCGCCGCTGGCGCGTTGATCGCGTTTGTCGGCATCGGCGGGGTGCTGGTGGTGGATATTTTCACCTTTGTGATTGCGGTCGGTGCGCTAGCTTTTGTCTTTATCCCGCAACCACCAGTCACGGATACGGATGAAAAGGGCCAGGGGGGGCTGCTCAAGGAAGCGGTCTATGGCTTCCGGTATATTCTGGCGCGGCCTAGTTTGCTCGGCTTGCAGATGACCTTCTTCCTGGCGAACCTGTTCGGGACGTTTGCGATAGTCTTGCTCGATCCGATGATCCTGGCACGCACCGGCAACGATGAGTTGATCCTGGGGACGGTGCGCTCATCAGTGGCGATAGGCGGTCTGGTCGGTGGGCTGGCGGTGAGCATCTGGGGTGGGCCGAAACGCCGTGTACACGGTGTTTTGATCGGCATGTTCGTCGTCTCCGCCTTCGGGCAGATGCCGCTTGGCATCGGCCAGAGCCTGACCGTCTGGATTGGATCTGTCCTGGTGATGTTCGGCACAATCGCCGTCTTGAACGCCTCTAATCAGGCCATCTGGCAGGCCAAAGTCGCGCCTGATGTGCAGGGCCGAGTCTTCGCGGCCCGCCGGCTCATCGCGCAGATTACCGCACCAGTCGCCATGATTATGGCGGGTCCGCTTGCCGATCGCATCTTTGAGCCATTATTCCGCTACGATGGTCTGTTTGGAATACTACGAACGCCAATCGCAACGGAGATCTTCGCGCCGGTCATCCAACCGGATAATCCGGTTGCGTTAGTCTTTGGGCCGCTTTTGGGGTATGGCCCCGGCGCGGGGATGGGCTTTCTGCTGGTGATTACCGGCTTGCTCGGTGCGGTGGCCGGGCTGGGCGGGTATTTGATCCCGGCCAGCCGAAATGCAGAGGACATCCTGCCGGATCATGTCGCAGTCGGCGAACCAGAGACCCCGTCCGACGATGCTGACCCGACTGGTGGTGCTGTGGTGGTGGCCCCGGCATGATGATTGATGCGATCTTGAGCTTTTTAGGCGTACCCCTGCGCGAGCCGACCCTGGCGATGCTCGATGCGCTGGTACATGCGTATCCCCGGCATATCCCCTGGGAAAGTGTGACGCGGATTGTGCGCCGAGCAGTGGTGGCAGATACGGCACAGGCCCCCCGTTGGCCGGATGAATTCTGGCGGCTGGCCCTGGTACAAAAAAGTGGCGGTACCTGTTATGAGAGTAATTACGCCTTCTATACGTTGTTGACCCGGCTGGGCTTTGAAGGTTATTTGACGATCAACGATATGAACGACTCGATAGGGTGCCATAGCGCGATAGTGGTGACGCTGGACAACCAGCCGTATCTGGTTGATGTCGGCTTGCCCGTTCATGTGCCCATTCCGCTGAATCCAGCCCATGAGACGACGCGCCAGAGCTGGTATCATCAGTATCGGGCTGTACCAGACGGCCCGGCTCGATATACCATAAGCCGGGATCGGCATCCTAATCCGTATTGCTTTACATTGATCGACCGGCCTGTGCCCCCGGCAGAGTACGAGCACATCACGATACGTGATTATGAACCGGACGGCCTCTTTCTGGATCGCGCCATCATCACCAAAGTCATCAACGACCAAATCTGGCGGTTCAATGGTGGCGAGACACCCTATATGTTGGAGTGCTTCGCGCTGGACTCCCGCACCTACCACGAATTAGGGGACTCCGCTGTGACCGTCGCCGCCCGGTTGGCGAATCACTTTGACTTCCCAGCCCGCTTGATCCAGAAGGCCATCGAAGCAAGCCATAGCTGATATATTGCAGATATTCAGTTTATCGGGTAATATGCGTTTATATCATTTTATAGAAGTCGAGGATAGTCACGATGTCCGATCAGGAATTTATTTTCGCCCCGCCGACCGTCGCCGTCCGGTTTGAAATTCACCCGGTAGACCTGCAACTTAACAGCTTGATCCTGCTGAATCAGGTCGAAGTGAATAGCGGCCTGGCCGCCTGGGTAGAGCAGACCCGCTCCGCTTTGACGGTCGAACAAATGGCGACCAATCGTCTCGTCTTCCAATTGTTCAAAAAAGGCATCGACTATGATGCGCGTCCGGCTAGCTTTCCTGATTATATCGCACAGGTCGGGGCGATAGATCCGGTGGTGTTGCGCGATCACATCCTGGATGGGTTGGTAGCATTTTACCAGCGGCAGGGCGTGGAGCCGGCCGACGATCTACACGCCGCCATGCTGAGTGACCGGCGTATGTTCATGCAGGTGATCGAAAAGACCTACGGGGCCAAGTACGCGCAGAAGGGCCTGCCGCTTGATACAGATTTGTATCGGCGGGCGCATGCCTTGCTGACCGACCCTGCCGGTTTGAAAGATCTCATCATCGACCACATGCAGATGATGTGGGATGTGCATCTAAGGGCGGAATGGTCACACAATCGCCCTTTGCTCGAAGAATCGGTTGATGCCTTCCGCAAGCTGGATTATAGCGGCATGACCGCGCAGGAGGCGGTTCGTACCGTCACCGGGCGCGACTTAAGCGGCGTCTGGCCCCAACTGGATGAAGCGACCGCGATTGTGTTCATGCCATCACCCCACATCGGCCCTTATGTCTCTTACTACACCATGTACGATGTCTCGTATGTGATCTATGGTTTGCGCGTGCCGGAAGGTGTCCAGGCGCAATCCGCAGAACTCAGCCGGTCGGAATTATTGACCCGGCTCAACGCGCTGGCCGATGATACCCGGCTGGCAATCCTCGAATTGTTGACCCATCATGACGAGTTGTTTGCCCAGGATATTATGAACCAGTTGAACCTGAGCCAATCCAGCGCATCTCGTCATCTGCGTCAGCTTTCTGCCACTGGCTTCCTCAACGAAAAGCGGCGCGAAGTCGCCAAGTATTACAGCCTGAATCTTGATCGTGTCGAAGACACGCTGGAAGCGTTGCGGCGGTTCGTCCGCGCATAACTGAACGAGCCAGAGTCTTATGCTCCGGCTCATCAGATCATCAAGCGCGTTTATTGGATGGCGAAGGTGATTTGTAGCGTCACGGCGACTGAGAGTTGCCCCGGCTCCACGATGGCACCCCCACCGCCCCCGCGTGATTCTGCAAAGGCCGCCTGCCCAAAGGGATTAAACCCGCCGCTGGCTTCCGAAATTCGGACGACCGCACCTAATTCAACCCCGGCCAAGCCGGCTAATTCCTCTGCCCGTGCGCGGGCATCGCTGATGGCTTCGGCTCGTGCGTCACTCTCTAACGACAGCCGGTCGTCAATGCCAAAGCTCAAGCCGTAGATCTGGTTCGCACCGGCATTCACCGCCGCGTTGATCGCATCTGCTACCAGGTCGATGTCACGCACGGTAATACGGATCTGGTTATTGACGATGAAGGTTGAGGCTGGCTCTTGCCGCATCCCGGATTCGGCTGGCCCAGGTGCCGGGCCGCCACTGCGATCTTGAAACACATTGATGCTGGATGTACGGATGTCTGCCCGTTCGATCCCTAACTCTACCAGTGCATTGATGACGGCTTCGATGGTCGCGTTGGAATTCTGGAAGGCGGTTGTGACGTCGGCATCTCGGCTTTCGACACCGATTTCGATATTGGCGATGTCTGGTGTCCCGCTTACGGTGCCGGTGCCGGTCACGGTGATGGTTCTGCTGGTGTCTTCATTACTGTCATCGTCCTGGGCGAATGCCGGGAAGGCCGCCACCAGGGTCAATAGAAGGATAATTGACAAACGTTTCATTGATATTTCTCCTGTTTCGAGCGAATAGATGCACCATACTGTCGGGTGCTACTGATAGTGACGTCGTTCAACTCTCATTTGTTCCAGACTAATCACCGTTGTTCGGTTGATTGCTCGGTGATAACATCGAAAATCCGTTTCTATCGCATTTCCACCGGATGGTGGCTAGTAGTTAACCTTCAAAATAAGGGGAGTAGATACAATGCCCCTTCCCCCAGAAAGGATCAGGCAGGCATCCGATGAGCGAGTTGGCGGTTGACGAGCCCTGCCACAGCCGACA
>DAOTTZ010000164.1:0-15571 GCA_034437535.1 Anaerolineae bacterium | reverse complement strand
GTGATCAACACGGATGTAAATGATCTGGGTGACATCTGGCTCAATGACTTCGAATACTTCACCGATGACTTCGGTGGTGGTTCAGTCCTGCGCGATACATCGAACACAGTCACCATCGAAGTGGTCGAGCCGGAACTGACCATCGCCAAGACAAGCCCCGGCAGTCCGTTCACGGTGGATGGTAACGACACCTTCGATTACACCATCGAGGTGGAAAACACCGGCAACGCGACCGCCTTCGACGTGGTGGTGACGGATACCTTCCCGGCATCGCTAGACCTGACGGCGGTCGGCTCTGCGACCACTGGCACGGTCGGCGCGATCAACGATACGTCTGATCTGGCAAACGACATCCTCACGGTGACCATCGACTCGATGGAACCGGGCGCGACCGTCACATTGACGGCGACGGTCACCGTCGCACCGACGGTGACGGCGGGTGATGTCATCGTCAACGATGCGACGGTGGTTTACACCAGCCTGCCGGGCACCGGCACCTTCCCGAACCCGACCGGTAGCGATACACCGGGCGACAGCGGAGCCGACGACGGCGAACGTAACGGCGATGATGCACCGGGTACGCCGGATGATTACAGCGCGACCGACAGCGATAACACCGTGACAGTCGGCGGTGCGGTGACGGCTACCAAGTCGATCTCCAGCACATCGCAGACCTTCACCGGCGAGACCCCCGATGGCACCGGCGGCAACCCGCGCCCGGTCGCAATCGGTGAGATCGTCACGTTCCGCCTGGCGGCCAGCGTGCCGGAAGGCACCACGCCGAACATGGTCAAGACTGACATCCTGGTACCGGGCATCGAGTATGTCCCCGGTAGCGCGACGATCAGCTACATTGCGGATAACCCGATGGGCTTCCCCGGTGTGGGCGTGGCTGTCCCGCTGGATCCGGCGTCAGTGGCGGTCCCGGATCCAGCCAACTTCAACTATGACGGCCCGGTGGGTACCCGTGAGATCACATTTACAATCGGTGATGTGGTCAACAACGACAATGACACCGGCGACGGCGGCGAGTTCGTGATTATCGAGTTCGACGTGGTCGTAGTCAACGACAACGTGACCGGTGATACGAACGGCAACGGCGTCAACGACCTGGGCGACATCTGGGCCAACGAGTTTAACGTCACCGTTGATGGCGGCACACCGATCACGTCTGACCCGGTTGAGGTCATCGTGGTCGAGCCGGAACTGACGGTCGATAAGACCCTGGTCACACCGGGCGCACCGTTTGAGGTGGACGGCGGCGATACCATCGAGTACGACATCACCATCACAGCGGCGGGCGGCCCGAACAACACCGACGCCTTTGACGTGCGCGTGTTGGATGTGGTTGATCCGAACCTGACCATCGTCAGCTATGCTCTGCAATCGCCGCCGGCATATGTCAGCATCGCAACAGATAACTCCGCTGGTAACACGATTGACCTGATCCTGAACGAACTGCGGGCCGGCGATAGCGTCGTCCTGCGGCTCGAAACGCAGGTGGCACCCACCGTCAGCGATGGTGACATCATCAACAACGCGGCCACCATCAGCTACACCAGCTTGCCGGGCACCGACCCCAACAGTGGCGACCCGGATGGTGAGCGTAACGGCGACGGCGGTGTGAACGACTACACCGACAACGACATGGATGTACAACCGGTTACGGTCAACGCGACGATCACAATTGAAAAGAGCATTTCCAGCACCAGCGAGACCTTCACCGGGGAAACACCCGACGGCAGTGCGGGCAACCCGCGCCCGGTGGCGATTGGTGAAGTCGTGACGTTCCGCCTGGCGGCTAACATGCCGGAAGGCACCACGCCGAACGTGGTCAAGACCGACATCCTGGTGCCGGGCATTGAGTACATCCCCAATAGCGCGACCATCCGTTACATCGCGGATAACGCAATGGGCTTCCCTGGCCTGGGCGTGGCTGTCCCGGCGGATCCAGGTGAGATTGCCTTCCCGGCGGCCAACTTCAACTATGACGGCCCGGTAGGTACCCGCACGATCACGTTTACCATCGGCAACGTCGTCAACAACGACAACGACGCGGATAGTGAGTTCGTGGTCATCGAGTTCGATGTGGTCGTGGTCAACGATGCAGTGACCGCCGATACGAACGGTAACGGCGTCAACGACCTGGGCGACATCTGGACGAACGAATTCGACTTGACGGTTGATGGCGGCACACCGCTCACGTCTGACCCGGTTGAGGTGATCGTGGTCGAGCCAGAAATCGACGTGGTGAAGACCATCAACACCCCGCTGAGCGACCCCGCCCCGTATGACGCGGGTGATACCGTCGTCTATGATGTGGCGATCACCAATAGCGGCAACGCGAATGGGTTCGAGGTCAACGTGATCGACATCCTGGTCGCGGAACTGAACTTCGTGAACGCCGCGACTGGCGTGCAGGTGTTAGACGACGCGAACATTCTGTTGGTCGCTGGCATAGACTACACTGATAATTCGATCTATACCGATCCGGGTGAAGGCGCAGACGTCATCATCCCGGCCATCCCGGATGGTGAGACCTACACCGTGCGCCTGACGACGGTCGTTCAAAATAGCGTCACGCCGGCGCAGGTCATCACCAACGTGGTAGACATCACATACACCAGCCTGCCGGGTGATAACGGCACTGGTGATGAGACACCGGGCGCACCGGGTAGCCCGACTGGTGAGCGTAACGGCGATGATGGCAGTAGCGGCACACCGAACGACTACGCCGACCAGAGCCAGGTGGACTTCACCACCAATGAAGTATCCAACCTGGAGAAGAGCATCGCCGGGACGAGCGAACCGCATACCGACGACACCGGCCTACCGACCACCGACCCCGCCGCAGTGCCAGTCACCATCGGTGAGACGGTGACGTATCAACTGGTGTTCGACGTGATCGAAGGCACCACGCCGCTGGTCTCTCTGCCGGATGTGCTGGTAGCAGGCATTAAATACGTGCCGAACAGCGCGACGGTCAGCACGATCAACGGCACGCTGGACTTCCCAGATCTGGGTGTGGTCGTGCCAATCGACCCGGCAGAGATAGCAATCCCAACGGCCCGTGTCACGTTCGATACGGTAAGTCGTGAACTGCTGTTCGACCTGGGCGACATCGTCAACGACGACAACGACGCCGACATTGAGCAGGTGGTAGTCCGCTTCGAAGTGATCGTGATTGATGACTCGTTGGTCAATAACTCTGGCGACATCTGGCCGAACACCTTCAGCGTGACGACCAACACCGGCCAACCGAACGAAAGCACCACCGACCCGTCCAACGAGGTCAACATCGAGATCGTGGAGCCGCAACCGACGCTGATCAAGACGATCACGCCGACCGAGGCCAGCATCAACGATGTGGTGACCGTCCAACTGGTGCTGGATAACACCGCCGGGACGAGTGATCTGTTCGACATCACCGTGACCGACCAGTTCGACACCAGCCTGTTGAGCAACATCGTGGAAGGTACCACGCCAGCCGGCTTTACCTTCAGCCTCCTGCCAGATACACCGGCAGTGGGCATCACGACGGTGCAATATGTGGGCGATGGGCCGCTGGTGGCCGGTGCGACCGCGACCTTCACCTTCACGGTACAGGTCCAGCCGGGCGTGACGGCGGGTGACTTGATCCCGAACACGGCCAGCGGTACGGGCGATACGCTCCCCGGTGACGAACCGGAAGCCGACGCGCCAGAAGACCGTGAATACCCGATTGAGGGTAGCGACGACCTGCAAATCTCCGGGCCAGATCTCAGCATCGAGAAGACGGCCAGCAGTGGCGGTGTGTTCGCCGTCGGTGTGGAGAGTACGTTTACGCTCACGGTCAGCAATGATCCTGCCGCCGGTTCGGCAACGGGTACCATCACCGTGACCGACAACATCCCGACCGATCTGACGTTCGTCAGCGCGGCGGGTAGCGGCTGGACGTGTAACTACACCGCACCCACGCTCACCTGTGAGCGACCGGGACCGGTGGCACCGGGTGTCACCCTCCCGCCGATCACAGTGACGGTCGAGCCGCTGGCAAGTGCGGTGGCCGCATCGCCCATCACCAATACCGCAGTGGTCAACGGTGAAGGCGATGACAACCCCACCAACGACGAAGACTCCGCTGAAATCACGGTGAACCCGGAACCGGCCCCGGATGTGACAATCGTCAAGACGGCGACCAGTACCTTCCAGGTTGGCTCCAACGCCACCTACGAGATCCGCGTCCTCAACATCGGCACCGCGCCGACGAACGGCACCCTGCGCGTGACGGACACGCTCCCGGCTGGCTTGACGCTGGTCAGCGCGACCGGTAGTAGCTGGGATTGCTCCGCCAGTGTAATCGGCGGTAGCTTGATCGACTGTGTGGCGACAGCCAGTGTTGCGGCGGGTGGTCAATCCACCGCGATCAATGTGGTGGTTGCAGTCGATGCCGCCGCGTTGCCAGAAGTGACGAATACAGCGGTGGTGGAATACACACCGAACCCCGGTTCGCCGGACGAGACCGACCCGAACAACAACGAAGATGACGAAGTGACACCGATCACCACGACGGCGGCACCGGATCTGACGATCACCAAGACCGCCAACACCGCCATCTTCGCGGAAGGCGTGAACGGGACCTTTGACATCATCGTGACCAACGTCGGCAGTGGGCCGACGACCGGCACCATCACCGTGACGGATCCTGTCCCGGCAGATCTGGTCGTCCAGAGTGCCGCCGGTACCGACTGGGATTGTGCCGCGACCGTCGGCCAGAACGTCAGTTGTGAGTACACCGCCGCGCCGCTGGCATCGGGTGCGAGCACACCGCCGCTGACGATCACGGTACAACCGGCGACGGGTGCCAACGCGAACAGTCCGTTCACCAATACGGCCACCGTCACCACACCGGGCGATACCAACCCGAACAACAACGAAGACGACGAGCCAGTCACCGTGACTGACTCCGCCGCACCGGATCTGACGATCACCAAGACCGCCACCAGTACCCTCTTTACAGTGGGTGTGAACGGTACCTTCGAGATCGTCGTGACCAACGTCGGCAGTGGGCCGACCACCGGGGCCATCACCGTGACGGACACGGTGCCGACAGAATTGGTAGTCGCTAGTGCCGCCGGTGCCGACTGGGATTGTACTGCGACCGTCGGCCAGAACGTGAGCTGTGATTACACCGCCACGCCGCTGGCACCGGGCGCGAGCACATCGCCGCTGGTGATTACGGTCACCCCGAATACCTCAACCGGTAGTCCGTTCGTCAACACCGCGACGGTGACGACACCGGGCGACAGCGACCCGAGCAACAACGACGACGACGAGCCAGTCACCGTGACCGATAACGCTGAGCCGGATCTGGCGATCACCAAGACCGCCGCCAGCAGTAACTTCGCGGTCGGTGTGGATAGCACCTTCATCATTGAGGTGGAAAACGTCGGCACGGCAGACGCAGTCGCTCCGATCACCGTGACGGATGCTGTCCCGGCAGAATTGACGGTAATCTCTGCCGCTGGTACCAACTGGGATTGTGCCGCCACCGTCGGCCAGAACGTAAGCTGTGATTACACCGCTACGCCGCTGGTACCGGGTGCGACCACGACCCCGCTGGTTATCACGGTGCGCCCGACGACCGCCGCACCAGCGGCAGTGCCGATCACCAATACGGCCAGCGTCAGCACGCCGAACGACAACAACCCGAACAACGACGACGACGACGCGACGATCATCCAGGTGGATGACGTGACCGACCGGCCTGACCTGACGATCACCAAATCCCACACGGGCGGCGGGTTCGTCATCGGCCAGCAACGTGACTACGACATCGAGATCGAAAATGTCGGCACTGGCCCGACCATCGGCACCATCACCGTGATAGATACACTCCCGGTCGGCATGGCTTACGTCAGCGCGGCGGGCGACGTCAACGGGGTACCCTGGTCGTGTACACCGGCGGGCAACATCGTGACCTGCACCAGCACCGGCGTCTTGAACCCTGGCGAGACCGCCAGCCTGACGCTGACTGTCAACGTGGGGGCCGGGGCCGTTGGTGATCAAATCAAC
Organism: Anaerolineae bacterium; assembly: GCA_034437535.1. Lineage (GTDB taxonomy): Bacteria > Chloroflexota > Anaerolineae > Aggregatilineales > Phototrophicaceae > J038. The sequence goes on along the minus strand of DAOTTZ010000164.1, from coordinate 9,517 downwards.
GTGGTTGAGGTGGATACACCCAACGACAGCAACCCGAACAACAACGAAGATGACGACCCGACCCGTGTGACGACCGACCCAGAGGCCGATCTGACCATCAGCAAGAGCCATGTCGGGGACTTCATCCAGAACAACCCGGATCCGTATGAGTACACGTTGATCGTGACCAACGTCGGCAGTGCGCCGGATAACGGCCCGATCCGTGTGACGGATAACGTCCCGGCGGCTTACGTGACGGTGAACGGCATCCCGACCGGTACTGATTGGGATTGCTCTGCGACGGTGGGCAACAATGTGGATTGTACCTACGTCGGCACCTATCCGCTGGCACCGGGCGGCACACTCCCGGCCATCATCATCAGTGTGTTTGCAGATGGGCCGAGCGCGCCGGGTACGTTCGATAACATCGCAATCGTAGACTCGCCGGACGACCAGAACACGAGCAACAACGAAGCGGTCGATGAGACCGTCATCAACGGGGCCGGCATCTTCGATCCGCCGTTCGGTGAGAAGACCGTCGATGCGAGTGGTCTGCCGGTGCTGGAATGGGGCATGTGGTGGGCCAACCCCAACGAGGTGATCGCCTACCAGGTGCGCGTGGTAGACCCGATCCCGGTCGGCACCGAGTACGTCGCCGGTAGCCTGACCTGTGTGGCGAACGGGGCCAGCATAGTGACCCTGTGTGAATATGACCCGGTGAACAATGAGGTGATCTACGAAGGAAGCATCGCGCCGAATCCGGGTGTGTTCACCCGCGATGAAGCCACCAACCGGGTAGACATCGTGTTCCGCACGACGCTCCTGCCGGGTGTGGAAGATGCCCGCAACGTGGCAATCGCCAACTGGGACGGCGACGGTGACGGCGACCTGAGTGACGAACTCAGTGCCAACCAGGAACCGGTTGATATATCGGCGGATTACGCACCGGAAGAACCGGTTGATCCAACCGAACCGACCGAGCCGACCGAGCCGACTGAACCCGGTCAGCCGGGCCAGCAGGTATTCCCGGCCCAGCCGGAAGACCTGGGCGTGCAAGAACTGCCCGCTACCGGTGAAGGCTTCTTCCTCAACGACTTCTTCCGCTGGCTGTTCAGTCTGGACGGCAAATAGCAATCATGACGGCGGGCCGGTGAGAAAATTCACCGGCCCGATCAACCCCATAAAATCATGAGGCGGGCGGTCATCGCCCGTCTTTTTGTTGCCCGCGTGCATGAGATCTCGTTTAACATCGCGTGTGGTGGGGCAGGGGATTTGCTATAGTTGAAGCGGTTACAGATAAAATAAAATAAGGAGAGATTGTAAATGGCACGCTCAGCACAAGCTCGTTGGGAAGGCACCCTCAAGGAAGGGCAGGGCACCAGTAAGACGCAAAGTGGCGCGATGGATGGACAGTATTCTTTTTCCAGCCGATTTGAAGACGGCACCGGCACCAACCCGGAAGAATTGATCGCCGCCGCGCACGCGCAATGCTACGCGATGGCCCTCAATGTCGCGCTGGAACGTGACGGCCACACGCCCAATTACATCGAAGCGAATGTCGATGTACACATGGGCCGCACCGATGCTGGCCCGACCATCACCAAGATCGTCATCCACACCGAAGGCGACGTCCCCGGCATTGACGCCGATACCTTCCAGCAATTCGCGGAAGCCGCCAAGACTAACTGCACCATCAGCCGGGCCTTAGCCGGGGTAGAGACGATGGAGCTTAACGCCAAGCTCGTCTAAATATCCCGCCGCCGGGGGGCCTGCCCCCCCGGCATTCCCACCAGCAGACGCACAAAGGAAACCGTATGGCAAATCATGATCTCATCATCACGTTGGCAAAGGTGATTATCGCGACGGCCTGGGCCGATGGCGATGTCTCGCATGACGAACTGAACAGCCTCAAAGACCTGTTGTTCCGCATCCCCGGCCTGAACGCGACCGAGTGGGCCGAACTGGATATGTACATCGACGCGCCAGTGGGGGCGGCGGAGCGCGAACGGTTGATCGCAGATCTGGTGGATCGGGTGCGGTCGCCAGCAGATCGTGAATTGGTGTTCGACGCCCTTGACGATCTCATCCGGGCGGATGGTGACGAGACCGCCGACGAACGAGCCGTCGCCGACCAGATCAAAGCCGCACTCCAGGAGAAAGATGTGAGCATCGCCGGGGCCTTCAAGCGTCTGTTCACCGGGCCGATCCAGCGACGAGGGGATGCCGTCAACGGGCCGAACCGCGAACACTACTTTGAAGACTTCCTGCAAAACCGGGTGTACTATGACGTCCAGCGGCGGCTCCGCCGGGGGGGAAGGGGAGATCAACATCCCGGACGACAAATTACGCAAGCTCAGCCTGGCCGCCGGGGTGATGGCCCGCATCGCCCGTGTCGATAAGCAGATCGTCCCGCAGGAATATCAGGCGATTGTCTCCGCGCTAAAAGAACGCTGGCACATCAACGACGACGAGGCCGAATTCGTCGCCAGTGCCGCCACTGCGGATTCAACCGCCAAGCTCGACCCGTTCCGTACCGCCCGCGAATTCTTCGATGTGTGTACGCACGACGAATTGGCAGATTTCGCTAAAGTGCTGTTTCGCATCGCGGCGGCAGATGGCAAAGCGACTTTTGACGAGATCCAGGAGGTGCGTACCATCTGCAATACGCTCTTGCTCAGTCATGAGGATTACATCGCGGCCAAGCGGAGCATCCCGCGTGAATTGCGCGAAGACTAAACCCGGCGGATAACTTTACAAATTGCCAACATCCAGCATAAGGTTTCGTAACACGGCATGGATATAGTGTAGTCAAGATGTGGTTAATCACGATGATGTGTATATTAGTCATCTCCCCGATGAAACAAAACGTCGTGATAACCATTCATCTCATAAAGGCTTCCCCGTAAGGAAAGGGCGTGAATGGCATGGCACGCCCTTTTCGTATTCTATAAGAACCGCACAAAATCTATAATCATGGTAGCATAGGCTTGTTGACCGACAAAGCCAAAGGATGTGTGTCTATGTCTGACCGTCGATTATCTGCTGTGCTGGCGAGTGTGACTCGCTTCGTCTCGCTGGTGATTGTCGCCGTCTTGGTGTTTGGTTCCGCCGGGGTGAGTGAAGCCGACCACCCGACGGACTCCGCCGCTTATGCTCAAGAATTCCCGGCTGATACGTATTTTTACGCCAGCATCCGCACCGATGAAGGCTACTTCGATGCGCTTGACGGGATTCTGGCCCGCTTTCATCCCTTCTTAGATCAAGTGCGTGCTTTGGCCCCGGAGGATGTGCCGCCCAATAGTGTGATCACGACCGAGTTCCTGCTGGAAGCATTCTCAGTTGATTCATTCGGTGTGACGTGGGCGCAGGGTGTGCGGCCCTGGCTGGGGCAGAACATCGCGGTGGCTGTAGTGCCGCAAGACGATCCATTTGAAGTCGATGCGGTCTTTGCCATCGACATCACCGACCCGGAAGCCGCGCTCGACTTCCTGATAGAGACGCTCGATATGCCCACCGGCATTTCGAGCGAACGCGACGGTTTTACCGTCTACACTGTCGATGAGTTTACCGTCGTCGCCCTGGGGGAGCGCACCCTGTACATCGCCACCCGTGAGCAGGTGATCCCGTTCGGCGCGACAGTGGCGGAAAATCTCAAAAATGATGCGGATTTCGCCACCGCTATCGGCAATCTGCCGGAGACGACCTACAACATCCTGGGCTACGTGGATATTGCCGTCTTTAATGCAATCATCAACCAGTCGATCAGCGCGGTGTTTGATGATGTTATTCAGGGCCTTGACCCGGAGGCCGAATTAGAACAACGACCGGAACCTGTGTTGCCGCCGTCGGTCGATATGGCCTTCGGTGCGACTATCCTGGACGAGCGTTCGCTGGTGCTGGATTTCGGCATTGATGACGCCGGGCCGGAAGCCGACTTGCTCTATAGCTTAATCGGTGATCCGGTCGATGCGGATTTTGCCCGCTTTTTGCCAGCAGATACCAGCTTGCTGATACACGGCAAAAACCTGCGTGATCCCGTCACCCAGGTGATCGAACTCGCCGCCGAAGACGATGACACCGTCCCGCAACAGGTCCAGCAGATCAGCACCCTGTTGGAAGCCATCACCGGGCTGACCTACGAGCAGACGCTCACCCTGCTGGATGGTAACTACGCGCTGTTCGCGGCGTTGGCGACCGATGCCGACGGTAACCTGGTCGCGGTGAGTAATGCGCTAAACGGCGAATCGGGCGGCCTCGGGGCGGATTTCGGCCTGGTGGTTGAGGTGAACGACGCGGCATTAGCCGGGCAGTTCATCAGTAACTTGCAGGATTTCACCCAGACTGCCGCACCCCAGGGCCAGCTTCAGCCGGGCGTGACGGTGCGTAATGAGACCGTCGCCGGGACCAACGCCTTGATCATAGACATCGCGGCGGAGGAATCAGGCATCGGTGCGTCGCTGGAAGTCGTGCTGGCGGCGGATGAGAACGTGCTGGTGCTGGCGACTCGGGACGCGGCGGTACTGGCCCTCAACGCGGAGGGCGGGCTGGCCGGTAATCCGTCCTTTAGCTTCGCGGCGGAAAGTCTGCTGGATGTGCCGCAGACCGTGTGGTATATGGATACGGCTGGCTTCAAGACTGTGACGCAAATCGTCGCGCTGACGTTGCTCGGCCCGGCCATCGGTAATGTGTTTGAAGACATCTTCGAGGAGATAGACCCGGAGTCTTCCTTTAGTGGGGTGGTGCCGCTTCGGTCTCAGCGAGACCAGCCCGACCCGATGGAGACAATCCAGCAGGTGTTGGCGGCTTCTAACACCTTCGCGGAGACGTTCGAGAGTTTCACCATCAGCGCACAGGTAGAAGCCGACGCCGCCTATCTGCGGTTGGTGATGACCTTTAGCGATTAGACCCGTGATGGATTCCGCCGCGTATGATCGTCTGCTGGCAACCCTGACCGCGTTCTATGGCGATTGTCTGTTTCAGGGCTACCCGGTGACCGTGCATCCTGCTGAGGGCGATTCGCTCTTAGCGGGGCTGGCCCGGCAGGATGTGGCGGAATTCGCGTTGTATGATGCGGCGCATCTGGCATCCCGCCAGCACAACCGCACGCTGACCAATGGCCGCTGTTACGTGGCGGATCGCCTGCTACTTGATCCGCCGCGTTTGCAGGGCGCACTCGGTCATTACTTTGATATGATCGCCACTTGCGACGCGCTCGACCATGAACTGCGCGATTATGCCACCGGGCGGCAGGATGACCTGCCGTTACGTGAGGCCCTCCATGCGCGGGTGCCACCGGCGGCGGTGTTGCAGGGTGGGGCGGGACGCTGCACCGTGATCGGTGCGGCGGTGCTGACCGCGTTTTATCACGCGGGTGATTACCGGCTGATCCTGGCGGAGCGTGCGCCCACACTGGCGACCGGGGCCGGCTTGCTCCATGTGGTGCCGGCCTTCGTGCTTCAGCCCTTGCTTGATCCGCTGGCAGAATGGTCGTTCTTCCAGCAGATGATCCGCGAATATGGCGAAGAGTTGTTCGGCATGGCAGAATTCGACACCCGCCAGCCAGCCCCAACCACGCTGGATTACATCGACGCGCACCCGGCCATCGTTGAATTGACCGCTATGCTGGCTGATGGTCGCGCCGCATGGCACCCCACCGGCATCGCGCAGAACTTGCTTTCCACCCGCTTTGAGTTGTGCGGCCTGCTGGTGATCCACGATCCCGGCTGGTACTCGCGCCATCAAGCCGCGCTGAAGGCCGCCAGCCATACCGAACGCCAACACACACATTACATCCCCCTCAGCACGTTGGCCGGCTTGCCGGGTGATCTGCCGCGCCGCATGGCCCCACAGGGCGCGGTGGCCTGGTGGTTGGGTATAGCCCGGCTCCAACAGATGATCCGCTAGCGCATATCACGAATCTCTGCTTGCATGTATAATGAGATCGAACGAGTAGAGTACTGCTAGAGGGAATACAATGCGACATCAGATTTTAGGTGTGTTGATCGTGATGTTGCTCGGCGGCATGGCCGTCTGGGCCGCCCCCGACCGACAGGCCAACCTGTTTGAGTTATTCTTGATCGAAGCGCGGGACGACCTCGAACTGCTGGCGGATGAAGCCTACGGGGAAGGGGTGCGTCCGGAATCCTGGACGTTTAACTTTGAGGTCACGTCGGAGTCATTCGTCGGTGACCTGTGGTACGATCACGCCGTCACGGCGGAAAAGGTCTTCGGCCCGCCGGGTCTGCCGGATAATTGGTTCGGCGCGACCACGGCCAACGAAGAATTGCTGGCGCGTAACGTCCGCCATGACCTGGAACTGACGGCGGATGAAGTGTTCGGCAGTGCCGACCTGCGCCCGCCCGAATGGAACGGGGCGGAGCCAATCTACCGGTGTGAGCGCACCATACAAAATCTCAACCGCCTGTTGAACACCATCTACGAAGAACGGGCGGAGACTTCGCTCAGTGTGAGCAATTACTGCGAAGCCCTGGTCTTTGACCTGCAATCTGAGGTGTTGAATCCGATCCTGACCGACATCCCGCCGTTCGAGGGCAATCAATCGCAAGAGATCGTGTTGGCCGCACGCGGTGACCTGGAACGGCTGGCGAACGAAGTGTTAGGTGTCAACAATCGCCCCGGTGCCTGGATCGGCAACATCGAGAGTGCCAGCCCGAATCTGGCGGCGGATCTCAACAGTGACCTGGAACGGCTGGCCGACATCGTGCTGGAAGGACTCTCCCGGCCTGATGGCTGGAGCCGCTTCATCCCGGAAGCTCCCGCCGTGTCTGCCATCAACCTGCGCTATAACCTGGAAGTGCTGACCGATACCAGTTTGGGGCCGTCGGTGCGGCCTAACGGCTGGCAGGGGGTTGATCCGTTGTTGCGGTGCCAGCCCGTCACACAGACTCAGGTTTACATCCTGGGCGCGTTGTTTGGCTTCCAGGTTGATGCCGAACAGGCCAGCGGTGAGTCGTTCTGCGCGGCGGCAGACTTCACCGCCAATAACTTCGCGGAAAATCCGCCACAGATCGACCTGGACGAAGTGATCGAAGATGCCGCCGGGGCCGCGTTCCAGGCGGAATCACTCAATGCGTTCAGCTTCCTGGATGTCGGCACGACTCAATACATGGGCATTATGCCGCGTGGGACGCGCTTCCGCGCTTGGTATCGCAATTATCAAGAATCGACCATGATGTACGTGACCGGCCTGGATGAAGACTTCGGCCTGTTTATCGACCGCCGCTGGACGACGCTCGACCCGGATATTTTCGCCCGCCTGCCTAACCTGGATGGCGTAGCCCCCTTGACCTTCTGTGAGGCCAACTGGTGCAACGGCCCCGGCCCCACACCGACCCCGACCGGCGGCGCACTCCTGCGCTTGCATGGCGACAACCAGACCGCCATCCCGGATCAACAATCGGTCGAAGAAGTACAGGAAGAAACCGGCAAGACTCAGGTCTCCTGGAATCATATCCGGGTGACATACCTGCTGGATCGCCCGGAGTTGAATTCAGTGCAAGTCGCGCTGGAAATCTGCATCGAGACGACCCAGGTCAACTGTGAGCCGGTGACCCGCGTGCTGGATCAGACGTTAGGCGCGGAACGCCCGGTGTTGAGCCAGTTCAACGGCTTGAACGTCTACGAATTGCCGTATGGGTATACCGATCAAGTCGTCATCGAAGGCCCAACGCTCATCTCCCCGGATGTCTGGATCAGTGATCCGACCATCCGTTAAACCCGCGCAATATCCACCGGGTAGACTAATCCAGTCTGCCCGGTTTTGTGCCATCATTCCCGCTGGACAAAAGCCGAACCAATCGGGTAAACTTTTGTAGTAATTCCGCCCCAAATGCGGTATCCTTAAAGTACACTTAAACAAATTAATTTCCTTATTTCTATCTGGGCAATACAATTAGCAGAGGGATAGAAATAATGGCGGCAAACTATGTCGTAGAGCGTCGATCAGCACACAATCTGCGGAGCGAAATCGTCTTTGCGGGTGATAGTGTGCGGCTGGCCGGACAGGTGGATTATCCGCCGGTAGCGCATCCAGAAAATCGGGGCTTCCCCTTGATGTTTCTTTTGCATCAGGTTGGGTGGCATTCGCGTGACGACTATCGACATTATGCCCACACCGCACTCAACGTCGGGTATGCCGTCTTCCGGTGGGATAAACGCGGCACCGGTCGCAGTGGGGCCAGCGGGTGTGGGTCTGCCATGCAGGATGCCGTCAAAGCCTACGAAACCGCCCTGCAACAACGCCAAATTGACTCGAATCGTGTCGTCATCCTGGCCCCGGGGGATAGCTCCCGGATGCTCGGTGAAGCGTTCGGGTTGTTTGCGCGTGTGGCGCGGCCCGCCGGCGTTATCCTGGTGGGCAATATGCTGGATGTCGATCACATCCTGGCGATTGACGCCCCGTTGCAGATCATCCAGGGGGCGCGAGATTGGCATAAGCCGGAGCAGTACGCCAATCAGGCGGCCCGGCATCACCAGGATTGCCTGCCACACGGCGCAAGTTATTTCATCGCGCCGGGTGCCGACCGTGATCTGATGGTGGGGCCGGACAATAACCGCACGTTTCATCTAGGGGTTGTACACAAAATGCAAGATTGGTTGAAATCACGGTGAACATAACCTTTGACTTTAGCGGCCAGACGGCCTTCATCGCCGGGGGCGGTGGGGGCGTGGGCAAAGCGATTGCACAGGCCTTCGGTGCCGCTGGGGCGGCGGTCGGCATTGGGGATCTCAACCCGGACCGGGCCGAAAGTGTGCCGGAGGCCATCCGCCAGGCTGGCGGGCAGGCGATTGGGGTGCAGGGTGATGTGGCGAACCGCTTTCAGGCGTCCAACATGATCGAGCGCACCCGCGACCAATTCGGGCGGATTCATATCGCGGTCAACGCGGTGGGGGCCTTCCAGCCCACGCCATTGGTCAAGGTCGATGAATGGGATCTGCGCCGCACAACCGAAGTCAATATGGTGGGCGCGTATTTCATCTTGCAATTGGTCAGCCGGGTGATGATCGACGAAGGCGGCGGCGTGATCGTCAACATCGCCAGCAGTCATACTACTTTAAGCGGCGGTGCGCCGTATCTGGCGACTAAAGCCGGCATCCTCGGCTTGACGCGCCAGGCCGCCCGTGAACTGGCCCCCGATGGCATCCGGGTGAACGCCGTTAGCCCCGGCAACGTCAGTGACAACGATCTGCCCACCGACGACGCGACCAACATGCTGGCCCGCCCCGGTACCCCGGCAGATGTGGCGCAGGCGGTGTTATTTTTGTGCAGTGACGCGGCGCGGTTCATCACCGGGCAAAATCTTAATCTTGACGGCGGCCTAATCGGCTAGCCGAGCGCATCAGCGTTCCTGATTTAACGCAATTGCCCCATAATTTTATGGTTTCTCTATGGTCATTGGCTTTATACTAGTTAACCTTCAAAATAAGGGGAGTAGATACAATGCCCCTTCCCCCAGAAAGGATCAGGCAGGCATCCGATGAGCGAGTTGGCGGTTGACGAGCCCTGCCACAGCCGACA